>JBBRPQ010000015.1:0-89953 GCA_038227825.1 Chthoniobacterales bacterium
AAGTTGATGGGCTGATCGACGTCGGGGTTCCACGTCGGGCGCGGCGTGGTGCCGGCGCTTTGCACCCAGCATTTGCGCAGGCCGACGATGGCGCTGCCGTGCGTGCCATCCACCTGCATCGTGAGCAGATCGTCGCGGCGCACGCGCACGGTCCAGGAGCTGTTGAACTGGCACACGACCCCTCCTTCGCACTCGAAAGTGGCGTAGCACGCGTCGTCGCTCGTGCAGTCGTAGGGCTTGCCGCGTTCATCGAGCCGTTTCGGGATGTGCGTGGCTCCGAGGCAGCTCACGGCTTTCACTTTGCCGAAGAGATTATCGATCACGTAGCGCCAGTGGCAGAGCATATCCACGATGATGCCCCCGCCGTCCTGCTTGCGGTAATTCCACGACGGGCGCTGCGCAGGCTGGTCGCCATCCTCGCCCGTGAAGACCCAGTAGCCGAATTCGCCGCGCACGCTGAGGATGCGGCCGAAGAAACCCTGATCGCGCAGTGTGCGAAACTTGCGGATGCCCGAGAGCCAGAGCTTGTCCTGCACGCAGCCGTTTTTCACTCCGGCGTCTTCGCAGAGCTTGGCAAGGCGCAGCGCCTCGCTCGTCTCCACGGCAGTCGGCTTTTCGCAATAGATGGCCTTCTTCGCCTTCACCGCCTTTTCGATGAAGCCCGCGCGTTGCAGCGTGCCGCTGGCGTCGAAGAAAATTTCGTCATCGGGATTCGCGAGTGCCGCATCCACATCAGTGGTGAAACGTGTGACACCCGTGCGCTCGGCGAGCGCCTTCAGCTTGTCGTGGTTGCGCCCCGTGAGGATCGGGTCGGGCATGAGGATGAGATCGTCGCCCACTTTGAGCCCGCCCTGATCGCGGATCGCCTTGATCGATCGGATCAGGTGCTGATTGGTGCCCATGCGTCCGGTGACGCCGTTCATGATGATGCCGATTCTGCGTGTTTTCATTGGAGTTAGGATTGGTAGAGGTTGGCGTAGCTGGAGGCGATTTGGTCGAGGAAGAGATACTGGTCCGCAGCCCACCACTTGTTGGAAAAGATTTCGACTTCGCGATAGCCGGTGAAGCCGGTGGCATCCACCCAGTCGCTGATCTCGCGGATGTTGATGCAGCCTTCGCCCATGAGACCGCGATCATTCAGGAGGTCGGTCGTCGGCGTCTTCCAATCGCAGATGTGGAAGGCGTGCAGCCGACCCGTCTGACCGGCGAGATCGATCTGTGACTTCAACTCGGGGTCCCACCACACATGATACACATCCACCGCGATGCCGACGGACTTCGGCGAGCCGAGCGCGTCGCAGATTTCGTGCGCCTGCCGCATCGTGTTCACCGCGCTGCGATCATCCGCATACATCGGGTGCAGCGGTTCGATGGACAGCTTCACGCCTGCCGCTTCCGCCACGGGCAGCACTGCCGCGATGCCCGCTGTGATCTGTTTGCGTGATTCCGCCAGCGACTGCCCGGGCACCGCTCCGCAGACGAGCACGATGAGCGGAGCGCCGAGCGCGTGCGCCTGCTCGATGGCTTTCAAATTGTCATCAATGGCGCTCTGCCGGGCCGCAGCCGTCGTCGCTGGGAAAAATCCGCCGCGGCACAGGCTGACGAGTTCCATGCCGGAGTCCGCTACCTGCCGTTTCACCGCATTGAGATCACTCCCTTCGAGCGCCTGCCGCCAGATTGTGATCCCGCAGATGCCGCGCTTCGGATACTCTGCGAGACACTGCTCCAGCGAGAGAGGCTTGGTGGTGATGGTGTGGACGCAAAGTCGGCTCATGCTTCCTTAAGGAATAGCATCCGTTCTTCGGCTGGTAAAACTGTCCTTTCCAATCATCATGAACGGAAATCCCGATGGAACTCTACCAGCTCGAATACTTCCTCGAAGCCGCCCGCCAGCGGAACTTCACCCGCGCCGCCGCGCGTCTCCACCTCGCACAGGCCGCGCTCAGCGAGCAGATCCGCAATCTCGAAGGCGAACTCGGCACCCCGCTCTTCCATCGCGGCCGCCGCGAGACTGTGCTCACCGCAGCCGGCGAAACTCTGCGCCAGCACGCCGAGGCTCTCATCGAGCGAGCCAACGCCGCGCGCCAAGCCGTGCAAGATCTCATCGGCCTGCGCGGCGGGCGGTTCGCCATCGGAGCCATCCCATCGGTTAGCGCCTGCATACTGCCCGCCGCCATCGCCGCATTTCGCAAACAGCACCCGCTCGTGGAACTCGCCCTCTTTGAAGGCACCTCCGAAGCCGTCGCGCAAATGGTCGAAAGCGGGCGCGTCGAATTCGGCATCGTCCAGCTTCCGACTTCCGGCGCAAATTTCGACGAGCACCTCCTCTTCACCGAACCCTTCGTGATCCTCCTCGCAAAAGGCCATCCCGCCGCGAAGCAGCGCAGCATCACGCTCCCAAAACTCGCGCAGGAGCCCTTCGTCTTTTACAAAGGCCGCGCTCGCGATACTGCGCTCGCCGCTTGCCGCGCCGCCGGATTCGAGCCCCGCATCGCGTGCGAGAGCAGCGAGCTGGAAACCATCCGCTCCCTCGTCGCCGCCGGACTCGGCATCGCCATTCTCCCGCAACTCGCGACCCGTCAGCCTGCCGCGAACTGCATCGCCATCCGCCTGCGTGGCGACCGCATTGAACGGCAAGTCGCGGTGATCAACCGCTCCGGGCACGCCGCATCACCGAGTGCCGCCGCATTTCGGAAGTTGCTCAGGGCCGCGCCAGCGACTTTGACGCAGCGCGCCAAAACTTAAGGCGCTAATTTCGCATCCCACTCGCGGCCTCCGGATGGTTGAGCGCATGTTGAAAAATGCGCGTCCAATTTTGCAGACGGGCTACCCGAACTTGATGATCAGGAAAATGATGAAGGCCGCGATCACGGCGAACGCAATCGCAACCGCAATCGCAGGGCCATGATCGCCGGCAGCCATGACAGGCTTCTGATCCGGCACGCGCGCACCTGCGCGGAGCAGCGACTGGTACATGGCTTCCTGCGAAGAAAAGATGCGGTAAGCGAGGGTGAATCCCATCGCGGCGAAAGCCGGGATCGAAAGCCCGAGCAACATCCATCCCTGCCGCAGCGACGACAAGACCGTGGCTGTGCTCCGGTTCCCGTTGCCCATTCCGCTGAACATGATCACTGCGAAAACCAAACCACCCAGCGCACCAATCACGGCGCCACGAATCGCGACCGCAGCCCTCCCCGGTTGACGCTTGCGGGACCATTGCCACAGGAACATATCGCGTCGACGTTCATTCATAGGTTGCGTTCCCTTTGTGCATATGCGGATGGCTCAGTGGCCAAGCAAACGATAGGACAGCTTCCATTCTCCTGCCAAGGACTTGCTTTTACGAACGCCCGCTCAGCGCGAGCGCTGCTCGGTGAAAGTCACGCGCAGCTTCGCTTCGAGCACGGTGATGTCGCGCTTCTCATTCGTCTCTATGAGTGCGAGCGACAGACCTGTGTTCCCCGCCCGCGCCGTCCTCCCGGCCCGGTGCGTGTAGTATTGGATCTGATCCGGGAGTTGGTGATGAATCACAAACGAGAGCCCCGCGACATCAATCCCGCGCGCCGCGACATCGGTCGCTACCATGAATTGAATCCGCTCCTTCTTGAACGCCCGCATCACCTTGTCCCGCTCCTTCTGCATGAGGTCGCCCTGCAGCACATCCACCGACAGCCCGAGGGCGATCAGCTCCCTGCACAGGTCGATGGCTCCCTCCCGCGTCCGGCAAAAAATCAGCCCGCGCTTTTCCTTCTGACGCTTCAGAAAATCCGCGATAAACTCCGTCTTGTGCTCGCGTTTGCAAATGGCGAACCGGTGCTCGATGTCGCGGTTCACGACATGCGATTGATCGATCTGGATCGAGTGCGCCTTTGGAGACATGCAACCCTTGATAAGATGCTGGATTGCCTCCGGAAACGTCGCCGAGAAAAGCCAAGTGCTGAGCCGATTCGAGGCGAGGCTTAGAATCTTCGTGAGCTCCATTTTGAAGCCCATGGTCAGCATCTCGTCCGCCTCATCGAGCACCAGATGCCGCACGGAATCGAGCCTCAGCGCCTTGCGCGCGATCAGGTCAATGAGCCGTCCCGGAGTCGCGACGACGATGTGCGTCGGCCGACGCAAGGCGATCACCTGCCGGTCGAGATTGTCCCCGCCGCTCACCACTTCCACGAAGATCTTCTCGGTGTATTTGGTGAAGCGGAAAAGCTGCTTCCCGATCTGCTTCGCCAGCTCGCGCGTGGGCGCGATGACGAGCCCCTGAATCTCCTTTAATTTCGGATCGATCTTCGTGAGCAGCGGCAGGCCGAATGCCGCCGTCTTGCCAGTCCCCGTCTGCGCCTGCGCGATCAGATCGCCGCCATCCTTCAGCAGAAACGGGATCACCTTCGACTGCACTTTCGTCGGTGTGACGATGCCCAGTTCCTCCAGACCGCGGATCATGTCCGCAGGGATTCCGAGTTCTTTGAATGAAGGCGAGGCAGTGGACATGCGGTGTTCTCAATCACACCGCCACGGATGGCGAGCGGAATGCACCCCTTTCTCGCTTCGGCGATCGGTATCCTCGACTAGATGAAATCGTTGATCAGATTCTCCAGAAACTCCTGCCGTCCGCTGATATTCGCGGCGGCCTCGCCCTTTTCGAGCATCAGTTTCTCGAGCGAGCGGAAGTTCTCCTTCCCGGCCTCGATGCTTGCGCCGACTCCCGTGTCCCACGAGGCGTAGCGCTGCTTCACGAAATTCGCGAGGCGTCCATCGGCACGGATCGCAGCGGCGATTTTCAATCCGCGTGCAAAGGCATCCATGCCGCCGATGTGCGCGTGGAAGAGATCCTCCGGGTCGATGCTCTCGCGGCGCACCTTCGAGTCGAAGTTCACGCCACCGGTGGTGAAGCCGCCGTATTTCAGCGCCACGAGCATGCACTGCGTGGTGAGGTAGATGTCGGTCGGGAATTGATCGGTATCCCAGCCGAGGAGCAGGTCGCCGGTGTTTGCGTCGATCGAGCCGAGCGCACCCGCCGCGCCCGCGACTTCCATCTCATGCTGCATCGAGTGACCCGCGAGCGTGGCGTGATTCGTTTCGAGGTTCAGCTTGAGGTGAGGCAGCAGATTGTATTCGCGCAGGAAATTGAGGCACGCCGCCGCGTCGCTGTCGTACTGATGCTTTGTCGGCTCCTTCGGTTTCGGCTCGATGTAAAACTGGCCCTTGAAGCCGATCTCCTTCGCGTAATCCACGGCCATGTGGAGGAACTTCGCGAGGTGATCGAGTTCGCGCTTCATGTCCGTATTCCAAAGTGTCGAGTAGCCTTCGCGACCGCCCCAAAACGTATAGCCCTCGCCGCCGAGCGCGTGCGTGACTTCGAGCGCCTTCTTCACCTGCGCCGCAGCGAAGGCGAACACCTCCGCATTCGGCGAAGTCGCAGCGCCGTGCATGAACCGCTGATGCACGAAAAGCTGCGCCGTGCCCCAGAGCAGCTTGATGCCCGTGCGCTTCTGCTGCTCGCCGAGGAGCGCGACGATCGTGTCGAGATACTCGTTCGATTCGCGCAGCGTCTTCCCGTGCGGCGCGACATCGCGATCGTGAAAGGCGTAGTACGGCATCCCGAGTTTCTCTGCGATTTCAAAGAAGACCGGCACGCGCGCCTTCGCGAGATCGAGCCCGCTCAGGCCAGCCTCCCACGGGCGGATTGCCGTCGGCCCGCCAAACATGTCGGCGCCCTGTCCACACATCGTGTGCCAATACACGATCGAGAAACGCATGTGCTCCGCCATCGTCTTGCCCTCGACGATTTCTGCCGGGTTGTAGTGCTTAAAGGAAAGCGGGTTCTTCGACTTGGGGCCTTCAAAGGCGATCTTGGAAATATTGGGGAAGTGAGAGCTCATATTCGGGGTGAGTGGGTTGCTGAGGTGGGAGGTGAGAGTTTGTTCGTATCCGGGGATGGCAGACTGGGCTGCCGTTGACATCTCTTCAATAACGCAGCATGGGGCAATGCGTGACGACAAAGCTTATGCCAAATGCGCCACGCATCGTGCGCCGCAATTCCCCGCGGAATCTTCCGCAGAGCCTGGTGCGCGAACGCGAGTCCTGGCTCGGCCGGGTCCATGCAAACGGCCATTTCCACACGCTGTTCGACCACCTTCCCGGCGTCTGCTTCTATTGCAAGGATGCAAAGGGGCGCTTCATGCTGCTCAGCCGCAGCTTTCTCCAGCATTACCAATTGCGCCATGAACGCGAGATCCTTGGGCTGACGGACTTCGATGTCGCCCCGCATCACATGGCCTCCGGTTACGTGCGTGACGATGCGCGCCTGCTCTCCGGCAAGGCGCGTTGCGTCGAGCGCGTGGAGCTTTGGTTTGACCAGCAGGGAACGCCCGATTGGTTCTTCGTGAGCAAGGTGCCTTTGAAAGACATCAGCGGTCGCATCTGCGGAACCGCTGGCGTCGTGCGGCGGGCTTCCGAGCACGAGATGCAACTGCCGCTGATCCAAAGCGTCGCCAGCGCCGTGGAGATCATCCGCCGCGACTTCGCAGGCCCCGTGGTCCTCAGCGATGTGGCCCGCAAGTGCGGCCTCTCGATGCGTCACTTCCAGCGCCGGTTCCAGCACGCGTTCGGATTCAGCCCGCAGGAATTCCTGATGAAGACGCGCGTCACCGCCGCGCTCAAACTGCTTGAGGAGACGAATCTTTCCACCGCGGAGATCGCAGCCCGCTGCGGCTTCGTGGACGGCAGCAGCTTCGCCGAGCAATTCCGCCAGCGAGTCGGCCAAAGTCCCACCGCGTATCGGCAGACCATGCGCTCCGCGAAGTAGCTTTCGGGCGCAAAGCCCTCCTCAAATCCTGCTCGCGATCCTAAATAGGCTCGCGCCCCAGTTCCACGATGACAATTTTTGTGCGGAATCAGACACCCACATGCCCGCCACCCACAAACGCCAAAGCCCGTCATCGCTCCGCGAAAAATTCATCCGCTCCGTCGCAGCGGAGAGCAGCTTTCTTGCACTGTTTGAGCACCTCGCGGGCGTGGCATTTTTTCTGAAGGATCGGCGATCGCGCCTCATCGCGGCGAACCGCCATTTCTACGAGCGCCTCGGTTTCCAGAGCGAACGTGAGCTGATCGGCAAGGACGACTTCGCACTTTTTCCAGCGAGGCTCGCGGAGCATTTCCGGCACGACGACGCGGAGGTGATGCGCACGGGCAAGCCGAAGCTGAACATCATCGAGCTATTCTTTAACAGGCAGGGCATCCCCGACTGGTTCCTCACGCACAAGCTCCCGGTGCGCGACCGGCGCGCACGAGTCGTGGGCATCATCGGCGTCACGCAGAGCTACGGCTTCGGCAGCACGGTGCGCGAGCCGTATCTCGCGATCGACCGCGCCGTGTCGCTCATCCGCGAGCGCTTCCGCGAAAAGCTCACCATCGGCGAACTCGCCGTGAGCGCGCATCTTTCGCCACGGCAGTTGCATCGCAAGTTCATCGAGACCTTCGGCAGCAGCCCGCAGTCGTTCATCCTGAAAGTGCGCATCCAGGCTGCGTGCGAACTCCTGCAGCAGGCCGACGGGCTCATCGCCGAGGTCGCGCGGGAATCCGGCTTCAGCGACCAGAGTTCCTTCACGCAGCATTTTCGCAAACACCTCGGCATGACGCCGCGCCGCTACCGCCAGCAGTATCGGCGAGTCCGCGGCTGATCGAAATTACTTCGTCGCCTCTGCGGCCTCCTTGGCCGCTTTCGCGGCACGTGCTGCCCTCGCCTCTTCCACGGCCTTCTCCTTTTCGGCCGCCAGCGCAGCCCTCGCCGCCCTTGCAGCCTTGGTCGCCTCCGCCAATTCATTCTCCTCGGCGGCTGCCTTGGCGGCCTTCGCAGCACGCATTGCCTTGGATTCCTCAGTGACGCTCATTTCCTCCGCTGCTTTTCCGGCCTCCACTTTCGCCCGCTCCAACATCGCCTTTTCCTCGGGAAGCATCTTTCCCTGCCTGGCCACGGCGACCCATTCCTGCGCCTTGGCGCTCTCGCCGGCACCCGTCAGGAAAATCGCATGGTAGAGCGTGACTCTCGGCTTCTTCATGTCCTCGGCGGAAAGCCCGCCCGTGAGTGCCGCCGCCTCGGCCGACTTCCCCTGCTGGTAGAGCGAAAGGCCGCGCGTCAGGACGATGTCCGCATTCTTCGGGTCTTCACTGAAAAGCCTTTCCGCCTCCCGGTGCGGATCGCCCTCCTCGGCGCGGGTGAGCAGCGAGTAAAAGGCATAGTTATTCCTGTGCACGACGGACTTCGGATCCGCCTTCGCGAGCATCCCCGCGAGCCTCTGGAGCTGTGCCGCGTCGGTATTCTCGATCGCGATGAGCCAAAGCGCATCGAGCATCCAGCGGGGGCATCCAGGCGACCCTGCCATGGCCCACATCACCTCCTGCGCGCGCTGCTCCCAGCCCCACCCGATCGCCAGCCGCGTCATCCGCTCGAGTCGGTCCCTGGCATCACCACGGCTTCGCGCAGCAGCGAGGCCATCCTTCCATTCCTGCGTGGAACGGTCTCCTTCACCGGTGCGTTCCGTGGCCCGCGCCAGGAAGGCCCGGCGCATGTATTCCCAGTCCCCCCAAGTATGATCCTCGAGGAAAGTCAGCAGCGTCCGCCAATCCGAGCTGCGCACGTAGGCATCCGCCACCGCCACGCACACCGGAGGCACCCCGATGATTTCCTGCGGCGTCGTGCGCACCCAGTCCGCGACCAGGAGCGCCAGATCGTGCTGATTCATCCACATCAGGAGCATGTAGAGATCCGCGGGACGTTGCAGACCGTCATTGCGCAAATCCGTGAGATACCCCGTCGCATCACGGGATTTCATCGCACGAAGCACATCGAGACGCGCGAGCTTGTCCTGAAAAACCGAGCCATGGGTTGCCACCAGGGCATCCGCGTATTCACGCGCGGCATTCCATTCGCGGAAGGCCCTCGCATCCCCGAGCAAAGCCCTCAGCGCCTCCGCAGCATTCGCCGGCCTGCCGCTGATTTCCTTCAGCATCGCCACAGCCCCCGCGTGCACCTCGGCGCTCTTGGACACGAGACGGATGCCCGCCAGCTTCAGCCGGTAAAGATCCTCCTCCGGCTCTATGCGAGAAGCCTCCGCCCAATGCCGCTCCGCGCCCGCAGCGTCACGCTTCGCCATCGCCACAGCGGCGGCAGCGGCGTGATAGCTGGCATTCTCAGTCGGCTCGGGCTTCAGCATCCCGAGTATCCGCTCCGCCGCCACCACATCTCCCCCCTTCAGGGAATCATTCGCCCAAGCCAGCAGATTCTCCACATCGCCGGGCCGGACCGTATCCAGCCGGCTCCGCCACTGCACAGCCAGCGCTCCGGAACCCGCGCCCTCCAGCGCCTTGGCCATGATTTCCGTTGCACCGGCATCGAGCGGATTTGTTTCGAGCACGCTCCGGGCTTCCAAAATCGCGCGCTTGAAATCCTTCTGCGCGATGGACTCCGCCGCATGCCGCACCTGCCGTGCCGCTGACCAGCGATGGTAGCGGTTTTTGATCTTCGGCCACGTCAAAAAGGTGGCAAACGCCACCGCAACGATCACCCACACCGACCAGTGGTGATACCAGCGTTTTATCTTATGAGTGCTCCAGGACATGTCGGCGGATTTAATCCCCGAATCCATCCCGATGCCAGCGCTGTTTGAACCGCATCCGTGATGAAAAGTGGGGAAGACATCATCTCGAAGCATGTGACATTGGCGCGTCACCTTGGTGACAATCCCATCAATATCCCGCCCGGCGCGGCCAGCGCCGGACCTCAGTGAACTCCAAAAAAAACGACCCCCTGGATCGGAACTTCGCATTCTCCTGAACCGCGATCCAAAGGCGAACTTCATACGGTTGCCACAAAAAGCCACGACCCCGTAATACTAGTCTTTCTTTTGTCACATTCAAAGCTCCGCCGGAAAACCCGTGATCGCATTCCGAGTCCGCTGAAAGGCCCATCATTGCTAGCTTTCAGGTCCATTCACAGCGGGATGCGGAGGTGCATGGCGTTTGTCACATAGAGCGCGCGGACACACCTCCCAAGGCCACTTTCGACACAGGAATGTTACCTCGCATTCCTTGTCGAATGCCTGGCGGCACCCTCAAATAAGGCGCTCCGGTGTCGGACATCTTGCGCAGCCACGCAGGTCCTCCGGCCACCAAAGCACCGGAAGCAAAAAATCTACAACTAGCACACCTCTATGACCTACAAAATCCTCAGCAAGACAATCTCCGCGGCAGCGATCCTGATCCTCTGCAGCGCGACCACAAACGCCGCAACACTTCTGAACGGCAGCACCACCGGGAATGGGGAACTCCTCCTAGGCCTGCGCGCCACGGGCGCTTTCGACAGCTTCGGTGTGACCACGAATGTCGTCATTGATCTCGGTTCCGCAGCCACTTTCTCAGCACTTTCACCCGGAACAGTTTTTCCCCTCTACAATATCGGGAGTGATCTCGACAGCAGGTTCAGCATCACATCTGGTGTCAATGCAGGCACGAAATGGTACGATCGGACAGACTTGGTATGGTCCACGATCTCGGGAAACGGGGGGACCGACATCTCCACCAATACGCTCTACGCCGGCGTCGCTTCTTCGAGCCCGGGAACTTTTCCGCTCACGACGGTCGGATATACCCGGCAAGCAAACACGGCCCAAGGAAGCGTTGTCACGAACTTCCAGAGCGCCGCTGCGGGAACGGGCGGTTTCACCGGTTCCCTGTCGGGTTCGCTGACAAACATCGCGATCGAGGACACCACTTCCAATGTCAACAGTTGGAGCGCTAGGGCCGCCGCACTCTTCGGCAGTAGCGCGCTGACGGCTGCCAAGTTCGAGCAACCCTTCGGCCCTGGTTCCCTGAGCCTCGGGGTGGAAGGTGCGCTTGACGTGTATCGGCTGGTCAGGACGACGGTCAACGATCCGGATACTGGAGCAACCAGCGGCATCGGCAGCTATCAGTTCACGATCCAAATCGACAGCACTGGCAACCTCACCGGCGTCGTGCTCCCCGTCCCCGAGCCGGCTAGCATCAGCCTTCTGATGATCGGCGGCCTCATTTTCCTAGGCTTCCACCGGCGCTCAGCCGGGGTGAGGGCGGCGTCAGCTTAGGTCATGTGAAGTGCTCGTCGGAGAGCTTTTTGCGTATGACATCCAAAATACGCATGTGCCTCACATCCGACACGATAACGTTGCAGTACATATCTTGTTCTAATCGGGGATTCCAGATAAAAGTCCAGAGTCATTAGCCAGCCGGATCCAATAGAGAAAAGGCGGCGAAACGACCAACCTGAAAACCCAAAAAACAATACATGACTAAGAATACCATCCTCAGCAAGACGATCGCCGCAGCGGCCTCACTTGTTGTTCTAGCAACCGCGGCTCACGCCGCAACGCTCGTCAACGGCAGCAGTGGTGCCGGCGAGCTCTTTATCGGTTTCCGCGCTACTGGCGGAACCGGCGCCACCACCAACGTCGTCCTCGACCTCGGCTCTGCCGCGGGCTTCTCCGCTCTTACGACCGGAAGCACGATTTCCCTCGGGAACATCGGCAGCGACCTCGTTTCGGCATTCGGCGCCACTTGGTATGACCGCACGGATGTCCTTTGGTCCTCCGTGTCTGGAAACGGCGGCACGGACATCACCACGAACACGCTTTACGGCGGTCGTTCGAGCACGGGTCTGTTCCCGCTCAGCACGACCGGCTTTGCGCGTCAGGCGAATACGACTCAAGGCAGCATCGTGACAGGCATCCTCTCCGCCGCCGCCGGTACAGGTGGGTTCACCACCTCCGCCGCTGGTTCCATCGCAAACGTCGCGATCGAGAGCACCACTGGCAACGTCAATAGCTGGACGGCCCGCGCAAGCGCGAGCTTCGGCAGCAGCGCGCTGTCAGCCGGCGGATTTGAGCAGGCATTCACGGCCGGCACGCTGGCTTCCGGCGCACAGGGTGCCCTGGATGTCTATCGCCTCGTGAAGACTGGCACCAGCGATCCCGATACGGGATTGACCAGCGGTGTCGGCAGCTACCAGATCACGCTCACCATCGACAACGCCGGCGCCGTCACGGGCTCGGTCCTCCCGGTGGCAGTCCCTGAGCCCGCCAGCATCGGCATGCTCACCTCCCTCGCCCTCTTCGGCGTCGGCGCCATGCGCCGCAAGCGCGGTGTGAAGGCCTAAGCCGACATTCGCATCTACAGACCAACTACCGCATACAACCTGCAAAACCCGCAAATACCTACAAACTACATGAAAACATCCAAAATCCTCGCCGCCGGCATCCTCGCTGGCGCAGCCCTCATCTCCACTGCGTCCGCGCAGACGAAGATCTACATCACTGGCTCCTCGGCCTTCCGCAGTGTTGCCAACGCGCAGATCAGCGCGCTTATCACTGGTGAAACCGTCGTATCGACCAACGGCACCCTCGGCAGCGCCAATGCTGTGATGTGGATCGGCGGTAACATCGGCGGCACCGCAGTCACCGTCAAGGCGGCATGGACCGGCTCTGCAGCCGGCATCCAGTCCGTCGCTGCGAACAACATCTCCACCGCGCCCACCAAGTTCCTTGTGGACGCGGCCACCGGAACGGGAAACCTCGATCCTAACGGTTCGCCTGCGAACCCCACGTTTGAATCGGCCATCCCGGATGTCGCCATGGCGGACAACCTCCAGAGCTCGACCGTCTTCACCGGCGGCGTCTATGCCGCCCTCAACGACACTCCGGTCGGCGTGGTTTCCTTCACCTGGGTCGGGAGCAAGAACTTCCCGCTCAACGGCGGCACCGCCCCGTTCTCGAACTACAGCGTGTCCAAGAAGATTGCCCAGCAGCTCCTATCTGGTGGCGCGGTTGGACTCGGTGCCTTCACCGGCCTCGCGGCTGACCAGGCCACGGGCGGTGGTCCTCCGGCGCGCGTCGCGTATGCGACGGGCCGCAACCCCGACTCCGGCACGCGTATCATCACGCTCGCAGAGTCCGGCTACGGCGTCGCTTCGTTCGTGAAGCAGTATAAGCCGACCACGGCCAGCGGTGCCATCACCGCACTCACGCTCTACCCCACTGAGACCATCAACGGCATCAGCACGGTCGTTGACGGCAACAGCGGCGAGAACTCGGGCAGCACCCTCCGCGCCTACTTCACGAACACGCTCACGGCGGCAGGCTTCACCGGCGGCGTCTTGCCAAACGGCGAGGCAGGCCCCTCCTTCATCGTGGGCTACCTCGGCACGGGCGACTTCAACAGCGTCTCCGGAACCGGTGCAGTCGCCCTCGGCTGGAACGGCGTTCCCGTGAGCCAGGCCGCCATCATGAATGGTGCCTACACCTTCTGGGGCACGGAGCGCCTGATGAATCGTAGCGACCTCGGCAACGGCACCACCGGTGGCCCTGCGGTGAAGCTCACGTTCGCGACCACCCTGACGACCAACATCCTCGCGGCGACCTCCGCTACCCTGAGCCCGAACGTGGCCCTCGCGGACATGCTCGTGGACCGCGCCGGCGACGGTGGCGACATCAGCAACCCGAACTTCTAAGCCTTTTCTGCCCCGGTGAAATCCAGGGCAGAAGGACTTAGTTCCAACTCAAACCTAAGACCAGTGCGGGAGGCGACTCCCGCACTGGTTCTTTGTTGGGCAGCAGCGCATCACGCTGCAGCCAAGACGACCGTAATTTTTCAAACCGCATCACCACCATGACCTTCCTAAAGTCCCAGCGCTGGCTCCTCGTCTCCGCCGCCGCACTCGTGCTGCCCGCGACCGCCGTCACGTGGTGGATGCTCACTCCGGATGCGCCGCAGACTGCGGCCTTTGACTTGGAAAGGACGCTCTCCGGCTCGGACGCTGAGCTCACGGATGACCTGACGCAGGCGGACACAGCACCGCTGCAAACCAACAAGGAACACGCCGACGGCACGGCGCAGCGGAAAGCGGATGCCGACGATTTTCAGCAATATGCGCAGACCCTGCGCGCCCAGAACCAGCCGGAGAAGACCGTGCGCGAACTCCTCTCGAGCCGCATCACCGCCGCCTTTCAGGTGCGGCGCGCGGCGCTCCGCAATCATGCACGGCGCGACGACACAATGGCGGCGCAGCTCGATGCCAGGCTGGCCGCACTGAACCACGAGCAGGATGCGCTCATCGCGCAGTTCGCAGCTTCGGAGGAACAGCTCGCAGTTCACGCTGTGAATGGAACGCAGACATTAGCCACAGACACTACGCCAGCCGGTGCGGAGAAGCAGATTCTCGCGCCCGCAGTATTGGCCGAGACGCTGCCTGCAACGGTGAAGACCGAGGAGCAGGCGGCGGCGTGGGAAAAGCTGCGCAACGACTTCGTCAAATCTATCGGCGGTGAGAACCAAGACCCGGCGAACCCAAACTATCGCAAGCGCTGGGTGCAGGCACAGTCCGAGGCGGACCAGCGGTTCCGCCTACAGTTTGGGGATACCGCATTTGTGCAGCACCAAATGCAGGCGCAACGCGAGGCCGCGCTGCAGCAAGAGAACCTGTCGAAGTAGCCTGCGGGCAGGGTGAAATTTTCGCTGCTGCAGAGCTGGCAATTTCATTCCACACCTCTGAGCGCTGACGCACGACCGTCGGCAATCCGACGCAGGAAAGTCACCGTTGTCACGTCGTCAGCAGGCGCATGTGCCGGCAAAACTGGAGCCATGAAACGCCGCCACATCCTTGCCACCGCCATTTTCGCCGCCAGCATTTTTTGCGCATCACCGCATTTGGCCGACGCGGCCAGCTTCACGATCAGCACTGCTTCCACGACCGCGCAGACGCTCACCGCCGGGGAGACGGGGGTGATCACGGCCACGGGTTCACTGACAACGGGTGCCGCGGTAGTGCCGATCACCGTGACGGGGAACAGCACGGTCACGAACAGCGGGCAGATCATCCAGACCGGCACGGGCCGTGGCATTCTGAACGCCGCCGGAACGGTGAGCCTCGCGATCACCAACAATGCGGGAGCGCTCATCCGCACGGCGGACGCGGACACGATCCGAATCACGCCGGCGACGACGGGCGGCGCGACACTCGACAATTACGGAACCATCAGCTCGCTGAATGCCTCCAAGGGCGGCAGCCAGGCGGTGGACTGGAGCAACATCACCTCTGGCAGCAATGTGATCACGAACTACTCGACCGGACTCATCCTCTCGTCCAACGCGGACTCCGTGCGGCCCGGGACGAATGGCATCATCAATAACTACGGCACCATCCGCTCCACCGTGACGACGGACACCGGCAGCGATGCGATCGACGGCCAGGCGAACAACGGCATCACGCTGAATAACTTTTCCACCGGCCTCGTGGACAGTTCGCGCCACGGCATCACGGGCGGCGCGGCGACTGCGCTCGTGACCTTCACGACGACGATCAACAACAGCGCGGGCGGCATCATCCGCGGCAACAACGGCTCGGGTGTGAATCTCGATGGCTTCAATGCCCTCCAGTCGGCGACCATCGTCAACGGTGGCACGATCACCGGCAACGGCGTGACCGGCGACGGCGACGGCGTGGATGTGGACGGCCTCGTGAACATCACCAACACCGGCGTCATCCGATCGGTCAACGCCTTCAGCGCCACCGTCGGAGTTCCCGCGCAGAGCGAGGGCATCTCCGTCGGCGGTGGCACGATCGTCAATTCCGGCACCATCGAGGGCCTCGTCGCCGCAGGGAACACGAACGCCGTCGGGCGCGGAATCTCGCTGCTTGGCAACGACATCACGACCGGACCTCTCGCCGGGACACGAGAGGCCATTTATGGCAATGCGGTGGTGACGAACCAGGCTGGCGGCTTGATTCGCGGCGACAGCGACTCGGGCATCGCCGTCAACGGACCCGCGAGCGGTTTCACGGTGACGATCCACAACAACACCGGTGCGACGATCCGGGGCGGCGCCACCCTCGGCGGTCTCGCGACGACCAACGCGGCGATTCGCACGGGCGCAGACAATGACACGATTAACAATTCTGGAACCATTGACGGCTCCAGCAACGGCAGGGCGATCGACATGGGTGCGGGCAATAACACGCTAAATATCACCGGCAGCTCGGCATCCGTCCTCGGGAACATCAGCGGCGGCGCGGGCGGGACGAGTGGGATGACGATCAACCCCGGTGCCGGGAACGCCTTCTCCTATTCGGGATCAATCTCCAACTTCAACACCGTGGAGACCAAGAGCGGACTGATCACGCTCTCAGGCGAGAATACCTACAGCGGCACGACGCGCGTCACAGGCGGCATTCTCGCACTCGATGGTGCCAACCGGATCTCCGCCAGCAGCGCGCTGGATCTGAATGGCGGAACGCTGGACCTCCTGAACGCGGGAATCAACGGCCAGAGCTTTGCGAGCCTCTCGCTGGACGACAACTCAGTGATTGATTTGAATTTTGCCGCGTCGCTCACCTTCAATGGCCTCGGCACGATTCTCGCCGGAAAGACGCTCACCGTTTCGGAGTTCTCCGGCGCAATCTCGCCCCTCTACGCGTTCCGGTTCCTCGGCGACCTCACATCGAATGCCGACTTCCTGACACTGATCGGCGAGACGACCATCAACGGCGGCGCCGCCACCTTCAGTTACGACGGTGCATTCACCGATGTCGTCGCAGTGCCCGAGCCAGCGACGGTTGGCTTCGGAATCGCCCTGATGGGTGCCGCCTTTTTCCGCCGCCGCCGCGCTGCATGACTTGGCAGTTCGGCCTCAGACCAAACCCTTGAGAAGAGTGCCATGCAGGGGGCGCAACACGACTGCACTTTGAGCTAGGCAGTGTTCACCAAAAAGCATGGCCGTTTTTCAAGGAGCAGGGGTGCCCTCGCCCCATGTTGGCTTACAGAGCGAGGGCACCCCGCCTCCTCGTACCGCGGTCACATCATTGTTCGGACGGTTCTAAGGTTCGCGTTTAGGCGTCGGGGCCGGGAGCCCTTTCTTAGCGCGGTATTCGGCGACCTTTTTTTCACCCTCTGCGATTTGTTGCCTAGTGAATCCCTTCACCAAATCACTGAGAAAAACTTCCCCGGTGGCCTCACCGCTATCTGCTGAAAGTTTCGCCCACATGTAAGCAGTGATGGGATCGCGGTCGGTGCCGCGGCCCAAGGCAATGGCTTGAGCAAGACTCGCCTGCGCCTTGGCGTGCTGCTGGTCGGCGGCTTTCATGAACCAAAGCATGGCGAGGCCGTCGTTCTGAGGCACTCCCCAGCCGTGCTGATTCAGAACGCCAATCGTATTCTGCGCATCCGCGTGACCTTTTCCGCCAGCTTCGATGAGCCACTTCGCGGCGAGAGCATAGTCCTTCTCGACACCGTCCTCGCCAAAGTAGTGGAGGAGGCCGACCTGCGCCTGCGCACGGACGACACCCTGCTCAGCGGCCTTCGTCAGCCACTTCACGGCTTCTTTGCAGTCCTTCGGGACACGGTCGCCCTTGGCCAGCAAATAGCCTAGGCTATCCTGTGATTTTGCCGTACCCGCCCCAGCGGCCTTGCGAAGCCATTTCAGCCCCTCGGCAGGATCCTTCGCGACGCCATTTCCATCGAGATACAGCCATGCAAGGTTGTTCTGCGCCTTGGCATTCCCCTGCTCTGCGGCTCGGCGGTAAAGCTCGGCAGCCTTTGCAGCGTCCTTCGGTATGCCTTCGCCATTGGCAAAGGCGCGACCTTCCAGGAAAAGCGGCTCTGCAGAATCCTTCGCAGGGTCAGCCACGGGGGCTGCGGGAGCTTTCTCTTCTGCAGGCACGGAAGACGATGCGGAGAACACCAGAAGGGTGATGGCAAGAATGGGGTGATATTTCATACTAGGAATGGATTTCAATAAGAGGCCCGTGAAGTCGGCTGATATGACTAATCACTAGCTATCGGACACCCGCCCATCAACCCTCGCCACCACCATATCCGAGCACTTCCACGGTGATGACGGAGGGCGGCTCTTCCTTCGGGGGCGGGGTGGACTGCTGCGCCGCCTGCCGGGTCGCATCGTTGCTGGAACTGCTCGTGGCGGCCTGCGTATTGCCCGCATTGATGCTGCCGAGGCTCGGCGCGGAGACCGAAACGGTGGGCGTGCCCGTGCTACCGCCGGAAGCAGAGATGTTGCCCGCATTCAGAATGACGGTGGCGGCGACGTTCAGCTTGCCTGTGGAGCGGATGCCGGCGTCGCCTGCATCGATAGCACCTCCCGGCGCGATGAGATCCACGCTGCCGGGCGCGACGCCGGCTGTGCTGGCGAGCACGCCGATGCCGCCACCCGTCGCCAAGCCGGAGATGTCCGTCTTCACGTCCCCACTCTGCGGATCCACGAGCACCTTCGTAGGCGGCGCAGATTGCACGGTCTTGGATGAGGCACCTGCGGCAATGTTGCCAGTGGAGGACCAGATGATTTCATCGCCGCCGCGCAAGGTGAAGATACGGGACGTGCCGACGTCCACATTGCCCTTGGTAAAAATGGAGATGCCGCCGCCGGACTCAGTGAGAATACCCTGATCGAGCGCCTGATTGCCCGCGACATCGATGCCGACGGTGAGCTTTCCTCCCGGCGCGAGGATCTGGATGCTGCCGCCGCTCTTAGTCTTGATCTCTCGCGACGTGAGATTGATGTCGCCGGCAGCGGGGTTTGGGAAAAGCGCGGCAATTGCAGCGAATCCCCCGACGTAAGTGCCGAAGGCTGCACTTGTAGAATCGTTGTAATCGCGGCCAGCGTTCCGCAATACGAGGTAGAAGATGTCGAGCGCACGGCGATCCTGTTCCTCCGAGGAGAGTTTTCCGAATGCCGACCAAGTCGCAGAAGCACTCGCCCCGGAAATGCCCATCAGCGAGGAGAGCTCCGTGAGATAGCGCCCGGACTCCGCACCGGCCGTGGCCGGATCGAGGAATTTACCGATGAATGCGGAGAAATCCGGCTTCCCAAAACCGATACCAGCACCCGCGATGACCTGCGCACCCTCTGTGGGCAGGGAGGGATTGCGCGCATTGCCGATGGTAGTGATGCCGACACCCGTGCCATCCGCATTGTTCGGCCCGATTCCTGTCGTGAGATTCCTGCCGGCAAAGACTTCGAGCGTGCCTGGGCCGCTAACCTGGATGTCGCCGGACAGCGGGGTGAGTGAGGCCAGAATGTTGCCTCCTGATGAACCGATATTACGCAGCACGGAATTGGGATTGTATGCACTGATGTCGCGACTAGCCGAGACAAGCGTTACGTCCTGCAGCTTTGTATTCTGAATGTAGAAAGTGAAGTCTGTCACGTCCTGCCCAGCGATAATTCGTGCCGCCTTTCCCGAGAAAAGCGTGAGCCCGGAAATGCTCCCATTGGCTCCGTAAAGACGGATGGGCTCGTTGTCGCTCGCATGGAGAATTCCCGCCGCGTGGAGAGTCTGCTTCGTTTGAAGGACTCCCGCTGTCCCTATCACCGAGCCTGTCTCTTGGAAAATCTGATCGACGGCCGCCAGGAATGTCAAAGTAGTGCTCGCGTTGACCCCGGGTCCCAGTCCGGCTCCCGGGAGGGAGACACGGAATGCGTAAGGGGATGCTATGCCGGGCAGGCGCTCGGGGTCGGCATCCGAGAGATTAATCTTCGAGGTGCTCCAACTCTTTCCGGCTGCATTCACGACAGTGTACGATCCGGTCGGTTGCAGACCATTGATGGAACCGGAAGCGGTCAGTTCCACCGTACCAGAACGCGATGGCGACAGGGTAACGTCTCCGACCAGGTTGATATCCCCGGAGAACGCGAGAGCCTTGAGTGTGGGCGGCATCAGCGATACCAGCGTGGTAAAGGGAGTGACGTTACTTTCATCCAAGCGCAACCAAGGCTGGAAGAAGGCCAGGCTGTTCTGGGCGGTACCGCCTGCGATATTCAGCAGGGAGATACTCTGCAGCCATGTTTGCAACAGAGGCTGCGTCGTGGTTTGTGACGAAGAAGTAGAGCCGGTGTTGCGGACCGTGACGGAGCCGCCGAGCGATGTGGCGCTCACTGCATCCGACTCGCCGTAGGTGGAGAAGTAGGTC
The DNA here is from genome assembly GCA_038227825.1 of Chthoniobacterales bacterium. Taxonomy (GTDB): domain Bacteria; phylum Verrucomicrobiota; class Verrucomicrobiia; order Chthoniobacterales; family Chthoniobacteraceae; genus SXWH01. The sequence continues at coordinate 20,001 of JBBRPQ010000015.1, forward strand.
TTGTACCAAAAGGTGTTATTGTAACCTCCAGGAAGCAGAAAGGGATTGGCCACCGGGCCGAGCAACAAATTACCCCGCGCTGTGACATCGAAGCTGCCTTTGCCCAGAAACAGGGTGGTGGGCAGCCAGCTTTCCGGTGGAAAAACTTCCACAGGCGTGATCGCACCGCCTCTGGACGGCGAGCGGGTGCTGTTGGTCCGGATTTCATTTCCAGCCGAAAGTGTTCCGTCGCCGCGCTCGACGTAATAGACGCCGGCATTGATGTCATGTCCGGCACGAACGGACAAATCGCCACCGCCGAGTTCAAGCAAGCCCGATGCGCTTGGAGCACCCTTGGGCATCCGCGCGTTCGTGGCGACGAGCCCGTCCACATTGCTCACATCGTGCCCGGCGTTCATGGTCAGGTTCCCGCCGCCGAGAGTTCCGACCCCTTCGAAGAAATTACTGAAGTCCACCCACCAAGTCGTCGAAGCGACATCGCCGAACCGCGCGACGCCAAAGTTTCCGTCCGCAGGATTCACGTAACCGCGCCGGTAGAGCCAGTTGATCGGGAGTTCCTTCGCGGAATCGTCAGTGAGAACCCCGGCAATCAGGGTTTTGTGAACAATGTCATTCTGGGCCGAGATCGTCACATTGCCACCGGCAAAGCTGTACTGTACCGGATACGGAGTCTGCTGCTGGATGGCACCCAGCGTGCCAGTTCCGCCGGTCGCATTCAGGATGGGTAGATCAAAAGTCCCGCCCAAGGTCGCATCGGCCACCCTTGTGCCCGCCGTGTAGATCGTCGCGAACTGATTGAGCAACCGCACATCACGACCCGCTGAGATGGTGATATCGCCCGAACCGGTACGGATGACTTGGTAACGGGTCGGAACAATCGTGCTGGTCTGCGCACTGATGCCAGTCGTGAAAACATTGAGCCCGTAATCCTTTCCGAGCAGCAGCGAGCCGCCGTTCGAGCCGAGGGTGGCGAGTGTCTGCACGCGCGTGAAATCTGCGGCGGAAAAATCCGCGCCAGCCGTCAGACGGTAGCTCCACGACTGGCTGTTCACAGGCAGGGAGGTGCTCTGCGTGAGCAGCGGCGCATTGTACGCGCTGGTGGTGAAGCCGTCGCTGAGCGCATTGAAAAACACCAGGTCGCCGCTGGCGCGAAGTGTGAGCACGCCGGGTACCTTGTCCGTGCCGAAGCGGAAAGTAGAGCCACCGAGATTCCAGTCCGCCGTCGCCGTCGAGGTCACAGTGCCGAGAGTCAGGTTGCCGGTGCGGTTGATGATCTCCGCGCCGGGCATGACGACGAAGTTGCTGCCATGCGTGGCTAGCAACCGATTCGCGATGGCCGTCGAGTTGCCTCCGAAGAGCGCGCCATTCGCGGCCACGCTGCCCTGCACATTCGTGCCAGTCGCCAAGTTGCCGCCTGCGGCGCGAACGGTGCCGGTATTCGTGATGGTGCCGCCCTGTGTGAGGTTGAAGAGCTGCCAGCCTTCGGTCGTCACGAGCGATGCCCCGGCAATCGTCCCGGCAATCGGCTGAATCTGCACATCCGCGTTTCCCAAAACCTGCGGCGCACGCAGACGCAGCGTGCCGGTGAAATGCCCGAGCGCAGCGTCCGCCGCGTACGTGGTGGCGGCAGCAACGCCGAGATTTAGATTCGAGCCAGACTGGATATCGAGCTGCGGCCCTGTGCCTATTACGACGCTGGAGAATGAACCGCTGTAGCTTGCACCCGACTCGATCGCGATCTGACCACCTTTGCCCGCGGCATCGAAGCGCTGGGCCGCGACATTGAGCGACGCACCCGACTGGAGGACCACGCTGCCATTTGCCGCGATCCGGATCGTGCCGCCGGTGTCACCGGAGGCATTGATGTTCCCTCCGTTCGCAACCGTGATCGCGCCTTGATCGGCGGAGAGATTGAAAGTGCGCGCTGTGACGAGGCCATCCACCACGACATCGCCGGAGCGCACGCGGAACGTCCTGGACTCCGAAAAGCCGCCCGTGTTGAGCGCTTCGTTGATCGGCCTGAGGCTTGGAGTCGCAGGTGTGCCGGTCGTCGGAATGCCGGATACATCGAGCGAAAAACTGCCGCCGTGGCCATGCGCTCCCGCCTGACCGAAAAGCGTCCCTCCCACCGACGTGAAACCACCGCCCGCCGTGATCGAAAGCGTGCCCGCGTTTCCCCCAAGCGGGTCTGCCGCGACACGAATCGCGCTCCCCGCCTGCACCGCGACATTGCCCGCCGCGGCCAGCGAGATCTGGCCTGCGTCCGTATATTTGACGATGTCGAAAAACGAGCGCGCCGTGCCGCCGACATCCAGCGTGCCTCCAACGGTGAGATTGCCGGTGGTGGCTTGGATACTGAGCGTGCCGCTCGGCAAAACGATCTTCGTCGCGACATTCACCGACGTGCCTTGAAGCGAAAACTCGGCACCGAGTCCGCCAGCGATGGCTGTCATGGAAGCGCCGGAAGGTGAAACCAAATCCAGCGCGCCGCCCGCTGTGATTGTGCGACTGGTCACCGCCGCACCGGTAAGCAAAGGCGCGTTCAGCGCGAGCGAACCCTGCATGGTGAGCGTGCCGCTCGCGGCGGAGAAGATGCGCGAAGAAGCGTTCAGCGCGATCGCCGCGTAGCGATCCAGAGCGAGCTTGCCTGTGCCGAGCCGGATTTCCGAAGCGTCGAAGGAAAGCGTGCCCGAAAGCGTCGCCACGCCGGGACCGGGAGAGGTTCCATTGGCACTGTTGTCGAGCAGGAGATTCTTCGCGGCAAAGCTCACGCTGCCCCCGGTGCCGGAGTCCATGCGGCGGATTTCACCCGCGTGGAGTTGCAGATTTTCCGAAGATGCCGTGCCCACTGTGCCGGTGCCATACACATCGATGGACGAGTAGCTGAGCAGCGAAAGCGTGCGCGCCGATTGCAGGCTTTGCAAAACCGCACCGGCCAGCACGAGCCCTCCACCGCTGGTCTGCAATGCGCCGGCATTTGCTAGCTGGATGCTTATCTGGCCGCTATCGAGCGTGATCGCGGATGCATTCAGAATCGCGGCCTTGTCGAGACTCGTGGCGGAGGTGGAATCGAGGATGATCGCCGCCCCGGAAATCCGTGCTGACTTTCCGATCGTCTGCATGGGTGCGCTGGCGGAATTCACACCGAGCCGGCTGATGACCGCGCCCGCATCCGCACTCACACGGAGCAGCGTGCCATTGCCACTGCCAGCGACCGCGGAATCTCCCAGAACCAGCGCAGGCGCCCCGGTCGCGATCACGCCCACCGCAGAAATCTGCGCGCCATCCGCGACGGTGATCGCATTTTTGGCCACGAGGGTCACATCGGCGCCGGTCAAAGGGCTGCCGGCATTGTTCACGGTGATTCTGCCAGTGCTTACTTTTACGAATGCGCTGCCTGCAGTCGTCGTTCGCACGCCGCCGATGAGCAGGCTCTCCGCGCCGAATCCGCTGAGGACGGTGGAATCCAGCGCCATGACGCCCGATCCTGCGATGACACCGGGGCCGCCGATGAGGATGTCGAGCGCACTGTTGATATCCACAATTCCGCCTCGGCTGCCTGTCGGCGCAAAGGCCCGTGCCGAGCCTTGCAGCGACATGGCCTGCGTCGCGGAAAACACCAGGCTGCCGGCATCGCCGGGCAGGCGTGCGAGTGTCGCGCTATTCGCGGCGGCGCTCTGCGTGAGGAAGCTGTTCGCATACGATTCCTGATACTCCGCGCGCTTGCGCACGATCGTGCCCGTCGCGATCTCATAACGCGAAAGCGCAGGCTGGCTCGTGCCCGTACTGCGCATGGAATTGTAGCGATACCCGGAGACGATGCTCGCGCCCGAGGGCAGCAGATTGGTTCCAAATGCAGTCCCGCTCTGCGGCGTGATCAGGAATGCGCCCGGCAAGAGTGCGTATCGCGCGGGCAGCAAGGTATAGCTGCCCGTGGCGAGGCCGCTGCCACCGAGCAGGTAGATCGAATCACCGACTGCCAGAGTGCCGTTCACATAGCCTGCATCGGTGCCGAGATTCGTCGTGAGTGGCGCGGTGTTGTAGGGCGCGTAGGGCGCAAAATTCGCACCGTATCCGGGGATCACGGCGAACCTTGTCGAGGATGCCAGAATGTCCGTCGATCCGCCGAGACCCGACAGCCAGCGGTATGCGTAGAGGTCGCCACCACCCTGAATGTCCACGACGGATCCAGCGCGCGTGGTGACGTTCTGCCCCGCGATCGTGACCGCCTTGCCGCCGATGCCGCTCAAGGTGATATCCGTGCCCGTGGGATCGATCCACGAGGTGCCATTCAGATTGATGCCGTAGGGCACGGCAATGCCGCCGGTGATCGGATCGACGCCGGAGACGGATGTGATGCTGCCCGGCTGCAAAGTCACCTGCTTCGTGGCACGCACCGGCGCAGTGCCGCCCGCGATGAGATCCACGGGGGCAGTGCCCGTGCCATCCCAACCGATTTTGATCCCGCCGAATGGTGCGCGAAGAACGCCTCCCTGCGAAATGTTCGTCGCGTAGATATTGAGCTGGCCTCCTGCGGAAAGCGGCAACTGCCTGTTGCCGGAGCCGGCAATCCTGACGCTGCCCGTGCCCGAAGCATAGTCGTAGGCCGCGATGGTGAAGCTGACCGCGGTGGGCGGATAAATCTGGCCCGCAGTCATCCCAATCTGACCGGCGACATCGAGCGTGCCGTTGCCTCGGATGTCGCCATTTACTGCGACGAAATTCGCGCTGCCGAATCCCTGCAGGGAAAGGTTTCCGAGATCGATGAGGCTGCCCTGCACCGTGAGGCTGCCGGTGCCGTAGGTGGGTGCAAAATTAAACGGTGCACCACCGGATGTGAACGCACTGATGATCTGCCCCTGCGCAGTCGGCGCCTGAAACGCCGAACCCAGCGAAACATAGGGCGCGACGAGATTCACCGCCGCATCGCCGAAGAGCACGCCGCCCGAGCCGGCGGTGATGCTGTGATTCGCAGCGAGGGTCACCGGACCGGAGAACTTCACGGTGCCGGCCAACGAAAGATCATCGAACCCATGTCCATTGAAGCTGTCCGCAGCAAAATATCCCTGCCCGGGAATGACGTTGCCATTTGCGCCGCGCACCGGGCGGCCGATGGCGGTCCCGCTCACAGGATAAAACGCCGCAGGGATTGTCAGCCCGCTTTGCTTCACTGTCAGATTCGTGTCCAGAGGTGTTGTCGCACCGGCAGAACTCGGATCGACATAGCGCCCCGACTGGATGAAAAGCTTGCCTCCTCTCGCACTCGCGCCACCCGCGGCACCGAGCAGCGTGGCATCCGTGAAGAGCGCCTGTTCGCCCGCAAGGCGGATCGTGCCACCATCGCTGCTGATCGTATTTGCGATGACCCGCGATCCCCTGAACGATCCGAGCAGCCGCGACGTAAGCGATGCGGCAGTCGGTGCGACATCAAGGGTGCCCGTGGTGCCTGTGACGTCGAGAACGGACCCGGCTTCGGCGACGATGTTTCCGGTGATGGTGATATCCCCACCTTTCAAAACAAAACCGGTACGATAACCGCGTGCGTCGGGAGTCAGCACGGTCGCCCCTGCAGTGGAGAGTACACTGCGCGCGCCCAGTTCGACGTTCGTCCAGACCTCACCGGAAGGTATTACGTTCACGATCGCACCCGGATATCTCGCGGATACGGAGATGCTGCCGCCCGGAGCAAACAGGGATCCGAGCACTGCGGTGGTATTGCCGGAAAGGGTGATGCTTCCGCCGGCATCCGTGCGAATGATAGCGCCTGACTGCAGGATGGTGTCACCACGGGCGATGAGCTGATTGCTGTCGAATGCATCAGTGAGCCCCGACGAAGAAAGCGACAGGCTGACCGGCGTCCGGACGCCTTCAGGGGGCAGCACGGTCCGGAGCGTCACACCCGTGGAACCCACCGAGTAGGGCACGGCGACCCAGCGAGACGCCACAGGCGATATCTGCGTGCCGGCGGTCACGAGCACACCGGGCACGAACTGATTGCTGCTGCCAATCCTTTGACCGAAACCTGTCAGCGAGAAATTAGTGAAGCCACCCAATGAGAAAAATTCCGGTGACAGGACGAGCGTCGCAGAATTTGCAGAGGTGCCGCCGATCTGAATCAACGGCCCGGCAATGCTGAGTGTGCCTCCCATGTCGCCGCCCGAATATCCTAGGAGCGCAGCAGCGTTGCTCAGCGTGCCGCCTGTCACGGATTTGATGGAGAGATCCTGACCCGCCTTGATGGTGAGGCTTCCGGCTTTGCCGTACGTCGGCTTCCCAGCAGCGCTCATCGCCACGCCTCCGGAGACATCCACGCTCGAGCCCAAAGACAGAACGCTGCTGAAACTGCTGAGTGAAATCGTGCCGCCATCTTTCATCAACGGCGCAGGATCGCCGCCAGCCGGGCTCAGGCGATCGTCCGTGATCAATCCGGCTGCCGAGAGGCGCCCGCCATTTTTAAGAATCAATAATCCACGGCCTGCATTCGGCGGCGGTGTCTGCGCATTGGGATTTGTGGCTAATGCGTTCAACTGCGAGAGCGTGAGATTGTACGCGCTCAATGCGATCTTGCCCGCAGGCGTGACGATGCTTCCCGCGATGGAAAAATTGCTCGCTTTCATCGTCACCGAGCCGCCTGCACCGGTCGTCACTGCGACCCCGGCGGGGATGGTGATGTCGCCATCGTTGTTCTCGATGGTCAGGTTTCCGAATCCGCTCGCAGACGTGAGCCCGGGCGACAGGATCACCTCCGCAGTGCGGTCTGCACGCAATGCAAGCGGCGCGCCGGTCGAGTCCACACCAAATGCCGCAGCCGCACTGAGCTTGCGCGTCGCATCGAAGGTGATGCTCGGCGGCGTCGGTGAGAATTGGCGGAAGTCCTGCGTCGTCGCATCCTGCGCCTGAAACGAAAGCGCGAGCGAGGAAGCACCGGGAGCAGTCGTCCGCTGCCGCGGGCCGATGATCGTATTGCCAAGCAAGGACCCGTCCAGCGCCATACCCGGCGCTGTGATCGTGACTGCACCCCCGTCGCCACCGAAAATATATCCGGCGTCGAAATGCGCACCATTTGGCGAGAGCGCACTCGCAAAGGTATTTGCCACGGACCACTTCGGATGCTGCTCGGTGAACTGCCCGGTGTAGATGCCCTGATAGACGAGATTCGGCGTAGCCTTCGAGATGTCGTAGATTTGCCCGCCGGAAATCACCCGCGAGGTTTGCACCGTTGCGCCCGTGTAATTGATCCAGCCACCGGAGACATCCACCTTCGCTCCAGCCTGCATCACGACGGAGCCGCCGGCATTGATCGAGACCTTGCCGCCAGTAGTCGTGAGTTCGCCGACGCTGCGCTGGATCAGGTTCTTGTAGCCGGATACATCGCCGATGGGTGTGCCCTCATAGACCTGCCCGTTATAGACGACATCCTGCCGGATATCCACGGTGACGGTCTGCCCGCGCAGCACGCCATTTCTCTGCAAAGGAGAATCCTTCAACTCGGAACCGCGCAACTGCACAGGGATGATATTCTGTGCGACCGACACTGCGACATCCGCCGACCCGGCGGCATTGATGAGCGCTCCGGCATCCAGATAGATTTGTCCCTTGGAATACACGTAGCTCACCGACTGCTGTCCGCCGGGATTCAGCAGATTCCATGTTCCGGCACTCAGTCCGATATTCGCGCTCGGCGCAAGCAATACGGAGTCTTTTGCCAAGTGAATCGCCTGACCCTGAATCTGCACCTGCGATTGCAGCGCGAGCTTGGTCCCCACGACCTGCTCGGTGCTCGCAATCTCCGGAAGAATCTGCGTCACACTTCCTCCGCCGAGGGTGACGGTGCCGGACGCGGTCGGGAGAAAAAGATACGGATCAAGCTGCCGGACACCGCCGGTATTGCGGTTGTTGTTTTGGTTCGTGGCGAGATTGCTCACCGCGTTGTAGTCCGCAAAAAGGCTGATCGATCCGTTCAGCGAAACCGATGTGCTGCTGTTGATGACCCCGAGTTGGTTCACATCCTTCCCGGTCATCGTCACGTTCGCTCGCGGTGCATCGACGAGTCCTGCATTTGTCGCCTTCCCGCTCGTCGCATCCACCGTTCCCACATACACGTCCAGCCCGCGCACGGCGGCATCGGTCGAGGGATGGGGCGCCAGTCCCACCTGCTGCCCGGCCGCGAGGATGGTCTGCCCATCCGGTGTGGAAATCGTTCCAGCGTTGGTGACATTCGGCCCGATCAGCGCGACCCGCCCGCCCGTGTGGTCCGCAGTCGTCGGTGAAGACAGCACCGCACCGCGCTGCACGATCACATCGCCCGACTTGCCATTCGGTGCCGCCGGAGGAGTAAAGCCCGGCGTCCCATTCGTCCCCGCCGTCTGCGGCAGTGACGTGAAGAGAAACTGCGAGTCGGGATTATTCAGCAGACCGCGGTTGATCAGATTGTCATTGATCGGAAGCGAAGATGCCACGAGCGCGTGAGTATTCACCTGCGACGAACCGCCGAAGATGATGCCGTTCTGGTTGACGACATACACCTGCCCCTGCGCCGTGATCGATCCGAGGATCTGCGACGGAACGCCGGAAGGATCGTTGATCTTGTTGAAGGCGATCCACTGGCCGGCGTTCGCGCCCCCGGTGCTTTGATCAAAGTTCAACTTCGTCTCCTTCCCGACGTTGAACTTGTTCCAATTCAAGATCGCCTGCTGCGAAGTCTGCTTGATGTTCACCGTCGTCTGCGTGCCAGACACGGTCTGCGTCGGCAGATTCGCACCCTTCCAAAGATTCGAGCCCACCGCGGCACCTGTCGCGATCTCCAGCCCGCCGGCACTCAGGCCATTCGTCACGTTCGGCAAAAATTGCGCCGCGTTGTTTGGGTTCACACCGAGATTATTTGGCCCCGCGATCGCCGCACTGCGCGCGGCAGTCTGCATCGCCTGCACGGATTGCAATGCGCGTGTCGTCCGCGCCATCGCGTCCATCGCATTCGCGCGTGCCTGATTTGCCACCGCTCCGCTCGATGCCCCCGTCGCGATGCCCTGTGCACTCGGCACGGTATTTCCTCCGCTGCCACCGCGCAAAATATCGCGCCCATTCGCAGTCACCGTCGCCGCCAGCGTGACACACACGCCGAGCGCCGCGGAAAAGCGGAACAGGCAGCGCCCGGACCTCCGCCCCCGCGCAAGTCCCCGCGGTCGGATGAACGGATCTGGAAGCTGCGTGTGATGCATGTTCATTTGAAAATCAGTCCTTGTGCAGAAATTAGTCCCTGGGGCGCTTCGTGTCAGACGGCGATGACTTGGAATTCTTCACGGAATCTTCAGCGGGTTTCGCGGCTGGCGTGTTGCCGACCGCCTTCAGCCGCTGCTCCGCGAGCTTGCCGCCGTACTCCTCGATCAGCGTCTCCAGCTTTGCACGGGTGACGCCGATGAACGGCTCACGCGCCGTGATCGCGGTGCCAAATCCGAACTTCTGATACCGCGTGAGAATCTCGTTCCCGATCTCAAACATCTTCCCGTTTTTCGTTCGCTGATCGGCCACGATTCGCTTCAGCAGCGTGTTCTCTGAGTCGAGCTTGCTGCGTGCGGACTCCGTCTTTCGCGCCATCTCGGAGGCCTTCGTTCCGAATTCCGTCGCCTTCACGAGTTCCGCCTTCTTCTGCGCGATTTCGACATCCTTCGAGGCGATCTCGCCGCGCAGCTTCTCGCCGTCCGCCTTTGCCAGAGACGCCTCGTCCGCCCGTTCCTTGGAGATTGTTTGCACCTTTGTCTCCAGGCTTTTCGCCTTTTCCTCAGAAGCCGCTTTGTCGGCAACGAGCGTCGCCTTTTCCGTCTCCAGAGTCCTCAATTGCCCGGTCATGGACTTGAGCTGATCGCGCAGCCGCGACTCGACGGATGGCGCATTCTGCGCGGCGATCGGAGCGACCGCGGCGAATAGAACGGTGGTGATGACTGCGTGAATCTTCGTGGTCATGGCTTAAAATTTTCCGGCAAAATCGATCATGAAGATATCCGACTTCAGCGGCGGCCCGGCGACCTCGCTGGCGCTCATCCAGCGCAGGGTGAGCGACGTGCGCGCCGACGTGGCGTACGTGCCCCATAGCACGTAGCCCTTCTGGTTCGTGCCACCGTGGCCGAAGTCCGAATCGTTAAATCCATCAATCACCGCGTCGGACTCGATGTAGCGGTAGTTCACACCCGCCTGCCACTGCCCGCGCTGCTGGAGCACCGGATTTCCCGCGCGCAGACCGAGTATCCATGCCGTGTCCCCGCCGGCAAAGGCACCGTTCGGAAATGCGGCGGAGATCGCGCCGAGATTGTTCACCGCTTTGCCCGCGATGTCGCCGCGGTTGAAGCCGAGGTTCTTCACGTATTCACCCGTGAGCGAAACCTGCACGGGCTCGAAGCCGTTGTAGTCAATTTGCCCGGTGAGCACTAGCGGGCGGAATTTCGATGCAAGGCCGAAATATTGAAATTGGTTTGTGGTGCCGAAGCCGTTCGTCGCATCCGCGATGATGTTTCGCAGCGCCGTGTAGGTGTTGCCCTTTTGGGCAAAGCTCGGCCGCGTGTTGTCCGTGTCGCCTGCATCGCTTGCGGTGAGGGGAGTGTACGGCGTCGAGAGTTTTCCCGAGACGCCGTCGAAGTAATAATAGGCACCTGCAACCTTCGCCCGGAATTTGTCGGTCAGCTTCACCTCCGTGCCGATCTGAACGCCATAGAGATACTTGTCCGTGCTCTTGAACTTCGCCGGCTGGTTCGAGGCAAAGTTGAAGTCCGTATTGAACACCGGATACGCGCCGCCGGACATGAAGGGCACCACGCGGTCCGAGACCCGGTAACGCGCCGAAAATCCGATTCCATCAAAGCCGACATCCTCATCCCACACGACATCCGTGGAGAAGAATGGATTCTCAAAACGACCCACGGAAACTGCAAGGTGCCGGTCGGGATCCGCGCCCGTCTCGTATTTGATGAACGCGCGATCCAGCCAGATCCCATACTTGCTGAAATTGCCGCCCTGCCCCTGGCTTGCGAGGCCGAGGGATTGGTTCATCGAGGTCGGTGTGTTGTTTTCCCCGGTGCCGATCCGCATGCCCATCGTGAATCCCTCGCCGAGATCCATCTCCCCGCCGATCCGTGCGCGGATGCGGATGCGCGTGCGATCCTGATCCACATTGATCTGCGGCGAAAAGACGGTGCCCGCGACATCGAACGGCGCGCCGGTGTTGATCGCGTTGAAATTCGGGAATGCCCCGGTGTTGTCGTTACCAGCCGGAAAGTAGTCGTTCTCGTAGCGGATGCGCACATCGGCTTTCACCCGGAAACGCGAAACCCACTCCGGGATTCCCTTCGGCAGTGCCGCCTGCTGCGTCCTGTTTTCCGCGGCGATTTCGGCTCGAAGGTCGTCCTTGATCTGCTTCTTCACCGTCTCGGGGATGTAAGTCACGCGCACCGAATCATCGAAAGCCGGATCGAGATTCGGAATCACCTTCTGCGCGACCGCGGATTGGATGACCATCTGCGTCGCGATTTGCGCATCGTCTCGCACCTGATTCCGCGCGACCACCGTGTCCTGCTCGGATTGCGCAATCAGCTCCGCCGCCTCCTCCTTGTCGAGCATGCCCTTCTTCACCATGCGATTGATCAGATTGATCGTCACATTCGCCGAAGGCTTGTTCTTGCCGAGCAGGCTCATCGGATCCGGCTCGGCCTGAGCAGGCGCAGTCTGCGCAGGCACCTTGGGTTCCGCCGCCGGCGCTGCGGGCGCCGGTGCCTTCGGTTCTTCAGCCGGCGCGACTGGCTCGGGCGGTTTCTCCGGCGCATCCTGTGCCATGCCGTGGGCGCAAAGTGTGGACGCCACTGCGAGGATGATGCGTGGGTTGAATTTGAGAGTTTCGAGAGCCATTCAGTATTTCCGGTAAAGTGGGATCAATTCGGCCGCCGCGCGGTGATGCGCATGATGATGGGCGTGGGCATCCCTTCCGGGGGCGGTTCCGAGATTTGCAGACCGGTGAGGATTTCGTCGCGGATGAGCGCATCGAGCGAACTGTCGCCGGTGGAGGTGTTCAGCTTTGCACGCGTGATGCGACCGGTCTCGTCGGGCCACACACGGATCTCGATCGTCATGCCCACCTTGCGAGTGCGCGAGTTGCCTTCGAGAGCCTGCTGGATGCGCGACTTCACTTTGCCCCCATACGCGCTCCGGCGCATGGCGTCGGCGTTGACGGTGGTGCGGTTTGTGAAGATGCCGTTTCCGTTTCCAGATTTCAGCACCATGCCGGAATTGCCGCCGCCTTTCAGCGCGGTCTCCACCTGCGGTGTCGGGTCGGGCGTGGGTTCATCGATCTTTTCCTCGACGATCATCTCCTGCTTCTTCTCCTCCATCGGCGGTGGTGGAGGAGGTGTCGCCATCGGCGGAGGCGGCGTGGGCTGCGCAATCGTAGTGACCGTCATCACTTCCTGCTTCGGCGGCGGGCCACCCTGCTTGCCAGAAAGCGACTTCGCGACAAAACCGATGCCCGTCGCGAGAAGGATGCCCGCGATCACTGGGAGGCGGTATTTTTGAAACGCCGTCTTCTCCTCGTCCTCATCATCCCACGACGAGTGCGGCGGCGCGGCCTTAGGCTGCGGCACCGTCGCCATGTCTGCTCCGCGAGCAGTTTTGCTTTCGTCGATTTCGGTGCTCATTTTGCGTTCTTGGTGGCGAGGCCGACTTGGGTGATGCCGAGCTGACCGGCGACATTCAGCACGTCCATGATGCCCTGGTAATTCGTCGTCGCGTCGCCCTTCACGATGACCTGCATCATCGGGAACGCCGACTTGGCCGAGCCAAGCCGGTTCCCGAGATCATCGAGGCTCACCTGCTGCGTATTGAGGTAAAATTTCCCATCCTTGCTGACGGTGATCGCCTGGAGCTTCTGGCCCGCGAGACTTTTTGCCACACTGCTGCCGTCCGGCAGAGCGACCTTCAAGCCCTGCACGGACGCAGTACACATGAGGATGAAAATCACGAGCAGCACGTACGCCAGGTCCAGCATCGGAGTGATGTTGATGTCGTCGTATGGCTTGTCGTCCTGGACTTGCATGGTGTCAGCGTTTCGAGGCTTTCGTGGCTAGTCCGACTTGGCTGATGCCGAGTTCCGCGAGCGCGTTCAGCACCTGCACGACGGCCGAGTATTGGGTGAGGCTCTCGCCTTTCACGACCACCTGCACCGCAGGGTTCGCAGACTTCGCCTGTGCGAGCTGCGCGCGGAGTTGCTCCAGCGTGACCTCGTTGTTGTTCAGGACGAATTTGTTCTCGGGCGTGATCTGGATGGACTGGATCTTGGCCTTCGACGGCGTACTCGACGAAGCCCCACCGCGAGGGAGGTTCGCCTTGATGCCCTGCACCGTGGCCGTACACATGAGGATGAAAATCACGAGCAGCACGTACGCTAGGTCCAACATCGGCGTGATGTTGATGTCGTCGTATGGCTTGTCGTCCTGGACTTGCATGGTGTCGTTGCGCCCTCCGCGCTAGTTGTTCTTCTCCTTGTAAAATTCCGCCATGCGCGTGACGAACTCATCAATGAAGATGTGCATGTCGTCCTTCGCGTCCTTCACGCGGGAGAGGATGTAATTGTAGCCAAAGAGCGACGGAATCGCGACGGCCAGACCGGCGACGGTCGCGAGGAGCGCGGCGGCGATGCCCGGCGCGATCGCATTCACATTCACCTCACCGGCGGCTGCCACTGCCGCGAACGTGATCATGACGCCGACGACTGTGCCGAGCAGGCCGAGGAACGGGCCGCCGGAAATACAGATGGTGAGCATGACGATCAGCTTGTTGATTTTCTGCGTCTCGCGGACGAGACCGCCATCGAGGCTCGCGCGCACCGACTGGATCGAACGTCCCGAGAGGCCTCGCTCGACGCCACGCTTGCGGTCCTCCTGGATACGATGCCGCACTTCCTCCACGCCGATGTGGTAGATGCGATAGACGGAGGAATGGCGGAGCTTTTTCGCCGTCGCTACAGTGAGCCGCCCGCCGAGTGTGCGCGTCTTTTCCGGGTCGCCTCCGGCATCGAGCACCGTGAGGTCGGAAACGACTTCGCGCCATTGCTTCATGAAGACCTCGTTGCCCGAAGAGATGCCGTTGAGGTAGCCGATCTTGTTCGCCATCACGTACCAGCTCATCACCGCCATGACCGCGAGGATGATGATGACCAGCCATCCGTCGAACGTGAGGTTCGCGATGATGACGCCAAAGGTGCCGCCCTTCAGCCAGCTCATCCAGTCCTTCGGCTGATCGACTTCGCCAAAGGTGAGCGTCTTCGCGACCTTTTCGCCGCTCTGTGAAAATGCCGCGAGCTGGATGAAGCCGATCGGGCGCGCGACTTTGTGGATTTGCAGTTCGTCCATATCGCCGGTGAATCCACTGCCGAGAACGATGGGGCTATTCATCGGAGGCAGTCCCGAGCTGGCTGCAGCGGCGAGTTCGCCGTTCACGTAGAGCGTGGACTTTGCGCCTTCGCACACGAGCGCGACGTGCGCCCACTGTCCCGGCGCGAGAGGTTCCTTACCAGCGCTGCGCTGGCCATTCACCTCGATGTAGGGCACGCCGGAATTCGCACCGATGGCGATGGCGCTGCCGGCCTCGGTGCGGCTAAGTATCAACGCATCGGGCTTCGGCGCCCCTGGCTTCACCCATGCGGAAATCGTGAGCGGTGAATTCGCACTCCACACGAGCGACGCGGAAGGGACGATGTTCACCGGATTCTTGCCGGAGAAGCTCAAGCCGCTGCCCGAGATTCCCTCAGCGCGAGCGCCTGGGGTTTCGGTCACGTTTGCGCTCTTTGTTGCATCCGCGGCAGGTGCGCCGCTCTCACTGAAATGAAACACGAGTACCGTGTCCGCGTCATAGCACGCCTTCGAGTCCTCGGATTTCACCGCCTTCGGATCGCTCGATCCAAAATACATCCAGAACGCATTCTTTGCGCCGGGTTTGATGTCGGGCAACTTCACCCACACGAGCGCTTCACCCATGAGTGAATCGAGCTTCTCGACGTGATGCGGCAGCACCGTCTTGTCGTCCTCGGCGACAAAGCGCAGATCGCTGAGATCCTCCTTTGCGAGCCCGAGACTGAAAGTCGCATCGTACAGCCGCAACAGCACCGTCGCACCGCCGACCGGCTCCGTGATATTCGCGCCACTGGCCGAGGCATCCACGGTGATTTTTTTCCGGGAAGTCCACGCCTTGTCCCACCACGTCTCGCCGGCAAAGGCGCTGGTGCAAAATGCGAGGAGCGCCGCGATGCCGAGCAGCGTGCGTGTGAAGATAGGCGTCTTGTTTCGTGCGAGTTCCATGGTGATTTTCTAAAAGTCCGCCCAGAGCCGGAAGTTCACGCGCGCCTCGTGCACGCTGGTCTCCCCGATTGACTTCAGTGGCAACGCGAGTTCCGCGAGGGCGTGAAAATGTTTGCTGAGCTGCAGCTCCGTCCCGATCCCGAAGCTCGCGAGCTGGTAGCTCGATGTCTGCTGCGCGAGCGCCCGGTGCAGCGTGACTGTGCCTGCATCGAAAAATCCGTAAAAACGCCACTCGTCACCCGTGCGATCCTCGGCCTTTTTCGGATCCCCGTCCTTGCGCACCTCGCGCAGCAGCGAAGGCGTGCGCAGCTCGGCGGTGCCGAAAATCGCATTGTCCCCCACTGCCTCGGCCTCGATGTAGCCGCGCACGGTACCCATGCCGCCACCCGCCCCCTGCTCGCTGTTCACCAGCGGCTGATCGGATGCCTGACCGTGGATTTTCACATAGGCCTCCCAATCCCTGCGCAGCTTCTGCGTGTGGGCGAGTTCGCCGCGGAAGTAGAAAAAGTTGCCGTCGGAACCAAAGCGGTTCCTGTCCAGACTCGCGGCCGAGCTGCCGACACCGCGGAGGTTCGCCGTCACGCCAGCGCTCATCTCGGTGGTGCCCGTCACTTTGCTCTCCGTCTTGCCATCCACGATGGATTCCTTTTTGTGAATCCACGTCCCGTCCCATGAGAGGCTCACGGGCACATAGGTGATCGGCGTGACGTCGCTGGCAGTTCCCGTATTCAGCGTCTGGCGGAAGTGCTTGTAGTCAAAGCCCGCGCTGAGTGAGTGGAAAAAGTTATCCGCACCCGGCAGCGCGGCGATGGCGCGCACGCCGAGAATCTCGCCTTTGCCGAGCACCGCCGCACCGCCGAGCGTCGAGACGTTGCTATCCTGCTTCGTGTAACTCACCAGCAGACTCAGCCAATCGGGATTGGCAAAACGCCAGATGTAGAAGCCGGAAAAGACCTTCACTTCGCTCTGATTCTCCGGCGAAAGCTGCATGGAGCCGCCAATGGTGTGGCCGAGCTGCCAGAGGTTCGCATAGCTGAGCGAGGCGTTCACACGCAGATCGGTCGTATTCGCGCTGCGCCGGTTGTTCAGCTCCACACGGCCATGCAGCGGCAGCGTGTCCTTCACGTTCAGATCGATGTCGAACACGCCCGGCTCGCCGGACGGCGTGAGCTTCGGATCCACGCTGCGATCTCCGGTCTTGTTCAGCGCGACTATGTCTCGCGTCACGTCGTTGAAGTTGATCACCTTCCCCTCCGCCATCGAGCGGGCCATCGCCTTGATGCGGCTGGGCAGGAAATATTTCGCGCCCTTCACGCGCAACGATCCCACTTTCCCTTCAAACGCGTGCAACAGCACAAGCCCGCCCGCACCGGTCTGTTCGGGGATGATCACCTGCGTGGCCTTGTAGCCCTTCTCATGATACGCCCTCTCCAGCGCCGCACGCGCCTTTTCCACGTCTTCAAATGTGCGTCCCGGCCCGAGAAACGGATACACCGCCTCCTCGACCTCGATGCGCGGCAGAGTCTGCGCACCCGCCACTCGGATCTCGCGGATGAAGAGCTTCTGGGGTGCTTCACCCTCCGGTTTCACGGCAGCCGTCTCAGGCTCGCTTTTCGGAGCCGCATCGGCACTACCCACCGTCTCCACGCACAGGGATGCCACGAGCGCTGCGGCAACCGCTCGCAGGCGCAAACTCGTGTGACAAATGTGGTGAAGGCTCATCGGCTGTTGGAATATTCCGCCCTATCTCACCGGACACCCATGACGGGCAAGCAACGCAGTGTTACCTTTGCGTGACGGATTCGCGCCAATACCTGCCAAGGCTCTTTTTCACCTAGGAAAGCCTCCGCAAATGGTGTCTCCAAATCGACACATGTCACCTTTGAGACATTTCCGTGGCATAGCCGAGGCACTACAAATGAGCAGCTAGTAAAAGTGTGAATAGTCGTATTCATGTGCGGCGCTCCTCTTATTCACCCAGCCGGTATCCGAATCCCCGCACAGTCTCGATTTGATCCGCCGCAGCGCCTAGTTTCGCCCTCAGTCGGCGCAACTGCGTATCCACCGTGCGCGGCGAGACTTCGCTTTCGGCTCCCCAGGCTGATTCGATCATTTGCTCACGGGACACCACGCGCCCTCTCGCCTTGAAAAGCGCCATGACGAGCCGGAAATCCAATGCGCTCAGATCCACCGCCTTGCCATTCACCGAGACCGCTCTGTTTTCCGTGTCGAGCTTCAGCATCCCGACGCTCTGCCGGAGCAGCTTCGGCTGCTCGACGACGCGACGCGACAGGATCGCCCTCACACGCAGCGCGAGTTCCCTCGGACTGAAAGGTTTTACCACATAATCATCCGCACCGAGTTCCAGTGCCACGATCCTCTCTATTTCCTCGCTCAAAACGGAAACCGCGATCACTGGAATCCCGCTGGTCGCCGGAGTCGATTTGAACAAACGCAAGACTTCCTTTCCAGGAATCCCGGTAACCATCATGTCGAGGATGATGAGCGCAGGCTGCAACTCCCCGGCCTTTTGCAACGACTCCACCCCGTTCGCGGCGTGCGCCACTGCGAAACCTGCATTCACAAGGTTTGAATGAATAAGCGTAGCGACGCCTTCATCCTGCTCCACCACGAGCACCGTCGATGACGCACGTTCGGCATTCATGCTCGCGCAGTGGCCATTTCCGTAGGGTTTCCCTCACTTCCAGAACAGGCATACAGACCGACACCCAACTGGAAATCCTCAGGTTCCTGCGAGCGAAACAGGTCGAAAGTGAGAAGGCTGATAAAAAACACGTCACCTTCAGTCTCATGCCATTGTTACACTCGCGTGACTGCCGGTTGACAATGTGGTGACAACGCAACTTTCATTTTGGAGTCAGGAAGTGCTTCGGCTCCATCGCACGTCGCGAAGATCCAAGGCCAAAGCCCCGACTCATGATGCTTCCTGCGGCCTCCAATGTGTCAGTCGTGCGTCGAAACGGCGGAGGTTAGGTAAAACCTGCATGTTAGGAATCCGAAGACGTTGAAGGCTGTGAACAATTGTGAATAAGTCCCATCCAATCTCCCATGCAACACTATCGCACCGGTTGGATCTCCGATGTTCATCTTGGCACCCGCGGCGCCCAGGCCGACGCACTGCTCTCGTTTCTCAAGGAGAACGAGTTCGAGACTCTCTACGTGGTAGGCGACCTCATCGATGTCTGGTCTCTCAAGCGCGGCATCTACTGGCCGCAGTCACACAATGACGTGATCCAAAAGCTGCTCCGCGCAGGACGCAAAGGGACGCGCATCATCTACATTCCCGGGAACCACGATGAATTCCTCGCCCACTATCACGGAGAATACGGCAATATGACCGTCCAGCAGCGCGCCATCCACACAACCGCGGACGGCACACGGCTGCTAGTTATTCATGGGCATGAATTGGACACCGTAGTACAGAATGCACGATGGCTCGCCCTCATTGGCGATGTCGGGTATCAAACACTATTGTGGATGAACCGCCCACTGAATTTCCTGCGCCGCATCTTTGGACTCGGTTACTGGTCCCTCAGTTCTTACGCCAAGCAGAAGGTGAAAAGCGCAGTGAACTATGTCGGCAAATTTGAGGAAGCCATCGTCCGATATGCCAACGACGACAACGTCCACGGCGTCGTCTGTGGGCACATCCATGCACCGGTGATCCGGCCCATCTCAGGAGTGACATACTACAATTGCGGAGACTGGGTGGAGAGCTGCTCGGCACTCGTCGAGCATCAGTGCGGACGCATGGAACTGCTCACCGGCCTCCACACGCCCACACGCATCATCCCACTGCCACCGATGGGCTCATTCGAGGAGTTCGAGGAAGTAGGCAAGCGGATGCAGGGCGGACGCTAGCAAGCTGCGCTTCATTCAGCGTCTCTGCGCCAAGCCAGCATCCGATCCGCAGAACGACCTCCGTCGCTCGGACGGATTCCTTGTGCTAATGAGCACGATTCGCCATCTGCGCAAGCGTCACCGTATCACCTTTCGCCGCAGCCTTCTCCATCGCAGACGGCTCAGCTGGCCTCACTCCGAGCGCCGCGTCTTGATCCTTTTGTATGATACTCAAGACCAGCCATGCAGTCACGGCCAGCGCCACTCCAGAGACGATTAGCGAGAGCCATTGTGCTCGTCTGGATTCGCAAATCCGCGAACATTTGGCCCCACATTCAGGGCACTGGGCGGCATAGCTTAGGAAAATATGTCTGCACCTTGGGCATTCTGTCGTTTGCATGGTCCGTAGTTTTTGTTGCCTGCGACCTATGTCCGCCAAGCGAACCATCAGCAAGTAGGGGCTTGTTACTTTTCCACGCAACGTGATTCAAAACCCGCGCAAGTGTGGCATACCTGTCTCGAACTAGACAGGAGCAACAGTATTACCGAGGATCCCTCCGCAGATGTAAATCTGCAAAGGGCAACAATCCCCAGATGTCGGCCTCTTTCCCGAGAGAGTGGGCAGAGATGGATTCGAACCATCGAAGGCGTAAGCCAGCGGATTTACAGTCCGCCCCGTTTGGCCACTTCGGTATCTACCCTTTCTCGTGGGGCAACGTTTATAC
Source organism: Chthoniobacterales bacterium (assembly GCA_038227825.1). Lineage (GTDB taxonomy): Bacteria > Verrucomicrobiota > Verrucomicrobiia > Chthoniobacterales > Chthoniobacteraceae > SXWH01. The sequence continues at coordinate 39,919 of JBBRPQ010000015.1, forward strand.
GCGGGCTCTCACGGAGCGCAAGGGTTTCGCGGGGAAAATTGCACGCGCGACCCTTTGCTCAGAAAATCAGAACGGCCACACGCGCCGCCAGAGCGGCTTCTTTTCCGGAGTCGCCACGACGGCCTGCGCGGGTGCCTTTGTTTTTGCGGAGGTCTTTGCGACGGTGGCGGCATTCCCGGCATTCGCGCCGGGCTTTGCCTTCGCAGTCTCGGGAGCCAGTGCGGGGGCGGGGGCGGATTTCTGCGGCCACAGGCGGCTCCAGAAGGATTTTTTCTCGGGCGCGGGCTGAGGTGCCATGGCCGGGGCGGCGGCGTCGCGCTTGGATTTCGGAAGCGCGGCGTCGGGCTTTGAGACAGTCGCTGGCGCGGGCATTCCGGAGATTTTCTCGCGCGGGACGATGCTCACTTTCTTCAGCACGATGCGGTCGATGGGGTAGTCGTTCGTGTCGGCGGAGCGGTTCGAGATGGATTCGAGCACGTCGAGACCGCGGATGACGTTGCCGAAGACGGTGTATTTTCCATCGAGCTGCGGCTGCGGTGAGACGCAGACGTAGAACTGGCTGCCATTCGAGCGGCGCTGCGGATTTACCTTGTCGCCGATGCGTGCGGCGGCGACGGCGCCCTTCGTGTGGCGGCGGTGGATCTCCGGCGGTAATGTGTAGCCGGGACCGCCGGTGCCGACTGCGCTGCGGTCTGTCTTTTTGCTGAGCGGATCGCCAGTCTGCACGATGGCGGTGGGGATGGCGCGGTGAAATGCGCAGCCTTTGTAGAATCCCTTGTCGGCGAGTTTTTTGAAATTCGCGACGGTCTCCGGCGCGTCCGCCCCGTAGAATTCGATGGCGACTTGGCGGATCGTTCCGTCGTCGAAGCGAATGTCGAGCAAGGCGATGTCGTCGGCGCGCACGAATGCGCAGACGGTGAGGGCGGTGAGAAAGAGGAGCGTTTTTTTCATGGGATAAATGGAAGCGGATGCAGCGCGATCCGGACCGGGGCATCGGGAGCTTCCGGCGCGGCGGCGAGAAATTCCCCACCCACTGCATCACGCCGGAGATAGCCGAGGGCGATGTGGCGGTCGAGGGCGAAACTGAATGCGGTGCTCGTGAGCTTCCCCAGTTCGCGCACGGGATTCGCCGCATCGCCTACGCGCGCAGGCTCCGCCGCGGAAAAAATGCGCGCACCCGGAACGAGTGGCGAACCATCCGTGGAGACGAAGCCGCGCAGTTCGCGATTCACGTGGCCGACGCTGCGCAGCCGCGAGATGACCTCTTGGCCGATGTAGCAGCCCTTGTGAAAATCGACGTGGGTGCGGTCGAGGCCGGCCTCGTGCGGGAGGGTGTTCTCATCGAGTTCGTGGCCCCAACGCGGGACGCCGTGTTCGATGCGGATGAGATCCAGCAGCGCATCGGAGAGCACGGGCAGGCGCGCGAGGATCTTTTCCCACACGGAAGGCAGGTCTTTCCGGAATGGGGGAAACCAGTCGTGGCCGGGAATGCCGAAGCGATTCGAGGGGATGAGCGCCGCGCGGATTTCCTCCGGGATGTCGTCCATTTTCACTCCGGCGAAATGCACGATCGCGATGCTCTCCGTGGCGTCCTCCATCGTCACATCATCCGCGATGATGTAGCGCTCCATCCGTGCGGGCAGGGTCTCAGCGACGGCGGCATCCGCATCCACGAGCACGGCGGACGGCCCGATGCTCATGAAGACATCCGCGCACATGCGGCCCTTCGCCGTGGTCACGCACGCGGGAATGACGGAAGGACATTTCGCCGACGCGACATTCGCCGTGAGCTGGCCATTCAGGTAGCGGATGCGATCGTTGCCTTTGAAAAGCAGCTTCACCCGCGACGCCAAGTCCACCACGCCGCCCCTTTCGCGGAATGCCTGCCACTCCTCCCGGCTCGCGCTCATGGCGCGTGCGGCGTCTTCAGCGCTGGCGTGTGAGGATCGTAGAGCTTCGAGACCGCGGCGTAGTCGAGATCGCCTAGGCCCTTCATCACCGCGCCGTACATCACGCCGCCGACGGTGCTCGTCGCGGGGACATCGAGCTCGAGTTTATTCGCGATCTCGATGCCGAGCTGCACGTCCTTGAACATGTGCTTCAGCGCAAAGTGGGGCGCGTAATCGCCGCTCATCATGGCCGGCAGCTTGAGGTCCGTCACACCGCTGCGCATCGCATTATTCTCGATCGCTTCGGCGAGAGCCTCGGGCCGGATGCCTGCTCGCCTCACGATCGCGAGCGCCTCGGCGAGCGTCTGCACCGTCACTGCGCTGATTAAATTTGTGACCACTTTCACCACGGCCGCCTGGCCGATGGCACCGATGGGAATGATGGCCTTGCTGCTCGCCTCCAGCACTGGCTTTGCCCGCAGGAAATCCTGCTCCTCGCCGCCGATATAATACACGAGCTGACGCTTGTCCGCCGCGCCCTTGCTGCCGGTGAATGGCGCATCGAGAAATCGCGCGCCGATCTGCCGCACGCGTTCCGCCGCCGCCAGTGTCCCTTCGAGGCCGATGGTCGCATTGCAAATGATGAGGTGCCGCGGCGTGAGCGCCGGCGCGAGCGCTTCGATGGTCTCCATCACCGCCTTCGCGTCGGCGACGAAGAGTTGGATCACCTCGCAATCCGTCGCGACCTCGGCCGGTGAGCCGAGAAATCCCGGCGCAGGCTTCGGCGAACGATTCCACACGCAGGTATTGAAACCCGCGTGCCGAAGCGCCGCAGCCACGCGCGTGCCGATAATGCCGAGTCCGATGACTCCGGCGCTTTTCCTGTTCTTATTCGATTGAGCCATGTGCAGAAAAATAATCTCCGCGCGCAATCCAGCAGGAATGCCGCTGCCCCGCAATAGGGGGGAAATTCGCGCGCCTTACTTCGAGGGCGGCACGCTGACCGGAGGAGTCACCGCCTCGATCTTTGGCGCAGGCTCCGCGATATTCACCTTCACCTCCGCCTTCTGGCGCATCTCTGCGATCAGTCCATCGATCGCCTTCTTCTTCGTCTCCTGCGAGAGGTGCGCGACGATCTGCGGCTTCGCTACTTCAAATGCCTGCTTCGCCGCCGCCTTGCGATCCGTCAACTTGATGACGTGGTAGCCGAACTGCGAACGCACGGGCTCCGGGGAGACCTCGTCCTTCTTCAGCTTGAACGCCGCCTCAGCAAACGGCTCTACCATCGCGCCCTTGCGCGGGAAAAAATTCAGATCGCCACCGCGCTCCTTCGCCCCCGGTTCCTCGCTCAGTTCACCCGCGAGCTTGGCAAAGTCCTCCTTCTTCGCGCGCACGGTCGCCGCCTCGGCCTTCTTCAAAGTCGCTGTCACCACTTCAGGTGCCGCCTCCGGCTTCAGCATGAAAAGGATGTGGCTCGCGCGCACCTGCTCGGGCTGCTCGAAGAACTGAGGGTTCTTCTGGTAGAACTCTTTCGCAGCATCTTCGGACGGCTCGGCAGCCTTGCCCTTGATCTGATCATTCACCCACTGCCGCTGCTGCATCCGCTTGGCGATGTCCGCCTTCAGCGACTCGATCGTCATGCCCATCTTCGCGAGCTCAGCCTTCACTTCATCGACACTCGCCTTGCGGGCTTCGCGGATTTTTTCAAACTCAGCGTCCACTTCCTTCGGTTCGACCTTCACCGCCGAGGCCGCCTTCGTCACCAGCCGCTCATTGATCATGTCTTCCAGGATCATCCGCAGCACGCCCGCCTTCTGATCGGCCGGCACTGAGTCCACCGGCATCTGCCGGCTCGCCGCAGCTCGTGCGAACGCCTGATCCAGCTCCGCATTCGTGATCGCCTCACCATTCACAGTCGCCGCGATATCCGCCGCCAGTCCGCCCGGCCCCTTCGCCGCCACGGGCTTGCTTTCCGCCATCGCAAAGGTGGCGGTGGCGATGGAAACGGCGATTGCGAGGCATTGCGAACGATGGTTTTTCATAAGGAGCGCGGACGCTTGCACGCCTCCCCAATCATGGCGAGGGCTTTTCCTCAAAAAATCCGCACCCTCATTTTCCTCCAGTGAAACCACGCGGAAAATCGGTACCGGCGGCGGGACTCGAACCCGCACGAGAGTTGCCTCCCAAGGGATTTTAAGTCCCTTGCGTCTGCCATTTCGCCACGCCGGCATGTGCAGTGTTCAAAAGCCCGCACCTGCGGCAGTGCAAGGATTTGTGCATGGATACACAAACGAAATCGCGAGCCCGCCGGGATTCTCCGCCCCTGCATATTCGACCCTATTCGATCTTCGGATTGTCAATGCCCAAGGCACCCGCGAGATCCGTAAGATGCTCCTGTTCCTGCGCGATGATTTTGCGCAGCACTTCGCTGAGCCCAAACTCCCCCATCGCCTCGGCCTGCCGGATCCGCTCCCGGTAGTTCAGGATGGTCTGCCGCTCATTTTCCAGATCGAAGCGCAGCATGTCTTCCGGCTTGTCGGACATTTTCACTTCCTTCGGCACCGTCACCGGAGTGCCGTTGAAATAGTCGATCTGCTTCGCGATCTGCAGCGCATGGCTGAGCTCCTCAGCGGCATGCACCGCCAGTTCGCGGGCGATGTCGGAGTATGCGGCACCTTTGATCGTCTGGCTGTAAACGGTGTAGGCGATCACAGCTTGGAATTCACGGGCGAGATCCTCGTTGAGAAGTTGGATCATTTGTTCGCGGGTAATTTTGAGTGGGTCGTTCATGGCTTAGGAATCGCGGCACGACCACCGCACGGCTGTGCAAATTTCGAAGATCGGCCAAAGCAGATACGACCGAGGCCTGTCTCGGAACCGATACATGGCAAACCACATACCATGAAAAACCTCACCACACTCATCACCCTTGGCGTCACCCTAATCGGAATTTCCGCATGCGACTCGAAATCCGAAAAGGCCCGCAAAGATGCACTCGAAAGCAAAGCTGACGCGCTGGAAAATCGAGCCGACACCATCCGCAAGGATGCGAAAACGGACGCGACCGACATGAAGAAACAGGCTGCGATGGATGCGGACGCAGCCGCGGCCGCGGCAAAAGCACGCGCGGAAGCGGACAAGAAAGCCGCCGAGGAGACTGCCGAAGAAATCCGGAAATCGGCCGAACAGACCGCGAAGGCTCTGAAAGAAAAAGCCAACGAGACCCGCGAGCAAAAATAGCGGCCGATACATTTTCCAGCGGGAAACTTCCGGAGATGCTTAGACATCGAGCCGCAAATATCGGCGGCCATTTTCAACCCGATGAACCATTGCAAATCGTAGCGGACCCCGGAAAGAATCCCCCACCCCCATCCGCATGACGCCAGCCCCCGAAAAAAGCTATTGGGTGCTGCTGAAGACATTCTTCACGCTCGCCAAGGCATTCTTCAATGGGGGCGCAAAACGGCAGGCCCGCCTGTGGCTTTTGGCACTGCTTGGGCTGTGTGTCGCCGTCGGCGTCGTGCAGGTGTTTCTGAGTTTTGCGATGCGCGACTTCGTCACCGCGCTCTCTCAGCGCGACCGCGCCCAGTGGGTGCGAGGGATTTGGAAATTTATCGCCGTCTGCTTCATCTCGGTGCCGGTGGGAGTCTTCTATCGCTATGCGCAGGAACGGCTCTCGCTCACTTGGCGGCGCTGGCTGACGCAGCAGCTCATCAAGAGGTATTTTTTCAACCGCGCCTACTACCGCATCCGTTCCTCGGAGTCGGTGGATAACCCGGATCAGCGTATCGCCGAAGACGTGAAACTCTTCACCACCGGCGTGCTGAATTTCTTCCTCGTCATCGTGAACTCCGCCGTGACCCTCGTCGGTTTTCTCGGCGTTCTCTGGGTAGTGTCTGGCAAACTGGTGGCAGTCCTCTTCCTCTACGCGGCCGTCGGAACCATCGTGTCCATGCTCTTCGGTCGGCGGCTCGTCGGGCTGTATTTCAATCAGTATCAGAAGGAGGCGACCTTCCGCTACGGCCTCATACGCGTGCGGGATAACGCGGAATCCATCGCGTTTTTTCGCGGAGAAAAACGCGAGCATCGCGACCTCATTGATCGGCTCGGCGAGGTCTTGGAAAATTCCAATTGGATCATCGGCTGGTCGCGGAACCTCGGCTTCTTTTCCAATGGCTACAACTACCTCGCTCTGATCATCCCCGGCCTGATCGTCGGCCCGATGTTCATGAGCGGTGCCGTGGAGTTTGGAGTGGTGACGCAATCCGAGGGGGCCTTCGCTTCCGTTCTCGCCGCGCTTTCCATCATCATCGCCCAGATCGAAGGACTCAGTTCCTTCACCGCAGGCATCCGCCGTCTCGGCGATCTGTGGGACAATCTCGATGAGTTCGACGCCGAGGATGCGCGCGAAGCCGAGGAATCAAAGGCCGCGGTGAACGAGGACTCCATGCAACTCAAGCTCGACGGCCTCAGCGTGCAGACGCCGCGCGGCGACAAGACACTCACACAGGACCTCAGCCTGATCCTGCCGCGACGCGGAAGCCTGCTCATCATGGGCGAAAGCGGCTCGGGCAAAAGCTCACTCCTCCGCACCATCGCCGGCCTCTGGGCTCCCGGCGGCGGCCAGATCGATCGCCCCGCGCATAATCACCTCATTTTCCTCCCGCAAAAACCCTACATGGTGCCGGGAAGTCTCCGCGCTCAGCTCATGTATCCGCTCGATGAAAAGGACGCCGACGACACCGCCATCACATCTGTGCTCGAACAGGTGAACCTGCACGACATCTTCGCCCGCGTCGGTGGCGACCTCAGTAAAGTCGTGGACTGGACGAATGTCCTCTCACTCGGCGAACAGCAGCGCGTCGCCTTTGCGCGGCTCATGCTGAAAAAGCCCGCCATCGCGTTCCTCGACGAATCCACCAGCGCCCTCGACGAGGAGAACGAACACTTCCTCTACGAGAAACTGCGCGCCTCAGGCATCGCCTACGTCAGCGTCGGCCATCGTTCCACCCTGAAGGCATACCACGACAGGCTGCTCCTGCTGAAGAACGACGGCAGCAGCGAAATGGTGTCCCTGCCTAAACCCGATCCGGCCGCCCCCCCGAGCGCAGCGGTCCGAGCATAACGGCCTTTCAGCGTCCGCCGCAGACGGGGCAGTCCGCATTGCGCGTGATTTTCAAACGCCGGAACTGCATCGAGCCAAGGTCCATCACCAGCATCGTGCCGGCGAGCGGCTCGCCGATTCCGGTGATGAGCTTCACGACCTCGACTGCGGCGAGGCAGCCGACGGTGCCGGAGACTGCGCCGAGCACGGGGAACTGCCGTTTCCAATCCGGCGGCGGCTCGGGTGTGATGCAGCGCAGACACGGCGTGCGACCCGGAAGGATCGTCGTGATGTGGGCCTCCAGCGCAAACATCGCGCACTCGACCATCGGCTTTTTCGCGGCAACAGCGGCGCGGTTCAGTGCATAGCGTTCCGGAAAAAGTGGTGCAGCATCCACGACGATGTCGGCCTGCGCGACGAGCGGCTCCGCATTTTCCTCACTCGCGTTTTCCTCGATGGTGATGACCTCCACGCGCGGGTTCAGTTCGCGCAAACGCTTCGCCACGCCGGGCAGGCGCGGCTCGCCGATGCGATCGTGCGACTGCTGGAGGTGGCGGTGCAAATCGCTCGGTTTCACCTTTCCACCCATCGCCAGCACGAGCCTGCCGACACCGGCCGCGGCGAGCTGATACGCGACCACGCCGCCGAGTCCGCCGACCCGCGAGATGAGCACGGAGGCGGCCTTCAGCTTGCGCTGCCCTTCCTCGCCGAAGCCGGGAATCCACATCTGCCACTCGTAGATGGCGCGTTCTTCGGAGGTGAGATCGGCTGGCATTTTCATCTTAATCCTAATCTTATTCTTAATCTTAATCCCGGGTCGGCTGGCGACGCATTCCTGAGCAAATGCGGATTAAGATTAGGATTAAGAATGAGATTAAGATGTCGCTGGCTCATGGCTGCGATGCGCCCGAAGACTCCGATCCATCGAAGTCGCCCGGCGCGGCGGGAACTTCGCAGATGCGTCCATCGCTGAGACGGAAGACAACGTCCGCAAGCGCGGCGGACTCGGCGCGGCTGTGCGTGATGTGCAGCGCGGTGATGCTGTGCTCGCGCTGCACGCGCTTGAGCAACACAGCGAGGTCGTCCCGGAGTTCTTCGTCGAGTGCGGAGAGCGGCTCGTCGAGTAGCAGCACACTTGGCTTTGCGGCGAGCGCGCGACCGAGGGCGACGCGCTGGCGTTCGCCGCCGGAGAGATTCTGTGGGAGGCGATCGAGGAGGTGTGCGACGCCGAGTTCATTTGCGAGTTCCACGACGCGCGCCGCAATTTCATCCGCGGGACGACGGCGCAGGCGTAGTGCAAAACCAATCTGCTCGCGCACGGTGAAGGTCGGAAAGAGCGCGCCATCCTGCGGCACGTAGCCGATGCCGCGCGCGGCGGGCGGCTCGTGGGTCACATCGCGGTCACCGATAATCACGCGACCACTGCGCGGTGTGCGCAGGCCGCAGATGATTTCGATGAGCGTTGTCTTCCCGCAGCCAGTGCGACCCATCAGCACAGCGTACTGGCCCGGAGGCACGGTGAAGCTCACATTTTCCAAACGGAACGCGCCGACGCGCCAGGCGATGGAGTCGAGCTGGATCATACAAACGCGGAATGAAGCAGCATCGGACAGAGGATGCCGGGCGACGCATCTTCCAATCCGAAATCCGAAATCCGAAATCCGAAATTCATAGCTTTTCCCCCAGGAGCCGCACGGCCACGAGCACGACGAGCGCGAGCGCGACCATGAGCAGGCTCACGGCGATGGCGGCTTCGAGCCGGCCGACGCTGAGCTCGATGAAGACGCTCGTCGGCAGCACTTCCGTCTTCATGCGCGTGGCTCCGGCGAAGACGAGGATCGGCCCGAACTCACCGAGGCTGCGCGCCCATGCGATGGAAAATGCGGCGAACATCCCGCGGCGCGCGGCAGGCAGCGTGACCATCCACACGGCTTGGCCACGCGAGCAACCGAGGGTCATCGCCACATCTTCCGGGCGCGATGAAAGGTGATCGAAGACGCCGCGCATCGTCCGCACTGCGAAGGCCGCGCCGATGACGAATTGCGCGAGCACGACGCCCGCGACCGTGTAGGTAAACGGCACCACGCGCTCGATAAGTTTGCCGGCGACGGTTTGGAAAAAAATGAGCAGGCACAGGCCGACGACCATCGGCGGCAGCACGATGGGGATGTCGAGTGCGGCATCGAGCCACGCCTTTGCCGGGAAGCGTCCGCGCGAGAGCAGATAGCCGACGGGCACTGCGAGCAGCAGCGCGAGCAGTGCGGATGCGGTGCAGGTGATAAGGCTGAGCCAGATCGAATAGCGGATCTCGGGAGCGCGGAGTGATTCTGAAATCTGCGCCACCGTGGTGTAGGTCGCGGTGGACCAGATCAGCGCGACGAGAAATGCGAGGTAGAGGCCGGCGACAAGCGCGAGGCCGATCCAGAATGGCGTGAGCCACGCTCGGCGGGCGCTCATTTGTCCTTCAGCCACTCGGGCACCTTGATGTCCTTGCTCTGCATCGCGGCCTCGTTGCGCCATTCGAAACCGGCTTTTTCAAACTGTCCCTTGTTCGTCCTTAGAAACGCGAGCAGGCGCTGGCCGAGCTGTGCATTCGGCGAAGTCGTGCGGACGGAAAATGGCTGCACGGCTTTTGCGCCCTCGTGCTGGATGGGCAGGAAGTCGAGACTGTCGCCCGCGGCGGCCTGCGTGTTCACGCGATAGACGATGGCGGCGTCGAGCGCGCCGGCGCGGAGCTGCGTGACGAGCAGGTCGGCGGTCGGCGTCTCGACGACGACATTTTTCCGCACGCTGTCGTTGAGGCCGGAGGATTTCAACATGCCGCGCGTCATGTAGCCGAGCGTGCTCTGCTCGGCGTTGCAGAGGCCGACCTTGAGATTCGGCTGCGCGAGATCGGCAAGTGTCTTCACGCTGCGCGGGTTTCCCTTTTTCACGACGATGCCGATGTCCGTCTGCGTCAGGATGACGGCCTCGGGGAAAACGTCGGCGACCGGCGGGACGAAGCAAAGGTCGCATGCGTAGTAGGCGTCGGGGAATTTCGGGTTGTCCGTGCCGCCCATCGTTTTCATCGAGGCGCAGAGGATGCCGCAGCCGTTGAAGACCGTCGTGACACTCACGCCCTCGCGGTCGGCGAACTGCTTCAGCAAACCCTCGACGGCGGGCCGGTTCACGCCGCCGCTGTAGAGGATCAGCTCGGGCTTGTCGGCCCACTTGTCGCCACCCGCGGGCGTGAAGCCGCTCGCCTTGAAAATCGCGCCGCCCTTTTCCGGCGCGGCGAGGTAGCGGGCAAAATGCAGCGCGGCTGCGGACTGCGTGCAGAATTCCGTCACGCACACGGAGGCGTTCTCGCTGCGCTTGGAAAATTCCGGCACTTCGACGGCATCCACTTTGAACTGCGCGGCGATCGAATCCCAGATGATCGCGGCGTCCACGGTGCCGAGCGAGAGGTCGGCGGCGACTTCGGTGACGGTGACCTTCATCACTGTGGCGTGCGCTGCGAGCTTCGGCCACGTGTCGCCGAGCGCGGTGCGCGAAACGCGCGAGATGCTCGCGGCGTCGGGATTCGCGAGCGCGACTTTCACGTCGTCGCGCAGAAGGTCGGCGACGGTGCGGATGTTCTTAGGGTTTCCTGGGCGCACGGCGATCACGGGATGCTGCTTCGCGAGCGGGAGGGCTTCGCGGATCACACCCGCCTTTCGTCCGTCCGCCACCGAGCCGTCGTCGGCTGCGATGAAAAGGTCGCCCTGCTTCGAGGCGCGGAGCTGGCTGAGCATGGTGCCACTGCCGCCGTATTGCAGGCGCACCTCGGTGCCCGACTCGCGCTGGTATTGCTGCGCGGCAGCCTCGATCGGTTTTTGCAAGCCCGCGGCGCAATACACGGTGAGCGCCGTCGCGCCGGGGTGCGATGCACTGCGATGATGCCAGAACGCCACGCCGCCGAGCAGCGCTGCGAGAAGGAGGAGGGTGGCTGCGAGTTTTTTCACGGCTTGCGGCGCATTGTGAACCACGCGAGCGCGCTGCCAAGCACAAGCAAGGCCGCTGCGGCGATGGCCGCGGGCGAATAGCCGTTGCGTCCCGTCGCTGGTGTCGGCTGCGTTCCGGCGATGATCACGGTCTCGGGCTTCGCTTCCGAATTCAGCGGCGCGTCATTTTTCCCCGGCCCGGGTTCCGGTTCCGCTGCGGCGACTTTCGGTTTTTGCAATTCGGCGGGCGGCGGCTCGGGGTAGCCGATGGCGCGCAGCGATTCGGTCCAGTCGGCGTTCAGCAGGAGATCCCATCCGGGATTCATGCGCTTCACTTCGCACGAGCACGCGGCGAGGAGGAAGAGGGATGCCTCGTCAATCTGCTCGTCGCCAAAGCCCTCCGCGGCCCACGCGCCGAGCACGCGGCCGCGGCCGAAGACGAGCGCGAGCCACGGGCCGTTGGCGTTTTCCATGTAACCGTTTGGCCCGGCGAGCATCGCGGTGAACTGCTTCTCGGCCTCGTCGCCACTCTTGATCCGCAGCACGGAAAATTTCACGCGCAGCGCGGGGCCGGGGCCGAGCTTGCTCGTCGGGTCACTCGGATCGATCGCGGGAACCTGCGCGACTTGCTCTAGGTAGCGCAGCCGTTTCTCGAGCGTGGACGCCGCGCGATCGTCGGCATTTTTCTGCCCGCTCTCGACGAGCACCCACACGGCGGATTCGCCGGCGAGGATGCGCTTCACGATCTCGACGCGAGCCGGGGAATCCGTGATGCGCGGCAGGGTTGCAGCGTCGAGCTTGCCGCTCCACGCGGGCGTCGCATCGGGTGCGGCGTGCGGGAATGCGAGGCGCGACGGGCCTTCGTCCTGCGAGCGCGAGGGCGAGAGATTCATCGGCGATGAGTCGGTGAAGTTTCGCAGGAAACGCGCGACGGCCTCGTCCTTCGCGTCGGTCGCGGAGATCTCGATCGCGAACGGATCCGCCGGCCAGCGATCAAGCGCGTAGCGAAAAACGGGGATCGAACACGCGTGTGCAGCGGTCACGAACGCGAGCAGGCAGAGAAGAATGCGCTTCATCACGTGGCGTTCACTCGTGCCCGCGCCGGCGGACTTGATGAGAGGAAATATCGGGGGCTTTCATTGGCAGAAATGACAACAGCACGAATCCTCGCGTCTTGGGACTTCGGTGCAACAAGCGTTTTTCGTGGGGAGCCTTCAGGGGCGTGGTTGAATTCAAGTCCATGGCTGTGCCCTGCTGTGTGGCTGTGCCGGCGCGTAGCGCTAATACAACAATAGCCGCGGGGGTCGAGTCCTCGAGGAACCCACGGATCAACGCCGAGGCGTGCAAGCCGCGTAGCGGCGACACAGGGCACGCCGTTCGAGTGGTTGTGCCGCTGCTCCGCAGCTTGTCCTTCCTGCAATCCTGTCCGTGGGTTCCTCGAAGACTCGACCCCCACGGCTATTTTTGTTCAGGCGCTACGCGGCTCATTGCATGGACCTGCTTTGGCGGGATTGGCGAGGCTACTTTCTCTCCTTCTTTGCCTCCTTTGCGGCGCATGCGCAGAGCCACTCGGGACCTTTGCACTTTGGACACGGATTCGTGTCGTACTCCAGGCGCGCGGTGATGGCCTTGGCCTTTGCGTTTTCCTTGAACTGCACGATGAACCATTCGCCGGATTTCACGACGGGGATGACAAACTTGTTGTCGGTCTTTTCGACGGAGAGCTTCGCCGCCTTGCCGGTCGGGCCGCCGCTGGCGGTGAGCGTCTGCTCGGCGAGGGCGACGGGCTTCATGGCTTTGTCGAGAACGGCGATGACGAACTTGCCGTCCTTCACGGTGACTTCGCCGTGCATGGATTCGTTCTTCGAGAACTCGAGGATGCGGCCGCCGTTGGGTCCGATTTCGACGTCGCCGTGTGCGAACGCGGCGGCAGTGATTGCGAGGCTGCTGAGCAGCGCGAGGATGTGTTTTTTCATGTGGTGTGGTGTTTGTTGTGTTGTTGTTCTGGGAAAGTTTTCAGTGCGATGCGGGGGCTTCGTTCTCGATGGCTTTTTGCGCGGCTTTTCTGCCGAATGTGTAGAAAACCGTGGGCGTGACGCCGAGGCCGAGCAGCGTGCTGGTGATGAGGCCGCCGACGATCACGACGGCGACGGGATGCAGGATTTCCTTGCCCGGCTGGTCGGCGGCGAGGACGAGCGGGATGAGGCCGATGCCGGCGGCGAGCGCGGTCATGAGCACGGGGACGAGCCGTTCCTTCGTGCCGCGGATGACCATGGCCTTGGTGAAATTTTCGCCCTCGTGCTGCATGAGGTGCAGGTAGTGCGAGAGGAGCATGATGCTGTTGCGCGCGGCGACGCCAGCGACGGCGATGAAGCCGACGAGCGTGGCGATGCTGATGTTGTTCAGTTTGAAATACGTGAAGACGAGCCCGCCCACGAGCGCGAGCGGGATGTCGAAGAGCACCTGGAACGCGAAGAACGGCGTGCGGAAGTAGCCGTAGAGCAGGAAGGCGATGACGAAAAATACGACCGTGCTGAGGATGGCGATGCGGTGGGAGGCTTCGCGCTGCGCGAGAAACTCTCCCTCATAGCTCACGAAGTAGCCTTCGGGCAGCTTCACCTTCTCCCCGACGCGGTTTTGCAAATCCACGACGAGCGTGCTGACGTCGCGCACGGTCGGCTTGATGGCGAGGGCGAAGCGGCGCTGGGCGTTTTCGCGGAAGATGACGTTTGGCCCCTTGGCCTCGCGCACGTCGGCGATGAGGCGCAGCGGGATGCGCTGGATGCCGCCCGCGCCGTCGGGCACTTCGATGGGAAGCTCGGCGAGTTTGTCCGGCGTCTCGCGCCACTCCACGGGCAGGCGGATGGCGAGGTCGATCTCGCGCTGGCCTTCGCGGAGCGCGGCGACGTTGTCGCCGCCGAGCAGCGTGGAGAGTGTGGCGTTCAGCTTGCCCGGTGTGATGCCGTAGGCGGCGCAACGCTCGCGGTTCGCCTCGATGCGGAGCTGCGCGATGACGGATTGCTGATCGAGCTTCACGTCCTCGAAGCCGGGAATGGATTTCGCGACGGCCTGAATCTCGATGCCGAGCTGCCGCAGTTTGTCGAGGTCGGGGCCGAAGACCTTGATCGCCACGGGCGCGCTCACGCCGCTGAGCATGTGGCCGATGCGGTCGGCGAGCGGCCCCATCACGACGCTGAAGGTGCCGGGCACGCCCTGCACTTTCTTGCGCACATCGGCGAGGATCTCGGCGCGGGTGCGGCTGTTTTTCTCGTCGCGGAAATCCACGTCGAACTCCGCAGTGCTCACCGGCACGACATGGTCGCCGCGTTCCGCGCGTCCAAGGCGGCGTCCGACTTTCTTCACCTCCGGGATGGTGAGTAGCTGCTGCTCGATGACGTCGGAGATGTTGTTCATCTCCTCCAGCGAGGTGCCCGGCGCGGCGGTGCTGGAGATGAGCGCCGTCTCCTCGCGGAACGATGGCAGGAAGTCCTTGCCCATTTGCGGATACAGCAGGAACGCGCCGACGACCATCATGCCCACGATGCCGAGCAGCAGGAACGGCTGCGAAAGCCCGAAGCGCAGCAGCGTGGCTTCGAGCAGCCACTTCATGCTGCGCGTGAGAAAGCCATCGTGTTCTGAGTGCGACGGTGCTTGCAGCCCGGAGGGCTGATGGAAATTAGCCGGGGGTAAGTCGGCATTAGCCGATGCAGCCCCCGGAACCCTGCCCCTCGCGGAATCCGCCCCGGCAGGGGCGGCGGAGGTTTCCGGCACCCCATCCGGGGTGCGTTCGCGTTGTGACGGCGATCCGGGGGTGTCGCTCGCCAGGCTCGCTTTACCCCCGGCTAATTTCCGCAAGCCCTCCGGGCTTGGCGCAGCCGCGCGCCGCGACTTCGGATTCAACAGCATCGAGCACAGCACGGGAATCACCGTTAGCGACACGACGAATGACGCGATCATCGAGACGATGGTGGCGATGGCGATGGGGGAAAAGAGGCGGCCTTCGACACCCGTCAGCCCGAGCAGCGGGAGGAAGACGAGGATGATGAGGAGCGTGGCGTAGAGGATGGAATTCCGCACTTCGCCGGAGGCCTTCGCGATCACGTCGAGACGCGGGTGCGGCTTTTCCAGCGCGGCATTTTCCCGCAGTCGGCGGAAGACGTTTTCCACATCCACGATGGCGTCATCCACGACCATGCCGATGGCCACGGCGAGGCCGCCGAGCGTCATCGAGTTCACGGAGATGCTAAACCACTTGAAGACGAGCATCGTGATGGCAAACGACAGCGGCATCGCCATGAGCGTGATGAACGTCGTGCGGAAATTGAGCAGAAAAAGGAAGATGACGATGGTCACCATGATGGCGCCGTCGCGGATGGCTTCCTTGAGGTTGCCGACGGCGTGGTCAATGAAGTCGCCCTGGCGGAAAAGCACCGTGGCCTCGACGCCGGCGGGCAGTGTCTTCTGCAATTGGGCGAGTGCTTCCTCGATCTGCGCGGTGAGCCCGAGCGTGTCGAAGCCCGGCGCTTTCGTGATGCTCATCACCACGCCGCGCACGCCGTTCACGCTGCCGTCGCCGCGCATCGGCTCGACGCCCCACTCGACGCGCGCCACGTCGGCGATGGTGATGCTGCGGTCGCCGACACGTTTCACGATCGTGCGCGCGATGTCTTCGAGTTGCACGGTCATCGCGAGATTGCGCACCATGATTTCCGTCGTGCCGGTATTGATGAAGCCGCCGGTGGAATTGCTCGCGGCCTCCTTCACCGCGGTTTCGAGTTCCTCGAAAGTCACCTCGTGCGCGGCCATGCGATTCGGCTCGGGCATCACCTGCACCTGCTTAATGCCGCCGCCCATATTCAGCACCTCCGCGATGCCGGGGATGCTCTGGAGACGCGGGCGGATGGTCCAGTCGGCAATCGTCCGCACGTCGCGCGCCAGCATTTTCCCATCTCGACTGCTCACGCCGATGAGCAGAATTTCGCCCATGAGCGAAGCCGCCGGAGTGAGGAATGGCTCCGTGCCCGCCGGCAGCGTGCCACGCACGCCCGCTAGCCGCTCCTGCACGAATTGCCGTGCCTTGTAGATGTCCGTGCCCCAAGCAAATTCCGCATACACGAGCGAGAGCGACACGTCGGAATTCGAGCGCAGCCGCGTGAGCCCCGCGACGCCGAGCAGCGAGCGCTCGATGGGCTGGGTGATGTTGATCTCCACCTCCTCCGGCGCGAGGCCCGGCGATTCGGTGAGGACGATGACGGTCGGCTTCGTGAGATCCGGCAGCACCTCGACCGGCAGTTCCATCGTCGTCCGCACACCCATGACCAAGAGCAGCAGCGCGAACGCGATGACGATGGCGCGATTGTGGAGCGCGAAGCGGATGAGCTTATTCAGCATGGGAGACGAAAGCTGGAATTGCGGCCCGCCGCGCTTTGCGGCAGAGTGGGGGGATGTCGAAACGGGAACTCATCGCAAAGCACCGCGAGGCGATCCTCGCGCTGGCCACGAGGCACGGTGCGACGGATGTGCGCATCTTCGGCTCGGTCGCGCGCGGGGATGATGATGAGACGAGCGACGTTGATGTGATTGTGAAGATGGAGCCTGGTCGCAGCCTGTTCGACCAAGGTGCTCTGCTCATGGATTTGCGCGACCTGCTCGGCTGCACGGTGGATGTGATTACGGAGCACAAGGACATGCGCCCGCACTTCCGCGAAAGCGTCCTGCGCGATGCGGTGCCGGTATGAAAAGCGAGCGTACCGACGACCAGCGGCTCCGCGATATTCTGGAAGCGATCGCCGCCATCGGGCGCCACGCGACGGATGACCACGGGCGGTTCCAGCGCGACGAACCGCTTCGCTGGTTCTTCCGCGCGCAGGTGCAGATTATCGGCGAGGCTTCGTTCAAGCTGAGCGATGCCGTCCGTCACGCGCATTCCGACGTGCCTTGGAAATCCATCATCGGGATGCGCCACATTCTCGTGCATGACTACTTCGACGTGGAGTGGGAGGTATTGTGGGAAGTGCTCCAGACCCGCATCGCGCCGCTGCGCGCGCAAGTGGAAGCAATCTTGAAAGCGCGCGAAGCTCACGACTGAACCTCCTCGGCCTTGCGTTCCGTCTTCGCGGCGGGCGCCTCGTCCGCCCTTGGCTTCCGCAGCATCGCCACGACGAGCAGCGCGAGCAGGAGCGCATTCGAGGCGAGGGAGAAAATCGTGAGCGCCGGGAACTTCGCGCCGTCGTGACCGTGTTGGCCGCCGCCTTTCGCCTGTCCGCTTTTTTGGCCGGCACTGAGTTCACTCCCGTCGTCGGCGTGCTCATGGCCGTGCGCTGCATCGAGCGCTTCCTTCAGGGAGATGCTGCCTTTTCCGGCGAAGCCGAGTGAATAGGCGCCCGTGGTCACGACTTCATCGCCCGCGACGAGACCGCCGGTGATTTCCACGAAGCGGTCGTTCATCGCGCCGAGCTGCACAGGGATGCGCACGAAAGTGTTTTTCAGCGATGCGTCGTAGTGCTTGCGATAGACGGTGCGATTTGTCGCGTCACCCTGAAGCGCGCTGCGCGGGATGCTCATCACGCCCTCGCGCTTGCTCAGCACGATGGAGAATTCCGCGCGCATGTCCGGGCGCAGCAGGCCGTCGGGATTCTCGATGTGAAACGCGGCCTCGAGCGTGCCGCTTTTCCCATCCGCCTCTGCGCCGAGATGTTCGAGCGTTGCCTCGAAAATGCGGCCCGGCACAGCCATCACCCGGATGTGTGCGGCCTGCCCCACACGCAGCCCTCCGACGAGATGCTCCGGGACTGCCGCCATGGCGTGGACCTCGGAGAGATCGATGATCTCGACCAGCGAATCGTCGGGCGTCACGGGTTGGCCCGGCACGATTTTCACCGCCGACACCATGCCGCCGAGCGGGGCGGTGAGACGGATGGAAGGCGGCGGATCGCCTGGCTGGCGGCTCTCGATCACGGCAGCTTCAGCGCCTTTCTCGATCCGGGTGTCGATGTGCGCGCTCACGCTCAACACGCGGCCCGGCACGCGACTGCTGACGACTGCGCGATGCCCCGGCGCGACCCGGATGCGCCCGAGCGCGAAGACGGTCTCCTCAAAGACGGCCTCTTCGGCTTCGACAAATTCGATCTTCAGATTCTTCACGCCTGTCTCGTCGAGGATGACGGTGGCGGCTGCTTCCTCCGGAGAGACGGCGCGCAACGACGATACCGCAAGGACCACGGCGGACAGGATGGTGAGCTTTCGAATCATGGATGTGTGCATGGAGAGTGGGAATCAGAGGTTCACGCCCGCGATTTTCAGCAGGCGCATCGTGAGAAAATAGAGCGCCACCGTGAGCACCACACCTGCCGCCATCGCGGGCCAGAACGCCGCGCCGCGACGGAGCAGCCACGGCACGGCGAGGAACATCGGCAGCGTCGGCAGGACGAAGAAGAAGGTGCCCGTCATGTGCCGTCCGATGAGCGCGGTGTCGCGCGTCTCTGCGAAGAGCCAGATGAGCGCGAGCAGCGAGACGAGCGGCAACGAATGGACGATGCTCGCCGTCGTGTTGTTGCGCTTCGCGAGTTCGCTGATGGCGACGATCAAGCCGCCGCTGACGACGGCTTTGGTGATGAGGAGTGCGGAGTTCATAAGGCGGTTCACTTGCGTGTTGCGGGTTTCGACTGAGATGCCGTCGCACCGGTGGCCGCGAGGTATCGCGTGCGGGCGAGGTGGTAATCGCGCAGCGCGGTGACAAGTTGCACCTCGAGTTCAAATCGCCCGCCGCGTGCGCGGACGACTTCGATGAACGCAGTCTGGCCGATGCCGTAGGAGGTCCTGCGCTGTTCCTCAATGCGCTGTGATTGGGGAATAAGATCGTCCGCAATCGACGAAATTACTTTCGCAAGGGCAGCCATCTCATCGCGTGCACCTGCGACTTCTCCGCGGATTTGCAAGGCGAGCGCGTCCGCTTCCTTTTCCGCGCGTTTCGCGCTGGCGGTCGCCTCACGGATGCGGCCCTCGTTCGCATTCCAGATCGGGAGCGGCAGGCTGAACTTCAACCCGACCATCGTGTCGCGCTGGAGTCCATCCGGTGCGTCCTCGGTGCGGGTGTGCTCGGCGGTGAGCCCCACGCCCACGTCTGCCCACTTGTTCGCCTTCGCCAGTGCGGTGTTTTCACGGGCAGCGTCGGTGTTTCGTTGCGCGGCGAGAAAATCCCCGCGCCGTTCCGGGTTCACAGTTTGCTGCGGAAGGACGCCGGGCACCGGCAGTGCGCCGATGATTTCCAACGAGTCGGTCGCATTCATTCCGAGGAGCGGGCGCAAGGCCCCGAGCAGCGCCGCCCGCTCGCTGTCGAGCAGCAGCAGCGCGGTGCCGAGTTGGCCGCGTTCGAGTTCCAATTGCGCAGCATCGAGGACGGACGCCTCGCCGGTCTGCACGCGTCGGACCATGAATTCCCCGAGATCCCGACTGTTCGAGATTTGCTTCACGCGCAGCGCACGTTGCTGCCGCAGTGCGATCATTTTCACCGCGAGAGTCTGTGCCTCGGCGACCAGTCTGCGTTCCACGTCGCGTACCTCCGCCTCGGCAGCGGCGAGCTGCGCGCGGGAGACGGCCTTCTCCAGCCGGAGGCGTCCCGTGACAGGAAATCGCTGCATGAACTCGAGCCGGAACCCGTGTTCCGGCGTGCGGACATTTTGGGAGTAATCGAAACCGAGTTCGGGATTCGCGAGCCGCCCGGCACTGTCGAGCCGGCCGTGCGCCTCCTCGATGCGGAGCCGTGCGGCGGCGATCTGCAGATTGTTCTGGCGGACACGCTGGCTGATGTCGTCCATAGAAAGCGTCACGCCGGCGGCGACCGCCGTGGTGTGGATGAGCAGGATGAAAGTGAAGATTCGGAACATGGATGGAAAAGGTGAGAGACTGCAGTTGCGGGAGTCGCGCGCAGCGAATGAGTGCGGGCGACGCGGGCGCGAGGATGCGCCGCGTAAACACGAGAGAGCGTCAGACCCGAACGGGACTGACTTTACGCCGCGAGCGAAGGACCGCGCACCGGCAGCGCAGTCCGACAAACCAAAAGCCATCCGGAAGCCCGGGCATCCGGCGGCGCATGTCCGCGCGTGCCCAGCAATCGAGGCTCGCGCCTTTCACCGAACATGTCTGCGAGCAGTGCAGACAGCACATCCGACGGCAGCATCCACATCGGGGCGGGAGCCCGGTCCTCCACTGATTTCAACCGTGGCCCGGCACTCAGCGCAGTGAGATTGTGATGCTGGTGATGCTCGCCATCGTGCGCCGGGCCATCGTCATCATGGTCGGCACCAGCCTCGCAACCCAGCAGTGCGTGCTGCGCGCCACCATCCGCCACACCGGCGTGTTCCGAGGCCACATGCCCGGCGGCAAAAAGCCACCCAAGCAACGTCAGCAGAGCGAAAATGCGATGGAGTGGGCGCACGGCGAACCTATTCGTGGCACGGTGCCATGCTGTCAACATCGGTCTGCAGCGCTGGCGCGATGATCGCGGGATCTACTTCTTCCCGTAGCACGTCACTTTCCCGTCCACACTTGCGACGTAGAGGCAGCCCTGCGCGACGACCATGCCGTCCCACACGGGCGGGCTTTCGAGTTTCAGCTCGGTGCCGATTTCGCCCTTCGCGGTGTTCATCGCGAGCAGGCTGCCGCCGCTCTTGCCGTCGAGTGCGGCGTCTTGCGCGGCGAGTTCCTTGTAAACGGCGGGATCCTTTTTCGACATGCGCTCGAAGGCGTATTCCTCGTCAATCATGTCGGGCGGGCCGCTCACGAAAATCGTGTCCTTCGCCATGCACATCGCGCGCGCGAAGACGGGCGACTGCTGATTCCACTGGTGCTCGACGAAGCTGCCCTTGGCATTGGCGGCAGGCGGCGGCGGTTGAGTGGGATCGGCGGGCGCGGCGGTGCCAGCGGGTGCAGCGGGCGCGGCGTTTTTGCCCACGATCTTCTTGCCAGCGTTGCCACCGAGGATGCTCGGTGCGTTGCCGGGTTTGTGAAACCACAGCGCCGCGCCGATCTTGCCCTTGCCGGTTTCGACGCCGCTCATCGCGCCGAGGAGCGCGCCGCCCGCGTCGTCCTTCGCGGTGCCGTTGTCGAAGCTGCACGCGAGGAGCGCACCGTTGCCGCGCTGGATGAAATTCGCGCCGTTCGCGTGCTCGATGATGTCGCCGGGTGCGAGCGCTTTCCCCCAGATCGCAAACTGATCGAGCATTCCCGTGTAAGGCTCGTCCTTGCCGTAGTCGCTCACGAGCGAACCGCCGGCCGAGCCGAGCGAGAGACCCTGCTTTGGTGCATTCGGGATGAAGCCGGGCGACTTCGCCTCAGCGGCGAGTTGGCCGTCCACGTAGAGCTGCAATTTTTTCCCCTCGGTGAGCACGCCCGCGATGTGATGCCAGCCCTGATCGAGCGCGCGCGCGGATTCCGCAATGCCGGTCTCCTTGTTCGCACGCACGGAAAATCCCGGGCGTCCGTCCTGCAACGCGAGTGCGTAGCCCATCTGACCGCCGCCCTGCTGGCAGATGACGCCATTCGGCCCGTCGGGCAGCACCCACGCCTCGACGGTGATCGGCTTGCCTGCGACCGCGATTTTGTCGCCGTCAAACTTCACGCTCGGCGTGACATTAGCAGCCTTCGCGGCCTGCGCGTTTTGCTTTTTCTTCCCGCCGCCACCGCCCTCTGCAGCCACTGCGACATCCGGCGGTTCCTTCGACGCGGAGAAGAGCTGGTGCTCCATCGTGGTCGTCCATTTGTAATACTGCGGCAGACGCGCGTAGCCGTACACGTTCTTGTCGTCGTGGACGAGGATGCGGCCCTCGGGCGTGTATTTCCCGGCCTGGAAATATCCGCTGTGTCCGCCCGCGAAGTTTTTGCCATACACCCAGTAGCTCCGGTGGAACCACGAGTCGTCGAGGAAGCCCATCGGCGCGAAAAGATGGCGTCCGTCGCCCTTTTGCGCGCCACCCTGCACGGCGGCATTTGCGCTCACGGGGCCGATCTCGATGCGCTTGCCGTCGGCGAGGATTTTCTGCGAGCGGAGATACATCACCTTGCCGTCGCTCGACAAAATGTCGTTGAGGCCTACGGGCATCTGGAGCGTCTTGTGGCGATCCTGGAAGTCACCGCCCGTCTCGGGATCTTTTTCGTTGTAGATCTCCTCGGCGAGTTTCTTGCCGGTCGCGGCGTCGAGGCGGATGAAACGGAGGCCGCTGTCGAGGAACACGGAGCGCCCTGCGACGCAATTCACGGTGTCATTTTCCACGAGCACGCTGCCGTGGATCGGCCACGCGCTCTCGATCTGCTCGAAGGCTCCATGACGCCGCGAATTCGGTGCGCCCTGGAAACGCCAGATGAGCGCGCCATCCGTCTCGCGCAGGCAATACACCCAGCCGTCCATGCCGCCGAAGATCACGCGGCCTTTCCACATCGTCGGCGGCGACGAGATGCGCGCGCCCGCGATGAAGTGCCAGAGCTGTTTGCCAGTCGTCGCGTCGAGCGCGTAAAGCGTGTGCGCATCGAGCTGCGAGACGTAGGTGCGGCCATTCGCAACGCTCATCGCGCTGAGGCGTCCGCCGAGGTTCACCTCCCACGATTTGCCGAGTTCCTTTTGCAAAGGCTGATCGCTCGCGCCGCTGCGCGCGGCATCGTGGCGATACGTCGGCCAGTCTGCGGAGTTGGGTGATTTTTCCTCGATCGGCTGCCCCCACGCCGCGCCGTGCTCGATACGCTGCTCATCCGGCGGCGTCGCGGGGAATGGCGAAGTCGCGGCGCTGAGTGCGTTGAGTCCGTCGAGCTTCGCCTCGGGGTAGCACGCGCAGTTGTGCGGGCCCGCGTAGGTGAGGCCGTTCGCGGGGAGCACGCCGTAGAGGCACGCGCCGCGCACCCAGTGATTGAGATCCCAGTGCTGCTTCGCGATGTCCACATACTCGATGCCCGTGCGCGACGGGATGATGAAATTCTCCGTCGCCTTCGCGATGTAGCAGCGGTGGTGGAACCAGTACGTGCCGTCCGGAACATCCGGCGCGAACTTCTTCTTCTCCACGCCCGTGCGCGGATCGCGTCCGACGAATTCGCCCGACATATTTCCCGAAGTCGTCGGCGCATTCCACACCAGCCCGCCTGCGACGATGAGATCCTCCGGCGAACGGTAGCCAGATTTTTCATGCGGAGCTTTCCAAAGTTCCTTGCCCGTCTCGAGGTCGAGACCCTTCTCCGATCCGTCGCCGCCCGCGTAGAGCACCGTCTCGCCGGTGATGAGCACGCGCGGGCCAAAATTATATTCGAGCAGCTTGCGCTTCGGCTCCGGCCCGCTCGCCCACTTCTGCGTGCCGCTCTTGCCATCGAGACACACGAGCTGATCGCCGTCGTAAAAAATCACGCGCTTCCCGTCCGTCGAAAGCGTGATCGGCGCGATTTTCGTCTGCTCCTTTTTCCACAGCACCTTCCCGCTCGCGGCATCCACCGCCACGAGATCGCGCGGCTGCTTGTCCCACTCGTATTCCTGCGACACGCGCCCCTGATCCTGCTGCTGCTTCGGCGCAAAATCCTTCAGCGCCCATTCCTTCGGATTCACGAGCGCGTAGATCACACCGTCCACATGCAGGATTTCCTCCGCACCTTTCGTCTCGGGAAAAGTGCGCGTCACCTTGCCGCTCGCGCCATCCACGACGCTGATCGGCTCGCCGATCCCGAGCGTGACGTAGATGTGATCGCCATCCGCCACGAGCCGCCGCGTGAGCTGCGTCGGGCCGGATTTCAGCGGCCACATGTGCTCACTCCATTGATCGATCGGCTTTTTCCAAAGCAGCGTGCCATTGAACGCATCGCGCGCGATCAGGTTCCACTTCGACGGCAGCAGGATCGAAATGCGCGAGCCTTCATCCATGATGTAGTAGAGCCGCCCGCCGCTCGTGACCTGCGCGCTGAGCGACGACATGCGATCGTGATGCCGAGACCAGCGCGGCGAGCCCACCCACTGCAACCGCTCCGGCGGCCCGACCTGCTTGTCCTTCGAGACCGCGTTGCCCTTCGCGTTGTAGTAATAGTGCGTCCACTCATCAATCGCGTCGGTCCTCGTCTTCACCGTTTTCTTCCCGCCGATGATCGCCACGCCATCCGGCACGAGCACGCGCTTCACCTCCTCCATCGCGATGCCGCCGAGATCATCCGCGACGATGAGGTTCACAAAATTGTCCACATAGGGCAGCAGCTTGCCGTCGAATTTATCCACGCTCACCGGCCCGTAGAGGCCCTTGGAAAAAATCGCCTCGCGTGCTTTCGCCACGCGCGCGCCATCCGTGTCGAGGCCCTGCACCTGGTAGCTGTCATTCGCGCGCAGCGCGGCCGTGAGCGAGCCGTCGCCGATCCCAAGTTGCACGACGATGCCGCCTTTCACTCCGGCGTCGGCTAAAATTTTAGCAGCATCGGAATCCGGCGCGCCATGCACGGACAGGCCGGAGAGACAGAGGAGCGCAGCGAGGGGGAAGTGCGGGAGTTTCACAGTGAAGGTGAATAGCAGCGCGCAGGCGGATTGCCCGCGCAAAATGCGGGCGCCAATGCAGGCGAGGTTTTCAACCTCGCGCGGGCGAGCGCAGCGAGGCGGTGGAGCGCCGCGCGTCTCGCCGGCCATGACATGCGCCGCAGGCCTGGTCTTTTCCTCGAAGCCTGTGGGAAGACGAATGCGTGGGAGGAGAAGTGACGCTGCGCGTGGTGTGGCAGTGGCCGTCGGGACGGGCGGCGCTCCACGCGCGCTCCACGCCATCCCGCCTCCTTCGCCCATCCTCCCGCGCGAGGTTGGAAACCTAGCCTACGTTGCGACGCGCGCCCTATTTCACCTGCACCGTCTTCCCGGTCTTCGCGGCCTCGTAGATCGCGCAGATGGTCGCCACGGCGTTGCGCGCGTCGCTACCGGGGACGGCGGGCTGGCGCTTTTCGCGGATGGCGTTACAGAGATCCTCGAGTTGGAGGCGGTGGCCCTCGGTGCTGATGGCCATGGGATTCGCCACGCCGCCGCCGATGGCGGAAGTGCTGCCACCATTTCGGATGGCCTCGTCGCCGGGCTCTTCCGTTTCAAACTGCCAAAACTTGATCGCGTCGTCTTCGATGATGATGGAGCCCTTGTCGCCGCTCAGTTCGATGCGCTTGTTCCAGCCGGGATACGTGCTCGTCGCGCCCTCGACGACGCCGAGTGCGCCATTCGCAAAACGCAGTGTGGCGACCGCCGTGTCCTCCACGGCGATGCGCTCGTGCGCGAGCGTGGCGATGTTCGCCTTTACCTCGACAGGCACTCCGACGAACCACGTGAGCAAATCAATCGCATGGACGCCCTGATTCATCAGCGCGCCGCCGCCGTCCATCTCCCAAGTGCCGCGCCAGCCTGCGCTGTCGTAGTAGGCCTGCGTGCGCCACCATTTCACGTAGGCGCTCGCGATGGTGAGACGGCCGAGGCGACCGGCGTCCACGGCGCGTTTCACTGTGCGCGCGCCTTCGCCGAAACGGCTCTGGAAAACAGCCGCAAGGATGGTTCCACTCGCCTTCGAGGCAGCGATGATGGCGTCAATTTTCTCCACATTGATCTCCATCGGCTTCTCGCAAAGCACATGCTTCCCAGCCTTCAGCGCGGCGATGGCGGGCTCGCCGTGCGAACCGCTCGGCGTGGTGATACACACGGCGTCCACGTCTTTTCGGGCGAAGAGGTCATCGAGCGATGCGGCGGCTGCGATGCCCCACTTTTCGCAAAATGGCGCGAGGCCCGCGACGGAATACGCGGCGGTGAGCTGCGCGCCGGGGATTTCGCTGATGGCTTGTGCGTGAATGCCGGAAATATTGCCGGTGCCGACGAGTGCGAAGCGGACGGGAGTGGACATGTGGTGCGGGAGTTGTGTGTGAAATGGGTGAGCGTGGGGTGCTCTGGGGTTGTGACTGGTGACTAGTGAATGGTGATTGGTGCCGCGTATCCAGCGCAAAGCTGTGGCAGCAGATCAACGGCGCGGAGACCAGTCACTTTTCACCAGTCACCAGTCACAACCGCTGAGCACTCCGCCCCCTCAAGCTTCCGCGACCCACCGCTGCAGCGTCGCCATGCAGATGCGGCTCGCGGGCTCGGCATTCGCGGAAAAGCCGTATCCTGCTGGCAGGTGCTGTGTCGCGTCGTCGAGCGGGACGCTGCGCCAGTGGGTCTCCAGCGTGATCCATCCGTGATAGCCACGCGCCTTCAGGTCGCGGATGTGGCCGGGGAAATCAATCGAGCCCTTGCCCAGCTCAATGCACTTCAGCGCGGATTTCGTGCCTTCGCGAGCGGCGTCCTTCACGTGGACGTGGATCACATTTTCCGCGACCGCGGGATAGTCGTCGCGGATGGGATCATTCGCGCCTTCGAGGTAGATGCAGTTGCACGGATCCCACACGACGCCGAACTGCGGCGACGGCGGCAGGTGCTTCCAAAATTCCGCCGTCTCAGCGCCATTGCCCACGACGCAACTCGCCTCGTTTTCGATTCCGATGCGGATGTCCGTGCCCTTCACGACTTCGAGCAGCTTTCCAAAATGCGACGCAGCGCGCTTCAGATCGTCGCCCGTCGCGGGATGCGAGCGGCGGAGGAATGCGAACACGCGCACGATGTCCGTGCCGAGAATCTGCGCGGCCTCGACGGATCGCTTGAACAGCTCGACGTGCGCCGCGATTTCATCCGGCGCATCGAGGTTGCATTTGAAAACCGGCGACGCGGCTCCCGCGATTGAGAGCCCTGCATCGCGCGATTTTTTCGCGATGAGCTGCAGGGCGTCCTTCGTGAGATCCTTGAAGGCATGCCCGAAGAGGCTGCGGACTTCGATGCCGTCGAGTTTGAACTCAGCGGCGAAACGGAGCACGTCGTCGAGTTCCTGCGAGACTTCATCGGTGAGGATGGCGAGTTTGCACCAGTTCATGAGTGGAGGATTTTCGGGGTAAAAGTGAGCCGCGGAGCAAAGCAGCGCACTCTGCGGAATGGAAATGCAATCTCGGCGGAGTCCGAATCTTAACCCGGAACGTATTGCCTTGTCTTGCCCATCTGTCAGCGAGTGCGGCAGCGGAAATCACCATTCAATATGATAAATCAGGATCACGACGGAAAACCGCGCCACTCCTTACCGTTCCCGCTTGCGGGACATCGCACGGGCGCTACTCTCCCCGCCCCCGAGGCCAGACCTTGGGCCTGAAAAACCAACGCAAGCACACCAACACACATGGCCAACACCATCCTGGTCGGCGCCCAATGGGGCGACGAAGGCAAAGGCAAAATCATCGATTTCCTCACTGAAAAAGCGGACCTCGTCGTCCGCTCGCAAGGTGGCAACAACGCGGGACACACCGTCATCGTCGAAGGAAAAAAGTATGTGCTGCACCTGATCCCGAGCGGCATTTTGCGGCCGGGGAAAATGTGTGTCATCGGCAATGGCGTGGTGATCGATGCCGTGTCGCTCGCAGGCGAAATCGAAGGCCTGCGCAAGCAGGGCATCCGCGTGGCACCGAAGAACCTGATGATTTCCGACTGCGCCCATCTCACGCTCCCATCGCACCGCGCACTCGACCGCGCGAAGGAAGTCGCGAAGGGCAAGGGCAAGATCGGCACGACCGGCCGTGGCATCGGCCCGACGTATTCGGAAAAAGCCGCACGCACCGGCCTGCGCACGGGCGAACTTTTGAACCCGGCCCGCTTCGCCAAACGCCTGCGCGAACGGCTCACGGAAGCGAACGTGCAGCTCAAAGCGATGGGTGCGGATGCCATCAATATCGCCGCCGAATCGAAAGCCTACCTGAAGGCCGCAAAAGTAATCGCGCCCTTCCTCGCGAACACCGTGGTATTTCTCCATGAGATGCTCGGCGGCAAGGCCGACGTGCTCTTTGAAGGCGCGCAGGGCACTTTCCTCGACATCGACCACGGCACGTATCCGTACGTCACGTCGAGCAACACGACCTCCGGCGGCGCATGCACCGGCAGCGGCGTGGGGCCGAACCGCATCGACAAAGTCATCGGCACCATCAAGGCCTACACGACGCGCGTGGGCGAAGGTCCGTTCCCGACGGAAAATGACGGGCTTGGCGATTTCCTGCACGGCCTCGGCCGCGAATTCGGCGCGACGACCGGGCGCGCACGCCGCTGCGGATGGTTCGACGCCGTCTGCGTGCGCTACGCGGGCATCGTGAACGGCATCGATGATCTCGCGGTGACGAATGTGGACGGGCTCGACACGATGGAGACCATCAAAGTCTGCGTGGCCTACAAGCTCGGCAAAAAGCGCCTCGATTTTCCGCCGACCGATATCGACGCGCTCGCGCAGTGCGAGCCGATTTACCAGACCTTCCCCGGCTGGCAGAAGGACACGACGGCTGCGAAAAAGTGGAGCGACCTCCCGCCGAAGTGCCGCACGTATCTCCAAGCCATCGCGAAGCTGAGCAGCGCGAAACTTTCCATCGTCAGCGTAGGTCCGGGACGAGAGCAGACCATCGTGGTGTAACCCCGCCATACACGAGCGGGCAAAATGAGCCACGAAACCCAAACTTCCGAGACCCCCGAGAAAACGAACGGTCCGCTCAAGGCGCCGAAGCACGTCGCCATCATCATGGACGGTAACGGTCGCTGGGCGCAGAAGCACGGCCTGCCGAGGCTGAAAGGCCACGAACGAGGCGCAGCAACCGTGCGGGCCGTGACCGAGGAGTGCGTGGCACAGCACGTGGAGTTTCTCACGCTCTACGCATTCTCGACGGAAAACTGGAAGCGCCCCGGCGAGGAAGTGAGCGGCCTGTGGGTGCTGCTTGAGCATTTTCTCGATCTGGAATTGCCGACGATGATGAAGAATGGCGTGCGGCTCCGCACCATCGGCCGCATCGGCGAGTTGCCCGAAAGCACACAGCGCAAACTTTCCGAGACCATCGCCACGACTGCGCAAAATTCCGCGATGACCCTCATCCTCGCGCTGAACTATTCCTCGCGAACGGAAATCGCCGACGCCGCCCGCTCCCTCTGCACGGACGCCGCCGCAGGAACGCTCGACCCCGCGACCATCACTCCAGAAATGATCGGCGCGCGCCTTTACACTGCCGAATATCCCGAGCCGGACCTGCTCATCCGCACCTCCGGCGAGATGCGGCTCTCGAACTTCATGCTGTGGCAGCTCAGCTACTCGGAATTTTACATCACCCCGAAGTTTTGGCCCGACTTTGGAAAACAGGACTTGCGTGCAGCCATCGCAGAGTTCCACAAACGCGAACGCCGCTTCGGCGGAATCCAATAATGCCCAAAGGCCAGAAAGTCCTCGTCGTCGATCCCGATCCTGATTTCCTCAAGTGGGCAGTGAGACAGCTCACCGCCTCGGAACTCAACGTCCTCTCCGCAGAACGCGCGGACGAAGCCCTCGTCATTTTTTCCCGCGAGTCGCCCGACCTCGTCATCGCGGACACACACCTCGAGCCTTACACTGGGCAGGAATTGCTGACGAAAATCCGCGAGCGCGATTCGAGTGCGTTCGTGCTGCTCGTCAGCCAGTATGGCACCACGCAGGCCGTCATCGAGGCGATGAAGCTCGGTGCGTTCGACTTTCTGCGAAAGGAAAGCCTGCCGTTCAATTTCCGCGCAGTCGTGGAGACGACGCTCAAGGAACAGCGCGCAACCAAGGCCGCTCGCGCATCGCGCCCGCAGCTCACCGTCGAGCAGCATCAGGACAGCATCGTCGGCCAGAGCGAGGCGATGCAGCAGGTGTTCAAATTGGTAGGCCGCGTCGCGCACTCGGATGCGCCCGTGATGATCACCGGCGAGAGCGGCACGGGCAAGGAACTCGTCGCGCGTGCAATTCACCACTATTCGAGCCGCAGCGCGAAGGGCTTCGTCGCGATCAACTGCGCCGCGATCCCCGAGCAGCTCCTCGAGAGCGAGCTTTTCGGCCACGAGAAAGGCGCATTCACCGGAGCGACCGGCCAGCGCATCGGGCGCTTCGAGCAGAGCAACGGCGCGACACTTTTCCTCGACGAAATCGGCGACATGCCGCTCACGCTGCAGGGAAAAATCCTGCGCGTGCTGCAGGATGGCGAGCTGTCGCGGGTCGGCGGAAATGACGTCGTGAAGACGAACGTCCGCATCATCACCGCGACGAATAAGAACCTTGAGGCCGAGGTCGCCGCGAAGAAATTCCGCGAGGATCTTTTTTACCGGCTCAACGTCGTGCGCGTGCAACTCCCGCCACTGCGCCAGCGCATCGAGGACATCCGGCTGCTCGCCGAATATTTCGTCCAGCGCGTCTCCGAGGAAAAACATCTGCCGCGGCTCAAGCTCAGCGAGGAAGCCGTCCGCGTGCTCGAAGGCCACAATTGGCCCGGCAATGTGCGCGAACTGGAAAACACGATCCAGCGCGCGTGCGTGCTCGCGACCGGCGACATCCTTTTGCCAAAGGACATCCCGCTCGGCATCCCGAACGCCGAGGCGACACCCGTGGGCTCCATTCAAAAGGAGGAGGCCATCGAGGCCTTGCTGCGCGTCGCGCAGGCCGATCCGAGCATTGAACTGCTCCCGTGGCTGGAACGTGAATTCACCGTCCACGCGATGCGCCAGACGCGCGGCAACCAGGTGCAGTCCGCAAAGCTCCTCGGCATCACACGCGCCACGCTGCGCAAACGGCTCGAACGCTTCGGCATCACACGCGAGCTTCACGTGCAGTGAAGGCTTGGCTCTGGAACGGCAGCGCGTTCGAGCCCGCCACCGGCGTCCCAATTTCCGACCGCGGCTTTCGCCACGGCATGTCGCTCTTCGAGAGCATGGCCGTGCGGGATGGCGCGATCGAATTCTGGCCGCAGCATCAGCAGCGCATCCTCACCGCCTGCGCCGAGCGTGATTTTCCGATGCCCGAGGCCGCCGTCGCCGCCGCGGGCGCAGTTCTGGAAAGTGCGGGCGTCAACGGCTTCGCGCGGATCTTCGTGACCGCCGGCGATGGAGCACCCGCCGCGCCCGTCGCCGCGTCCCGCGTCTTCCTGTTCATAGACCCTCGTGAGCCGGAGCAGGACGACTCGTGGTCGCTCACTTTCCACGACGAGTTTTACCGCTCGATGTTCGGCGGGCTGAAGACTGGAAACTATTGGTTCAACACTGACGCACTCGCGCAGGCGCATTCGCAGAAATTCGACGAGGCGCTGCTCTCCAATGATATGGGAGAACTCGTCTCCGCGTGCTTTGCGAATGTCTTCCTCGTGAAGGACGAACGCATCCTCACACCGTCACGCAAATCGGGATGCCGCGCCGGTGTCGTGCGCGAATGGGTCATCAAGCGCCGCAAAGTCGAGGAGCGCCGCATCCGCCAGCAGGACGCCGTGAATGCCGACGAGATCTTCCTCACGAACTCTTGGCTCGGCGTGATGCCCATCGCCACGCTCGAAGGCCGACCGCTCGGCCCACGAAGCATCGGGCCAAAGCTCGCGGCGGAATTTGCGCAGCGGCGTGAAAGCGCAGAGGCTTGACGCATTACGCCACCCACGGGTTCGCGCGCCAATGTAGCGCCGACGACTCGTCGGCACCCCGGATCCACGGCGTGCATCTTGTCCGGCAGTCCACACAGGATCTCAGCACGGACTCCCCTCCGCATGCCAGCGCCGACGAGTCGCCGGCACCACATTGTCAAAGCCCGCGCAGCTCGTCCTTCGAGAGCTCCCGCTCCTCGCGCGTGGCGAGCGTCTTCACTTTCACCCGCGGCCATTCCTCGCCGATGACGACTGCGAGACGAGCGCCGAGATTTTCCGCCGCCTGAAACTGCTTGCCGACCTTCGCAGGCGCGAGTGTGAAGTCCGTCCGTTTTCCGCTGTCGCGCAGCTCCTGCACGAGCGCGAGCGCCTGCGGGCGGAGTTCCTCTTTTGCGATGACGACGTAAAGATCGCACGCGTGCTGCGCCGCGCACCATGCGTCCATCTTCGCCTTCGCGGCAGGGATTTCATCGAGGAGATTCAACAGCACCACGTCGCCCATTCCGAAGCCGAGCGCGGGCAGGTCCACCTTGCCGTCGCTCATCAGCGAGAGCAGCCGGTCGTAACGTCCGCCGCCGGCGAGCGCGCGCTCATTCTTCGCGCGGTCGAACATCTCGAAGACGACGCCTGTGTAATACGCGAGGCCGCGCACGATGGCGTAGTCCACCTCGACGTAAGCGCCGAGTCCGCGAGCCTGCAGGTCCGCGATGATCGGCGTGAGTTCCGCCGTCGGCTCCTTGCTGCGCATGAAGGCGAGCAGCGACGCGGCGCTCATGCCAAACTTCGTGAGCGCAGCGGCGGTCTTCTCCTCCGGCGCACGTTCGGCCTTGTCCACGATTTGGAAAAACTCGTACTCGTCCTCAGTCGTCAGCTCGGCTCCATCGGCACGCTTCGCATTCGTCTGGAAAAATGTCTGCCACGCCGTGCGGCTCGAAAGGCGCACGACGAAATCCTTCTCCGTGAGCCCAAATGCGCGCAGCATGTCCACGAGCACGGCGAGCAGTTCCGCATCCGCTGCGGGCGAGGCTTCGCCGATGATGTCACAGTTGAGTTGGATGAATTCGCGCAGCCTCCCGCGCTGCTGCCTCTCGTGGCGGAAAAAATTCGGCACGCAAAACCACTTCAGCGGCTTTTTGAAATCACGCTCCCGCGCGGCGACCATGCGCGCGAGCGTCGGCGTCATCTCGGGACGCAGCGCGCCTTTCACCGAACCCGGCTCCGCGGTCACGCCGACAGTGAAAAGCTGGCCGACCAATTCGCCGCCGCTCTTCTTTTCATACAGCTCCATGGACTCCACCACCGGCCCGTCGAACTCCACGAAACCATACCGCCGCGCAACCCCGCGCCACGTCTCGATGACGTAGTTTTTCCGCGCGCAGTCGGCGGGGTAGAAATCGCGGAATCCAGGTAGCTTGTCCATATTCGTGGGCCGCGGAGGCTAGGCGGCACACGCAAGTGAGCAAGGCGGAAGCAATGTAGTGCCGACGACCCGTCGGCACAGAAGGCGTCCGACGACTCGCTTGCTCCTGTGATGACGAACAGCGCGACTTTGGACATCCCACCCGCACCGTTCGCCTCTAGCCGACGACTCGTCGGCCCCACATTGCGGCTTCCCGCGCAGCGTGAGTGGCGGCAAAACTCGCGCAGTGACCTTCGAGCCATTCGATCCCAACGCCGACACCGCCGAATTCCGGCGCAGCCTCCCGCACTGGCGGCAGGGCGGCTCGACATATTTCATCACCTGGCGTCTCGCCGACTCGCTGCCGCAGGAAAAATTGCGCGACTGGCTCGACGAACGCCTGCGCTGGCTGGAAGCGCGCGGACTGTCCTCGCCCGAGGAAATCGAGAAGCTCACGCAGAAGGACCGGCACGAGTTTGCCAATCATTTCGGCAAAATCCTGCACGACTGGCTCGACACGGGCCACGGCAGTTGCCTCCTCGCGGATCCTGCCGCCGCGGAGATCGTGGAGAGTGTGCTGCTGCACTCCGACGGCGACCGGTATGCGCTCGGGGAATTTGTCGTGATGCCGAATCATGTGCATGCACTTGTGACTCCATCGCCGGATTGGGAGCTGTCGAAATTGGAGCAAGCGTGGAAGGGCATCTCGGCAAAACGAATCAATGCACTGCTCGGTACGACGGGCTCGATCTGGCAGCACGAGTCATTCGATCACATCGTGCGCAGTGCGGCGCATCTGGCATTTTACGAACGATACATTCGTGAAAATCCAGCCAAAGCACGACTGAGAGAAGGCATGTTTCGAGCAGGACGAGGATCATTCGGCACGGAACAATGCAGTGCCGACGACTCGTCGGCACGAAGCGCTGGCGAATGCGAAGATGCCCCCAAACTCACGGGAGGCGCGACGACGGACACCTCACCTGCTCCGGACGCCGAGTGCCGACGAGTCGTCGGCACTACATTGGGCCAGCGTGTCAACGGGAGCGTATTGTCCCGCCTGAAGCTCCGCCACTTTCGCTGCTTCGAGCAGTTTGAGACGGAATTTGCTCCGGGGACAAATTTCATCGTCGGGCCGAATGCGCACGGGAAGACCTCGCTGCTCGAGGCCGCGTGCATCCTGCTGCGCCTGCAATCGCCGCGCATCACGCAACTCGCGCGCGTGGTGCAGCACGGGCGGCGCGGCTTCGTCACGGATGGATTTTTCGGCACGCGGCACCTGCAGTTTTACTTCGGCACGGAGCGCAAGAAGCTCGCGCTCGACAGCGTGGAGCAGACGAATGCGAAGGAGTGGCTGCAAATCGCGCGCGTGATGTGGTTCGGAAATGACGACATCGAGATCGTGCGCGGCTCCGCGGAGAAAAGGCGGCGCTTTCTCGATTTCGTCGGCATGCAGCGCGACGCCGGCTACCGCACTGAGTTGCGAGCCTTCGAACACGCGCTGCGCTCGCGGAATCATCTGCTGAAACAGCCTTCACCGCGCTGGCGCGAGATTGCGGCGTTCGACCAGCCGCTCATCGCGCACGGCAATTATGTGAGCGCCGCACGGGGAAAACTGCTTGGTGAATTGCAAGCCGAAGCCAACGCGGCGCATCTCGCGATCAGCGGAAAACGTGAATTGCTCCGGCTCGAATACATGGCGGGCGACGGCGGGGATTTTGCCGCGACACTTGCGGCCGCACCGCGTGAAGATGCGCGCCTGCGGCAGACCACGGTCGGGCCGCATCGCGACGACGTTCATTTTTTCCTGAACGATCTCATCGCCGACGATGCAAGCGAAGGCCAGCAGCGCACGCTCGTGCTCTCGCTGAAGCTCGGCGCAGCGCGACTACTGGAGCGGCATTTCGGCACGCCGCCGCTGCTGCTGCTCGACGATATTTTCGGCGAACTCGATCCGACCCGGCGCAATGCACTGCTCGCTGCGCTTCCGGAAAACGCGCAGCGGATCATCACGACCACGCACCTCGACTGGATGCCGGATGCGAGCGCGGCAAACGTGCTGCGGCTCGGGTAGAGATGGAGCGCTGGCGTCCTCGCCGGCAACTCGCGGCGACAGCCGCACGCAAGCGGCAGTGAGAACGCCGGTGTGGTAAAAATTGCTCGCTGCGCGAGTAACGGGAGGATGGCCGGCGAGGACGCGCGGCGCTCCTTCTACGGTGTCGTCACACGGATGTTCCGGAACCAAGTCGGATCGCCGTGCTCGGTGAGCATGAACTTTCCGTGGCCGGGCGCGAAGCCTTCCTTGTTCTTGAATTTGCTCTTCGCGATAGCCGCTTTCCAGTCATCGGTCTTCGTGTCTGCGGAGGAACAGAGTTTGCCATTCAGGTAGTGCTCGATCTTGCCGTCCTTCACGACGATGCGGCTGCTGTTCCATTCGCCGATGGGCTTGAGGATCTTGTCCTTCGCGGAGTCCACGATGTCGTAGATGCTGCCCGTATTGTGGCTGCCGCCGCGGAGGCCATCGGGGTGCTTCTGGTCGTCGATCATCTGGTATTCGATGCCGAGCCATTCCTTTCCGCCGACCTTCGTCACCCAGAATTTGATGCCGTTATTGCCGCCCTCGGCGAGCTTCCAATCCCACTCCAGCGTGAAGTCCGAGTATTCCTTATCCGAAACCAGAAGTCCCGCGCCCTTCCCTGCAAGGTGGATCACGCCGCCTTCTTCTGCCACCCATCCCGGGCCGGGCTTCTCGCCTTTTGCATCACGGAAATCAGCGAGCGTGAGTGTGGCGGTGTCAGCGACGGACCATGCGGTCGCGCAGAATGAAATGGCAGCAAAGAGGGGGAGACGTTGGAGTTTCATTCGATGAGAAAGTGATCGGAGTTTGGTAGGACAGAAATATTTCCCTGAAGGCCCGCACATGGCGAGGATCAAAAATGACGCTGCCATGCAGCCGTTACATTCTCGGGTGTGCATTTGCATCCTGAACTGCATTCACGGACCCGTCGGGACGGTCCGTGCATTCGGATGGTGAACGACGTCCGCCATTGCCAAAGGTGCCGTCCCCTTGTTCCACTGGTTTTGAATGTCCGTCCATCGCCGAGCGTTTGCGTATTTCCGTCCCTACATCTGGCCGACTGCGGGCGCGATGCTGCTCACGCTTCTGGCAAATGCGTTCAATCTGCTCCGACCTTGGCCCCTTGCTTTCATCGTGGACAAGCTGCTGCCGGCATCCAACGCAGGCGCGGTAAACGGACACGGGCTCATCCTCTGGGGCCACGATCTCGGCGCGTGGAGTCTGCCGGTGATTTTGTCAGCGGTCTGCACGCTCATGGTCGTGCTGCACATCCTTGCAGGCGGCATCGGCTACTTCACGAGCATCATGACGCTCCGCGTGAGCCTCCATGCGCTGCTGCGGCTGCGCACGGAACTGTATGCGTATCTGCACTCGCTGCCGCTGAAATTCCACGACGAGCGCCGCAGCACGGACAGCAGTTTCCGCGTGGCGTACGATTCGCAGAGCATCCAGTCGGTGTACAGCAAGTGGTTCTTCATTTTCCAAAGCGTGATCACGCTCGCCGCGACGTTCGCGACGATGTGGGCCTTTGACTGGCAGATCGCGCTGCTCTCGCTGCTAGTCGTGCCGTTCATGGTGCTCGCGATTTTCCTCTACGCGAAACGCATCCGCGAGCAGTCCACGGACATCGCCGAGCAGGAGAGCGCCGTGCTCATGGTCGCGCAGGAGGGGCTCAGCTCGGTGAAAATGGTGCAGGCGTTCGGACGAGAGGAGCACGAGGTCGGCCAGTTCAAGGCGCGCGCGCACGGCAGTCTCGAAGCAAACTTACGGCTGAACGCGACCTCGATGAAAAGCGCGCTGCTCGTCGGCACGCTCGTGGCGATGAGTTCGGCGGCGATGTTCTACGTCGGCGCGAGGCATGTGATGGAAGGCAAGCTCACCATCGGGCAAATCTGGTATCTCAGCACGCTGCTGATGATGCTCTACCAGCCGCTCGAAGCGCTCACGCACATCGCCTGGGCGCTGCAAGGCGCGGCGGCTGGCGTGCAGCGGTGCTTCGAGGTGCTCGACCGTGCGAACGACGTGCCCGACGCACCGGACGCGCGCGAACTCACGGAGACCCGCGGCGACCTGGTGTTTGAAAATGTGGCATTCGGCTACGCTGCGGACCGTCCGATTTTGCAGAGGGTGAACGTCCACGTGGAGCCGGGGCAGACGGTGGCTTTCGTCGGCGGCACGGGTGCTGGAAAAAGCACCATGCTCTCGCTGGTGCCGCGCTTCTACGATCCAACAGCGGGCCGCGTGCTGCTCGACGGGCACGACCTGCGCGAGTTCACAAAGAAGTCGCTGCGCAATCACATCAGCATCGTGCTGCAGGATACGCTGCTCTTCTCCACAACCGTGCGCGAAAACATCGCGTATGGCCGCCCCGATGCGACCGAGGAGGAAATCATCGAGGCCGCGAAACGCGCGCAGGCGCACGACTTCATCACCGCAATGCCCGATGGCTATCGTTCGCAAGTCGGCGAGCGTGGCGGACATCTCAGCGTCGGACAGCGGCAGCGTCTTGGCATCGCACGCGCATTTTTGAAAAACGCGCCGATCCTCATCCTCGATGAGCCGACGAGCGCGCTCGACCCGACGACCGAGGCCGCGATCATGGCTACACTCGAGGAACTCATGCGTGGCCGCACGACGCTCATCATCACGCACCGCATCGCCACGGTTCATCGCGTGGACAAGATCGTCGTGCTCGGCGACGGCACCGTTCTCGAAGAAGGCAAAGGCCCCGAACTCGTCACGCGCGGCGGTCGCTACGCGCAGCTCTACCGCTCGGCGAATCTCGGCTGATCCAACGCTCCCATGACCTTCTGGACTCCGAACATCGACAACCGCGGCCGCATCATCTGCGGCATCATGTCCATCATTCTCTTCGCCGCTGCATTCATCGCGCACCGCAAAGGCACCGAGTGGCTTGCGATCATTCTTGTCATCTCGGGACTCGTCGGAGTCATCGAGACCGTCCGCGGCTGGTGCGTGCTGCGCGCGTGCAAAATCAAAACGCGCTTCTGACAGATCGTCGCGCAATCGAAGGTCTCTGTTGAAT
Organism: Chthoniobacterales bacterium; assembly: GCA_038227825.1. GTDB lineage: Bacteria > Verrucomicrobiota > Verrucomicrobiia > Chthoniobacterales > Chthoniobacteraceae > SXWH01. The sequence continues at coordinate 77,883 of JBBRPQ010000015.1, forward strand.
TTGGAAGCCAGGAATCCAAGAAGCTGACGCTGCGGATCAGAAACGCGGGTCACCCGCCGCTCGCCTTCCTGTTTTCATAGCTTCCAAATTCACGCACTGACTCGACAAGCGCCACCGCATCCGCCATCCCGCACGGCGCATGGACATCCTCACACTCGATCTCCCCGGCATCCGCAAAGTCGCCAGTGGCAAAGTGCGCGAGATTTTCGATCTCGGCGAACACCTGCTCTTCGTCGCGACCGATCGCATCTCGGCATTCGACTGCATCCTGCCGAACGCCATCCCGCGCAAGGGCGAGGTGCTCACACAGCTCTCGGATTTCTGGTTTGGAAAAATGAAGTTCGTGGAGAATCACCTCGTCGCCGTGGACTTCGCCGATTTCCCCACCGTGCTGAAGCCCTTCGAGGAGCAGCTCCGCGGACGCTCGATGATCGTGCGCAAGGCGAGGCCGCTGCCCGTTGAATGCGTCGTGCGCGGCTACCTCATCGGCTCGGGCTGGAAAGACTACCAGCGCACCGGCGCAGTGTGCGGCATCGCGCTGTCCGCCGGGCTACAGCAGGCGGAAAAATTACCGCAGACGATCTTCACGCCCTCGACAAAAGCTACGAGCGGCCACGACGAAAACATCGCGTGGGACGAATGCGTGCGCCTCTGCGGCGAGAGCGTCGCCACGCAGGCGCGCGACCTCGCGATCCGGATCTACGAGGAAGGCCGCGCGCACGCCGCCGGGCGCGGCATCATTTTGGCGGACACAAAATTCGAGTTCGGCCTGCTCGATGGCCGCGTGATTTTGATCGACGAAGTGATGACGCCCGACAGCTCGCGCTACTGGCCCGCCGCCGACTACCGCGTCGGCATTTCGCCGCCGAGCTTCGACAAGCAATTCGTCCGCGACTACCTCGAAACGCTCACTTGGGACAAGACCCCGCCCGCCCCGCCGCTGCCCGCGGATGTGATCGCGAAGACCGCGGCGAAATACTGCGAGGCATTCGAGCGGCTGACGGGGCGCGCGCTGTGATCGAGACATGCACGAGCTCGCGTTTTCTTTTGGAGTTAGGCGTTTGACGTTAAATGTTTGAAGTTAGGCCCGCCGCAGGCGCGTCGCGAATGAGGACGCGGGCTCAGAAACCGAACGATCCGCTGCGCGGCGCTCAACGCCTAACATTTAACGTCAAACGCCTAACTCCAAATAGAGGCTGCACCGCACGCCACACCCGGCTTGCCACCGCCGCGCCACCGCGCCACTTTGCGCGCCCTTTTTCCAAAGAAAGAAAACACCATGTCCGAGATTTCAAAAACCTACGAGCCGCCAGCCATCGAGGCGAAGTGGTATGCATTTTGGGAGCAGAACGGCTGCTTCGCCGCTGACCCGAAGTCGCCGAAGCCCGCGTATTCCATCGTCATCCCGCCGCCGAACGTCACCGGCGTGCTCACGCTCGGGCATGTGCTGAACAACACGATCCAGGACATCCTCGCCCGCCGCGCGCGCATGACGGGGCACGAAGTGCTGTGGCTGCCGGGCACCGATCACGCGGGCATCGCCACGCAGAATGTCGTGGAGAAGACGCTGCGCAAGGAAGGCGCGATGAAGCACCGCGACGACCTCGGCCGCGAGGCGCTCGTCGCGAAAATCTGGGAGTGGAAGGAAAAATACGGCGGCATCATTTTGAAGCAGCTCCGCGCGCTCGGCGCTTCGTGCGACTGGTCGCGCACGCGGTTCACGATGGACGAAGACTACTCGCGCTGTGTGTCGCGCGTGTTCGTGGACCTCTACAAAAAGGGCCTCATCTACCGAGGTAAACGCATGGTGAACTGGTGCCCCGCCTCGCTCACGGCGCTGAGCGACGAGGAGGTCATCATGAAGGAGCAGAAGGGCTTCATGTATTATTTCAAAGTCGAAGTCGCGGACGAGGAGCCGGGGCGCCCTCGCCCCGACGATCAACCACGGGGCGGGGGCGCCCCGGCTCCTTGTTTCCTCACCATCGCCACGACGCGCCCGGAGACGATCCCCGCCGACACCGCCGTGGCCGTGAATCCGAACGACCCGCGCTACACGCATCTCATCGGCAGGCACGTCTATCGCGCGCTGCCGCTCGAAGTGCCGAAGGAACAGCGCCGCATCCCGATCATCGCGGATGAGCACGTCGCGTTCGACTTCGGCACCGGCGTGCTCAAAGTGACGCCCGCGCACGACAAGGCGGACTACGAGATCGGCGTGCGCCACAAGCTGCCGGTGATCGACGTGCTCACGCCCGACGGCCACATGACCGCCGAAGCCGGCGCGGATCTCGCGGGCATGGAGCGTTTCGCCGCGCGCAAGAAAGCCGCGGAAATCCTCGAAGCCGCCGGCGCGCTGGAAAAGGCCGAGCCCTACGTGAACAACGTCGGTTTCAGCGAACGCGCCGACGTGCCCATCGAGCCACGCCTGAGCGAGCAGTGGTTTTTGAAATACCCGAGTGTCGAGCAGGCGCGCGCGTGTGTGGCCGCAGGGAGCGCCGCCGTCCCCGGCGGCCACGAAGACACTGCGCGAAGCGCCGCGAATGAAGAAGTGCCGCTGCGCGGAATCGGGACGAAGCCGCCGGGGACGGCGGCGCTCCGCTTTTTCCCCGACCGCTGGGCGAAGGTGTATGACCACTGGCTGAACGGCATCCAGGACTGGTGCATCTCGCGCCAGCTCTGGTGGGGGCATCGCGTGCCGGTGTGGACAGTCCATACCCGCCTCGAAGACGGATACATTCCAAATGAAGCTGCTGCTGGACTCGCCTGTTTCCTTCAAGGCCAGCGGAAGGATGTCACCGTCATTTTGCAAAAGGAAGACGGTTCGAGATTGGACGTGGATCTCTCGCTAGAAGAAACCGCTCCACCCGAATACCTCAATTACGCGGGCGCACTTACGATCCTCGTTCTCTTTGAAGGCAAAGATTCTGGACTAGAAGAAGACCTAGTTCGGTGTGGCTTCACCCAAGACACCGATGTCCTCGACACCTGGTTCAGCTCGTGGCTGTGGCCATTTGCCACGATGGGCTGGCCGGAAAAGACGGACACGCTCGCGAAATTCTACCCGACGACCGACCTCGTCACCGGGCCGGACATCATCTTCTTCTGGGTCGCGCGCATGATCATGGCGGGCTACGAGTGGATGGGCGAACTGCCGTTCAAGAACGTCTATTTCACCAGCATCATCCGCGACAAGCAGGGGCGGAAGCTGAGCAAGTCGCTCGGCAATTCGCCCGACCCGCTCGACCTCATCGCCAAGTTCGGCGCGGATGCCGTGCGCTTCGGCACCATGCGCAGCGCACCGCTCGGGACGGACGTGACTTTCGATGAAAAGAACATCGAGCTCGGCCGCAATTTCTGCACGAAGCTCTGGAACGCCGCGCGCTTCCGGCAAATGCAGGGCGGCGAGACCGAGGCGGACATCGTCCCCACGCTGCTCACGAGCGACGACAAATGGATCCTGCTGCGCCTTGACGCGGCCATCGCCGACGTGAGCACCGCGCTCGCCGAGTATCGCTTCAGCGACGCCGCGAACGCGCTCTACCGTTTCTTCTGGAGCGAATACTGCGACTGGTACGTCGAGGCGGCGAAAGCCGCGTTGGGTAGGGTGGGCGTCCCGCCTGCCGATTCCGGCGTCTCGCCGGAATCCACGAACGTCGCAGCAGATCCTTCTGGAAATGACCCAGCCTCGACGCCCGACGTGCCACGCGAGACGCGCGGCACGGTAGGCGAGCCGCCCACCCTACCCGCCGACGCGGGCCGAAAGGCGAACACGCTCGCCGTGATGGACTACGTGTTCTCGCACACGCTGCGACTCTTCCATCCGTTCATGCCGTTCATCACCGAGGAGCTGTGGCAGGGCATGGGCTTCGCAAAGGACATGCCGGCGAAGCAGGGCGGCGAGACGATCATGTTCGCGCCTTGGCCGAAGCCGTTCACGCCCGAGGAGCGCGAGTATTTCATCCTCGATGAGACCGACGAGCAATTCGCCAACGCCAAATACCAGGTGGTGAACCTCGGCCGCGGACTGCGCCGCGACTTCAACATCGCGAGCAGCAAGCGCGTGCGCTTCGTCCTGAAGCCAAACGCCACGCTCGCCGAACACGAGACCGCGGTGATGCAAATTCTGCTGAACGCCGAGCCGCTCGAAGTGAACGCCGCCTTCGCGCCAACGAAAGGCACGCCCGTCGCGCTCACCCCGCTCGGCGAACTTTTTCTCCCGCTCGACGGCCTCATTGATGTCGCCGCCGAGCACGAGCGCATCGGCAAGGAACTCGCGAAGGTCGAAGACGAACTCGCCAAGGTGCGCGCGAAACTCGCCGATCCGAATTTCGCCGGAAAAGTCCCCGCGAAAGTGCTCGAAGATCATCAGCAGCGCGAACGCGACTGGTCGGAGAAGCAAGCGCAGCTTGCGAAGATGCGCGATGCACTCGGCGCTTAGTAATGTAGCGCCGACGACTCGTCGGCGCTACATTGCGCCCGCTTGCTTCGCGAGCCCGCGACGCTAAAACGCCGTGCATGAAATTCCTCCTTACGCTCATCGCATTCACCGCGAACTGCATCGCCGCCACGACCATCCAAATTGAAGCGAAATTCGCCGATGTTCCCGCGGGCACCGAGATTCCCTCGAAGCCGGAACTGCTCGCGAAGACGAAGGGCGTCAACGTCCTCAGTTCACCGCGCGTGATCACCGAACCCGGCAAGTCCGCGACTATCGAAGTGACACAGAATGCCGCCGCGCCCGACGGCTCGGAAGTGCCGCTCGGCGTGTCGCTCGCCATCACGCCGACCCTCACGGAGAAAGGCACGATCGCATTCAGCGGCAAGGCGACGGATCGCTTTAAGCATGGTCAGCACGCCACCGAAACGCTCTCCGTTCTGGCGTGCGTCGCGCGGGAGACTTATTTCAAAGGCACCGCATCGAGCGGCTCCACGGTGCTTCTCAACGCCGGCCCTTCGACTTCCTCCTCCGCGAAGAAGGACGGCGCGACCGTGGTGAAAAACCGCGAGCTGGTGATCTACCTTTCGTTCAGGAAAATCACGCCGGAGCCTGAGAAAAAGGCCGAGAAGAAAGCCGAGCCGAAGAAAAAGCCGGGCACTACATCGGGTAGCAGCAAGAGTTCGTCGTCGCAGAAGAAAAAGAAATAGTCCTCGGACTGACGGCCCGGTGAGCGCGTCACGAGGCTTTCAAAAAACCTCGGGCCGGCCTTCTAGCATCACCGCGACCTTGTCGCTGAGCCCGCATTTGCGCGCGGCGACGAGCAGGCGCTTCAGCGGCTCCTCCATCGGCTCGTAGCTGAGGCGGAATGTGCCGTAATGCATCGGCACCATCACCTTTGCGCCAAGCTCGTGAAATGCGAGCAGCGCCTCCTCGGGATTCATGTGGACCTCGCGCCCGCTCGGCGGGTCGTACGCGCCGATGGGCAGCAGCGCCACATCCACTTTGAAGCGCTTCGCGATTTCCTTGAACCCGTCGAAATACGCCGTGTCGCCGCAGTGGTAAATCGTCCGCCCCTCGTGCTCGATGATGAAGCCGCCGAAGCCGCGGTGCGTATCGTGCAGCACCCGCGCGCCCCAATGCGCGCACGGCGTGAGCGTCACCTTGAGCGGGCCGAGCTTGAATGTCTCCCAGTAGCCGAGTTCGTGGACGCTCTTGAAACCAAGGTCATGCACGAGATTCCCAACCTCAAACGGTACGACGATCGGCTGGTCTGCTGCGACCTTGCGCAGCGTCCGGCGGTCGAGGTGGTCAAAGTGCGCGTGCGTCACGAGCACGAGATCGATGTCCGGCAATTCGTGCAGGTGCAGGCCGGGCATCTTCAGCCGCTTCACGACTTTCAGCCAGCGCGCCCAATTCGGATCCACGAGGACATTATGATTTCCAAATTGCAGCAGGAACGAAGCGTGCCCGATCCAAGTCACGCCGATCTCGCCGCGCTTCAGCTTGGGGAATTCCGGCGTCACGTCGCGCGCCTCACGTCGTCGGAAAAGCGACGGGATCAGGATGCTCGTCAGGAAATTCCGCTTCCGCCATCCGTTCTTCGGCTTTAGTCCCACCTTATGCGCACCCGCGGCGGCATCGTGATGCCCGTTCGCGGACTTCTGAATTTTCGCCTTCGGAGGTTTCGCTTTTCGGGAGAAAAGTCTGGGCACAGCGCGGACGATAAAGCCTTCCGCATCCCGTGCAATCGTTTCGTTGCGAAGCGCCAAAAGTAGTTTGGGGCTTCAGCCCGAGCGGCGCACGGTTCGGGCTGAAGCTCCAAACTGCTTTTGTTCGCCGCCGCGCGAAATTCCGGCATAACTTCCGCCATGCGCTCCAAGCCAGAAATCCGCCGCGACCTCAGCGCACTCCTCCACATGACGCCCGATGCGCGTGCGGAAAAAAGCGCGCGGCTCTGCGCGGCGATTGCCGACTCCGCCGCATGGCGCAACGCGCAGACAGTCGCCATCTTCGCACCGCAGATGCGCGAGCCCGATGTGGAACTGCTCTGGATGCACGTCGGCGGCAAGTCGTTCGCCTACCCGCGCGTCGTCGAAGGCCGCCTCGATCTTTTCCGTGTCGAATCGCTGCACGAACTCGCGCCCGGCGCATTCGGCTTGCGCGAGCCGCTTGCCAAAATCGAACACGCAGTCGCACCGGAGTCGCTCGATCTCATTCTCGTCCCCGGCGTCGCATTTACACGCAACGGCGAACGCCTCGGACGCGGAGGTGGATTTTACGACCGCCTGCTCGCATCGCTGCCAGCGCACACGTGCAAAATCGGCGTGTGCTTCGATGCCCAGATTCTCCCCGAGTTTCCGGTCGAGTCGCACGACCAGCGCGTGGATTTCCTCGCTACGGAGACCGGCCTGCAACAGTAGGCGTGGGCGGAAGCCCGCGGCCGCGCTCTCCCGAGCGCGCCTAGGAACCGGACGGCACCTTCATCTCGAACCTCGGAATCCGCACCAGCACCGGCATGCCCTCTTCCGTCACACCGATGTATGCACCCTCCGCCGCACTGTCCGCACCGATGGTGTGGTAGCTGTTGTAGGAAAAACTTCCGCCCGGCTCGATCCGTGGAAATTTTCCCACCACTCCGTCGCCCTCCACCACGACCGTCTCGCCGCGCGCGTCCGTCACCACCCACTTGCGCCCTTTGATGGTCACAGTTTCCTCCGAATCGTTGTGAATCGTGATGAAATACACATACGGGAATGGCTTATCCTCCGAAGCATGGAGCTGCGGCATGAAAGTCACGCGATCGACCGTCACGCGGAGACCTTCCAGTTCGGAGAAAACGAGAGACATTTCCGCGAGAATAATCCTGCGCCTCAGCAACGCGAGATGGAACTCCCTTGCGCCGCCGATTGCATTCAAACACGGATGACCTCACGGCTCTTCGCAACAAAGCGGGAGCGCACGCTTCCAGCATGCCGGTCTGCGCATCCTGCGCGGACCATCGGTGAAACGCCATGCGCTCAAACACGTCTGTTGTGTCCGGCAGGGATGCCGGACACTGCACGCTGGAAGCGTGCGCTCCCGTTTTCCTTTGTGCTTTCGTCCGCACTCGGGATTCGGAACAATTCAACGCCGGGCACAGAGCGGCCCTCCTTTTTCTCGCGTCCGATTTCACACAGCACCATCCACCGCATGAATCTCCCCGTCGTCCTCACCATCGCCGGCTCCGACAACAGCGCGGGCGCGGGCGCGCAAGCCGATCTGAAAACCATCAGCTCGCTCGGCTGCTACGGCGTCACCTCCATCACGTGCGTCGTCGCCGAGGTGCCGGGAAAAGTGAGCGCCGTGCATCCCATCCCGCCCCCGATTGTCGCCGAGCAGATCCGCCTGCTCTTCGGCGCATTCCCCATCGCCGCGATCAAGACGGGGATGCTCTACTCCCCCGAGATCATCACCGCAGTCGCCGACACGCTCGAACAATTCAGCATTCAAAATTGCCCCGCCTCCGCCCGTGGCGGTCTCGCTTCGCTCGGCTCAGCATTCAAAATTCCGCTCGTCGTGGACCCCGTGATGGTCGCCACCAGCGGCGACGCGCTGCTGCTCCCCGAAGCCGTCGCGCGCTACCGCGAGCGGCTCTTCCCCATCGCCACCGTCGTCACGCCGAACCTCGACGAAGTCCGCACCCTCACCGGCCGCCCCGTCACCTCGCTCGCCGAAATGCGCGACGCCGGCCGCAAACTCGCCGCGCACCACGGCACCGCCTTCCTCATCAAAGGCGGCCACCTGCGCGAAGCCGTGGCCACCGACCTCCTCATCCTGCCCGACGGCACCGAGCACCGCTACGACGCCCCATTCGTCCCCGGCGTGAACACCCACGGCACCGGCTGCACCTACAGCGCCGCCATCGCCACCGCGCTCGCCCGCGGCCTCGCGCTGCCCGACGCCGTCGGCGAGGCGAAGAAATTCGTCACCGCCGCCATCGCCGGTTTTCTCCGCTGGGAAAAAGACGGGCGCAGCACCGATGCGCTGCATCATTTTGCGACCGGCGAGTGACTTGGCGTTTATTCCGTAGCCGCCGACGGAAGGAGGCGGGCTGATCGATTCGAATGACGGATGACGAATGCAGAATTCCGAATGAGCGCGGAAGCAGAACGGCGTGCATCGGGTAGCGTGGGCGTCCCGCCTGCCGTGACGCGCGTCCCGCGCGACACATCGGGAAAAGACGGGCGCACTTTTCGAATCACGCATCCAACGAAGTCCGATGTCCGACGCAGGATGCGTCGAACGGCAGGCGGGACGCCCACGCTACCCGGATACCGCAAGTCCGCACCTCACGCTCTGCTTCATCTCACGATCAACCTCACGTTCTCCCAGCGCGACACAGTACGTGTGGCGGAAATGCGAATCGCCACGCGAGCGCTGCCAGGTGTATCAGTGAGAGAACCGAACTCCGCCGAGGCCATGCCCGATCCACAACCACAGAAGAAGCGCGGCATGTCCACCGCTCGCTGGCTTCTGCTGTTGACCCCATCGGTACCGATGCTCATTGCGCCTCCGATCGCGACGGCGTGGTCACACGCCCAAGACTTGCACGGCGAAAGCACGCTGGGGCCAGCGTTGGGGACACTGCTAATCACCTTTGCAATCTCTGCCGTGCTCAGCGTCGTCCTTGGCGTCCAAATGGAAAAGTGGAACCGCGGCCCCATCCAGAGTTTCCCGCGCGTCGTCATGTACGCACTGAACATTCTGTTCACGGCCTGCTTCGTTGCAGGGGCTGAATGTGCTGTGGTCAGCAAGTTTTCCGACAAATGAACCCTCTCTGCACCACCGAATCGCATGCCCGATCCTGATCCACTGCCACCGCAGCCGCGCGCCGTCTCTCCCGCCCGCTGGCTGCTGCTCCTGCTGCCGTCGGTGCTCGCAATCGCCACGCCTCGTTTCATTGGCCCGTTCTTCCGGCGTTTCTTTCACAAGCGCGCAGGCGAATGGCTGGATTTCAGACCGGAATTCCTCAGTTTGGTGATCGCGACTCTGCTGTGCTTCTACTTGGGCTTCCGTTTGGAAAAGTGGCGGCATGGGGAAAAATGGAACGGCCTTCGCGCGTCCGCCTGCGGCGTCGCAATCCTCCTGTTCAGCACGATGGTTTCCTACGCCGGTTGCACAGCCCTTTACAACTGAGGAACCTCCCCGACCATGCCCGATCTTGATTCACAGCCACCACAGCCGCGCGCCGTTGCCATCTGGCGCTGGCTGCTGTTGCTCACGCCATCTGTAATCGGGTTGGCTTATCCGCTCTTCTACCAAATCACCCAGATGATGAAAGCCGACATTCCTGCAGTCGGGAATTGGCTAGACGTCATGGGGCTGAGTTGGGCGCTCGCCGCCGTGCTCGGCTTCGTGCTTGGATACCTGTTGGAGAAATGGCGATGGGGAGAGAATACGAATCTCGATCGCGTGCTGAGCAACGGTTTTCTAATCATCGTCGTGAACGTCGTCATCAACTTCGCCGGCTGCGCTGCAATTGCCTCCTATCGCCCATGACCACTACCAACGAAACGCTCCTCAAGCGCACCACTTCGCTATGCCCCATCTGCCACGCGGCGGTGCCGGGCGAGGTGTGGAAGGTGAATGACGGAAAGCACGCGCGCGTCTTCCTCCGGCGCGTGTGCCCCGAGCACGGACGCGCAGAGGCGTGCATCGCGAGCGACGCGCGCTTTTACTGGCTCGCGCAGGGCGACCCACAGAACCAGTGCTGCGGCGGCACCTGCCACGCCGCCGAGGGCGAAGCCACCGGCACGCTCGGCCGCAATGCGGAGGCGGCGAATGACGAATGCAGAATGACGAATGACGAAAACGCATCGCCCGCACATTCGACATTCGACATTCGTCATTCCGCCGCGGAGCGCCTCTCCACCTGCCTCGCGCTGATCGAGATCGTCAATTCCTGCAACCTCGCCTGCCCCACGTGCTACGCGGATTCGCCGCAGAGCCGCGCCGTGGATGCCGTGCCGCTTGCCGAGCTGCAGGCGCGCATCCAGGGCGTGATTGACCGCAAGGGCGGCATCGAAATCCTCCAGCTCTCCGGCGGCGAACCCACGCTGCACCCGCAATTCTTCGAGCTGCTCGCGTGGCTGCACGCGCACCCCGGCATTGACTACGTCCTGCTGAACACCAACGGCGTCCGCATCGCGAACGACGACGCCTTTTCCGCCGAACTCGGGCGCACCTTTCAGCGCGGAAAATTCCAGCTCTACCTGCAATTCGACGGCACGCAGGAAGCCGCCCAGCACTGGCTGCGCGGCGCAGACCTCCGCGCCACCCGCGAACGCGCCATCGCCCGCTGCCGCGACCTCGGCATCCCGCTCACCCTCGCGATGACGGTGACGCCCGAAAACCTCCCGCACGTCTGGGACGCCGTGGATTTCGGCCTGCGCTGGGAAAATGTGCGCGGCATCAGCTTCCAGCCCCTCTTTGGCAGCGGACGCATGACGCCAGCCGCAGCCACCGGCAACCAGTCACCAGTCACCAGTCACCAATCACAGCACCTCAACACCGCCGACGTGATTCTCGCACTCGTCGAGCACTCCTCCTCCCGCCTCCGCTACGAAGACTTCACCCCGCTCCCCTGCGGCGATCCGAACTGCGCGACCATCGGCTACCTGCTGAAAGTCGGCGGCACCACGCGCTCGATCAGCGACTTCGTGGACTTCACGAAAGTGCAGGACTTCCTCCGCGACAAAGTCCGCTACTCCCCCGACGACCTCGCCCGCTGCGGCTGCGAGAGCGAACCGCTCGGCGAACTCCTGCACGAGCTGGAAAAGGGTGAAGGCGGAAGGATGAAGGCTGAAGTGACCGCCGCCGATCCTGCGACGCAGGAGAAATTTCATCCTTCATCCTTCATCCCTCATCCTTCTGCCGCCTCCTCCGCCTTCCGCCTGTTCATCAAGCCCTTCATGGACGCGTGGACGTGGGACGAGGATCGCATAGACCGCTGCTGCACCCACGTCATCCGCCCCGACGGGAAGCTGGATTCGTTTTGCAGGTATTATGCAAACCAATAGTCGAGACGAGCAGGAATGCCCTGCAAGTTCACTGCGAAGCGCAATAATAGCGCCTCCGATTGTGGCCTTCGCCGGATTCTTTGTCGTAGATGTCTTGAAATGCGCTGCTCTGGGAAAGGCGCTCTGTGCCGCAGTAGTATTCCTGAGCACATGTCTATTGTTGTTCCCTTGGGCTCGCGCAAAAGCTGCCCCGAGGCTTCCTGCGTGGCTCCTAGCAGCGGGCGTTGCCAATCTCATCTGTGTTGGATGGCTTTTGGTCTGTTTCGCGGTTCTTGCGATATTAAGCAGAGACTGAATTGGAGCGATGTTACTGCCGAGTTCTGAAACGTATTGCCTCGCACTTTCATCTGCAGCGTCCTCCCCCTACGGCTGGCTGCTGCTCGCGGGGATCGCCGTGAGCCTTTTCACGTGGACGCGGCTGGCGCGCGGGGATTCGCGGCTGGTGCTCATCTACGTCGCGGCGCTGCTCAGCGCGTTCATCGGCGCGAAGCTCACCTACCTTTTCGCCGAAGGCTGGCTCGACTGGCCGATGCCCGACCGCTGGCTGCGGCTCGCCACGGGCAAGTCCGTGCTCG
>JBBRPQ010000016.1:0-89305 GCA_038227825.1 Chthoniobacterales bacterium
AACGGAGCGATTCCGTTAACCAACGGAGCGATTCCTTTAAGCAACGGAGTGATTCCGTTGAGCAACGGAGTGATTCCGTTGAGCAACGGAGTGATTCCGTTGAGCAACGGAGCGGTTCCGTTGAGCAACGGAGCGGTTCCGTTGAGCAACGGAGCGGTTCCGTTGAGCAACGGAGCGGTTCCGTTCAGCAACGGGGCGACTCTGTTAGAGCATGTTGAAAAAGTGGGTCACGCAAAGGCGCAAAGGCGCAAAGGATGCAGCTTTGACTGCGGAATCTTCGCGGCGTGGCGGCTTTTCTTTGCGGCTTTGCGGCTTTGCGTGAGACTCATCCGGGACTTTTTCAACATGCTCTTAGGCGACGGAGCGATTTTGTTGAGCAACGGGGCGGTTCCTTTCACCAAGGGAGCGATTCCTTTCACCAAGGGAACGGTACATTTCACCAAGGGAACGGTACCTTTCACCAAGGGGGCGATTCGGTTGGCTATTTTCGGGAGGTGAACTGCGGATGGGGGGAAGGTGGGCAGGGGGTGGCTGAATTTGAATTTGGAAACGGGGAATGCTGGAGGGGAAATGGCGAAGTGTCGGGGGGCCTGGCGTGCGGGGCTCGGATTCGTGGCTTCATGGTTTCCAAATGGGGGGGGCTGCTTCGGAATCATCGCGCCCACACTTGCCTGCCTTCGAGCCATGTCTCGCGGACTTGGGTGTCTTTGAGTTCGTCGAGGGGGCAGTGGAGGATGTCGCGGTCGAGGATGATGAAGTCGGCGCGCTTGCCGGGTTCGAGGGAGCCGCATTCCTTTTCGAGGAGGAGGATGTGTGCGTTGTTGATGGTGTAGAGGCGGATGGCTTCTTCGCGGGTGAGGGCGCCTTCGGGGTGCAGGGGGGCGTCCATGGAGCGGCACTTGCGGGTGACGGCGATCCACATGGCGAGCCAGGGGTTGTAGGGATTGATGGAATGGAGGCTGCCGATTTTCTGCATGTGGTCGCTGCCGCCGCCGACGGGGACTTTCGCATCGAAGAGGGCGCGGAGGGGCTGGAAGCGGGACATGCGGTCTTGGCCGAATTGCTTCAGGAGGGTGGCGCCGTCGAGGTGGAACCAGATGGGCTGCATGTCGATGACTGCGCCGAGGCGTGCGGCTTGTGCGATGGAGTCGGGTGTGATGAAATTGCAGTGGGTGATGCAGGGGCGCGTGTCGCGGAGGGTGGGGGTGTCGCTGCTGACTTCGTCGTAGGTGTCGAGGAGGAGCTTCACGGCGCCGTCGCCGACGCTGTGGGCGGTGAACTGGAGGCCTGCGCGGGCGACTTTGCGGACCATTTTGCCGAGGTGGTGGGAGGCGGGGGTGCGCTGGATGCCGCGGTAGTCCTTATCCGTGATGCCGTAGATGCGGCTGAGGCCCCAGGGCTCGAGCATGAGGGCGCTGCCGGTGAGCATGCCGCCATCGAGCCAGATTTTCGTGCCGATGATCTGGAGCATGGGGTCGGGCTTGCAGAGGGGGTGGTGGAGGATTTCATCGAGGGCGAGTTCCGTGGTGCGCCAGACGCTGCCGGTGGAGAAGGTGTGGGAGAGGCGGAGGCGGACGGTGAGGGCGCCGGCATCGCGGAGGGTCTGATAGATGGCGATGTTCCCGCTGCTGGCACCGCGGTCGGCGATGGTGGTGAAGCCGGTGCTGTTATAGTCGGTGAAGAGCTGGCGGACGAGCTCGCCGGTCTGCGCGGCGGTGGGAGTCTTGCGGATGGCCTTGGCGGGGATCTTCGGGCTGAAGGCGTGCATGAGGCCGGTGGGCTCGCCTTTTTCGTCGAAGACGACGATGCCCTCGGAGCCTGGGGGGACTTGGAAAGTGCGGTCGATGCCGGCGAGGCGGAGTGCGAGGGAATTCAGCATGGAGTCGGGGCCGGTGCTGAACTGTACGGGGTGCTTCGGTGCGACGCGGTCGAGTTCCTCGCGGGTGGGGTAGCGCTGCTCCTTCAGTCGCGTGATGAAGATCTGGGACACGCCGATGAGCGAGCCTTCGGGCAGGGCCTTCACGCGGCTGGCGATGTAGTCGAGGAGTGCGGGGATGTCGCCGATGTCCGGCACGGGATGATCGAATTCATAGGTCGCCGCGCCGACGGGATGCGCGTGGGAATCCATGAGGCCCGGCAGCATCATGCGGCCGCCGAGATCGATGAGCTTGGGATTTCCTCCCGCGAGCTTGGCCATGGCGATCGCCTTTGCCTTGTCGCCGAGCGCGATGATGCGCCCGTCTTCCACGGCGATGGCATCGGTGATGGAGAAAGTGTCGTCCACTGTGACGATCTTTCCATTCGTGAAGACGGTGACTGTCCCGGCCGGGGCTGGCGTGGCAGCGATGGCGGCGATGAGTGCGAGGAGGAAGGGGAGGACTTGCATGCGGTGGAGAATTCCCCAAGACGGCGGCGCTGCAATCCTCATGATGGGCAGGGGGAAGTGCGAGGGTGATGACTGCGGAGGAGCTGAGAATGGGGAATGGCGCGGCGGAATCCCCGCGATGTTGCGGACTTTGCGCGGGCTTGATAAAGACTTTTGCAACAGACTTTGAGAGTCATTTCGCATTCGATGGCGGTGCAATCTTTATAGCGATCTGCGGTGGTTTTTGCATTGCGCAATGGGGGCTTCGGCTCACCATCGGAACGTAGTTTCTGACGACCCCAATCGAAGGCCTGCCTAGCAGGTCGGATAAAACCCCAGAAAACCAGCCATGCAAAAAACCAACGCCGCAGTCAGCGCAGCCTGCGTGCTTTGCACACCGGGAATGGCTCGGGCTGCGCGACGTGCATGAGTGCGATTTGCAAAGGGGCGGATGTGGCGGTGGCAGATGCGGCGCGGCTGGCGGCGATTGTGGAGTCTTCGGATGATGCGATATTCAGCAAGGATCTCGACGGGGTGGTGATGAGCTGGAATGCGGGGGCGGAGCGGATGTTTGGATATTCAGAGGCGGAGATGATCGGGACGCCGTTCCTGAGACTGTTCCCGGAGGATCGGGTGCAGGAGGAGGCGGAGATTCTTGCAAAGATCGCGCGTGGCGAGCGGGTCGGGCATCTCGACACGGTGCGGGTGAGGAAGGATGGGACATTGGTGCATGTCTCCGTCACCGCGTCGCCGATCCGCGATGCAAGTGGCCGGGTGATCGGTGTCTCGAAGGTGGCGCGCGACATCACGGAGCGCCGAAGCATGGAGCAGCGGATGGCGTGGCTTGCGTCGTTTCCCGAGCAGACTCCGAATCCCATCGTGGAAGTGGATGAGGTGAGCGGGGAAGTGCAATACGTGAACCCGGCTGCGGAGGGGGCTTTCCCCGGCCTCGCGGAACTGCGCGATGGCCACCCGCTGCTTGCGGGGATCCGTGAATTGGTGAGCGATCTGCTTTCGCGCCGGGCGGATGTGGTGCGGCGGGAAGTCGCCGTGGGTGAGCGGTGGTTCATGCAGACTGTCCTGCACCTTCCCGAGGAGGGCCGTGTGCGGATTTACAGCAGTGATGTGACTTTGCGCCGGGAGGCGGAAGGCCGGCTGCGGCTGAGCGAATTCGCGGTGGAGAATGCTGCGATCCCACTCTATCTGGTCGCGAAGGACGGGAGTATCCTCCGGGCAAACCTCGCGACGTGCGACATGCTGGGCTACACGATGGAGGAGCTGTGCTCGATGACAGTGCCGGATGTCGCGCCTGAGTTGCCGAGCGACGCGTGGGCGGCGCATTGGGAGGAACTCCGGGAGCGGGGCGGGATGAGGCTTGAGACCCTGAACCGCCGCAAGGATGGCGGTGTCTTCCCGGTGGAGGTGGATGTGAACATGATCGAGTTTGAGGGACGCGAGTACAATTTCGCCTGCGTGCACGACATCACCGAGCGGCGGCGGATGGATGCGCTGCTGATGGGGCAGCGGGACATTTTGCGGAAGGTTGCCAACGGGTATCCGCTCTCCGGCACGCTGGAGGAGATGATGCTTTTTGCAGAGCGGCAGCAGGCAGGCATGCTGTGCTCGTTCCTGTTCTTTGATGAGAAGAAGGGAACGCTGAGTCACGCTGCCGCGCCGAGTCTGCCGGATGCATACAGCCGGATCGTTGACGGAATCTCGATCGGTCCCGCTGCAGGCTCGTGTGGCACGGCTGCATTCCGGCGGGAGCCGGTGACTGTGCGTGAGATCGCCACGGATCCGCTGTGGGCGAACTATCGTGAGATCGCGGCGCAGTTCGGCTTGGCGGCGTGCTGGTCCACGCCGGTATTCGGCAAGGATGGAGATCTGCTGGGGACGTTTGCGATGTATTTCCGCGAGCCGCGCGGGCCGGATGCGGACGACAGGGAGCTGATCGAGATCATCACGCAGACCGCCGCAGTGGCCATCGACCATGCGCGTGCGGGGGAGAAGATCCGGAGGCTGAATGCCAGTCTGGAGCGGCGGGTGGCGCACCGCACGAGGGAACTCGAGGAGGCGAATCAGGAACTGGAGTCCTTTTCCTACTCGGTATCGCACGACCTGCGCGCGCCGCTGCGGCACGTGCTCGGATATGTGGACCTGCTGAAGCGCGCCGCCGAAGGGCAGCTCTCCGAGAAGGCCGCGCGCTACATGGAGACCATCGGCAGTGCGGCGGAGCACATGAGCGAGCTGATCGATGACCTGCTGTCATTTTCCAGGATGGGCCGTGCGGAGATGCGGACCGATGCGGTGGTGCTGGATGATCTCGTGCAGCGCGTCATCGAGGTCTTCGAACTGGAGTCCGTCGGGCGGAAGATCGAATGGAAGATCGGGCCGCTGCCCGAAGTGAGCGGCGATGCTGCGATGCTCCGGCTTGTATTCACAAACCTGATCGGCAACGCCGTGAAATACACTTCCACCCGCGAAGTCGCGTGCATCGAGATCGGATGCACGGAAAAGAAGGACGGCCAGGCAGTCATCCACGTGCGAGACAATGGCGTGGGATTTGACATGCAATATGCGCACAAGCTTTTCGGGGTCTTCCAGCGGCTGCACCGGCAGGAGGATTTCCAAGGTACGGGCATCGGCCTCGCCACGGTGCGCCGCATCGTGGCCCGGCACGGCGGCACCGTGAGTGCCGAGGGAGCGGTGGAACGCGGGGCGACGTTTTCTTTTGCAATCAGTCTAGCTTCCCCTATCCCCGAGGGTGGAAAGGGAATGAACTCATGAGTGCGGCAAGACGAATTCTATTGGCGGAAGACAGTCCCCAGGACGCGGAGTTGACGCTGGAGGTGTTCAAGGAATACCACGTCATGAATGTCGTCGTGCACGTTCGCGACGGTGCGGAGGCACTCGACTATCTGCACCGGCGCGGTGAATTCGCCGGGCGGGCGGATGATCTCCCCGCGCTGGTCCTGCTCGATCTGAAGATGCCCAAAGTGGATGGCCTCGATGTCCTCCGTGAGATGAAGGGCGACCCCCGGTTGAAAGTGGTGCCGGTCGTCGTGATGACTTCCTCGGGTGAGGACCGGGATCTGCGCAGATGCTACGAACTCGGCGTGAATGCCTACGTGGTGAAGCCGGTGAAGTTTGCAGAATTCGCCGAGGCTGTGAAGCAGCTCAGCACCTTCTGGGTGCTCCTGAACGAACCGGACCCCGCGTGCCGCCCGAGGAATGGCCAGGCGGGGAGTTAGTCCCATCATTTCCGCCCTGACCCATGCTGATCGAACCACGCTCTCTACGAATCCTTCACCTCGAAGACAGCCCGTATGATGCGGAGCTGATCCATGGAAAACTCATCGCTGAGGGATTTGATTTCACGGTCACGCACGTCACGAGCAGGGAAGCATTTGAGCAGGCCCTCGCTGCCGGGGACTTCGATTGTGTGCTCTGCGATTACAATATCCCCGGCTATGACGGACTGACCGCGATGTCCGCAGTCCGGCGGCAAGATTCGCTCACGCCTGTGCTGCTGATCTCCGGTTCGCTCGGTGAGGAAGAGGCCGTGCGATGCATCCATCTCGGAGCGACGGATTACATCATCAAGGATCGGCTGAACCGTCTCGGCGTCGCAGTTCGCCGCGCGCTGAATGAGGCGGACTCACACCGCCGCCGCCAGAAGACCGAGCACGCGCTGCGTGAGAGCGAGGAGAGATTTCGCATGCTGGTGGAAAACTCCAGCGACATCATCCTGGAGGCCTCGCTGGAAGGTGCCTACGTGTACATCAGCCCCAATTTCCACAACATCCTGGACTACGAGGTCACCGATTTTCTCGGCACTTCCATCTTTGAAAAAGTGCACCCGGACGATCGGGCGGGAGCGATGGAGGAATTTGGAAAGCCCGAAATGCGCAAGGTGTTGCGGTATCAGCACGCGAAAGGTTCCTACCGGTGGTTCGAGATGCAGGGCCGCCTTTTTACCACAGCGGATGGCCAGCAGCGTGCGGGCCTGGTCGCGCGGGACATCACGGAGCGGCGCAAGCTGGAGGAGGAACTGAGGCAGTCGCACAAGATGGAATCCATCGGCCAGCTCGCCGGCGGCGTGGCGCATGATTTCAACAATATCCTCACCGTCATCCTCGGGCAGGCATCCCTGCTGGGCTTTGAGCCCGGCGTAACGCCCGCGATGAGCGAAGCCCTCTCTGAAATCACCGAAGCCGCCGAGCGCGCGGCGACACTGACTCGCCAGCTCCTCACCTTCAGCCGCAAGCAGGTGATGCAGCCGTGCGATCTCGATCTGAATTCCGTCGTGAAGGAAATGATCCGCATGCTTCGCCGCACTCTCGGCGACGACATCACGCTCGCCGTCAATCTCTCCGGTGACCTGCCTCCCATCCACGCCGATCAGGCGATGATGCAGCAGATACTCCTGAATCTCGCAGTGAATGCGCGCGACGCGATGCCCAGGGGTGGCCAACTCGACATCTCCACATTCCCGATGCAGATCGGCCCCGAGGAACTGCGCCGGAACCCGGAGGCGATCCCAGGGCCTGCTGTCTGCCTCCGCGTGAGTGATAATGGATGCGGCATCCCGCCACAGATCCTGCCGCATATTTTCGAACCCTTCTTCACGACAAAGGATGTCGGCAAAGGAACAGGCCTCGGACTCGCAAGCGTCCACGGCATCGTAAAGCAGCACCACGGATGGATCCGGATCACGAGCGAAGTCGGCCTCGGCACTGCATTTCTCATCTGCATTCCTGCTCACAATGTCGGCGCTGCACCTGCATCCGTCGCCCCGGCCGAATCCTCCAGCCCGACAGGGACAGGCACCATCCTCGTGGTGGATGACGATGCCTCCGTGCGGCTCACCGCGAGCTTTCTGCTCAAGCGTCTCGGCTACACCGTCATCGAGGCCGTGTCCGGCATCCACGCCCTCGACGTGATGGAGCGCCTCAGCCCACGGATCGATCTCCTGCTCACCGATGTAGTGATGCCCGGCGGCATGAGCGGCAAGGATCTCGCCCAGGCGCTCCGTGTGAAAATCCCAGACCTCCGGGTGCTCTTCAGCAGTGGCTACAGCATCAGCATGGCGGGAGAGGGGATGACTCGTGAAGAGAAGGCCAGCTTTTTGCAAAAGCCCTACTCCACCCAGACCTTCGCCACCACCGTCCGCGACTGTCTCACTTCGTAATCCTGCATTCGTGAACCGAGAAATCGGGGGGAGGCTTTCATTTCACTGCGGTGCGAATTTTCGAACGCCGCAACATCGTTCCGCACAAAATTGCGTTTGCTCAATTGCCAGACTTGGGAGCCCGCCTTGGTGACGTCGGAACCGGACCTGCGGTGTAGGAAAAGGCCACCTCGTGATTCTTCCGGCCCGCACTTTCCTTTTCGGGGAGATAGGAGCGCACGAGGTCGGCAGTCACTTTCTCCGGCGCGACGGTGATGCGCATGCAGCCCGGTGCGCCGAGGATTTTTCCCGTGAGGTATCCGTATTCCGCGGCTGTGTGTGGCATCGAGAGCCTGTTTCGCGAAAATGTGATCGTGGCCGTGGAAGACGATGCTCACGCCGTTCATTCACGAGGAGCTGATGGATCGGCATCGGCCAGCCCGGCCAGAACGGATCGAGCGCCTCAAAGAGCGCGTCGCCCCACTCCCACGCGTAGTAATCCTCCAGCAGGCCGAGCGTCGGATGCCTCACGTCGTTGCCGGTGCAGAAGCCGTCGGGGAAACGGATTCGCGAAATACTTCTTCCACATCGTGTTCGACCGCATGGCTTCACCCAGCTTGCGCGGGCCACCGGTAGAAACCCTGTGTGTCCGGCTGCCGTCCCGTGATCGCCACCTCGACCGGTTGTCCTGCCTTCGGGCCATACTGGATGACTCCCTTGCGATCCGATTACGACAGCACGCTGGCGGCGATGGAATTCTTCGTCGGCCGCCCAAGCACGAGATCGAGCGGATGCGCCGGAGCGTCCTTCCAAAACAGGTACGCGAGATTTTCGATCGGCTTGTCGCCACCCTTGCCACCCTTGCGGTCGCCTCCGCCATGACCGTTGCCGCGCGGCTTTTCATCCGCGGAAAATGCGAACAGCGACATGCCCGTGATCAGCGCCAAGCCCGCAAAACAGTTTGCGGCTTTCATTGCGCGTCCGGCTTCATTTTGCCTTTGCCACCAGGCCCCGTGCCGCCGTGCCGCTCCTGAAATGGCTGCGCCTTGCTCGCGTCGTATTTCGGATTCGCCGTCGGCATCCCCGCGTTCACGAGCTTGAGGTATTCGTTCAGCCTTCGCTCCAGCTCCGCGGTTTCCTTCGAGCGATCCTTCGCGAGGTCGTGCTGCTCGCCGATGTCCTTCGCGAGATCGAACAGCATCGGCACATTCGTGTCGTAGGGGTGGATGAGCTTCATGCTGCCGAGCACGAGTGCGGATGCCGGCCCGAGTTCGTCTTTGTCGTAGTGCGGAAAGTGCGCCACGAATTCCTCCCTCGCGCGCTTCACCGTCGTGTTCGCCGCGCCGCCGAGCAGCGTCGCGAGGCTGCCGCCCTCGATGCCTTTCGGCAGCGGCTCCTTCACGAGCGCGATGGCCGCGATGGTCGGCAGGATGTCCACCGTCGTCGCGAAAATGTGCGAGCACACGCCCGCCTTCACACCCGGCCCGCGCACGATGAGCGGCACGCGCAAGCCGCCCTCCCACACCGTGCCCTTGCCGTTGTTGAGCGGGCCGTTTGCATTGCGCCCCTGCGCGCCGTGATCCGAGGTGTAGATGAAATACGTGCGGCCCGCGATGCCGAGTTCGTCGAGCTTCGCGATGAGCATCCCGATCGTCGTGTCCATGTCCTGCGTCACCGCCGCGCCGCCGACGAGACGCTGGTCGCGATCCGACGTCGCGCGCCTGCGCACGTCGGCGTAAGTCTCCGGCTTCGCATCCGTCCCACCGCGCCCTGCATAGTGCGAGATTTGCAGGTAGAACGGCTTCCCCGCCATCGCCTGACGCGCCATGAAGTCCATCCCGCGCTCCGTGATTCCGAATGCCTGCTTTGGATTCGGATTCTCCACGTCCTCCGGCCCGCCGTTGTTGTTCGGCCCGTCGTTTTCCTCGAATCCATGCCGCGCAGGGCTGATGCGACCGACATGCCATTTTCCAAAGTGCGCCGTCGCGTAGCCCTCGCGCTTGAGCATCGAGGCGATGGTCACTTCCGATTCCGGCAACTGCGAAATCTGCTGCGGCGGGATCGACTTGCTGCCCGTCTCCGTGAAGCTGCTCTCGCGTCCGCCTTTCCCCTCGCCGACGAAAGTCATGTGCAGCGCCGTCGGACTTTTCCCCGTGAAGAGCGCCACGCGCGTCGGCGTGCAACGCGGCGAAGCGGCGTAAAAATTCGCAAACCGCATCCCGTCCGCCGCGAGCTTTTCGAGCGCGGGCGTCTTTGCGAGCGGGCTCTTCGATCCCGGCACCGCGTCATCCATCTGCACAGAAGATGACGCCCAGCCCTGCGCCTCGCCCATGATGATGACGAAATTCGGCCGGATGTCCGCAGCGGCTAGATGCGATGCGAGCACCAGGAAAGGAACACTGAAAAAGATTCCGCGCTTGATTCTCATACTGGCGACTCAGTTTACCGTGCTTGGCGAAAGCGGACGTGGAGAATTGTTTGCACCCGTGCCGCCTTCGCGGCGCTGCGGATTTCGCGGCTGCTGCGTTTCATTCGCGCCAGCACTATTGCGCGTATAGACGACGCTGAGCGATGCGCTCGCGAGCACCTTGTCCTTCATCGCCGCGAGCAGCACGTCGCGGTTCACCTCGCGCGGCTGCTGCGTGATCTGCAATGGCACGCTCAGCGCATAGACCGTGAGCACATAGGTCTTCGCACCCGGCCCCTGCGAATGCGGCGGCTCATAGCCGACCCGGCCTTTGAACCCCGTGCCCACCTTGCCCACGCCCCTCACATTTTTCGGCAGGCTCGTAGTCGTCGCGGGGATGTCCCACATCGTCCAGTAGTGCTTCATCTCATTGCCCGGCGCGAGGTGATCCATGATGAGCGCGTAGCCCGTGGTGCCTGCTGGTGCGCCTTTCCATGAAAGCGGGAGCGTCGCACCGCTGCCGTCACCGGTGTAGTCCATCGGCAATGCGCCGCCGTCCTTCACCTCGGTGCTGCTGAGGAGAAAAGTTGCGTTCGGCTTCTTCATCGCATCGGGACCGAAGGGCGATGGGGTCGCCTGCGAGGCACCTTCTCTCCGGCTCGGTGCGCCCTGCTGGCCATCCCGCGGAGGCGGCCCGCCGGGGCCGTCTTCCGGGCGCGGAGGACGATCCGTGCCGCCGCCGTCACCTGGCGGACGCTGCCGTCCGTCGCCCCCGCTGCCACGAGGAGGACGATCGCCGCCCGGCCCGCCACGAACGGCGCCGCGGTTGCGCAGCGAGTAGGTTTCCTTCGTCGTGCCGGCCTTTTCGTTTTGGAATTCAAACGGAAACGCGCCGTCCGCATTGATCGCGTAGAGCACCGCACGTTTTTCGCCGTTCACCTCGTAGCTCAGCTTGTAGCTATTCACGCCCGTGCTCTCAAAGCCCGTGATTTTCGCTCCGCGCAAAGGTGCGCCTGCCTCGCGCACGCCATTCGCGCGCGGCTGCGGGTCCACCTGTCCGTCTCGCTCGACGACCTCGCCATGGAAGCCGCCGTTCACATACGGATATTTGTTCGAGGCGTGATAGTGATAGCCGATCGCCGTCATGTGGCCGTTGAACCCATCGAGCCCCGAAGGCTGCGAGCCATCCTGCTCCGTGAGTCCGAGGATAGGATAGCCATCGAGCGCATACGCGACCGGCTGCCCCTTGCCGACAACGCTCTGCAAGTGCAGCGGCGCGGCATGATAGTGATAGTCATCCGCGCGCCCGCAATGCCCGCCCCACTGATCGAGCTCACCGATTTCCTGCGACACCTCGCCGCGATTATTCTGCGGATTGAAAATCGGAATGCCATTCGCTGCCAGCGCGATCGCCCCGCGCAGGAACTGCCCCTTGATCGAACGCGGCTCCTTCGCCACCACTGGCACGAGCGGAATCTGCCACGCATTTGCCCCTGTGTAATTCTGCGGCAGCGGCACCTGTTGCTGCCATGCGGTGATGCCCACCATCATGTTGTGCGACGGCAGCCCGTTGCTTTCGACAAGGAGAAACTTCTCATCCCACCGCACTCTCACCTTCGGCGCGAACGCCTCAAACACCGCCGCCTGCGCAGGCCGGTTCGAGCGCTCGGGCTGGATTCCCGCGCGGGGATTTGCCACGCCGACATTTGCCTGCGCGAATGTCCACTCCGGCGGCTTCACGGAAAAATCGTAGTGCGGCTTCGGATCGTTGCTGCCGGTGTCGTGGGCGGCCACAAGTCGTGCTAGCGCAAATGAGACACAGATGGTGGAGGATGCGTGGCGGTGTTTCATGGCGGAAAAGCTGGCCTGATGTTGTTGGGGTATTGTTACGGTAGCGCAGAAAATTTGCCGGAGGTATCACGGGTTCGTGCAGTCGTGCGACAGTACTGGGCTGTGCTATTGATTGATCACTACGGCGTCACGGTCAGCCGCATGAGCATTCGCGTGTTGGTGCCGACCGGGACGCTGAAGATATGCAGTGTGCCGTTACCACTGTCGGTGACCGGCACCCAATCGTTCGACAGATTCGCGCTCCACTCGGCACCGTAGGTGATGCCGCTGCCGCCGGGCGGTTGCGTGAAGCTGAAGAAAATATTTCCACCGCTCACATGCACCTTGGGGAGCAGGACTGCGCTGGTGGTGGCGGGGTTCTGGCCGGGGCCGAAAAATGCGAACACCGTGATGTTCTGGAGGCCGGTGTGATACGGGTCGGCGAGGTCGGCAGCGTTGCCGCTGTTCCCCGTCGTGCCAAACCAAGTCTGCCGCCAGCTTTGGATCGCAGTCAGCACGGCGAGGCTTGCGGCGCGTGTGGTGTTGCCGCTGCCATTACTGGTGTTGGTGAAGGTGATCGTGTCGCTGTAGGTCGCCGCGCTGAGGCTGTTCGCGTTCGCGACATTGATGGATGCCGTGACTGTCGCGCTCGCGCCCGCCGCGAGTGTGCCGCCCGCTGCGGAGAGGTTCAGCCACGACTGAGTCTTGCTCGCCGTCCAGTTCATCGAACCGATTCCGCTGTTCGAGATCGTGTAGTCACTACCCAAAGGCGAAAATGCGCCGCCGCCTGCGACACCAGAGGACGCAAGCGTCGTGGCCGGTGTGACTGCGAGCACCGGCGCTGGTGTCTGCACGGTGTAGTTGTTGCTCGCGCTCGTCGTCATGCCCGCCGCGCTGTCCGTCGCGGTGATAGAATACGTCACCGCAGTGCCGACAGTCTGCGCGGGGATTTGCGCGGAGAATGTGCCGCCGCTTGAAGGTCCGGTCATCGCCACGTTTACCGGCACCGGTGTGTTCGTCGTGACGACCTTGATGTCATCAAGACTGATGTTGGAGGCAGGGTTGGTGGGGCCGTTGCCCGCGAAGACAAAGCGCAGCTTCAGCGTGCCCACGCGTTCGGCGGCGGTGAGATCGTGGTGGTAGGGCGAAGCGGGATAGGCGTGGTTGTTCGCGGTCAATTCGCTCAGCCGCTGCGTCCAGGTCGTGCCATCGGTCGAGGTCTGAAACGACCAGCCGTTCGTGCCCGCGAGGTTCGCGGTGGCGACGTAGAATTCCACGTAGCCCGATGTCCCCGCCGCGTTGATGGCGTTCGTGGTGGTGATGTATTTATCCCCGAGAGTGGGCGAACCGCGGTTGACCTCCATGCCGTAGGCGTTGCCTGCGCCGTGGTTGGCCGCGGTGGTCTGGCTGAATGGATTCGGCGGCCCGGCGGGGAAGTTGACAGTCCACGCGGCGTTCGTGCCGGTGCCCGTCCACCCGGTGTTTGCCGCAGTGCCCATCGTCTCGGTGAAGACCGTGTTCGTGACCGCCGATCCCGCGGTGTAGGTGAGCACGACATTTCCTGCCGGCAGCGTGCGGCCGCCGATGGGCTGCACGTTGGCGCTCACGGTCACGGTATCCGCGTTCGTCGGCACAGCGGGTGATGTGGCAATGCCCGTGATCGTCGGCGGGCCGGAGACGGCGACGGTGAGGAGGAAGCTCGTGCTTGTGGTGAATGCGCCGTCGCTGACGCTGAGCGTGATCGTCGAGGTGCCGGTGAGTCCCGTCGCGGGTGTGATCGTCACGGTGCGGTTCGCGCCGCTGCCGCCGAGGATCACGTTCGCATCCGGCACGAGCGTCGTATTTGACGATCCCGTCGTGAGCGTGAGGCTCGTCGCCGCGAGTTCCGCGTCGCCGACGGTGAAGGCAATCGCGCTTGTCGCGGTGCTTGGCTGCGTGCTCTGCGCACCGACCGTGCTGATCGTTGGAGCGGTGTTGTAGGTGCCGAGCTGCGTGATGAGCGCATTGTAGGCGGCCTGCCGCGGTGCCGTCATCGCGCCCACGCCGCCGGCGAGGAGGTTCGTGGCCTCATACGGATCGGCGAGGAGATCGTAGAATTCATCCGCGCCCGTCCTTTTGCGGATGACCTTGTACTGGCTGTCGCGCAGGCAGCGTCCGCCGAGCGTGGCATCGGCGACGTCGAACTCCTCGCCGAAGACGTACGGGCGCGTGACGCTCTGATTTTGCAACACCGGAAGCAGGCTGCTCGAATCAATCGTCACGCCGCCCGGCACGGTCGCGGAGACATTGATGCCCGCGATTTCGAGGATGGTGGAGTAAATGTCCACGACATGCGTGAGCGCCGAGGAGTTGCGCCCTGGCGAGACGACATCCGGGCCGCGCACGATGAAGGGCACGCGGATGCCGCCCTCGTAGAGCGTGTCCTTTCCGCGGCCAGATGGATACGGCGACTGCAGGACCTGCGGCGGCGTGCCGTTGTCGCCGATGAAAATCACGTCGGTCTTGGAAAAATCCACGCCCGCCTCCGTCAGGAGTCGGCCGATCTCGAAGTCCATCGCCTCGATCATGGCGTTGTAATAGCTCAGCGGATTCGCCGTGATGTCCGCTGCGGTGCCGCTGAGCGAGTCGTAGGTCGTGGTCGGGCGGAGACTTTTTGCCGGCAGATGCAGCGGCGTGTGCGGCGCATTGAATGCAACCCACGCGACCCACGGTTTGCCGGCGGTTGTCTGCGCATTGATGAAATCGCGCGCGTCGTTGACGGTGTCGGTCGTTGCATACGTGGTGGTGGCGGTGGAACTCGTTCCGGGCCCCGTGCCGTCGGTCACGACTTTCGTCCAAGCGTTGTAGTCCGGGATCTGCCCGAGCAACGATCCCGCAAAGCTCGGCCACCCGCCGACTGCGGATGGCGCCTGGCTGTTCCCGCCGAGGTGCCATTTTCCAAATTGCTTGAGCTGGTAGTTCAGCGAGCTATTCGCGGCGAATGCCTCCGGCAGCGTGAACTCCGAGGCTTGCAGGAGATTGTTCGACGTGGTGGCCACGACATTGCCCGTGCCGGTGCGAAAGCCATAGCGTCCGGTAAGGATGCTCGACCGCGTCGGCGAGCACACGGTGTAGGCATACGCATTGGTAAATTTCACACCGCCCGCCGCGAGTGACGCGATGTTCGGAGTCGGCGGCAGCGAGACGCCGGGGCTCGTGTTGTAGAGCGAACTCGCATCGAGGCCGTAGTCGTCCGCGATGATGAAGAGCACATTTGGCGGCGGCACCGTGAGGGTGAAAGTGGTGCTCGTCGTGGTGATGCCGTCGCTCACCGTGATCGTGATCGTGGCCGTGCCGCTCTTCCCGAGCGCGGGCGTCACGATCACACTGCGCGTCGCGCCGGTGCCGGTGAAGACGATGTTCGCATTCGGCACGAGCGTCGTGTTCGACGAGGAAGCGCTCATCGTGAGGCTCGCCGCCGCCGTCTCCGTGTCGCCGATGGTGAAGTTCAGCGCGCTCGTCGCACCATTCCGCGTGATCGTCTGGTTTGTGAAAGTCGTGATCGTCGGCGGCGTGTTCGGCGTGAGCGAGTAACTGGCGGTCGTCGTCTGCGCGACGGTCGCTGCTGTCTGACCAATCGTGTCGTAGGTCGCGAGCGCGGTGCGATTGACGCGACCATACTCAGTGCCGCTGCTGCCCGACGCGCCGGGCACGGCGTAGGCTGACATTGCGGAGTTCGTGGCGGCCGGTGTCACGATGCCCGTGGTCTTGCCGGTCCACGGGCCGCTGCCCGCCGGTGCGGCGTCCACGCTGTAAGTGCCGCCTTCGACGGCGCTCCACGTCAGCGTGACATTGCCGCCGGAGACGGTCGGCGTGTTGATCGCGATCGCCCTGTTTGCGCCGCCGATGAAGTGCTGCGTGAGGGGCGTGTCCAAGTTCATCGTCGCCGGTGACACCGCGCCGCCTGTGGGGGTGCCGTAATACTGGCGGCCGATGTTGTACGGAAACGCCGGCGTGCCGTCGGTGTTGATGGTGCAAAAATAGACGTAGGTGGGTGTCGGAAACTCGGGCGTGACGCACATCCGGCCATTGTAGATATCGAGATCGAAGTCGCGCACGGTCGAGCCGGTGGTCTGCGTGAATCCGAGCGAGCCGAGGTGATCGTTGTCTTCAAGGTAACGGCCAAACGGGAACGACGTGCTCACATTTGGACCATACTGACTCGGATCAAGATTCGCCGGATGCAACGCTGTGACCGCCCACGCTGGTAGTGTGTGACGGCCTGTGGTAGTGACGTTCGTCGTGCCATTCGTGCCATCGCGCGGCACGAAACCGGAGACCATGCGCCGCGCGGCGCTGCTGGCATTCGTCGGATCGGAGTAACCGTACGGGCCGTAGATCGGATGGCCGTCCGCAGCCCACCCGACGATCGGCGAATGCGCCGGCACCGCGGCGCTTTCCGTGTAGCGATTCGTCTGCGCATTGTAGTCCACATGATCCGCGAGCTGATAACGCAGCGCGATCGGATGCACATGGTAGTGATAATTGTTGCCCGCCTGATGCGCGAGCGCCGGATCGAAGGTGATCTTTTCGTTGACGTAGGCGTCGCGATTCCAGATGCCGTCGCCGGGATTCACCTCCGTGTTACTCGACGTGGCATACGAGAAAGCGTCGCGGTTATCGAAGAACGAAACGCCATTCACAAAACGGCCGATGGGTCCGTTGCCCGTGTCCTGCTTCGGCGAGGCCGAAGCAGTCGGCACGCGGGGAAGGCGGTAAACATTGTTCGCGACGGTTGCTGTGTTCGACGGGTAGTTTGGAAACAGATTGGTCTTCGCCGCATCGTTATACCACGGACCCATGATGTGCGATGCGAGACCCGTGGTGCGGATGTAAACCCAGTTCGCCGAGTAGTTGATTTCGTTCACATCCGCATAAGCCGGACTGCTCTGCACGCCAGTTCCGCGGCTCCATGTCGTGGCCGGCGTTCCTGCTTTGAGCGGCACAGCGGTGGGTTCATCAGCCGCCGTCGGAAAAATGCGCGCGTATTTGCCGGAGTTCGCCGTGAACCACGACGTAAGCTGTGGGTCGGCGTGCGCCGTGATGGCAAGGGCAGAGACGATGACTCCGGCAAAAATGCGTGCAAGGGAAGAGGGGAGGAAACGAACTTTCATGGGTATCTGATTTCGCTCACTGAACTATGCTACTGTAAGCATTGTGTCCTAGTTTGGCGGTTTCTTGTTAAGGGAGTGTAAAAATCGGCGAATCGGCCGGCCGGGCGTTTTTGCCCATCGGCTGTCGAGCACGATTTTCCTGAGCGCCAGATGGGGCGGGCGTGCCCGTCTCAGTTCACATTCCTGTGCTGAAAGACAGCTCCATCGAGGCGTCGCGAGCCGGGGCCTCCGAAGCGCACGTCGAATTTCTCCGCGGTCGCCTTGCCTTCGATGCGGAGGGAATGTCTGCCGGACGCTAAATGCACCGGCACGAACCACCACTCGTATCCGTGCGGCCAGTTCTGCGCCTGTCCATCCACGGAGATTCGCAGGTCCGCCGCGCCACGGAGCTGGAACTGATACACGTCCGGCCCGGTGACCATGAACGATGCCTCGATGGTGAATGCATCGCCCTTCGCGATTCCGGCATTCGTCATCCAGTCCTCCGTCGTCTTTTGCACGATGGTCTTCTTCCCGCCGGCGCGGCTGACTGTGAATCCTTCGGCGTAGAGCTGCGGGGAATTTGGCGCGGACGGGGGCATGGCGGCCGGTGGCTTCACGCGGACGGTGAAGGCCTCGCCGAGAATCTGCTTCGAGTCGCCGGTGAGTGCGATCGGCTGGATCCGGGCAGGCCCCTGGCCGAGCACACGTGGGTCGATGATCGCAGTGCCGCTCGCGGAGTCGATGCGGGCGACTTCGTCGAGGTTGTGGAAAAATACGATGGCCTTCGCGCCGGGAGCCTGGGCGGTGATGGAAAGAGGCTTGTCCCAAGTCACGCTCGTGGGTGGCGTGGAGACGCGCAGACCGGTGTCGCCATTGCGGATGACGACTGGCACGGTCACGCTGCCGCGCGTGAGGACCGGATCATTGCCAGTGGCGGAAATGACCAGCTCGTGCTGGCCGTCGGAGGTGTCGGCGGTATTGAAATCATACGCCTTGCCGGGCGGCACTGCGGCGACACGCCGTCCGTCGAGGTAGAACTCGAACGCACCGGCCACGGTGCCATCCGTGGAGCGCGCCGTGGGTGAGATTTGAACCCGGCCTTTCAATGTGGCTCCGGACTTCAAATCGCCTGGCAGGACGGAGAGCGTCTTTTTCCAAGGCGCGCATAGTCCGTCGCCGACGATGAGGAGCTGATACGGCCCGGCGAGCGATTGGTAATAGGCCTCCGCCAGCGAACAGCCCTGGGCATAGTGATAATGGATGAATGGCGTGGGAAATTTCGGCTGCACCGCGTAGGGCTCGGTGACTGCACCACTCGCGCCCGCGGCTCCGAATCGAATGAATTCCGTGAGCGGAGTCTGGCCGTCGGATTCGCTCATCGCTCCGCCGAAGCTCGTGAGATTGTCGCCGATGGCACCTGCCAGCAGTTTGCTGCCGCTCGTCGCCCATGAGAAATCCGCGCTACCGATCGTGACCCCGGCCACATCACCCTTGTTCTTCGGCGTCACACCCTCCTCGACCGCGGACCACACGCCGATTTCGCGGAGCTTTTCCGCCGCGCGATTGAAGCCCCATTCGCGTGTCGTCGATCGCACGTCGCGGTTCTCCATGTAATAAATGGTGCCCTTCGGACGCGAGCCGTCGGCGGCGACGGAACGCTGCAGTGAGGCCAGTGCCTCGGTCACGGAATTCCCTCGGCCGCTCGTGCACGCGAGCATCGTCGAGAGCATGTAGCGCATGCCCTTGTCCGGCGGCACCCACTGGCCGTTCGGCAGCCAGCCTGCGGTCGCACGGAATCCGCTCGTCGGCGTGACTTCAAATTTCACCATCTTTCCCCGTGCGACCAGGATCGAAAAGTCCTCGCGGCTCCGGATGCTCGCCAAGTCGGGATCGCTCTGCGCGAGATGCATGTCCCACCATCCATTGTCCACGGCATCGCGCATCGCGCTCACCGCCGCGATGGCGTTGCCCATGCGCGCATGCACACACGCGATGTTGTAGTGCAGCTCTGTGCTCGCCGGATGCATCTTCCGCAGCGAGAGCAGCCGGTCGAGGATCGGCTGCAGGCCCGGGTCATTTGCCTGCGGGGAAGTCGAGAGTTTCGGGGGCAGGGGAAGCGTCGGGTCCGGCTTTTCCGGAGAGGTCGCAGGTCTTGCCCGGAGCGCAGCGATGGATTCCGAATAGACCTTTTTGTCGTGGTCGTTCCAGGTCGTGTCCAGTTCCGCGCGGATCGGCTGCCGCGCGTAAAAATTCACATTCATCCCGAGGTAGCCCACGTTCTTCCCCATCGTGAACTGATACAGATACGTGAGCCCATTGATCGACGCCGGCTGCGTGATCACCGTCGGGAACTTCTGCGTGCCCTGGTCGGTCGTGACATCGATCGCCCACGGAAAATCCGCGCTGTAGAGAATGTAGTCGATCTGCGCTGCGAGCCCGCGCTTTTCCGCCGTGTGCAGCACCGGCCCGAGAATCTTCGTGCGGAAGTCCTCCACGTTCATTTTTTCAAAGCTCGGCAGATTGCGCAGCCGAATGACATTCGTCGGTGGGATGTGCCGCGCAGCCACGTATTCGTTCGCGAGGTAGGTCGAGGCCCAACTGTCCGCATTCACCACCACGAGCGCATTCTCCGGCCCGCCGCCCGCGGCAGCAATCGACCCGGTGCAGACCGCGATTCCCGTCGGGAGCATTGCCCGGATGAGTCTGCGAAATGGCATGGCGGGAGATTTTCCGGAGCGTGCAGACATGGGCTGCAGCCTCCATCGCCGAATTCCCGCGAAAAGAAAACCTCCAATCGTGCAAAGGCCGCCATGGCCCGGGCAGGGCAGGGGCAATCATTTTCCGCGCCGCGATGAAGGGCACGTGCTCGCTGAGCGAATTGAAACTCGCGGCTTGCTTCGGTCAATCCGCAGGGAAAAAGTGCGGGTGCTTTCCAGCGCTCCATGCCACTCCTCGACATCCGCAATCTCGCCATCCATTTCCACACCGAGGGTGGTGTCGTCGAGGCGGTGAAGGGCATCAATCTCACGCTCGAAAAGGGCGAGACGATGGCGATCATCGGTGAGAGCGGCAGCGGTAAAAGTGTGACCGGCCTCGCACTCACGCGGCTGCTGCCGGAGCCGCCGGCGAAGTTTGTGTCGGGCGAAATCATTTTCGACGGACGCGACGTGCTGAAGATGAAGCCTGACGAATTGCGCAAGCTCCGCGGTGGTCGCATCGCGTATGTCTTCCAGGAGCCGGGGACTTCGCTGAATCCCGTCTTCACGATCCGCAATCAGATCGCCGAAGCCATCGCGCTGCATCGCCCCGAGGTGAAGGACATGGACGCGGAGATCGTGAAGCACCTCGACCTCGTCGGCATCACCGATCCGGCGAAGCGCCTGCACGACTACCCGCACCAACTCAGCGGCGGCATGCAGCAGCGCGTGATGATCGCGATGGCGCTCTCGTGCCGCCCGGATCTGCTCGTCGCCGACGAGCCGACGACCGCGCTCGATGTGACCATTCAGGCGCAAATCATGGATCAGTTCCGCGACATGCGCCGGAAGCTCGACATGGCCGTGATCCTCATCACGCACAATTTCGGCATCATTTCCGATTTCGCGGACAAGGTCGCGGTGATGTTCCGTGGCAAAATCGTCGAGGCTGGCGAGACGGCGAAGATCCTGCGCGAGCCGCAGCATCCTTACACAAAGGCGCTCATCCAGTGCATCCCGCGCCTCGGCTCGCGGCAGAAGCGGCTGGTGACGATCGACCACGCGGCGCTGGATGCGCTCGGGTGACAGCGCGCCGCCGCACTTGCATTTCCGAGCACTTTCCATTTAAGGCACGGCTCCGTCCCGGATTACCCCGCTGCGACTCTCAACCCTCACCACTCTTCACTCCTCCATATGTCACACCCATCTCTCTCCCGTCGCACTTTTCTCAAGACCTCCGCGCTCGCCGCATCAGCGCTCGGCTTCCCTTTCATCGCGCGCTCGCAGTCGCCCGGCAGCGACATCCGCGTCGGCGTGATCGGTTTCAATAGTCGCGGCGGATCGCACATCAGCGACATGCTGAAGATCAACGGTGTGAAAATCACCGCGTTGTGCGACGTGGACGAAAAGGTTCTCGCGAAGGGCAAGGACAACCTTTCCAAAAAGGGCGCGAATATTTCCACGTTCACCGACGTGAGGAAGATGCTCGACTCGAAGGAAATCGACGCCATCTCCACCGCGACGCCGAACCACTGGCATTCACTCATCGGCATCTGGGCGTGCCAGGCGGGCAAGGATGCGTATGTGGAAAAGCCTGTCTCGCACAATGTCTTCGAGGGCCGCGTGCTCGCCGAAGCTGCAAAAAAATACGGGCGCATCGTGCAGTGCGGCACGCAGAGCCGTTCGAGCGTGGGACTGCATCAGGCGGTCGCCTGGTCGCAGGCGGGGAATCTCGGCAAGCTCCTGTGGGCTCGCGGCACGTGCTACAAGCGTCGCCCGAGCATCGGCAAGGTCAGTGCGCCCACGCCATTCCCGGCAGGCATCGATCAGGATTTGTGGTTCGGCCCCGCGCCGGTGAAGCCGCTCATGCGTGCGAAGCTGCACTATGACTGGCACTGGGTGTGGGATACGGGCAACGGGGACCTCGGCAACCAGGGCATCCATCAGATGGACATCGCGCGCTGGTTCATGGGCGAGCAGGCGCTGTCGCCAAAAATCTGGAGCGTCGGCGGACGCCTCGGCTACATCGACGACGGCGAGACGCCGAACACCATGTTCGCCGTGCATGACTACGCAAAGGCACCCCTCATTTTCGAAGTCCGCGGCCTGCCGTCCGACAGCAAGTCAAACAACATGGACGACTATCGCGGCAACAACGGCGTCGGCGTGTACCTGCAGTACGAGAACGGCCACATCGAGGTGCCGAGCTACACCGCTGCGGCTGCATTTGGAAAAGACGGCAAGATGGTAAAGCGCTTCGGCAATTTTGCAGCGCCGAAGGAAGGCCCCGATCCGGGCAAGCCCGACACGGAGGGGCAGGACAGCCATCACGCGAATTGGACGAAGTCCATCCGCAGCCGCAAGTCCGGCGAACTCAACGCCGAGATCACCGACGGACATCTCAGCAGCGCGCTCTGCCACACTGCGAACATCTCCTACCGCCTCGGCAGCAAGCAGGCCCCCGGCGCAATCCTGGAAAAGGTGAAGGCCGACAAGAATGCCACCGACAGCTACGAGCGCATGACCGAGCACCTTTCAAAGAACGGTGTCGATATCGCAAAGGACCACCTCACGCTCGGCGAATTCCTCACGATGGATCCGAAGACGGAGAAATTCATCGGCAACGCCGAAGCGGACAAGCTGCTCACGCGCGAATACCGCAAGCCCTACGTGGTGCCCGCAGTCGCATAGGGTCTGGTGGGAAAGTATGCAGCCGCCTGCAGGTGCCTGCATTTTTGGCTCAGAAAGATCTCACTTCATCAGAGCATCCACTTCCCGGCGGATTTTCTGGATGTCCACCCTGCCGAGGTAGCGCGGGATATTTGCCCACATCTCGTGAAAGCCGTAGCCGCCGTCCTTGAGCTCGCGGATTGCATCCTCGCGGCTCCAATGTTGCTCGACCATCCGGAACATCGCGCACACGACGCCCGTGCGATCCGCCCCGTGTTGGCAATGGATCAGAAACGGCCCTTCCCCATTTATTCGCAATAGAGCGAGCGCCCGGACGACGTCCTCGTCCTCGATGTGCCACGCGTTCATCTTCACCCGGTGCAGCAGCAGCTTCGTGCCGCGCGCTTCTTTCCTGTCGTCGCTCAGATCGCGTAAATTGATCACCGTCCTTATCCCGAGTTTTTCCAGCTCCCGCATCCCTGCCGCATCCGGCTGTGCGGAGCGGTAAATCTGCGGCGTCACCCGGTTGAGGTTCTTCACGGTCGTTCCCTGCACCGGCTGCGCCCATTTTGCCGGGCGCTCCGCGAGCGCCGCGGACATGAGGACGATGAGTGCCGCAAAAATGCGAAGCATAGTCGTATTTTGGCCGGGGCGGATGCAGGTGGGAAGAATGCTATTTGGCCCCGTCCGGCATCGGCACCTGCGTCTTCTGCATGAGATAGCCAATCAGGTCGCGCACTTGCGTCTCGTTCAGCGCTTCGAGCAAGCCCTCGGGCATCATCGACGCCGCGGATTGCTCCATCTTCTGAATCTCCGAACGCTCGACGGTCGTGCTTCCGGTCAGCGCGCGGATCGTCACTGTCTTCGCCGTCTGCGCCGGGACGACGCCCGCGAGCAGGCGACCGTCCTTCATTTCCACGATGGTCATGCGGAAGTCCGCGTTCACGACGCCGCTCGGGTCGGCGATGTTTTCGAGCAGGTAGTCGAGATTGTCGCGCCCCGAGCCGGTGAGGTCGGGGCCGAGATCCGCGCCCTGGCCGTAGAGGCGATGGCACGTCGCGCAGACCATGGTGAAGGTCAGCCGTCCCGCGCTGTGATCCGCCTTTGCGAGCGTCTCGGGCGTGAGCCGCGCCTTCAATTTTGCGATGAGCGCCTTCTTGTCCGCCGCCGGCTCGCGCAATTCGCCCCACGCATCCGTGAGCAGCTTCGTGATCGCGGGATCGTTGAAAGCGCGGATCTGCCGGGCGTGGAAAGGCGTCACATCGGCGCGCGGGATTTTCCCCGCAGCGACTTCTGTGAGCAGTGCCTTCGCAAAAGCGGCGCGCGAAACGAGGGTCTCGATCACCCCGCCGCGCTCTGGGCCGAGGAAAGTGCGGTAGTTTTTCGCGAGCTTCTCGCCAATCGCCGGGTCGTCGAAGCGCGCGAGTCCGCGCGCCGCGACGATGTTCAGGTAACGCGTGCCGAGGAGTTGCTCGCACACGGCGCGCAGGTCGGGCGGATTGCTTTCGATGAGCGTCTGCAGCGCCGACTTGCGGGCACCCATCTCGGCCTTCCCGTCGAGCGCGATCTTCTTTACCTCATCGAGCGCGCGCCCATCGCCGAAGAGCACGCTCAGCTCACGCACCCGGGCCGCGAGGGTGTCGTCTTCGGTTTTTCCGAGCGCAGCCACGATCGAGTCCCATAACTCAGGTTTCGTGGCCTTGCGCCATCCGGTCGTGCCCTCGGAGAAACCGGTGAGGATGTCCTTCATGAATGCGGTACCCTGCGTCTCCCAACCGGCGAGCAACGAGCGCACCGCCCCGGGATTCTTCTCGTTGTCCTCGGCGAGTCTCCGCGCAATGAGCCGGCGGGTCGTGGGCAATGCGGACATCCTCGCGATTTCAGCGAGGGCATTCGGATCGGAATCCGCGACAGGAATCAGGCCATACCAAATGAGCAGCGGAAGGTTGTGATCATTTGCATCGTCCGCGCGTGTGACGAGAGCGGCACCAATCGTGGATCGTTCACGTGTCGGCAATCGCTGGAGCATCGAGGCTAGGGCAAGGCGAACCAGTGGCGATGAATCTGAAAGCGCTATGCGAAGAAAATGATCCATGATCAATTTGGGCACTCTCTTCTCCGCGGTTTGGGGTCGATTGCTCATGCAGGTGTCCAACTGCCAATGATCCGAGAGCAAGCGAATGGCCCATGTGCGGACGTGGTCGTTCGCGTGGCGTAGCTGTGCGGTGAGGAACGCCTCGTCCGTGGCACCGATGCAATGCAGCGACCACAGTGCGCGGAGCTGATGCACGAGGTCCGTGTCTTTCTCGAACATCTCGCCGAGCTGCTCCTTCGCGGTTTCGAGACCACGTCCCGACTCGGCCCGCGCTGTGAGTTCGAGCCGTGCCTGCCGCACAAACCACTCGTTTGCGTGCGTGTGCAGCTTCACCAACTCGCGCGAGTTGAGCTTCGCAAGATCGAACGGCTCCACGCGCTTCGGCTCGCCGTGCGTGATTTTGAAAATGCGGCCGGTCGTGCGCATGACGCCGGTGCTGTCGTGGCACTCGCCGGTGTCGCTCCAGTCGAGCGCGAAGACGCCGCCGTCGGGTCCGTAGCCGAGTTCGAGTCCTCGAAACCATTTGTCCTCCGCGAGCAAAATATCCGTGCCGTGCTTGCCCACGTAGCCGCTGCCCTGCCGCTCGATGAGTTCCTGATTCGCGCGCCGCCCGTGCATGTTCCAGGTGAAAAGATGATCGTGATATTCCTTCGGCCAGTTGTCGCCGAGGTAGAACATCATGCCGATGTGCGCGTGCCCGCCGCCGAGCGCATTCGCCGCGCCGTTGCGCGACTTCGTCCAGTCCTGCGCGGTGTCGAAGTGCCAGTGGTCCGCGTGCTGATCAATGCTCTGATACACATGCGGATTCGGATCGATCGTGTGCGGGCGGACGTAGTGCGCGCCGGTGATGCCGTGCCACAGGTGCCCGTTCACCGTGTTGATGAAAAACAGCTCGCCCATCTCGTTCCAGTCGTGCCCCCACGGGTTCGTCGTGCCGCTGCTCAGCGCCTCGAAGACCTTCGTCTTCGGGTGAAAGCGCCACATCGTTCCGCGCAGCGGGATGCGCTCCGCCGCGGGCGTGCCGGGCTTGCCGACATCGCCGGGAGCCGACGCGCCGCAGCGCCCGTAGAGCCAGCCGTCGGGGCCGAAGCGCAGGCCGTTGGCGAAGTTGTGGTAGTTGTCCTGCGGCGGCGTGAAGCCGTCGAGCATCACCTCCGCGGGGCCGTCGGGTTTGTCGTCGCCGTTGCGGTCGGGGATGAAGAGCAGTTGCGGCGGGCACATCAGCCACACGCCGCCGTGGCCGACTTCGAGGCTCGTGAGCATCTGCACGTCGTCGGTGAAAACGGTGCGCTTCGTGAAATGCCCGGTGTTCGTGCCGTCGAAGATCACGATGCGATCGCGCAGCCCCAACTCGAATCGCGAGGGCCGCTCGGCGTAGGTGTAGTTCTCCGCGACCCACAGCCGCCCGAGCGCGTCCCACGACATCGCGATGGGATTTTGCACATCCGGCTCGGAGGCGAAGACGCTCACTTTGAATCCCGGCGGCACTTGGAATTTCGCTGCAGCCTCCTCGGCCGGCATGAGCGGGATGCTCAGGTCTTTTTCCGAATTGAACGGCTGCGGGAATTCGGCAGCGAGGGCGGTACAGCACGAAAAGAACAGGAGACGGGAGAAGGCGGAGAGCATGGCAACTCGCAATGTTCTCAGCAGCCGCGCGAGGTCGGAAGCACAACCTCGCATTTATTTCACAGGATCAAGCCTGCGGCCTACAGCTTGGTGAGGAAAGGGCTGGCCTTGATTTTCGTGAGCTGCGCCGCGGTGAGAGTCGCGGGATTGCCGGTACACATCGCTGCCTCGCACATGAGGTTTTTTGAGTCCACCGTATGCACGGGATCAAATGCGGACGTCAGAAGCACGTGACCGACTTCATGCGCCATCGTGGTCGGATCGGTGGCATCGGATGCCACCATGCACGCGGGTTTGCCTGGCCGGTGGCTGGCGCATCCCTGCAAGGTTTCGTTGCCTTTGATGCGAAGGATCGTCGCAAAATAGACGACGATTTGATTTGGTGGAACCTGGTTGCGGCCAAGGTCCTGGAGGAGCTTTTGATCCTCGGAAACTTCGTCCCATTTGCAGGCACCATCCACCTTTGTGAGAGTGATCGTATCCTGAGCGGACAACCCCAGGCTCAGGCCCGACGCCATGACGACATCAATTCCGAATTGCGCATACACGCGCTGCATTTCCTTGAGCTGCCTGAATTCGCCGACCTTGGGAATGGCGATGGAGCGCATGTGGATGTTCAGCCGGTGGGTCATTGCGCCCTTTCCGGGAAGAGGCGGAAGCGGCTTTCCTGCCGTGGGGAGCAGAGAGTCGAGTTTCGCCATCGTCTTTGCGCCCACGATCCCGTCGGCAGTGAGGGTGTTTTTGCCTTGGAATAACTTGAATGCCGCGAGCGTTTCCGAGCCGAAGGCGCCGTCCGGTGAACCGAATTTCTTCGTGGAATTCGGCATCGGGAAATTGAGGTCAATCAAAGCCTGTTGAAGAATTCGAACCGGCTGGCCCGATTCGCCAAAAGCGATGGGCGGATTATTGCTGGCGGCCTTTTGCAACCGCGTGTCATTGGCGAAGCGTGGTGATTTTAGAGCCATGAATAATTCTTTGGCTGCCCCGCGCGGATTGTCTCTACAAAAAACGGAGGAAATTTGGTGCTCGGGATGCATGGCCATGCAGCACTTTCTGGTCTAGAGGGTGGATGATCCCGGATGCCTTGCGCCGCCCTCAAAGGTTTTCCTTCCTCCGGGGACATCCACACAGCCCTAGCCGCAGATCCACGGCGAAGCACCTCGATCCCACCCATGAAATCCGCCGCCCTCTCCGTGCTCGCATCTCTGCTGCTCATCGCTCCGTGCCTCCTGGCCGCCGACGATTCTCTTGCGCCGTGGCGCAGCGGAGTGAAGATCAGCCCGGTCGCGCCGATGGAAGGACGGCACACGATTCACTCGTATTTCAACACCTGCCCCGAGAGCCCGGACGGGAAGTTCGTGCTGTTCTATTCCTCGACCGCGAAAGACGGGCACCACGGCGAAGTCGTCATCCGCGACCGCGCGAGCGGTGAGGAAAAGGTGCTCGCCACGAATATCAACGCCGAGGACGCGCACCGCGTTGCGTGCCAGCAGTGGATCTCCGGCGGCAAGCGCGTGGTCTTTCACGGCGAACGCAGCGGCGAGTGGTTCACGTGGTGCGTGGATCTCGACACGATGAAGGAGCGCATCCTTGCAAAGAATCAGCTCGCAGGTTGGGGCCAGCCTAGTGCCGACATCATGCCACTCTGCAGCCCACACTGGAATCCCGGCGAAAACCGCGATCTCGATTTGATCAATGTCGCCAACGGCGAGAAGACGACGCCCGTGACGGTGGACGCGCTGAGGCAGGCATATCCGGATTGGTTCGCGAAAACATTCGGCGAGCAAAAGCCGTCCATCTTTTTCCCGATCCTCAGCCCGGATCTGAAGCGCGTCTTTTTCAAGATGGCGCTGAAGACCGGCGACGATCCGCGCAGCAAGAGCGCGAGCGCGCGCGAGGGCCTCATCTGCTACAGCTTCGCGGAGAAAAAATTCCTCTACATGAGTCCAAAGTGGGGCCACCCGTCGTGGCAGCCCGATTCGCGGCATATCACCGAGGTGCACTACACGGTCTTCGACAGTAATGATGGGAGCATCGCGCAGAACCCCGGCATGCCCACGAAAGCCGTGCGCGCGAAGGCTCTCGCCGAGGGGAAACCCGCTGCCGAATTCCCATTGCGCGATGTGAGCGGCGATCACCCGTCCGCCAGTCCCGATGGCCGGCTGGTCGTGACGGACACGATCATGAGCAGCTTCGGCGGCTCACGAAACGAATGGGGCGTGGTCCTCGCCGATGCAAAGGGAACGGGCCAGATCGTCATCCACAAATTCGACAATTCGCACGGTGCGAAATCCTGGCGCGTCTCGCATCCTCATCCGGTGTTCAGCGCCGATGGGAAGCGCATTTACTTCAACGTGAGCGACGGTGAATTTACACGATTGTTTGTGGCCGAGCGCGCTGCCCGATAGTGTTGCCCTCCATGTCACGGCCATCGCTCATCAAGCGCCGGAAGTTCGTTCGCACCAAGTCTGCACTGACGCTCAGTGAGGGTCTTGCGGATTCAGCGTGTGCGGCGGAGCCAGGGAGCCGTGCCGATTTGCTCGCGCAGATTGTTGCGCACAGGCCGGGCCTAGTTCCCAAACTGCCGGCGAGGTCGCACTCTTCGTTGGCGTGCGCGTGTGAGCCGCCGACTCGTCAGACTCAAAATAATTTCAGACTCAAACAATCATCACTCGCACCATGAAATCCTTTTCCACTCTCATTCTCATCGTCGGCGCATTCGTCACTGCCGCAATTGCGCAGCAACCCGGAAAGGCCGGCGCTCTCGCAGCCATCGAGGATCAGCCCGGCCTGCCGCGCGTGCTGCTCATTGGCGACTCCGTTTCGATCGGCTACACTCTGCCAGTCCGCGAACTTCTCAAGGGCAAAGCCAACGTCCACCGCATTCCGACGAACGGTGGGCCGACGAAGAACGGCACGGCCAGCATCGAGAAGTGGCTCGGCACCGGAAAGTGGGACGTGATCCATTTCAACTGGGGCATCCACGATTTGAAATTTATGCCTGACGGCAAGCGCCAGGTGGAGCCGGAGGATTATGAGAAAAATCTCCGCACGCTCGTGACGAGGATGAAGGGTACCGGAGCGAAGCTCATCTGGGCGACTACGACTCCCATTCCCGACGGCGAACTTGTTCCGTCGCGCAGCTTCGGAAAAGTGCCGGAATACAACGCCATTGCGAAAAAAGTGATGGCGGAAAATGGCGTGGCCATCGACGACCTCAACGCCGCCATCACGCCGCACCTTGCTGAAATGCAGAATCCGAAGGACGTCCACTACAAGGCGGAGGGTTACGCATTCCTCGCAAAGCCGGTGGCTGCAAGCATTCAGGCCGCGCTTGCAAAATAGCCTTTCCACGGATCGCACATTTTAAATCCGATATGCGCTGGCGGGACTCGTCTGCAGATGCCGAAGGGCACTGGAATTTCACTGTGCAACCCGTTCCTCATCGCTACGGCTTGACGCATTTCCCGCACACGGCATCTTCCGCGGCCCGATGAAGCTCGACGCCACACTCATTCGCAAAATCGCCGCCAAGGTCGGCACGCCGTTTTGGTTTTACGACGCCGCGGTGCTCCGCCAGCGGATCGCCGACATCAAATTCATGGCCAGCGCGCCCGGCGTGCAGCCGCGCTTCGCGATGAAGGCGTGTCCGGCGACGAAGGTGCTGCGCGAGATGGCGACGGCGGGAATTTGGATTGATGCCGTGAGCGGCAACGAGGCGCTGCGTGCGCTGCGTGCCGGCCATGCGCCGGGGAATAATCCGCCGGTCGTGTGCTTCACCGCCGACGTTTTCCGAGACAACGCACTCGACGTTGTTTTGCAAAACAACCTGCTCCCGAACATCGGCTCGCCCGGAATGGTCCGGCAGCTCGCCGACGCGGGCTATCGCGGGCCGGTGAGCATCCGCGTGAACCCTGGCTTTGGCCACGGCCATGTGAACACTTGCGACACCGGCGGGCCGTCGTCGAAGCACGGCATCTGGCACGGCGACCTGCTCGCGGTGAAGGACGCGGCGCTCGCCGCCGGGCTCACCGTCACGATGCTGCACGCGCACATTGGCAGCGGGCCGAAATTCGAGGAGCTGCACGAAAATCTCACGCGGCTCGCAGTCGAGTTTCGCGATCTCATCCCGCACTTCCCGCAGCTCACTGCGGTGAGCCTCGGCGGCGGCATCCCGCACAATTACCGCGACCGCGAATCGCAGGTGCCCATCGAGCCCCTGCGCGAACTTTTCACCTCCTGCCACCAGCGTATCGCAGCCGCCGCGCATCGCGACATCCGCCTCGAAATCGAGCCGGGCCGCTACTATGTCGCGCCGTCCTGCACGCTCATCACGCAGGTGCATGACATCAAGCGCACGCAATCCAACGAGAAGGGCCGCGGCGCGACTTTCGCGATGGTGGATGCCGGTTTCGTGGATCTCGTGCGCCCCGCGATGTATGGCAGCTACCACCAGATCGAGGTGCTCGGAAAAGAACACGAAGACCCGAACCAGCCGCGCGAGCCCATCGTTGTCGCAGGTCCGCTTTGCGAAAGCGGCGACGTCTTCACCCGCGGCGGCGCCGATGAGGAACTCGTCCCGCGCCTGCTCCCGCGCCCCGAGCCCGGCGACCTGCTCGCGATCCGCGACGCCGGCGCCTACGGCTCTGCGATGAGCAGCAACTACAACTCCATCGGCAAAGCCCCGCAGGTCTGGGCCGAGCCGGACGGCACCGTGGAAATCATCAGCCGCCGCGAGACGATTGACGACATCCTGAAGGCGGAGACGAGCGAGAAATTGTAGCCGCCGAGGGACCGAGGCGGACGCTCCTTCAAACTCGGAACGCGGAACGCGGAAAAGATCATCCCGCCTCCTGCTGCCGTCGGTCACGGGGTTGCGCATCCGAGAACGGCGCGTCGTCGGCTGGTGGCTTCAGCGTCCCGATTCTCCGAGCGTCTT
This sequence comes from Chthoniobacterales bacterium, assembly GCA_038227825.1. Taxonomy (GTDB): domain Bacteria; phylum Verrucomicrobiota; class Verrucomicrobiia; order Chthoniobacterales; family Chthoniobacteraceae; genus SXWH01. The sequence goes on from JBBRPQ010000016.1 coordinate 30,934, forward strand.
GAGCTGACGGTCTGTGATCAGCCACGTCATTCCTTTTTCGTGCGCGAGTTTCTTCACCGCGTCCCGCCGCTCCGCGCTTTTGGGATATTCGATGAGCAGCGCGGGCTTGCCTGCCTTCGCGATTTTGCCGAGGTGGCCGAGCACTTCGCTGGTGTGAGACTTGGGCTGGAGCTTGTTGCCATTCGTGAAGAGATCCTCGATGCCGATGCCGCTGATCGTTCCGAGAAAATCCGCGTGCGCGACGAGCTGCGAGCCGTTTTGCGGGATGACGAGCGCGGCGGGATTTTTCGCGCGTGCGCGTGCGGCGATGAACTTCACCCAATCCACCATGTCGCGCCGGTAGCTTTGCTTCGTCTCGGGGTTCATGCGGTCGTCTATGAAATCCTTGCCGTCCTGCTCGAAGGTCTCGAAGCCGTCCACGATGTCGAGATACACGCCGTCGAAGCCGCGCTCCATCGTGTCGTCCACGGCGGCGAGCATGATCTTCTGCCACTCGGCGTTCCAGTAGCGCACACGGTAGTTGCCCTTCCACTCGGGGTTCTCCGCGCCTAGCCACGCGGGCGCGACTGCGGTGAGCTTGCCTTTGCTGCCCCACTCCTTGCGCCAATACGGGCGGTAGTCCTCGGCCTCGCCGACGGAAATGTAGGCGATCACTTTTCGCCCCGGCAGTCCGTGGCGGAGCGCATCAAGGTCGGCGCGAGTCCACGGCGTGTCGCTGCTGAATTGTGCATCGAGCACGATCCAGTCGCGCCCGCACGCAGCGAGCTGCTCGACGGCCTGCGGCTTTGTTTTTGCAAACGCATCGGCTTGGAGAATGTAGGCGAAGGACGCGGGCGGTGCGTCTGCGTGCACGATGCTGGCGAGGATGAAAAGGACGGCGAATGCGAGGCGGAGGGAGCGCGTCATGAGTGGATGGGACGTCCTAAGCGGGAGGCGGCGCGGTGAAAGAATGAACGCCTGTGGACGTGCGGCGAAAATGTGGGGCCGACGACTCGTCGGTCCATTCGCCTGCATGGAAAATCCGGGTCCGGGATTTCATCGCGCCTTCTGTCGTAAACACACGCATGGGCCGACGACGCGTCGGCCCCACATTGTTACGGTTTCCTCGCCACGATGAAGCCGCGGCCGACGGCGGTGGGTTTGTGTTCGAGCCACTCGAAGCCCAGTTCGTTCAAATAGGTGCGATACTCGGAGAGGGAGTAGCATTTTCCCTCGGTGATGTTCATGAGCAGCGCGGAGTATTCGGCGATGTGCAGCGGGCCGGTCTTGTCGGCATTGATGAAGGCGTCGTGGATGACGACGAGGCCGCCGCTTGGGAGTGCGGCGTGGGATTTTGCGAGGAGGTCGCGGACGGCGGGTTCATCCCAGTCGTGCAGGACATTCGACCACAGATGCACGTCGAAGCCCGCGGGCAGCGGGCCGGCGAAGATGTCGCCGGTGTGGACGTTCACGCGCTCGGTGCAGCCCTGCTTCGCGATGCACTCGGTGGCGATGCGATCCACGGGCGCGCGTTCGAGCACGGTGGCGCGGAGGTGCGGGTTTTTCGCCGCGAGCGCGCAGGCGTAGATGCCGCTGCCGCCTGCGATGTCGAGGAGCGCGGTGTGCTGCGAGAGGTCGAGCAGCTTCGCGAGCGCGGGGCCGAGCAGGATGCCGCGGCAGTCCATCGCGGCGGTGAAGTGTGCGGCGAAATCGGGACGTTGCATGGCCTCGGCCCACGCCTGGTGATCAAAGCTGCCGAAGTTCGCGGGCTTGCCGGTCTTGAGGACCTTCAGCATGTCGAGCGTCGGTTGCCGATCCTTCATCGAGGAATAGTACGGCGCGAGATTCCAGCGTGAGCCGGCGGACAGATGCTCGCGAGCGCGGAGTGTGCAGTGAAAGCAGCCGCCATTTTGCTGCACGAGCCCCATCGCGGTGAAGAGCGTGAGCATCACATCCGTCGGGCGCGGGTGGATGCCGAAGTGCGCGGTGATCGCCGCGAAGGTGCTCGGGTGGTCGGCGAGCCACGTGAAGAAATCGAGGTGCGAGATGCCGGCTGCAAGCAGGTCCACGGCAGAAATGCCGTCGCGGTAGCGGTAGAGGGCGAGGGGATCGGAGACGGGATCGTCGAGGAGGTGAGTCATGAGGGGAACATCCAACATCCAACGTCCAACATCGAACATTCAAATTCGTCGGGAAGTTGGCCGTGATGCTCGGATGAGTGGCTGCGCCAATGTAGGTGAGGTTTTCAACCTCGCGGCGGGATGGGCGCAGGCAGTGGGATGGCGCGGAGCGCATGGAGCGCCGCCCGTCCCGGCGGCCACGAAAGCAACACGCGAAGCGTCACTCGTTTCTCCTCTTGGTTGCGCTAACACGCAGGTATCCGAGAAAAAGTCAGGCCTGCGGCGCAGCGACGTGGCCGGCGGGACGCGCGGCGCTCCACTCGGCGCGCGATCCGTTGTTTTTTACACGAGGCGGAAACGCGCGAGGTCCTGCGTGTCCACGATGCCGGTCGGTTTATTCGCGGCGTCCACAACAACGAGGTCGTCAATGCGGTGGTGTTCGAGGATGTGGAGCACCTCGTAGGCGAGCGCGCCTGAGCGGATCGTGATCGGTTTTGGCGTGAGAAAAGTGGTGACGGGGAGATCGAGCAGGTTTGGATTTTTCTCGAGGTGCCGCGCGAAATCGCCCTGCGTGAAGATGCCGGCGAGCGTGCCATCGTCGGCGATGGCGACGGCGCAACCGGCGCGGCGGCGGGCCATTTCGAAGAGCACTTCGCGGACGATGATGGTGGGCTTGATGAGCGCCATCTGCTCGGGGCTGCGCATGATTTGCTCCACGGTGAGCAGGAGCGTGCGGCCGAGTTTGCCGTTCGGGTGGAATTTTGCAAAGTCCTCGCGCGTGAAGCCACGGGCTTCGAGCAGTGTCATCGCGAGCGCGTCGCCGAGGACAAGCATCGCGGTCGTGCTCGCGGTGGGCGCGAGTTCGAGCGGGCAGGCTTCGCGCGAGACGGAGGCATCGAGATGGATGTGCGCATTCTTCGCGAGGAAGGAATCTCGCTTGCCGGTGATGGCGATGATGCGCACGTCGAGCCGCGCGAGCGCAGGGAAGACGTTCACGAGTTCGTCGGTCTCGCCGCTGTTGCTGAGGATGAGGACGACATCGCCGTCGCACACGATGCCGAGGTCGCCGTGCAGTGCGTTCAGTGCGTTGAGCATCACCGCGGGGGCTCCGGTGCTGGTGAGCGTCGCGGCGATCTTTTCGCCGATGTGGCCGGATTTTCCGACGCCGACGACCACGACCTTGCCGCGCTTTTCCACCGCGCCGCGGATTGTCTCGACTGCGTTGCAAAACGATTCATCGAGCCGCTCGCCGACGCCGCGGGCTTCGGCGAGTTCGAGGTCGAACACTCGGCGCGCGCGGGCGAGGTGTTCGGATGTGGACGGCGAGGACATTCCCGCAGTTTCGGGAGGCATGCGGCGCGTGACGAGTGAAAACCGGCGCACGTGCCGCTTCCCAAACCCGCAAGTGCTGCTACGCTGGCCAACCATGCACCTGCCCCGCATCCTGACTTGCCTTTCCGCGCTGGCCCTCTCGGTTTTCCCGCTGGTCGCGGAAGATTCCGCGCCCGTCGGGGACAAGGACTCGCCTTACGAGCAGATTAAGACGCTCACTCGCGCGATGGAATTGATCCGGCAGGACTACGTGGACGGAAAAAAAATCGGCTACGAGCAGCTCATGCGCGCGGCGCTGAAGGGAATGCTCCAGAGTCTCGACCCGCATTCGCAATTCATGGAGCCGGCGAATTTCGAGGACATGAAGGAGGACACGGAGAGCCGCTTCGGCGGACTCGGCGTACATGTCACGGAGCGCAATGGCGACCTCATCATCGTGTCGCCGATGGAGGATTCGCCGGGATTCCGTGCGGGACTTTTGCCGGGTGACAAGATCATCAAGATTGACGGCCAGAGCGCCGAGCGGATGGACATCAATGGCGCGACGGAAAAACTGCGCGGTGCGCCCGGCACGAAGGTGACGCTGACGATTCTCCGGCCCGGCACGAAGGAGATCAAAGACTTCGAACTGGTGCGCGAGACGATCAAGGTATGGAGCGTGAAGGACGCAAAATTGCTCCCGCAGGAGCTGACGGGGCAGATGAAAATTGGCTACGCTCGCATCACGCAGTTCAATGCGCCGACGGCGGAGGAACTCGCAAAGAAACTCGATGAGCTGGAGAAGAAAGGGATGCAGGCGTTCGTGCTCGATCTGCGTTTCAATCCCGGCGGTCTGCTGAATTCCGCAGTAGATGTTGCCGGAATGTTTTTGCCGCCCGCGACCGTCGTGGCGACGACCGAGGGACGCGTGCCTTCGCAGTCGCGCAAATACACGGCGAACCCCGCGCTGCGCCGGCGTTCAAATTATCCGATCGCCGTGCTGATCAACAACGGCAGTGCGAGCGGCAGTGAGATCGTCGCAGGTGCGCTGAAGGACACGAACCGCGCGATTCTTGTTGGCGAGACGACCTTTGGAAAAGGAAGCGTGCAGAGTATCATGCAGCTTCCGGATGGCTCGGCGCTGCGGCTGACCACGGCGAAATACTACACGCCGGGTCATCAGGTGATTCACGAGCACGGCGTCGCGCCGACCATCCTCGCGACGATGACGATGGAGCAGGAGCGGGCGCTCATCCTCCAGCGCCGCGAGGAACTTCCCGACGAGCAGCGGAAAAAAGATCTCGCGAATTTCCGCGACACTCAGCTGGACCGCGCGGTGGATGCGCTCAAGGGCGTGCTCGTGTATGCGCAGCGGAGCGGGGGCAGGTAGCCGCGTGACTGTCCTAGCGATCGAGACTTCGTGCGATGAGACCGCCGCTGCGGTGATGCGCGACGATGCGCTGCTGTCGAGCGAGGTGGCTTCCCAAATCGCGCTGCACGCGCTCACGGGCGGCGTCGTGCCCGAGGTCGCGTCCCGCAATCATCTGCGCACGCTCCGCCCGGTGATCGAGGCCGCTCTGCAAAAGGCCGGCGTGACGCTCGGTGAGATCGATGTTTTTGCAGCAACACGCGGACCGGGGCTTGCGACTTCGCTGATGATTGGGCTGTCCGCGGCGAAGGGGATGGCGATCGGTTTTCGGCGCCCGTTTGCAGCGGTGAACCACATCGAGGCGCATCTGCTCTCGCCATTCTTCGGGCGCGGCGGTGTGCGGCCATCCGTGGGGCTCGTTGTGAGCGGCGGGCACACGATGCTCGTGGAGATCGAGGCAGTCGGAAAATATCGGCTGCTCGGCAAGACACAGGACGACGCGGCGGGTGAGGCGTTTGACAAAGTCGGCAAGCTGCTCGGGCTGCCATATCCCGGCGGGCCGAATGTGAACCGGCTCGCGAATGACGGCGATCCGATGCGGTTCGATTTCCCGCGCTCAATGCTCTCGTCGGGAGATTTTGCGTTCAGCTTCAGCGGGCTGAAGACGAGCGTGCGCTACATGCTGCAGAAAATGGACAGCGTGCCGGTGGCCGATGTGTGCGCCTCATTTCAGGAAGCCGTCGTGGACGTGCTCGTGGACAAGACCGTGCGCGCGGCGCTCACCACACGACGGAAGATCGTCGCGGTGAGCGGTGGCGTGAGCTGCAATACACGGCTGCGTGAAAAGCTGGCGGCGGCGTGTTCTGCGCGTGGCATCGAGCTGCTGCTCGCCGAGCCGTCGCTCTGCACGGACAACGCGGCGATGATCGCCTACGTCGCGTCGCTGCGGATTTGCGAAGGTCATGGCAGCGCGCTGACTGAGGACATCGATCCGAATCTGCGGCTCGATGCAAAATCGTAGGTGCGAGCGGAAGCTCGCGACGGGTGGTGACGCTGCGCGAGCTTCCGGTCGCGCCTACGACATCGGCTCAATATTCCCGCGCAAGCAGGTAGTCGGCGAGAGCGCGGAGTGTGTCGGCTTTTTTGCCGAAAGGCTTCAGCGCGGCGTGCGCGGTGCGCGTGAGGCGCTTTGCCTCGGTGCGGCTTTTTTCGAGGCCGAAGACAGCGGGGTAGGTGGCCTTCTGGGATGCGATGTCCTTGCCGGCACTCTTGCCGAGTTTCTCGGTGGATTGCGTGACGTCGAGGATGTCGTCGATCACTTGGAATGCGAGACCGACGCTCTGGCCGAATGTTGTGAGGGACTTGAGCTGCGCGGGCGTGGCGTTTGCGCTCATTGCTCCGAGGCGGATGCTGGCGGTGAGCAGCGCGGCAGTCTTGCAGCGATGGATGTATTTCAGATCGTCGCCGCCGAGCTTGCGGCCTTCGCCTTCGAGGTCGGCTACTTGTCCGCCGACGAGCCAGCGGCTTCCGGAGGCGTGCGCGAGATCGGCGATTTGTTCGGCGATGGGATGGCGCTTTGCAGGCTTTGATTTTGCAAGGATCTCGAAGGCAACGGTGAGCAGCGCGTCGCCGGCGAGCACGGCGATGCCGTCGCCGAAGACCTTGTGGTTGGTCGGGCGTCCGCGGCGGAGATCGTCGTCGTCCATGCACGGGAGATCGTCGTGGACGAGTGAGTAGGTGTGGATGCACTCGACGGCGCAGGCGGCGGGAAGTGCGTCCGCGATTTTTCCGCCGCAGGCCTCGGCGGCGGCGAGCGTAAGCACGGGGCGCAGGCGTTTTCCACCGGCGAAAATCGAGTAGCGCATCGCCTTGTGGATCGTGTGCGGTTTCACGCTTTCCGCGGGAAGATGGTGATTCAGCGCGCGGTCCACGAGCTTCGTGCGTTCGGTGAGGTAACTCTGCAAATCCATGAGGGGCGTTAGGAACAGGGGCGGTGCTGTCTTCGGCAAGAAAATTGCGCGCGGATCTCGCGGACAGGCGAGTCTGCGACGGGCTTACTCCGCGAAGCGCTGTGCGACGGGCATCTTCCGACCGACGCCGAATGCCTTGCTCGTGACCTTCAATCCGGGCACGGCCTGCGCGCGCTTGTATTCGTTTTGCGAGACGCGCTTGACGACCCAGCGGACGGTCGCAGCGTCGAAGCCGCGGGCGATGATTTCGTCGGTGCTCTGATGATCTTCGATGAGCAGTTCGAGAATCGGGTCGAGGATTTCGTACGGCGGCAGCGTGTCCTGGTCGCGCTGGTTTGGGCGAAGTTCGGCGCTTGGTGGTTTTTCGATCGTGGCGGCGGGGATGATTTCGCGGTCGCGGTTCAGCCAGCGGGCGAGCTGGTAGATCATCATTTTTGGGACGTCGCTGATGACTGCGAGGCCGCCGCACATGTCCCCGTAGAGAGTGCAGTAGCCGACTGCGAGTTCGCTCTTGTTGCCGGTCGTGAGCAGGAGGTGGCCGAACTTGTTGCTGAGCGCCATGAGCGTCATGCCGCGCAGGCGGGGCTGCATGTTTTCCTCGGTCACGTCCTCGGGTTTGCCGTCGAAGAACGGGGTCATCTGTTCTTTGAACGCGGTGAATGATTTTTCGATCGGGATCGTGAGGCAGCGGATGCCGAGGGCAGTGGCGAGCTTGAGCGAATCACCGACGCTGCCGTCGCTGGAATAGCGCGTGGGCATGGTGACGCCGAGGACGTTTTCCGCGCCGAGCGCGGCGGCTCCGATGGCGGCGGTGACTGCGCTGTCAATGCCGCCACTGAGGCCGAGCACGGCGCTCTTGAATCCGCATTTCGCAAAGTAGTCGCGTGTGCCGAGGACGAGGGCGTCGAAGAGTTCCTCCTCGGCGCACTGGAAGGTCGGAATTTTGAATTTTGAATTTTGAATTCGATGAGCGCGTGCTCGGTGCGGAATGGGGCGAGTTGCGCGAGGCACTCGCCGGTCTCGCTGACGGCGAAGGAATTTCCGTCGAAGATGAGCTGGTCGTTTCCGCCGACGGTGTTGCAGTACGCGATGGGGATGCTGTGTGCGCGGGCGCGGGCGCTGAGCATTTCGAGGCGGCGGCGGGGCTTGCCTACTTCGAAGGGCGAGGCGCTGAGGTTGAGGATCATTTTTGCGCCCTGCGCTGCGAGCGAGGTGAGCGGGTCGCAGTCGTAGAGCTGGCGCGGGAGGTATTCGCGGCTCCAGATGTCCTCGCAGATCGTTATGCCGCAGCGGACGCCGGCGATTTCGAGGGGCTCGTTTTTTTCGGCGGGCTGAAAGTAGCGCGCTTCGTCGAAGACATCATACGTCGGCAGGAGCGACTTGAAGATTTTGCGGATCGGCTGCCCTCGCTGGAGGATCGCGGCGGCGTTGCGGAAGGGGCGTCCGGGGCCGGAGTTCACGTCCACGTAGCCGACGAGGAGAGGGACGTTGCCGATCTTTGCGTGCAGTGCGTCGAGCGCGGCGAGGTTCTGCGGGACGAAGCGGCTTTTGAAAAGGAGGTCGAGCGGCGGGTAGCCGGGCAGCGCGAGTTCCGGTGCGAGGACGACGTCTGCGCCGTCTTTTTCCAAAGACGAATATGCGGCGAGGAGGGCCGCGGAGTTGGCGGCGAAATCGCCGACGGTGGGATTAATTTGTGCGAAGCCGACCTTCATGGGCGCATCGACACTACGTCAGGACGGCGGGCGATGGCTACGGTGAGTTTGCGCAGGTCTCAGCGGATTCCCAAATCCGACCTCGTGGTCCGGGAATGGTGCGGTTTGTCGCCGTAGATTGCTTCCACTGCGGCTTTCCCGTTGATGTCTTCGTTTGCCCGCCAGATCATCTGTTTGTAGAATTCGATCAAACCGGCGGCGCAGAGTCCCCAGAAGATCGTGAGGACTACTTTTTGCAGGAAGGAATTCTGGATCATGGCCGTTCAGCCAGAGCAGATCGCCGGCCAAGTTTACCAGAAACCCCACTGACCTGTGCGGAGGATGTAGATGGCAAGGGCGAGATTCGTCAGGGCGTGGGTGAGAACGCAGGCCGCAAGGCTGCGGGTGCGGTAGGCGACGAGGTTGAAGAGCACGCCGGTGACCAGTGCCGCGGGCCAGTCGGGCATGTTATGGATGGAGCAGAATCCGATGACGCTGATGAGGAAGGAACGCCAGGTGAACGTCCCGAAGGGAACTTCGGCGAAATTGTCTTTCACGAGAAAACGGAGCAGGAATCCGCGCCAGAAAATCTCTTCGACGAAAGCGACGACCACGGTCATGCGGAAGAGCCTCAGGGTCAGGTTCGCCCAGTAAGGCCAGCCGCTTTCGGCAAAAAAGTGGGGGAGGAAGCCATCCGTACGGGGTTCGCGGCCGAAAAATGCCTGTGGTGAAATCCAGACGGCGAATGCGATGAGTGCGATGAGCGTGGCGAATCCGAAGCCGGCAATCGGTCGGAGCACGATGTGCGAACGCCACTTCCACAGCAGCGCAGCGCATGCGAATGTCTGCACGGGATAGATCCAGTATTGCGGATCGTGGAGCCACCAGGCTGCGTAGCCGTCGCCGACCGTCTTCACGGCGCCGACGAGCATCAAAAACGCAAGAAACAGCGCGAACGGCCCGAGATAAGCTCTGCGTTCTTCAACTACACCAGTCATTTTATGGAGAAAAAAACCATGAACGCCGACAAGACACAGGAAGCAAATCCCGAGCAACTCCTGAAACTGCTCGAACTGCAGGTGGCTGCGGCACGCGAGCGCCGGACATCCGGTGAAATACGGCGGAGCAAGGCGGGGACCATCGGGATATTTGTCATCATCGGAGGCGCGGCGCTGGCGCTGTGGATTCTCACGCTGCTGCTGGAGCAGATGCGCCCGCAGCGCGGGGAGCCACACGAAGTGGTGAATGTGAGCACGGCGGAGGGCGGTCGGTAAGAATTTCCAAAATCGGGCACATCAACTGCTTTTATCAAATATACAAATGGCCAAGACCCTCTCATCTGCAATCGGCGTTGACCTCGGACGCTATTCCCTCAAGTCGGTGCTCCTGCACAAGAAGGGAGGGAACCGCTACGTGATCACCAATTTCGCATCCATGCCCGTGAATGACGCGGTGGAGCGCACCCCGGAATCGCTCGGCGCGGACATCAAGGCGCTCGTGAAACAGATGGGCGGCAGCGCCAAGGGCTGTGCGGTGGCGGTGAGTAGCCCGGATGCGCTCATGCGCATCATTGAGCAGCCGGAGACTCCGCCGGAGCTTCTGCGCGATGCGCTGCGGATGAATGGAACGGTCCTCATGAATCAGGACTGCAAAGGCTTTGTCCTCGATTGCGTGGACTGTGAAGTCACCGCTCCGAGTGGAGCCGCGGCATCTGGCGCTGCGGGAGCAAATGCCCCGGTCCAGCAAAGGCGATACCTTGTCGCCGGACTGCCGAAGACGGAGGTCGCCCAGCTTACTCAGACTTTCGAGATCGGTGGGCTGACGAATGTTGCTGCGGTGCAACTGGCGCCAGTCACGGTCTTCAATGCGTTCGAGTTCGCGCAGAAGGAGGTCTTCGACAATCACTCGTTCTTCCTGATCGACTTTGGCCATCACAACTCGACGATGATGATCGGTGCGCGCCGCGAGCTCTCGCTGATTCGCAATGTGGAGTTTGGCGGCAAGTCGCTCGTGGAGGCGCTATGCGGCCTGAGCGGGGAGAGCCCTGAGACGGTGATGGCTGCACTTTCCGCGGAGGACGAGGTGATGGTGGAATATGCGCGCATGGCCCTGATGGCGCTGACGCGCGAAATTGGCAGCTCGATCGGATTCTACGAAGGACGCCGCGAGGAGATGATTTCCCAGATCTGGGTCTCGGGCGGACTTGCCCGAAATGCGACACTGCTGCGTCTCCTCGGGGAGGAACTGCGGATGCCGTGCCAGCCATGGATCGCGCTCGAGCGGTGCGAACTGAATGTTTCCTCAACCCAAAAAGCGCAGCTTGCGGAGGAGATGCTGGACTACAGCGTCGCCTGCGGAGCAGCCGCCCAACTCCTCAACGCCTGAACCACCATGGCCCTACGCATCAATCTCTATCACGAAGTTCTCCGCGAGAAGCGGCAGAAGCAATACGACCCGCTGAAGCTCTCCATGATCGGGCTGGGCGTCGTCGTGGTTGGCATGGCCGGCTTTTACGCCGTGCAACTGAAGCGGACGAGCGACATCCGTTCCGCGTTCAATGCACAGAAGGCGGAATTTGAACAGCTCAGCCCGAAGGCGAAGGCGGCGGAGAAAAAGGAAGCCGAACTAATCAAGCAGATCGAGCTTGCCGAGAAATTCTCCAAGCGGATGGAGAAGCGCATCTACTGGGCGCCGCTCTTTGAAACTGTCATGGGCGCAGTGCCTGCGAATGTGCAGCTCACACGGGTGGTTTGTGATTCGGGACGGGAAAAATCGGGCGCCAGCCAGATCAATATCGAGGGAATGGCCGCAGATCCCGAGCCGCGGAACGTCGCGGAAAACCTGCGGAAGGCCGTCGCTGAGCGTGTCGCGGCAAAGTATCCGAATGCCACGGCGATATTCCGAAATCTCGACGACAGCACGGAGCACCCGGTGGTGAATGGCAAACGCGTGCCGGCCGTCGTGTTCACCATCAATGTCACTTTCAAAACCGAGATCGAGCCGCCTGCGCCCGCTGCCCCGACCAAGCGCGGTCCCAAAAACGAAGTCGCCACACTATGAAACTCAACAAGGATCAGATCCAAAAAATTGCACTCGGTGGGATGCTGTTTGTCGGCGTCACCTACTCCTATTTCGAGTTTTTGCTCGGGCCGCTCAGCGGGGGTCGCGAGCAGGCGAAGAGGGAGGGGGCGGAACTCGTCCCGAAGATCGCCGCCGCACGCGCACAGATCATGAAGACCAAGGCGATCGAAGACAAGGCGCCTGCCTCGCAGCTCCTGCTCGATCAGGTGCAGGCCATGATTCCGCAGGGCTCGCCGATCGCATGGGTGCCCACGGAGCTTGCCGAGCTTTTCAAGCGCGAAGGCATCCCGAAATCCACGGCCCGGATGTCCGGCGAGCCGACGGAAAAGGACCTGACTGGATTTGGAAAATACGCATGGGCCGTGGAGATCCCGAGCGTGGAGTTCACGACCTTTGCAAAGGCGCTGGCCGTGCTCGAAAACGAACAGCCTCTCATGGAGGTCCAAAATGTGGAGATCGATGCTGGTCGTAACGATGCCCAGTTCCAGCACGTGTCCATCAATCTGCATAACATCGTCCGCCAATGAAACTCACCCCGCTAATTTGCACCATCGCAGCCGCTGCCATCGCGACCATTGCGCAGGCCGAGCCGGAAAAGACGAAGCCCTACGAGTTGAAAAATCGTTCCACCTTCACTGGCGGGGATGACTCGAGGATTCCGTTCTGGCCGATCGGTTTTCAGCGACCTGGAAAATCGGGAGGGACTGTCTCAGCGCCTGCCGCTGTCGCCTCGAAGATTCAGCTCGAGCCGCGGCATTTCAATGTCACGAGCATCCTGCTCGGCAATCCGGCCCTGGCCACGATCAATGGCCGTTCATTCACCGAAGGCGAAGTGTTGCCGGTGATTTTTGGCAGCGAGCGACTGCGGGTCGTCGTGAATCGCATCGGCGATGGATTTGTGACGCTCGGCTACGAGGGGCATGAAATTCAGGTCTCGATGCGACGTGCCGAACTCGGCGTGAAGCAGGCTCAGGCGCAGACCAAGCAGCCGGAGTTCGTCATCCAGATCGGATCGCCTGCTGCGAAATAGCTGCCGGGGCACTTTGCAAAACAGGCTGTGTCCTGTTCACTGGCAAGCATGCAGCCAGCAGGAAATTCATTGGCGGATAACGCCGCAAGCACGGTTCGCGCGATCTATGCGGATCTTGAGAAAAATCCGCCTGAACGCGATTGCGTGCGACGCACGGAATGCTGCCAGTTCAAGCTGACTGGACGGACGCCGATGCTCACCGCGGGCGAAGCGCTCGTGGCTGCTGCGGGACTGCGCGCGACGGGCAGGCGGGAGGTGCCGGAGTCTGCGGATGAAAAAACGGGGCGCTGCCCGATGCTGAATCCTGCGGGCAAATGCATCATTTACGATTCGCGCCCGTTCGGATGTCGCACGCATTTCTGCGCTGCTGCCGGAGGGCCTTACACTCGGAATGAAGTGCGCGATCTCGTGCGGCGTCTGGAGGATGTGGATGCGGCGCTCGGAGGTGACGGTCCTCATGCACTGCACATGGCGGTGGAATCCGCGCTGGAGAAGATTTTGCACCCGCCACGAGGTGCGCAGCGGCGCTGAAGTTCAGACCTTGCGGCCAAATTTTTTCTCCAGCTCGCCGTAGCTGAGCTGAATCATCGTCGGGCGTCCGTGGGGGCAGCAGTAGGGCAGTTCGCAAGTGAGGAGATCCTGCACGAGGCGCAGGCATTCCGGCTCGCGGAGGATGTCGTTGGCCTTCACGGCGTGGCGGCACACGGTCTTGGCGATCATGTCTTCGCCGAGGCGGAGTTTCGAGGTCTGCTGCGAGGTGTCGCGCAGTTCATCGATGATGTCGCGGAGGAGCTGCGAGGGCTCGGTGGCGCTGAGGAATTGCGGAAGTGCGTCGATTTTGAAAGTGCCTGCGCCGAATGGCTCCAGGCCAATACCAGTGCGTGAGAGTGCATCGAGGTTTTCGCGCAGCCAGTCCGCATCCTTCGGCGCGACCTGCAGGGTAATCGGAAGCAGTAAGCGCTGGGTGGGCACGCCCTGACCTTCCATGCGGCGGCGCATTTCCTCGAAGAGAATGCGCTCGTGCGCCGCATGCTGATCCACGAGCACGAGGCCGCTTGCGCTTTCCATGAGGATGTAGAGCCGCCCGAGTACGCCGATGAATTTGAAGTCCTGCGCAGTGCGCGGCTGCTCGACGGGTGCCGCCGAATGAGATGGCTGCGGGAGGTTCGGCTGTGGTGAAGCCGGTGGAGGCGCGTCGGGAAATGTGGGCTCGGCTGGCTGGTGCGGCGCAGCGACCGGGATGGATGCGGACGGATCGTGCGGCGGTTCGGTTGGCGAGGTCGAGGGTGGGGAAAATTGCGACCAGTCGCGGCGTAGTGCGAATTGTTCAGTCGGCGGAATCAGCGGCAGCGTCTGATCCTCCACGTGTCGCGGTGGCGCAGGTGCTGCGAATGTCTTGCTCCACGAAGCCCGGTCACTTTCGAGCACGCGCCGTGTGACTTCGACGATCACCTCGCGCAAGAGCGATGGATCACGGAAGCGCACTTCGCGCTTTGCGGGATGGACGTTCACGTCCACGGCGGCGGGGTCCATCTCGATTGAGAGGAAGGTCACCGGATGCTGCCCTTTCATCAGCGCAGTGTGATAGCCCTCGCGGAGCGCGTGGGAGATGGTGGGATTCTCGATCGGCCTGCCGTTGAGGAAAATGATCTGCTGCTGCCGGGTCGATCGGCTCACCCCTGCGCGACCGAGAAGTCCCGCGACGCGCACGCCGGCGATTTCCATCTCCGGCACTTCCAGCAATTCCTCGACAAGCGCCGCACCGAAAAGACCGCGCAGCCGTTCGCGCAGTGTCTGGCCCGGCGGGAGCTGGTGGACGATCCGCTCATCATTGAGGAAAGTGAACCCAGTGCCGGGATGGCCGATTGCTTGGAGTTGCAGCACGTGCTCGACGTGGCTGCTTTCGGTGTTTTCCGTGCGGAGAAATTTCCGCCGCGCGGGCAGGTTGTAGAAAAGCGAGCGCGCCTCGATCTGCGTGCCCTCGGGTTCGCCGCAGTCGCGCACTGTCTCCATCTTTCCGCCATTCACGAGCACTTCGGTGCCAGCCAGCGCGCCGTGCTCGCGTGTGGTGAGCCGGAAGCGCGAGACGCTCGCGATGCTCGGCAGCGCTTCGCCGCGGAAGCCGAGGGTGTGGATGGCCATGAGGTCGGCACCGGTGCGGATTTTGCTCGTGGCGTGGCGCTCGAGACAGAGCAGCGCGTCATCGCGATCCATGCCGCAGCCGTTGTCGATCACGCGGATGAATGAATTCCCGCCGCGGCGGATGAGCACCTCGATGCGTTTCGCGCCGGCATCCAGCGAATTTTCCACAAGCTCCTTTACGACGCTTGCGGGCCGTTCGACCACCTCGCCTGCAGCGACCTGCGAAGCCACCTCCTCAGGCAGCAGGGCGATTCGGCTCATTTGACTTGGTTGGCGGCGGTCATTAGGTTGGGAGGCGATGCTCACGCTCACTGATTCAACCGTCAAACATCTTCAGAATTTGCTTCGCGAAAATGACGCGCCCGGCAAGGCCCTGCGGATCTACGTGGAGCGCGGCGGCTGCGCGGGGATGAGCTATGAGATGAAGCTCGATGATGAGGCAGAGGGTGATTTTTCCGAAGGGCGCGACGGCGTGAAAATCATCGTGGATCCCGTGAGCCTCCCGTACGTGGACGGCTCGACGATCGACTACTGCGATGATCTCGCGGGCACGGGATTTCGAATCAAAAATCCGCGTGCGGTGCGTTCCTGCGGATGCGGCACTTCCTTTGAGCCTGCGCCCGAGGTGGCTGCGGGCAAGCAGTAGCCGGTTCAGCGAATGGCTTTGATCACGGATGACTTGGGGGTGACGCGACGCACCGGGAATGGATTCTTCGTTTGGTCAGTCGTGCTGCTGCTGATGACGGGCCTCTGCTTTGCGAGCTGGGTCGGAAGTTTCTACGTGGTCGCGCATCCGGAGAATCCGAAGTGCTACGCGATTTTGAAGAAGTTCAAGCGCGTCGAGCCGCCGAAGCGCTTTGATGTGACCGAAGCGCCGAAGGGCGAATTCCTGAGCGCGGCGCGGCTGCTCGAGCACTACGGCAAGCTGGGGAAGCTGGAACTGCAGAATGAGAACGCGGTGCTCCTGCGAAACTACCTGACCAATTTCCGTGAGTCGGGAAAACGCGTGCCGTATGTCGCCGGGAAATTCCAGGTCGTGCAGAGTTTTTCGCTCGGGAAGTCTGATTGCTTCCCGAGTGGTGCGGTCGCGATTGCGGTGTCGGAGAATCTGCCACAGATGCTCGTGGAATTTGTTTTTCCCGCAGCGCCGAAAAATGTGGCGACCATCCGCGAGACCGTGGCGATGGGGGCGGATATCAGTTTGCAGCGTTCGCAGGATTTGTGGGCGCTTCTGCACATCGAGCGCCATGCGGATGGCCGGATGCAGTTCACAGTGATGCCGCTGCCGTACGGCGGCTGGCAACTCAAGCGCGGGCAGGGGAGCTTTGTTCTCCAGTCGCCTGAGGAATTGCTGGCTGACTACAAATTCGAGCTGAATCTCAAGGCCGGGCTTCCGATCGTCCGTGATCCGCGGCTGGCTACCGCGCAGGCAGGTTACAAGGATTTCCGCCGCAAGCAGCTTGCGCGTGGAGGGGATGACTTGGCAGCGCTTTCGGGGCCGGAATTGGTGCGATCTGATCCGGCGGCTGGTGGCGGTGCAAATGCCGTGTCGGTAAGTCCCGATCCCCAGCCGCCGCCCGCCCCGCAGCCCGTGGCGGCGCCGAAGCCGAACAATGAAATCATCGGTTCGGAACCGGCTCCGATGCAGGGGCGCGTGTTGCAGGCGAAGGTTCCGGAGCCTGCGGCGCCTTTGAAGCTGCGACGTGGGCTCTCCACGGCGGATGCCAGCGCGCTGGTGGGCCATTTTCCCCGCGATGAGCGGGTGGTGCTCAGTGGAGATTTTGTCGTCACGGGAGTTCTCGGCACGCGCGTCGCACTGCGGACGGCGGAATCGTTGCGTGATCCCGAGGCCGATCCCACGCGCGCTGGCAGCAATGCCGCGCTGATCGTGGTGGAATTTCCGTCGGGCGTGGCGGTCCCGGAAAAGGATGCAACTTTTACGCGGGATGCGGAGCGCGGATTCCGGGTTCGCGATGTGATTCGCGGAAAAAATGGCCAGATCACCATCGTCGCGAACGAGGGTGCTGGCGACTGAAGGGCGATGCTGAACGTCGTCCTCGTCGAGCCGGAGATCCCGCCCAATACGGGCAATGTTGGCCGGCTGTGTCTCGCGACTGGTGCGCGGCTTCATCTCGTGAAGCCGCTCGGCTTTTCAATCGATGACCGTGCCCTGCGCCGTGCGGGGCTGGACTACTGGCGCGAGGTGGATGTGAAACTTTGGGATTCGCTGGATGAACTTTTCGCTGCGGCAGAATCGGATGCGCGGTTCTTTTTTCTCACGACGAAGTCGAAGCGCCCGTATTGGGATGAGCGATTTCAGGACGGCGACTACCTCGTGTTTGGCCGGGAGACAAAAGGGTTGCCGGAGTCGCTTCTCGCGGCGCGGCGCGAATCGTGTTTGACGATTCCGATGTCCGGCAGCACGCGTTCGCTCAATCTCGCGACGGCTGCGGGCATCGTGCTTTACGACGCGATGCGGCAAATCGCGCAACGCGGCTGAAGCGGGTTTTTTCGGTTGCTGCCTCGCGGTCAGCCTTCGCCCTGCTCTTCCATCTTTCGGAGGATGTCCGTGCGATCCTCGACTTCATCCCATACTTCACCGGCTACGTAGATCGGTGCGGATTGCTGGACAGCGAGCGCGATGCAGTCGCTCGGGCGGCCGTCGAGTTCGATGATTTTCCGGGCATGCAGTTCATTTTCCGCACTGATGATGAGGCGCGCGAAGTAAGTCTCACTTTTCAGATCGTTGATGATCACGCGATCGACCTTTGCCCCCAGCGCGGCGAGCAGGTGTGCCATGAGGTCGTGGGTGAGGGGACGCTCCTTTGGCGTCTTGTTCATGAACATCCCGATGGCCGCGCCCACGGATTCATCCACGTAGATCACGAAGACCTTCTGCTCGTTGCCTACGAAAACCGCCCGCCCGTTATTGTACGGGAGAATGGCCCGGATCTGGACCGGAACGACCTGTTTGCTCATATGCGGCAAACTAGACGGGCGATCCGGGAATGACAAGAAGGCGTAGATTCTCGTTTGCGTGATGGTGAAGTGCGCGTTACTTAAACGGATATGCCGGAAGAAAATGCCGACAAAGCCTGGGACGAATACGACTGGGAGCGCTTCCTCCAGGAGCAGGAACGTCGCACCGAGAAATACATGGGTCTCCTTGAGAAATACATGGATGACCCGGACCGCGACTCGATCATTGCTCGTGAAATGGGATGGACGCACCTCATCGGGGGAGAGACTCGCGATTGGGAGGATGAGGTGGAATCGTCCTTTGAAGGCGGGGAATCTGAGGAGACTGAGGAGCATTCGCCCGGCGAATCGATCACCTTTGGCTTTGAAAGGCATCCGCTCTACCGGCAGACGGTCGCGTTCAATGCGGAACTGGATGAGATGTTTGCGCGAATGGAGGACAGCATCCGCGAGCACGCTTCTGCGGTCTCCTTGCGGGAAGAGACGACTCTCGCTGCGGCGAAGCTCGCAGCGGCGCTCAATGACGACGAGATCGACGAACTTGGGATGAGCATCGCCTACCTGAAGCGGGCTCTCCATGCCCTCACTGCGGCGCTGAATGCAGCGGCGAAAATTCACGAAGATGGCCTCTTGGAAATGCCGCAGTTTGAAATGCTGCGCTCACGGATTTTCTCCATCCGAGACGGGATCGTGAGCACGATGGGCGATTACCGTTCGGAGTTCCGCAGACGGCGGGGCGGGCGCTAGGCGGATAAACTTGGGTGCGATTGAATAGTTTGAACGATTCCCCGTCGAAGATTGAAGCCGATGTTCCTTCCGAGGGACCGAGCGACATCGATTTGGTCGCACGGTGCCGCCAGGGAGATACGCAAGCTTTCAACCAACTTGTCACCCGTCACCGCCAACGCTGCTTTGCCATGATATACCAAATGGTCAGAAACGAAGAGGACGCATGGGATCTCGCCCAGGACGGCTTTGTGCGCGCATGGCGCAGTCTGGCCAGTTTCCGCGGCCAGTCGTCCTTCTTCACCTGGCTCTACCGGATCATGACGAATGTCACTCTCGACTGGCTGCGCCGGAAGAAAATCGAGAGCGGGCAGGAATTCGACGACTCGATCGGTCTCCCCGGCATCGCTCCCGGCGCGGTGACTGCGCCACAGGCCACCCTTGAGCCGGCCACAAAGCTCGCGGATCAGGAAATCCGCGTGCGCGTGGATGAAGCGATCGCCCGACTCAGTGATGAGCACCGCACGGTGATCGTGATGCGAGAAATCGACGGCTTGGAGTATCATGAAATCGCGGAGGCCATCGGCTGCTCGATTGGCACCGTGATGTCGCGACTCTTTTACGCCCGCAAGAAACTTCAAACCATGCTCCGCGACGTCCATGAACAACTCTGAACCACTTTCATCTCCTGAGGAAAAATGGACAGCCTACCTCGATGGAAACCTTTCCGCGCAGGAGACCGTTGCATTCGAACGTGAGAACCCCGAGGCACGCGCTGAGCGCGAAATGCACGCCCGAATCATGACTGCCGTGCGTCACCACTCGCCCGCGCCGAAACTTCGCAATGCCGACTTTTTCAACGAAAGCATCCTGCGCGAAATCTCACCGCAACCTCCTGCGGCTGCTCCGGAAAAGAAGCGCGCCGTGTGGCCGATGTGGGGTCTCGCATTTGCCTGCGCATGCTGCCTCCTGTCAGTGGCCGGGATTTGGGCGGGGTTTGTCCGCGGCACCGGCGACGAGCCGGATCGCTACGTTGCCCAGATTGTCTCGGTGACGGCGGGGGATGATTCGCTCGACGCGACCGTGGTGGACGCGGATGGGGTGAAGGTTTTGTGGATCAATGGACTGGAGCAGTTGCCGAATGACTATGTTCTCGAATAAGCCCGCAATTCTCGCGCTTGTTCTCAGTTGTGCCTCCGTCGCTTGCCTGGAGGCCCAGTCTCCGATCCTCATCGAGCCGAGGAAACCTTTCAATTTCAGACCGGGCGCGAAGCCCGCAGCGGACGACAAGGTGTGGAGCGCCGTGGTCTTGGGCAGCAATGTGAAGGAAGGTGATAAGGCGACTCCTCTTCCATCCGAACTCGCGAAGTTTGCCCCGCAGCTTTCCAAGTGTTTCGGCTACGACCAATATCGCATTCTCGGTTCCGCGACGAAGGCGATGGATGGAGTGGTCGAGCGCTGGCTTGTGCCCACGCAGAATTTTTGGGTCAGCGCGACTGCCACTCGCGAGCAGGGTGGCTACCTTGTGAACATGGAGTTTTTCCACGATAAGCGTTCACTCGTCTCAGCAAAGGCGATGCTCTCTCCAGGCAGCCCGATTTTCGTCCGCGGCCCTGTGCACGTGCGCGGCCAGATCATCATGGTGTTTGAAGTGAAGCGCTGACTTTCCGTGCTCCGGGAAAGCAGTGCGTGAGGATTCCGGTTCATCGGCGGGGCATCCAGCGCCGCAGCATTGGCCATTGTGCATCCGATGGCATCGGGGCAGGGTGGGAGCATGAAAATCCTCACGCGGTTTCTGCTTCTCGCGGTGCTCCTGGGTTCGCTCAGTGCGTGTATTTTCCGGGAGCCGATATTCTCTGAAGGATTTGTCAAAATCAACCCGCGCCTCGGCGGCGTATGGGCCTCGGAAGGCGACGATGGTGACCCGCGGAAGATGGAGTTTGCCGTCTGCGCGCCGCTCGATGACGAGCGCTACATCCTGCATCACCCGATGGGGGAAAAGGGCGGCATTTATTACGAGGCGCGCCCGCTGCAGATTCGCGATCACATGGTCCTGCAATTGCGCATCCTTGCCTCCTCCGCCAGCGGCATCCCAAAGGCGGACGTGGAGCGCTACACCCTGATCTGGATTGAAAAGGACACCGACCCGCAGAAGCTCCGCGTGCGTGCGCTCGGCGGCGACGGCGTGAAAAACAAAACCCCGGCGGAAATCCGCAAGGCCCTCGAAACGCAGTCCACCGACTGGACCAAACTCTTCGGCGAGCCCACCGTCTTCCAGCGGCTGAAGGATCGCTGAGCTTGCACTGCGCATTCGGAATAATGGCACGCGGCAGGGACACCAGCCACGATACCTCCGGAACCGTGCGGTGCGAAAACCATTTGCGCCGGCGCATCACTTTGAAAATCATATGCCCGTTATGAAACCGCTGCTCATCGCCCTGCTCACTTTCGCCGCACACTTTGCGACGGCGGGGAGCATGGCCCCGACGGGTGGACGCGATCCGCTGAGCGAGCAGCAGGCCGCCGCCTCCGAGAACCTCCGCCGCGCGCTGCCCTTCCTCCGCGAGGGCGACGTCATTTTCACCCGCGCCCGCAATGCGCTCTACCGCCGCATCTCCGAGACCTCCGGGAGCTGGGAATCGCACGTCGGCATCATCTTGCGCGATGCGGAGGGCGCTTGGATCGTCGCCGAGAGCACCGTCCCCGTTTCGCGATTCTCCCCGATCGAGCGTTTCGTCGCGCGCTCGGAAAATGGCCGCTTCCTCGTCCGCCGCCTCCGTACCGGCCTCACCAGCGAGCAGGTGCGGCGCCTGTGCCGCGCCACCGAACGCCGCATGGGCAAGCTCTACGACACCGGCTTCCAGTACGATTCGCCGCGCCAGTTCTGCTCGAAATTCGTCTATGACAGCTACGTCGAGGCCACCGGCCAGCCCGTCGGCAAGCTGGAGACCTTCCGCGAGATGCTCGGGGAAAATCCCGAGGCTCCGGTCGCTTTCTGGCGCACATGGTTCTTTGGCCGCATCCCGTGGGACCGCCGCTGCGTGACCACCGCCAGCCAGCTCCGCGCGCCGAATATGGTCACCGTATTCGACACCGAGAGCCGCACGCGAGGCGAAGAGCCCCGGCGGCCTTCCTCCCCGACGATCGCCAAAGCCGCCCTCTCCGCCCCCATCGCGCGCTAGCGCGACCAAGGAGCCGGGGCGCCCCCGCCCCGACCTTAGCCGCGGGGCGAGGGCGCCCCCGGCTCCTTGTGCCTCCGCTCCCTCCCGCAGGAGCACCGCGGGACGCTCCGCCGCGTCCATCGGAGCCCCCGCACAAAATGGGGAAAGCCCTCGCAGGCCGAAAAGCGCCGGTTTTGGCAGGAAAACGGCCATTTCCGTGTCAAACGCGCCCGTCCAAACATCGCTCGACCATACTCCAACTCCCGGCTACATCCCTGCCAAGCCGCCCATGACATCCTTTCTCTACCTGAGTTCAATCAGATGCTAGGCTACTTACATGCACCTAGGTAGTTACAACTCAGCAAAAAATCACTACGACGCTTTTCGGGATCTCACGGCGGAAGAACTGAATCAGCACACTGCATTCACGAGTTCCCTCGCAGAGGCGCGCAACCGTCTTTCGCTTTTCCGAATGCTTGCGCGCAATTACACGGAATGGCGTCAGTATCTGAACCGCCTACTTTCTCCGGATTTTCACGAGGACAACAACGTATCCGAGGAACTAAATAGGTTGCTGCTAAACTACCTAACCTTTGCTTACGCCATTCAAGAGCATTTTGAAGTTTCACTGCGTCAACGGTTCAAGAAGGATCCTGCCACATTGAAAGCGTATTCTGATTTCGTCGATCGGCTCTGCAAATTATGCTGGCCTTTCGCCTTCTTCCTAGACTTTCGAGGCTACTTTCAACATGTGGGCCTTGGGATTAGTGCGAACAGCCGCAAATCGGACGATACGAGTGTCCGTATATCTGTGAAAGCGTGCCCTTCTCTCCTTCTTGCAGGCAGTCGCCAATGGAAGCGCAGTGGCCTTACCGCTGAAAAGCGTGACTTAGACCTCGTTGCTCTCCTGAAAGAATTTCATATTCAGATGTTCCAGAGCTATGCGAAATTCGTCGCTAAGACATTTTTCCCCGAACTCCAGCCTGCAGATGAGTTTTATGGTCGCTTAACAAAGGAGGTCCAAGAACGCCACCCAACCGCTAGGATGATCTTTTTCTCGAAGAAACCGAAATTCCGAACGCAACCGAATGCAAAGTCCTCAATCAAGTTCACGGCTATTGCCGTCCCAAACAATGTTTATCGGGAGATCGGAATCATAGTCGAACGGGCCTGACTATTCTACCTCGACACATTGACCGCAGTTTCAAAGTCTCGCCGCTTCATCTTTCCACCCCATGAAAACCTCCCGCACCCTCCGCACTTTGCCCGTCATTTTCCTCAGCCTCCTCGCCCTGCTCACGGGGCTGCGCGCGGCGGGGCCGGTGGTGCCGGAGACGGTGGTGTTTGAGCGCGATATCGAGTTTGCGAATCCGGACGGGCAGCATTTGCAGGTGAATCTCGCGATGCCGAAGGAGGCGAAGGGCGTGCTGCCGGCGGTCGTGTGCATCCACGGCGGCGGCTTCCGTGCGGGGAAGCGCGAGAGCTATGACAGGCTGGCGGTGACGCTCGCGGAGCGCGGCTACGTGGCCATCACGGTGACCTACCGGCTCGCGCCCGCGTATCCTTTTCCCGCGGCGGTGCTGGACTGCAAGGCGGCGGTGCGCTGGCTGCGCGCGAATGCGGCGAAATATCACGTGGACCCGGCACGCATCGGCGTGACGGGCGGCTCGGCGGGCGGGCATCTCGCGCAGTTCCTCGGCGTGACGGCAGGCGTGAAGGAATTCGAGGGCGAGGGGAATCTCGATCAGTCGAGCGCCGTGGCGTGCGTGGTGAATTTCTACGGCCCGAGCGATTTCACCAAATCCTACGGCGCGAGCACGGATGCGGCGGAGGTGCTGCCGCTGTTCTTCGGCGGCGATCTCTCGACGAAGCGCCGCGAGCACATCGTGGGCAGCCCGCTTTTCTGGGTGACGCCAAACGCCGCGCCGACGCTCTGCGTCCACGGCACGAAGGACGATCACGTGGCCTACGAGCAGGCCGGCTGGATCGTGGACCGGCTGAAGGCGAGCGCCGTGGAGGCGGACTTGCTGACGCTCGAAGGCGCCGGCCACGGCTTCAAAGGCGCGGACATGGAGAAGGCGGAGAAGGCGATGATGGAGTTCTTCGACAGGCACCTGAAGGCGGCGAAGTGAAACGGGCGCATTCGAGTGCGCCATTCGCCCCGGAGGGGCAGACGGAAATTAGCCGGGGGTAAAGCGAGGAACGAGCGGCACCCCCGGATCCGCATCCCGTGTGCAACCGCCCCGGAGGGGGCGGCGGAAGCGTGGCGCAATCATTCCGGCGCACCCTCCGGGGCGCATTCGTGATGGTCGCCGATCCGGGGGTGCCGCTCGTTTCACTCGCTCTACCCCCGGCTAATTTCCATCAGCCCTCCGGGCTGTCGTACAGTGCGCGAGGAACGCCGAAATCGTCAGCATCCGGAAAAAACCCGTGCGGCTTTGCGCGACGTCCGCTGAATTTGCGGCGTCGCGTCACTTCACGAAGCCGCGCTGCTTCAGCCAGAAGATGCAGTCGTGCGTCCAGCGGTGCGCTTTCTCGGGGTCGTAGGTTTTCGCGCCGGTGCCGATGCCGTGCTTGCCCTTTTCGTAGAGGTGGAGGTCGTAGGGGATGCCTTTTTCGCGGAGCGCATTGGCGAAGGCGAAGGCGTTTTCCACGGGGACCTTGTCGTCCTCGACGGTCTGCCAGATGAAAGTTGGTGGTGTGTCTTTGCGGACGTTCAGGCGGGGCGAGAGGAGATGCTTCTGCTCGGGCGTGCCGTCCGGGCCGAGGAAACGTTCCTCGCGCTCGGCGTTCGGCTCGTCGAAGAGGATGAAGCCGTAGCAGAGCACGGCGATGTCGGGCCGCGAACTCTCGCGTTCGATGGGATCGCTGGCGTCCATCTTTCCCGCATCAAACTGTGTGATGAGCGTCGCGGTGAGATGGCCGCCGGCGGATGAGCCGATCATGCCGATGCGCTTCGGGTCGAGTCCCCATGCGGCGGCATTCGAGCGCACAAGGCGTACGGCTCGCGCGGCGTCCTGCAAAATCACCGGCACGCGGTAGCCGTCGGTGGCGAGGCGATACTTCAGCACGAAGGCGGTGATGCCATTCGCCGCGAGCCACTTTGCAAAAGGCTCGCCCTCATGCGCCGCGAGCGAGCGGTAGCCACCGCCGGGCGCGACGATGAAGACCGCGCCGTTCGCCTTGTCCGGCGCGGGCCAGAATGGCGTGAGCGTCGGCGTGTCTTTCGCATCCTTGCCGAGTGCGCCGGGCGCGTCGCCGGGCCACAGGCGGATGGCTTCGGTCGGGCGTTCGGCGGCTGTCGTGGAAAATGAAAACAGCGCGAGGGCGGCGCATGCGGCGAGTCGGCGGAGGAGCGGGCGAGGGGAGAGCTTCATCGGCGCAGGGTCGGCAAATGCAGCGCGCGCGGCAAGTCTCACATGGAGCGCTGGCGTCCTCGCCGGCTTCCCCGGCGTCCCGCCGGGGGCATCGTTCGAGCAGCATCGTGCCGGAAATCACATGCGCTGTCTGGGCTGCGAGCCTGCGGCTAGACGCCGCAAAAAGGCCGGCGAGGACGCCAGCGCTCCATTAGTATTCCGAGCGGAGTTCGACGGGCTTCGATTTGCGCTTGGCGCGGGCGCGGATGTTCAGCACTTCGACGACAAACGAGAACGCCATCGCGAAGTAGATGTAGCCTTTCTCGATGTGCTGTCCGCAGCCCTCGGCCACGAGCACGACGCCGACGAGCAGGAGGAAACTCAGCGCGAGCATCTTGATCGTCGGGTGGGTGTTCACGAAGTCGGCGATGGCCTTCGCGGAGAAAAACATCACGATCATCGCGAGCACGACGGCGGTGATCATCACTCCGATGTGCTGCGCCATGCCGACCGCGGTGATGACGGAGTCGAGCGAGAACACGATGTCCACGACGACGATTTGCGCGATGACGGCGGCGAGTGCGGCTTTCACTTTGGACGACTTCCCGTGCTCCTCGCCTTCGAGGTTGCCGTGGATTTCGTGGACGCTTTTCCACATGAGAAAAATGCCGCCCAGTAACAGCACGAGCCGCTGGCCGGTGATTGCGAGCGGCGTGTTGCTGCCGTGCTCGTGGAGGAAGGGCACGGTGAAAAGAGGCGCGGTCATCTTGGTGAGCACAAAGATGAAACTGAGCAGCAGGATGCGCGTGATGAGCGCGAGCGCGAGGCCGATATTGCGCGCCTTTGCCTGCTGCTCGGCGGGCAGTTTTCCCGAGAGGATCGAGATGAAGATGATGTTGTCCACGCCGAGGACGATTTCGAGGATAGTGAGCGTGACGAGGCTGAGCCACGCGTCGGGATTGGAGAACCAGTCGAACATGCGCTTCGTGAAAACCTATTCACCTCCGGGAGTAAAGTGAAAGCGGCTCGACGGGCGTGCGGCATTCCGCCAATCCAGTCGCGAAATGAGCCAGCCCGCAATCTTCCTCGATCGTGATGGGACACTGATGCACGAGGTGAATTACTGCCGCGACCCGGCGGATGTGCGCCTTTTTGAATGCACTGTGGAGGCTCTGCGGAACCTCAACGATGCTGGATACCGGCTGGTGATGGTGACGAACCAGAGCGGCATCGCGCGAGGGCTCCTCACGGTGGCGGACTTTGAGGTGGTGCAGGCGCGCTTTTTTGCGCTCCTCGGGCCCGGCCTCATCGAAGCGACCTACATGTGCCCGGATGGCCCCGACAGCACGTCTGGTCGGCGCAAACCCGCGCCCGGCATGCTTCACGAGGCGGCGCGCGATCTTGGTCTCGATCTCTCGCGTTCTTGGATGGTCGGCGATAAGGCGGCGGACGTGCAGTGCGGGCTCGAGGCGGGGACGCGTGCGGTGCTCGTGCGGACGGGGCACGGAGGTGGTGAGGATGCGAGCGGGGCGCACTTTGTTGCGAAGGACATTGCCAGCGCCGCCGAGTTCATTTTATCCCATTCGGGTGCCAGCTAAGATTGCCGTCGTCATCCCAGCGCGTTTTGCGTCCACCCGCTTCCCCGGGAAGCCGCTCTACCCCCTAGCGGGAAAGCCGATGATCCAGCATGTGTGGGAGCGCTGCTCGCGTGCGAAAGGGGTGAGCCGAGTGATCGTCGCGACGGAGGATCAGCGCATCGTGGATGCGTGCGCGGCATTTGGCGCGGAGTGCGTGATGACTTCGGTGAAATGTGTGAGCGGCACGGACCGCGTGGCGGAGGTGGCGAAGAAGAAGCTCAAGGGCTTCACGCACGTCATCAATGTGCAGGGCGATGAGCCGCTCGTGGATCCCGGCACGGTCACGAAGCTCGCAAAGGCGATGGCCGGGTCGCGCAAGATCGGGATGATCACCTCCGCGAGTGTCTTCGAGCCCGGCGATGATGTCGCGAATCCGAACTCCGTGAAGGTCGTCACCGATCTGGCAGGCGACGCGCTCTACTTTTCGCGCTCGACGATTCCCTTCGTGCGCAACGAAGTGCCGGGGCTGAAGTTTTTCCGCCATCAGGGGATCTACGGCTACACGCTGGAGCTGCTGTTCCAATTCGTGAAGTGGAAGCCGACTCAGCTCGAAAAATCCGAATCGCTCGAACAGCTCCGCGCGCTGGAAAACGGGGTGAAAATCCGCGTCGTCACCGTGAAGCACCTCAGCCTCGGCGTGGACACGCCGGCGGATGCAAAGGCAGTCGCACCATTTTTGAAAACTCTGCCGAAAAAGTAGGCACATACACTTTCCATGAAATACATTTTCGTCACCGGCGGCGTCGTCAGTTCACTCGGCAAAGGCATCGCCGGCGCATCACTCGGCACGCTGCTCGAACGCCGCGGGCTGAAAGTCACCATGCAAAAGCTGGACCCGTATCTCAACGTGGATCCGGGCACCATGAACCCCTTCGAGCACGGCGAGGTGTATGTGCTCGACGACGGCGCGGAGACCGATCTCGACCTCGGCCACTACGAGCGCTTCACGCACAGCGCGCTCACGCGGGCGAGCAATTCCACGAGCGGCCAGATCTACGAGGCCGTCCTCGCAAACGAGCGGCATGGCAAATTTCTCGGCAAGACCGTGCAGGTCGTCCCGCACGTCACCGATGAGATCAAGGGGCGCATCAAAAAGCTCATCGAGATCCATCCGTGCGATGTGCTCATCACGGAAATCGGCGGCACCGTCGGCGACATCGAGGGGTTGCCTTTCCTGGAGGCCATCCGCCAGCTCCAGTTTGAAGTCGGCAGGGAGAACTGCATGATCATGCACGTCACGCTCGTGCCCTACATCAAGGCTGCGGGCGAACTGAAGACCAAGCCTTCGCAGCAGTCCGTCGCGAAGCTGCGCGAGATCGGTCTGCATCCGGACGTGCTCATCGCACGCACTGAGCATGCGCTCACCGACGATCTGCGCGAGAAGCTCTCCACTTTCTGCAACGTGCCGGTGAAGGCCGTCATCGAGGGCCTCGACGTGCCGCACAGCATCTACGAGGTGCCGCTCCTTCTGCAAAAGGAGAAGCTCGACGACATCGTGTGCGAGCGGCTCGGGCTGAATGTGCCGCCTGCAAATATGACCGAGTGGGAGCGCTTCGTGAAGCGGCTGCTGAACCCGAAAAAGCGCGTGCGCATCGCGATGGTCGGCAAATACGTGGACCACAAGGATGCCTACAAGAGCATCGACGAATCCATCAACCACGCCGCCGCGTCGCTCGATTGCGGTGCCGAAGTCGTCGAGGTGGACGCAGAAATTCTCGAGACCGAAGACGCTGCGAAGCACCTTGCAAACTACGCCGGCATCCTCGTGCCCGGTGGATTCGGCGAGCGTGGCATCGAGGGGAAAATCGCCGCCGCCGCCTACGCCCGGAAGCACAACGTGCCCTATCTCGGCCTCTGCCTAGGCATGCAGATCGCGACGATTGAATTCGCGCGCAACGTCCTCGGACTCGAAAAGGCGAACAGCACCGAGTTCGACAAAAATTCGCCTGACCCCGTCATCGACCTCCTGCCCGAGCAAAAGAAAGTGAAGGGCAAGGGCGCAAATATGCGCCTCGGTACATGGCCCACCGTGCTGAAACCCGGCACGCGTGGACAGCAGCTTTACGGCGTGGACGAGATCCGCGAACGCCACCGCCATCGCTACGAATTCAACCAAGCTTACCGCGAGAAAATGGAGGCCGCTGGATTCATCATCTCCGGAACTTCACCGGATGGGCGCCTCGTCGAACTGATCGAACTGCGCGACCACCCGTGGTTTCTCGCCTGCCAGTATCACCCGGAATTCAAGAGCAAACCCACGGCACCTCACCCGCTCTTTAAGGGATTCATCGCCGCCTGCCTCGCGCACGATCAGTAGAGTGGTCCCGCGCTTCAGCGCGCCGAACCATGCAAAGTTAGACACTGCTCGCGATTTTGGAATCGCTCATAGGCCGCCACTGCACGCTGAAGCATGCCTGCTTTTATCCCACGAGATCGCCTGCTGCGACGCGTCCGCGGAAAAATTCGATGGTCTTCGTGATGCCTTCCTCGAAGCTGATCTTCGGCTCCCATCCCAGCAGCGACTTGGCGAGCGTGATGTCGGGGCGGCGGACTTTTGGGTCGTCCACGGGGATGGGCTTGAAGTCGAACTTCGACTTCGTGCCGGTGAACTGGATGATGTGCTCGCCGAATTCCTTGATGGTCATCTCGCGCGGGTTGCCGATGTTCACGGGCTCGTGGTAGTCGGATTGCGAGAGCTTGAAGATGCCGTCAATGAGATCGGTGCAGTAGCAGAATGAGCGCGTCTGGGAGCCGTCGCCGAAGACGGTGAGCGGCTTGTCCGTGAGCGCCTGGCCGATGAAGGCGGGCACCACGCGACCGTCGCGCAGACGCATGCGCGGGCCATACGTGTTGAAGATGCGGACGATGTGCGTGTTCACTTTGTGGAAGCGGTGGTAGGCCATCGTCATCGCCTCGGAGAAGCGCTTCGCCTCGTCGTAGCAGCCGCGCGGACCGACGGGATTCACGTTGCCCCAATAGGTTTCTTTTTGCGGATGTTCGAGGGGATCGCCGTAGCATTCGCTGGTGCTGGCGATGAGATACGCGGCACCCTTGGCTTTCGCGAGGCCGAGCGTGTTGTGGGTGCCGAGAGATCCGACTTTCAGCGTCTGGATCGGGAACTCGAGGTAGTCAATCGGCGACGCGGGCGAGGCGAAATTGTACACGAAGTCCACGTCGTCGGGCAGGTAGATGAAATTCGAGACGTCGTGTTTGACGAAGCGGAAGTTCTCGTTGCCAGCGAGATGGTGGAAGTTGGCGACGTTGCCGGTAATGAAATTATCGATGCCGATGACACGATGGCCTTCTGCGAGAAGGCGGTCGGTGAGATGCGAACCTAGGAAACCTGCGGACCCTGTGACGACGGAAATGGAACTCCCCTTTGAGCGTGTGAACATGAGCCTCGACTAAATACCATAATTGGCCTTTGGGCAAGAAAGTCCTCGGAAAAGCGGGGCTTGGCGAGGGGACGGTTGTGCGGAAGGGTCAGTCACGATGAGAATTTTCCGCATCACTTTCGCTGTGCTGTTGTCCGCAAAAGCGATCCTTTCGGCGCAGAATCCTGATGCGCCCGTCCCGCCGGAAATCCCGGTCATCCCGAAGCCCGCGCCGCCGAGGCAACCTGCGGAGGGGCCGGGCGGATCGGACTACAAACACCGCGCGGTGAGGCAGACGGATTATGGCAAGGAAGGTCTCCAGTATTGGATTCTCGAGCCTGCGCAGCCCGCGCCGAAGACTGCGCCGCTCGTGATTTTCCTCCACGGCTGGACCGCGATGACGCCTGACACGTATCGCGGCTGGGTGAATCACCTCGCGAAGCGCGGAAGCATCGTGGTGTATCCGCGGTATCAGGCGGGTTTTCTGTCACCCGCTGCCGAGTTTTTTCCGAACTCGATTGCGTCCATCCGCGCTGCGCTCGAAGTCCTCGCGCAGCCCGGACATGTGAAGCCTGACTTGGCGCGGGTTGCGGTCGTCGGGCATTCCGCCGGCGGCGTGCAGACGGCGAATTACCTGATCGCCGCCGCTTCCGAAAAGCTCCCTGTGGCGAAGGCTGCGATGATCGTGGAACCGGGGCAGGGAAAGGATGGCGGTTTCAAAATATTGGCGATGGAGGACTGTCAGAAAATTCCTGCGGACGTGAAGCTCATCGTGATGGTCGGCGATGCGGATGGACTCGTGGGCTCGGGCACGGCGCGCGCGATCTGGCGCGACACGAAACAGGTGCGTGAGCGAGCATTCGTGACGGTGTGCAGTGACGCGCACGGCATGCCGGCGCTGAAGGCCGATCACCTTTTTCCAATTAGCTGGAGCCGTGCGGCGACGGACGCGCTCGATTGGTCCGCGCTCTGGAGGACGTTCGACTCGCTGATGGACGCGGCATTTTCCAACAAGCCGCTCGCGGTGGATGCGAGCATGGGCGCGTGGAGCGACGGCATGCCGGTCGCGCCGATGAAGGTTGAGAAGTAGGGCTTCAATGTGGTGCCGACGACCCGTCGGCACGGCACGTAGAAAGGATTAAGCGATCATTTTTCGCTGGCCACCCCCGCCGCCTTCGCCCTGCCGCCGGACCGACGGGTCGTCGGTCCCACATTGGCGCCGCTCCGGCCTCTTTGTGCGGAAGGCGATGTGGCGCTAGCTGAAGTCGCAGAGCGACTCGACGTGCGCTGCCGAGCCGTCGCGCAGCCAGCCGTCGAGCTGCGCTTGCTCCTTGAGCTGCTGACCGCGGAGGCGCGGGACGACGAGGAATTTGGAATGGATTTCCGGCAGTGCGGTGAGGTCGCCCCAGAGTTTTTCAAACTGCGCGACGGGGAAGACGTCTTCCTGCCCGTGGCCCCAGCGCTTCTTCACGTCCTTCAGCGTGATGTAGGTCGGCACGCGCGCGGCGAGTGCGCGGATGGCGGCGAGCACGCGCGGCTCGTTGTCGAGGTCGGCGCGCGTGAGGCCGAATGCGGTGAGCAGCGCGTCAATGTCCACCCACGTCGTCAGCGTGTTGTAGTAGGTGAGGTTGAACTCCAGTTCCTCGCGCGGCATCGCGAGGCCTTCGACGAGACGCAGGCGGCCGTCCACGCGTGCGAGTCCGCCGCCGCGATCTTCGAGACGACGCGTGATCACCTCGAATGAAAGCGTCGCGCCGCTTTCGAGATGCTGACCGAGCAGCGACGGGTCGAGGTTGGCGCCGGCGGTGTCAATGTTGTGCAGCATCAGCGTCTTGAGCTGCGGGCGCTCGCGGAGCAGCGCGGCGAGCGTGCCGTTGCGCAGGAGGTTCGGGATTTCGTAGAAATGCCCGATGGGGTGCATGCACTGGAGCGGGAGATTGCCGCGGTAGTCGGTGGTCTCGCCCGCGCCCTCGGCCCAGCGGATGAGCGCGGCGCGCAGGGAATCGCGGACTTTCTGCTGCTGCTCGTCGAGCACCTGCTGCGGCATTTCCTCCCACGCGAAGCGCAGGTCGCGCGCCGCGGGAATCATGCGCAGGCCGACGCTGCGTCCGCGGCTGAGCAGCAGCGGGCCCTCGTAGCCGTAGTTTTTTCGCGCGGCGAGAATCGCGGAGATCGGCTCGTGCGTGAGGTAGCTCGTGGTGAAAATGTGCGGCACGCTGTGGTTCGCGAGCAGCGAGATGCGGCGCGATTTTGCGAGGTGCGTCTCGAGGAAAGTGCGGTGGCGTCCGGCGAGTTTGCAGAAGGGATGCAGCGATTTCACGACGCCTGCGCCCTGCGTCCAGCGCGATGCGGCACCGGCGGCGAGCGTGACAACGGCGGCCTCGCCTTTGCGCAGCGCGTCGAGCCCGCGGTCGTAGGCTGCGCCGGACTTTCCGCCAAGGCTCTCGCAGTCGGTCACGTCGTTCGGCGTGACGTCCTCGATGACGGCATTCGCAGGCAGACGATTTTGTGCGAGGCCGATGCGGCCGGCGCGGAGGTCGGCGCGGATTTGCTCGTGCGCCTCGCGGTCGAAACCGTTTTCCGCGAGCAGCGTGTCGAGGCTCTGTCCGCTGCCGCGATCGTCGGCGGCGCGCGGGATGAGTGAGTGGAAAAGTTCCTGCACCACGTCGCGCAAGTCGGGCTGCGTGCGGCACGCGGTGGCGAAGCTGTCCAGCTCGATGCGGCGCGTGTGCGAGAGCGTTTTCGGGTCCTGACGCAGCAGCTTCGGCGCGAGGAGGAGGTAGTAGCCTTTCGGCATCAGTGGTGCGTGCGCGCCGCCGTCGAGGAGATCGGCGAACGTGCCGTTCTCGTTGATTTTGAAATCATACACGACCGGCTCCATCGCGAACGGGAGGGACGCCGAAAGTTCCTTTTTCGTCGCGCTCATGATCGCGGCCATGCGGCGCTGCGCCTCGGCCTTGCGGTGCGGCGCGAAGATGAAGCCCATGCCGCCACCGCTCATGCCACCGAGCATCCAGAAGCCCCAGAAGTCCGTGCCGAATTCCGCGCGCGCGGATTCGATGAGCCGCTCAGTGTAGTAGGTCGAGGCCCAGGGGATGATGCTCTGGATCGGGCCGGAAAAATTCTTTGTCGTGATCTCGCCGACGCGCTTGATGTCGCCGGTGCGGAGTGCGTCGAGGATCTGATCGAGAAAGCCGAGTGCCTCCTGCCGTCCGCTCCACTCGGCGGCGGAACGCAGCAGGTATTTTTCCGTCACCATTTCCAAAATCGGGCCGACGTTTTGCGCCATGCCGCCGTGGACGAGCACGAGCGAATCCTGCAACGCCTGCCGCGCGCTGTCGGGGATTTCGTCGCGCGTGAAGACGCGGTGCTGCGGCATGAGCCGTCCGCGCGAAATGCCGTGCTCGGGATCGGCATTCGACGCGACGACGCCCTCGATCAGTTTGATGCCCGGCCACACGCCGCCGCTGTCCTGCCAGCCGCCGCCGCTACCGCCGATCCATTCGCCGAGCAGCGCGCGCGCGAGCACGAGCCGGCGCTCGCTTTCGCGCAGCGGGCCGGTGAGCGATTCGGCCTGGCCGGTCGCGCGCATGAGCGCGGAGATGAGCGCGGCGAGGAGGTTCGTGGACACCGCGAGGCGTGAGCCTTTCGGGATGTCGTTGACGCTGGAGACGAGTTCGAGGCCGCGGCCGGGGCCGAGCATTTGCGCGAGCAAATCGGTGAGCGATTGTCCGCTGCCCTCGATGCCGGGCGGGACGACGCCGCTCGCGATCACTGCCGCTTTGAGCAGGCCGAGGTAGTCTTTTGCGAAGTCGAAAACTTCTGCGAGCGACGTGATGTCCGCGCTCGCGCTGAGATCGACCGAGACGAGGCGCAGCACGGGTTCGTCAATCACGCGCAGCCACGCGCTGACGGGCGGTTTTGTCTCCGTGTCGCGGCCATGCACGCCGAGGTCCACGGAGATGTTCAGCACACGCGCGCCCTCGGGGTAATCCATGCCGAGGAAAAAAATGTCGCTCCACGCCGAGTGCGTGAGGTCCATGCGCACGGGCGTGAGTTCTCGCAGGATCGGGTGTGCGCCCGCGGCGTTCGTGCGGAGCATCTCGGGGCGGATGCGCAGCGGCTGATCCTTCGGGTGGCCCATGCGGAACATCCACTGGTTCCCGCGCACGGTGCGCACGCTGCGGCGCACCTGATCCGCGAGCGTCTGAAAGGCGAGGCGATGATACGACGCCGCGAGCGCAGACGAAAGCCCGTCGGACGGGCCGCCCGATTTTTGCTCCGCTTGGAAAAATTCGATAGCATCCTCGAAACGCCGCTGGAGCAGATGCTCGTAGCCGTGGAATGGAATCGTGCCGCCGTGCTTCAGCTCGGGACGTGTCGGCAGGTGGAAACGGTGGATCGCCGCGAGGAAAAACAGCGCGCGGACACGCGCGTAGAGATTGCGCGATTCGCGGCGGAAGGCGTCGAGCGCGTCACATTCCGCGAGGAGCTGCGCGAACGTGAACGCGCGGCAGATGTCGTCGAGCGAACGGTCGCGAGTTGCCGCGTCGGGCGAGGTGATGAGGGAGACGAGCGCAGACTCGGTCGCGCTTTTACTCTTATTCTTAATCATAATCTTAATCTGATTCAGAGTGCGGCGATGGGGCAGGGAGTAAGATTAGGATTAAGAATAAGATTAGGATTTTTGGCTGCTGGTCGCGAGGAGTTCGATGATGCCGCGCAGGACCTCGTCGCGGTCGCAGCCTTCGAGCGCGAGCGCGAGCTGCGAGGTGAGCAGGCCGTATTTTAATCCGAAGTCGTAGCGGCGTCCGGCGAGTTCGACGGCGAGGTAGCGCTCGTGCTCGGCGATCTGCGAGAGCGCGGCGCGAAGGTGGATCGTGTGCTCACGACCGGCGGCATTTTTCAACAGCTCGCCGAGAAACCGCTGCGTCGTCGGCGT
The DNA here is from genome assembly GCA_038227825.1 of Chthoniobacterales bacterium. Classification (GTDB taxonomy): domain Bacteria; phylum Verrucomicrobiota; class Verrucomicrobiia; order Chthoniobacterales; family Chthoniobacteraceae; genus SXWH01. The sequence continues at coordinate 65,802 of JBBRPQ010000016.1, forward strand.
GAGGATGTGCATGCCGAAAAAACACAGGTAGTAGCCCGCGCGCAGGCCGGGGACATTGATGAGCTGCTCGGCTTCGGTCGGCGTCGGTTTTTCCAGGACGGTGTCGATCTGGTAGAGGTGGCGGGCCGCATCCACGAGCTTGCCACCGACTGCACCGTAGTATGGCAGCTTGCTCTCGTGCGTGGCCTGCACGGCGGACACGGCGCAATCTTCCGCGCGTGCTATGGCGACGAGCTGCTCGGCGCAGCCCTGCCCGGTGTGTGAGAGGTAGAGGTGATCGCCGACGAGCAGAAGGAATGCATCATCGCCGGTGAAGCCCGCGGCGGACGCGACTGCGTGTGCGTAGCCGAGCGGCAGCGCTTGCTCGATGAAAGTGAGGCATTGCGCGTGCCGACCAGCGGCTACGCGGAAAGCGGTTTCATCGCCGGGCGAAATCACGATGGCAATCTGTTCGATCCCTGCTCGCAGGACTTCCTCGATGATGATCGCGAGCGCGCTCTTTGTGACGCCATCGCGATCGACGACAGTTTGGAGCGGGAGACTGCGCTGGCCTTTGCCTGCTGCGGTGATGACGGCTTTTCGGAGATCCATGTAAATGAGATCCTGCTCAATACGGGGCCGGACGTCAAATCCATGCCTTCCGTGATCGCCATGGCCGCCAAATCGGAAGTCTCGCAGCGGGCCGAACGTTGCGCAGTTTCAGACTCAGGCTCGGACCCGTGCGCGCCGGCAAGAACGCGAAAGGAGGCCGACCAATGCGAGGCCGATGCCGAACGTGGCGGTGCCGGGCTCCGGAATGGCCTGGATATTGTCCAGGATCAGAGCGCTGTCGCCGCTTGCATCGCCAGTGTCGTAGGTGCCAAAGCCGATTGTGTGCTGGCCTGCCGGGAGATCGAGATTCACGGAGCGGTAGGGGAGGCCATTTTTATAGCGCAGCGGGAGGCCCGTGAGCGTGGTCACGCCCAGCGTATCCGAATCGGCGAGCGTGATGATCTGGCCGTCCAGGACAAGGAACGTCTCGTCATAGCTGGAACCAATGTCTTCCTGGCTAACATAGCGGTAGTCAAATGAGAGCGTTCCCGGTTGATCGATCGTGAAGGTCTGCTTGATGCCAGAGCCTTCCACTGCGCTGCCTCCCGCAGTTGCGGGAAGTGCGATTCCGCCAAAAAATGTGGAGAGTATCGATGCGGCCACTGAGCCGGAGGTATTGCTAATAAATGCCTTGAACGAACCATCGGTGGGTGCGCCGAAGGTGTTGCTGGAAATGGATACGGCCCCTGTGGTTGTCCAGGCACTGAATGAGCCTCCCGAGGCTTCAAAGCTTCCATTCGAGATATAGTTTACGGATGCAGCGGAGCTTATGCTCGCTGCGGCCGTGAACAGAGCGCAGGCCGACATTAGGAGGCAGTGACGTTTCATGCTTGGAAATCTAGAAAATGGAAGTGGAGCTGGCGCGAAAGCCCCTTCCAAGGAAGTGCGGCTCGCGATTCGGAATTCGTTGAGCGTTTGCGGCATATTAGGCAGAATGGATTGAGACTGATTGCGTGGCTGGCCTACTTTGTTTTGGCAGCGTAGCCGGTGCGCGCTTTCTCCAGATCAGCCTCCAGAAGAAGGATGCGGCGGGTCTTGTCATTTTCCTCTGTTTGGCGGGTATGCGTCTGTGATGAAAGTGTGCCGGCAGCACGTGGACGGTTGACAGAAAGCAGGGAGTTCTCGGCCACGGGAATCTCTGACACGAAGAAGCAGGTGGTCACGATCGCGAGGACGGTGCACAGCAGCGCCCTTTTGCGGGATTTGCCGCGCATCTTACGGCGTGTCGCAAAGCCACATTCAGGGCACGAATGTGCGTAGCGGAGAAAGGTGTGCGCGCACTTCGGGCAGGCGGATGTTTTGATGTTCAGCATGGGCCAGAACTCATTCATGTGCGGAGTGGCGGCCGCACGACGCATGCGCAGTTGGCTCAAGTAGGGGCTTGGGTTTGTGCTGATGCTGTTCTCGGATGGATTGGATGCGTTATCTTTCATGTGGAAAATATGGAAACTACAGAAGGGAATAGCATGTAGTATGCCATAGGGTTATTGTGTAGGAGCCCTTTGAGGCGGGTGGAAATATTCCAACGCTTGGAATTCGCAGTCGTCTGACAGCGTGTTACTTACGATGCGATCGGGTGCTTTTCCGCATCGTGAAATCGGGCGGAAAGAGCTCAGGGCAGGCACTTCGTTATCGGGTGAACCGAAGTAATTGCCACTGACGAGGTCCGCCGTACCGCACAGATCCCGCAGCATTTTTCACCAACAAAAATGTGCGATTTCAGGAAGCATGATAAAAAGTCGGTGGGTTCATCCTGTGCCCGCAGAATACTCCTCATGTTGAGAGGGTTTCTCGGCGGGATTCCAAGGTCGAGCGGCTTGGAATTGGCGTGATTGATGTGAGTGAGAAAATGCGGAGAGGACGAGCCGCATTCGATTCGGTGAGAGATTCTTCTCTTGCGGAATTCGTCAGATTCTCGGTAAAGGATTGTCTCGTGCTACAGGGTTATTCTTCAGGGTCTCATTTCTACGATGAAATGGCAGGGGCAGACGGCTCTATCCGTCCGCATTATGCCAAGTTTGAGCGGCTTCTCCGGGAGATGCCGGTCGAAGAATTTGAACACAAACGAAACGCCGCGGATCTCGCATTCCTCCGGCAGGGCATCACTTTTAATGTGTATGGCGATGCACAGGGGACGGAGCGCATCTTCCCGTTCGACCTCGTGCCGCGGATCATTCCTGCGAAGGAATGGGAGCGCATTGAGTCGGGTCTGATCCAGCGTATCACCGCGCTGAATCTTTTTCTGCACGACATCTACCATGAGCAGAAGATTCTGAAGGACGGGACGATCCCGCCTTTCTACGTGCTTTCGGGAAAACACTTCCGGCGCGAGTTTGTGAACTTTTCCGTGCCGAAGGATATCTACATCCACATCTGCGGCACGGACCTCATCCGTGACGCGGATGGAAACTACCTCGTGCTCGAAGACAACGGGCGCTGCCCTAGCGGGGTGAGCTACGTGCTGGAAAACCGCGGTGCGATGAAGCGCACGTTCCCCGGCATGTTTGAGGAGATCGGTGTGCGGCCGGTGGAGCACTATCCGCAGGAGCTTTTGAAAATGCTGCAGTACACCGCGCCGGACGGTGTGGCGGAGCCGAATGTGGTGCTGCTCACGCCGGGCTCTTACAACAGCGCCTACTTTGAGCACACGTATCTCGCCCGGCAGATGGGAATCGAGATCGTCGAGGGCCGCGATCTGGTGGTGCGCGACGGGCGCGTCTTCATGCGCACCACGAAGGGCCAGAAGCAGGTCCACGTGATCTACCGCAGGCTCGACGACGATTTTCTCGATCCCACCGTCTTCCGTCGCGACAGCGCGCTCGGCGTGCCGGGGCTCATCCATGCGTATCGTTCCGGGAACGTATCGCTCGCAAACTCGATCGGCACCGGCATCGCGGACGACAAGGTGATGTATTACTTCGTGCCGAAGATGATTAAGTATTACCTCGATCAGGAGCCCATCCTGCCGAACGTGCCGACGTATCTCGCGAGTGAGGAGAAGGACTTCACCTACATCATGGAGAATCTCGGGAAACTCGTCGTGAAGGCCGCAAATGAATCCGGCGGGTACGGCATGCTCATGGGGCCGAAGTCCACGAGCGAGGAGATCGAGACGTTCCGCGAACTCATCAAAGCCGACCCGCGCAACTACATCGCACAGCCGATGATTTCGCTGAGCACGCATCCCACGCGTCAGGACGACGGGACCTTCGAGGGTCGTCATATTGATCTGCGGCCATTCGCGCTCTACGGTGAAAAAGTGGTGATCGTCCCTGGCGGCCTCACGCGCGTGGCATTGCGAAAAGGCTCGCTCGTCGTGAATTCATCGCAGGGGGGCGGTTCGAAGGACACATGGGTGCTCTATGGCGATGAGTGAAATCTTAAATTCCAAATCCTAAATGCTCTCTCGCGTCGCACACTGCCTCTACTGGATGAGCCGCTACATCGAGCGCGCGGACAACACCGCGCGCATCGTGGATGTGAATCTCCAGCTTCTTCTCGACTTCCGAAAGCTCGACGACAAGAGCCTCACGGAACATTGGATGCCCATCATCGAAAGCACTGGTGATGAGGAGAAGTTTTTCGCCCGAAATCCAAAGGCCACCGGGCCGAGCGTCACGGAGTTCCTGGTTTTTGATGCGGAGAATTCCAACTCGATCCTCAGCTCTATCAGCCAGGCGCGCGAAAATGCGCGAATGGTCCGCGATCAGGTCACTGTCGAACTTTGGGAAGAGTTGAACCGCCTGTATCTCTGGATTCGCTCTGGCGATGCACGGGATTTGTGGCGGCGCAGTCCAGGCGATTTTTTCGGCCAGATCCGGAATGCCAGCCTCCTGCTCGTCGGAACGATCTATGCGACTGTCGTGCATAATGAAGGCTGGTACTTCATGCAGGTCGGCAAATTTCTCGAACGCGCGGACAAGATCACGCGCATCCTCGACGTAAGGCACGCGATTTTCCCGACGAAGGAAACGCCGCGCACGATGACCCAGCGGGATGCGCTGGAACTCAGCGCGATGCTCCGCTCATGCAGCGCGTGGGATGCCTACAAGGCCGCCTACGGTGCGGAAGTGCGGCCCGAGTGGGTGGCGGAAATGCTGATTTTCAACGACGAGTTTCCGCGCAGCGTCCGTTTCTGCGTGGAGAAACTGGACGAGGCCCTGCGGCGGATTTCCGGCGTCGCGCCGCGGCGATTCAGCAATGAGGCTGAGAAACTCAGCGGTCGGCTGCTCGCGGAATTGGAATATGGGTCGATCGATGAGGCCCTCGCGATCGGATTGCACGAATACCTCGATCTGTTGCAGGTGAAGTTCAACGCGATCGGCGAAGCTCTTTTCAACGCCTACATTTCTCAGCCGTTCACGAATCTCGAAGACGAGATCATCGTGCAACAGGAGATGCAGCAGCAGCAGTAACTCAGTAACGCCGCGCCTTGGCGGCAGGGAATTTCAGGGAAAAATCATGGCCATCCACGTCGCACTCCACCACCGCACGCACTACACTTACGACAAGCCCGTGGCGCACGCGCCGCACGTCGTGCGTCTGCGGCCGGCTCCTCACTGCCGGACAAAAATCCTGAGCTACTCGCAGAAGATTACCGGCGGCGAGCACTTCATCAACTGGCAGCAGGATCCCTTCTCCAATTGGAACGCACGGCTCGTGTTTCCCGACAAAATGAAGGAGTTCTGCGTGGACGTGGAAGTCGTCGCGGAGATGTCAGTGCTGAACCCGTTCGACTTTTTCATTGATGAGGCATCGAGCAATTTTCCGTTCGCCTACGACGCGGTGACAAAAAAGGATCTCACGCCGTTCCTCGAACCGTGCGCGCTCACGCCGAAGCTCGCATCCTACTTCACCTCGTTGAAGCGCGACATTCTCGGGCATCCCGAAGCCCTGACTCATGTGCCCGCGCCGACCAGCCTGCACCGCACGGATGTGCATACGGAAGGCGGGCACATCGCGGTGGAAGGAACCGCAGCGGGAATCGAGAGGCCGAAACCGAAGCCTGCGTCGAAGGAATTGCGCACGATTGATTTCATGGTCGCGATCAATCAGCGGCTGCAGCACGACATCAAATATCTCATCCGACTCGAGCCTGGCGTACAGTCGGCGGAGGAGACGCTCACGAATCTCAGCGGCTCCTGCCGTGATTCCGCGTGGCTGCTCGTGCAATTGCTCCGGCACTTCGGCCTAGCAGCGCGATTTGTCAGTGGCTACCTGATCCAGTTGAAGGCCGATCTGAAATCACTCGACGGCCCGAGCGGGACCGAAGTGGATTTCACGGATCTTCATGCTTGGACGGAAGTCTATCTGCCGGGCGCGGGTTGGATTGGATTTGATCCCACGAGTGGCCTTCTCGCAGGCGAGGGGCACATCCCTCTGAGCTGCACGCCGGAGCCGAGCACGGCTGCTCCGGTGACGGGAGCGGTGGATGAGTGCGAGTCGCAGCTCTTGCACGAGATGCAAGTCACGCGCATCTACGAGTCGCCGCGCGTCACGAAACCTTACACCGAGGAGCAGTGGGCGGAGATCGGGCGGCTCGGTCACGCGATCGATGCCGACCTCGTGAAGCATGACGTGCGGCTCACGATGGGCGGCGAGCCGACCTTCATTTCGCTCGACGATCCGGATGGCCCAGAGTGGAATTTTTCCGCGACGTCTCCGAAAAAGCGCATCCTCTCCGACACGCTGCTCAAGCGCCTGCGCGGGAAATTCGCGCCGGCCTCGCTCGTGCATTACGGGCAGGGCAAGTGGTATCCCGGCGAGACGCTGCCGCGCTGGGCATTCGGCTGTTACTGGCGCAAGGATGGCCTGCCCGTCTGGCAGAAGGATGAATACATCGCGCAGGAAGGTGCGAACTACAGCCATACGAACGAGCATTCCGCGCAGTTCATCTCGGCGCTGAGTGCGCGGCTCGGGGCGGATCCGAAATGGATTATGCCGAGCTATGAGGATCCATTTTTCTACACGTGGAAGGAGCGCCGCCTGCCGACGAATGTGGATCCGCACAAGGCCGACCTCAAAAAGGAGGACGAGCGCGTGAAGCTCGCGAAAATTTTGGAGCAGGGGCTCGACAGTGTTGTCGGCCACGTGCTGCCGATTCAGCGCGGGTGGAAAGGCCATGCGCCGGTGTGGGTCAGCGGCCCTTGGTACCTGCGCGCCGAGCGGCTCTACCTTGTGCCCGGCGATTCGCCGATGGGTCTGCGCCTCCCGCTCGAATCGCTGCCCTGGGTGAAGGAATCGGACTACCCGTACATCAACGAGCTCGATCCGACCGTGAAACGTCCGCCGTTGCCGTCGCCCGAAGAGTTCCGCCAGCGCTACCTGCGCGCGGATACCGCAGAGCGCCGCCAGGCCGCCGCGCGTCGCCGCGGCAGGTTGACTGAGGAGGAGATCAAAAAGGAAGAATTGCGCGCGGACCCGACGCGTCCGCCTCAAGCGGGCGAATCTGCCGCTTGGATTGTCCGCACCGCGCTGTGCGTCGAGCCCCGCGAAGGGAGGCTGCATGTCTTCATGCCGCCGGTCGCGACTCTGGAGGACTATCTCGAACTCGTCGCCGCCATTGAGGACACCGCCGCGCAGCTCAAAATGCCGATCGCCGTCGAAGGCTACACGCCTCCGCGCGATCCGCGCATCAATGTGCTCAAGGTCACGCCCGATCCCGGCGTGATCGAAGTGAATCTGCACCCGAGCAAATCGTGGGATGAACTCGTGGACCGCACGACCGTGCTTTACGAGGAGGCGCGACAGACGCGGCTCGGCACGGAGAAATTCATGGTGGACGGTCGCCACACCGGCACCGGTGGTGGCAACCATATCCTCATCGGCGCGGAGACGCCGGTTGATTCCCCCGTGCTGCGCCGACCCGACTTGCTGCGCTCGCTCATCGCATACTGGCAAAATCATCCGTCGCTGAGCTGGCTCTTTAGCGGCCTCTTCGTCGGGCCGACTTCGCAGGCACCGCGCGTGGATGAGTCACGCAACGATTCGCTCTACGAACTCGGGGTCGCATTCAAGGAACTCGATCGGCAGCTCGCGATGGGCAGCGAACGCGATCCGGAGCACACACCCGCGTGGCTCGCCGATCGGCTTTTCCGCAACTTGCTCACCGATTCGAGCGGCAACACGCACCGCGCGGAATTCAGCATCGACAAGCTCTACACACCCGAGAGCGCAAGCGGACGCCTCGGTCTCGTCGAGATGCGCGCCTTTGAAATGCCGCCGCACTCGCGCATGAGCCTCGCGCAGCATCTGCTCCTTCGCGGACTCGTCGCAAAATTCTGGCGCGAGCCCTACACGAACGATCTCGTGCGCTGGGGCACGGACATTCACGACCGCTGGATGCTGCCGCACTTTTGCGAGACGGATTTCAACGACGTGATCCGTGACCTGCGTGACTCGGGCTACCCGTTCGAGTCCGAGTGGTTCGCACCGCACTTCGAGTTCCGCTTCCCGCGCATCGGAGATTTTTCACAGCGTGATGTGGAAGTGGAGATCCGCACCGCACTCGAGCCGTGGCATGTGCTCGGCGAAGAGGGCGCGGCGGGCGGCGCGGTGCGGTATGTGGACAGCTCCCTTGAGCGTGTGCAGGTGAAGGCGCGCGGGCTTTCCGGCGATCGCTTTGCGCTCACGGTAAATGGTCGCCGGATCCCGCTGCATCCGACTGGAACCAATGGCGAAGGCGTCGCGGGCGTGCGCTATCGCGCCTGGCAGCCGCCGAATTGTCTGCAGCCGACCATCGGCGTGAATGCACCGCTCGTATTCGATCTCTACGACTCGTGGAACCAGCGCAGCCTCGGCGGATGCAGCTATCACGTGACACACCCCGGCGGGCGCAGTTACGATACGTTCCCTGTGAACAGCTACGAAGCCGAGAGCCGAAGACTTGCCCGATTTTTCACGCATGGCGCGACGCAGGGGCGTTTCGTGCCGCCAAAGGCCGAGCCGTCGGGCGAATTCCCGTTCACGCTCGATCTGCGCCATGCCTGACAGCGCTCAAACGGAAGTCACGGGCGATGTGAAGACGCGCATTGCCGTTGGCCGCAAGGGCGGCATGTTCGACGGCTACGCGCACATCGCCGGGGTGTTCGACGAGATGCGTGCGCCGAATGGTGACGCGCGTCCGCATTTTGAAACATTGCTCTCCGAACTCGACGCGCTCGGAGGCGAGGAAATCCAGCGGCGTCGCGATTCATGCGAGCAGATCATCCACGAGCAGGGCATCACCTACACGGTCTATGGCGACGCGAGCGGCACCGAGCGCCCTTGGCGGCTGGACCCGATTCCGCTCGTCATCGCGCCGCAGGAATGGCGCGGCGTCGAGAAGGCGCTCGTCCAGCGTGCGACGCTCATCAATCGCATTCTCGCCGACTGCTACGGCAAGCAGGATCTCATCCGCACCGCATGGCTGCCTCCGGCGCATGTCTTCGCGCAGCCGGATTTTTTGCGTCCGGTCCACGGGTTGAAGCCGCCGGGGGACACGTTTCTGCATTTTTACGCGGCGGATCTCGCGCGCTCGCCGGATGGGCGGTGGTGGGTGATTTCCGATCGCACGCAGATCCCCACTGGCGCAGGCTACGCGCTGGCGAATCGGCTCGTCACATCGCGCATTTTCCCCGAAGCGTTCCGGAGCTGCAACGTGCAGCGTGTGGCAGGATTTTTCCGCGAGATGCAGGAGTCGCTCGCCGCACTCGCGACGCGAAAGACGGATAATCCGCGCGTGGTCGTGCTCACGCCGGGCGCGTACAACGAGACGTACTTCGAGCAGACCTACCTCGCGCGCTACCTCGGCTACACGCTCGTGGAGGGACAGGATCTCACGGTGCGTGACGACCGCGTCTTTTTGAAAACCATCGGCGGTCTCGAAAATGTGGACGTGATCCTGCGCCGCGTGGACGACGACTTCTGCGATCCGCTGGAGCTGCGCAATAATTCCATGCTCGGCGTGCCGGGGCTCATCGAGGCGGCGCGCGCGGGCAATGTCGCGATCGCAAATGCGCTCGGCAGCGGGCTGCTTCAGAGCCCGGCGTTCAAGTCGTTCCTGCCGGGACTTTGCCGCCATGAACTCGGCGAGGAATTGCTCATGCCATCGGTCGCCACGTGGTGGTGCGGGCAGAAAAATGCGGAGAAATACGTGCTGTCGCATCTCGACGAACTCACCGTGAAGCCGGCATTCCGCTCCCAGCAGCGCATGGATTCGGAGACGCTTTCGAATGATGAGCTGCGCGCGCGCATCCGCTTCCAGCCGCACCTGTGGGTCGCGCAGGAAAAGGTCGAGCTCTCGACTGCTCCCTCGTGGGATGGCAGCGGGCTGGTGGCAAAACGCACGGTGATGCGTGTTTATTTGGTCGCGACGCCGACTGGCTATAAGGTGATGCCCGGCGGCCTCGCGCGCACGGCATTCGGCGGCGAGGCGCGGCTGATCTCGATGCAGCACGGCGGCGCGAGCAAGGACACGTGGGTGCTCAGCGACAAGCCCGTCCAGGAAGTCACGCTCCTGCAGGGTGGGGGACGGAATGTCGAATTGCGACGCGTGGGAAATAACCTGCCATCGCGACTCGCGGATAATTTCTGCTGGCTGGGCCGCTACGCCGAGCGGCTCGATGCAACCGCGCGGCTTTTGCGCAGCGCGCTGATCCGTTTCAATCCCGAGCGTGGTGGCGGACGCATGCCGCATCTCATGCCTTTCCTCCAGGTGCTCGAGCGGCAGGGACAGCTCAGCCTGAAGGACACGGACTATGCGCGGAATACTGAGGCGCTGGAGGCCGAGCTGCTGGCGATGATTTTTGATCTCAAGCGCACGGACAGCCTGAGCCACATCGCAGGACGTTTGGAGCGGCTTGCGATGGCGGTGCGTGACCGTACTTCCAATGACGTGTGGCGCGTGCTCAGCCAGCTCGATGAATGCCTCGCGCCAGCGGGCGACGGTCGCCCGTTTCTCGCAGCGGATGCCATCCCCGTGCTGAACCGGCTGCTGCTGCTCATCGCTTCATTTTACGGCCTGGCGCGCGAAAACATGACGCGTGCGCAGGGCTGGCGATTCATTGATATCGGCCAGCGCATCGAGCGTTCCATGTACCTCTGCGGCCTCCTCGATTCTGCACTGCGTTCTCCCGAGGCGGATAATCCCAGCGTGCTTGAGGCATTGCTCGAATACGCCGACAGCACGCTCACCTACCGTTCGCGCTACTCGCTCGTTCCGAATATCGCCGCCGTGTATGACCTCGTCATCCTCGACGGCACGAACCCGCGCTCGCTGCTCTTTCAGTTGCTCCAGCTTGAGAAGCATTTCGATCGCCTGCCGCAGGAAAGCCGCACCGCATTGCCGAGCCCCGGCCAGCGCGAGATTATCAAAATGGTCGCGCGCGTGCGGCTGCTCGATCCGCGCGAACTTTTCCACTCGGAGGGTCCGTGGCACGAAGGTGAGACGGGCCGCGTCATCCGCGAAGTCGAGGCCAGCCTGCCGCGGCTCTCGGATGCCATCGCGGTGAACTATTTCGCACACTCCGCCATCTCGCGCGCGGGCACCTGAATACTGCGATGGACTACCGCATCACGCACCGCACCATCTACGATTACAGCGAAGCCGTCACCGTCTCGCATCATGCCGCGCGCCTCATGCCGATGGAGAATGCCGCGCAGCAGGTCTCGGATACATCGCTCTCGGTGTTCCCGACGCCGGCGGTGCGGAAGGAGAGCAGCGACTATTTTGGAAACAAGGTGTGCTCGTTTGCGATTCAGGAAATTCACCGGCACTTCGAGGTCGTCGCGCGGAGTAAGGTGACGGTGAATGTCACGACGACTCCCGTGCTCACACTTTCACCAGCATGGGAAAAAGTGGTGGCAAGCTTCCGCGATCCCGTCTCACCGGCGGATGTCGCGCCGTATGAATTCTGCATGGAGTCGCCCCTCATCCGCCTCATGCCTGCGTATGCGGATTTCGCCCGCGTGAGTTTTCCAGCGGGCAAATCGCTGCTCACCGGCGCGCAGGATCTCATGCGCCGGATTCACGAGGAATTCCGCTACGACAGCGTGGCGACGACTGTCGCGACGCCGATCGAGGAAGTGTGGGAGCATCGTGACGGCGTCTGTCAGGACTTTGCACACGTCGCCATTTCCGCACTGCGATCGCTCGGCCTGCCCGCGCGTTACGTGAGCGGCTACCTGCGCACCCATCCGGCACCGGGAAAGACGCGGCTCGTCGGCGCGGACGCATCGCACGCGTGGTTCTCCGTGTATTGCCCGGTGAATGGCTGGGTGGATTTTGACCCGACAAACAGCATCATCCCCTCCGACGAACACATCACCGTCGCCATCGGTCGCGACTTCAGCGACGTGAGCCCGCTCAGCGGCATCCTCACCGGCGGCGGCGAGCACGACGTGCGCGTGTCGGTGGATGTCGAGCCGCTCGGGTGAAAATGTCCTATCTTATTCTTAATCTTATTCTTAATTTTAATCCCCCGCCTGTCCCGCGACGCATACCGGCGCGCGGGATTAAGATTAAGTTTAAGAATAAGATTAGGAGAGCAACGCGCGCGGCCCTTGCCAACCATTCCGCATCCCCCCAGCTTGCACAGCTCACGGGATGAAACTTCAGGTCACACATCGCACACGCTACACGTACGCCTCGGCGGTCCGCGAAAGCTTCAATGAAGTCCGGCTCCAGCCCGTCTCGAATGAGCACCAGACATGCGACTCCTTCCTGCTGAAAGTGCTGCCCGCGGCGAAGCTCGCGCACTACTCGGATTTTCACGCGAACATCGTTCACTTCTTCGAGCTGTCTTCACCGCACACCACGCTGGTCGTCGAGGGCACAGCGAAAGTCACGACCAAGACTGTGCTCACAAACCCGGCGCTGTCGGCCGTCCCGCTGGCAAAGCTCGCAGAGGCCGGACGCAGCGAGCGCTGCTTTGATTTTCTGCAAGAGAGCACCCACGTGGAAAAAAGCCCCGAGGCATGGCGGCTCGCGATAGATGTCACAGCAGGCCGCGAAGACGTGTGGAGCGCAGCCTGCGCGGTCATGGCGCACATTCACTCGCAGTTCACCTACACGCCGAATCTCACTTCGGTGCACACGCACATGCGCGACGTGCTCACCGACCGCCGTGGCGTCTGCCAGGACTTCGCGCACGTGATGATCGGCCTCTGCCGCGCGATGCACATCCCCGCGCTCTACGTGAGCGGCTACCTCTACAATGGCCCGCGCGACCAACTCCTCGGCTCACAGGCCAGCCACGCATGGTGCGAAGTCTTCATCCCCGGCCTCGGCTGGTGCGGCCTCGATCCCACGAACAACCAGCCCACCGACGAGCGCTACATCAAGCTCGCCGTCGGCCGCGACTACGCCGACGTGCCGCCCGTGCAGGGGCACTACAAGGGAATGACCGAGCGGCGGATGGACGTGGAAGTGCTCGTCGAGGAAATCGAGTAGGCGTCGTCAGTCGCGAATCCCGCGATAGCGCCACGCCGTGTAGCCTTTCGCCAGAAGCCACTCGGTGCCCATGTCGTTGAGCAGGACTTTCATCATCGGCGGCGCGCCCGTCTCGTAGGCGAGGAGACGCGAGCGATCGGGCTTGGCCCATCCGGCGAAGAGAAGCACGTGCGCGTTGTTCGTATTGAAGATGTCGCCGGGGCGCAGGTCGCGCAAGTCAGGGACAGGGACGCAAAAGCGTGTGATCGAGCGCGTGGAAAATGCGTGCGGCAAATTCCAGCAGCGCGAGACGAGGCCGCTGCAATCAATGCCCACCGCGACCTTGCTCGTCGCCGCTTCGAGCAGTCGGCGCTTTTCCGCCGTGTAAGTATCGCCTGCCGGTTGACCGGCGCGCACGCCTGCGAGGAACGACTCGGGCGTGTCGAAGCCGCCCCACTTGTAAGGCATGCCGACATTCTTTGCGGTAGGCTTCCACCAGCCGGGATTGCCCGTCGCCGGTTGCCAAGTCGTATCCGGCGTGTCCACGCGGAGGCCGTTTGCATCCTTGCCGTGCAGGATGTTTTTCTCCGCCGGTTTCCAAGCGAGTGTGAGATAGCGCTCCGCCGTCGCGATGGCCTCCGCCCGCGTGACGGTGCTAGGCGGCTGTTCAGCCACAGCAGAGAGGGTGAGCGCGAGGGAGAGAATGACGGCGTGGAGTTTCATGCAGGAGCAGCGGAGCGTTGCGAAAATCACCGCTTTGGAAAGCAGGCAATCGTGACGGACACCGCGGTGACTTGTGATTGGTGAAAAGTGACTGGTCTCCGAAACTGGCCGGCGTGGCGAGTTCGCCAGCGCACTGAGCAGAACACCATTCACCATTCACAACCCATGAGCACACCGCGCTCGCATTTCCCCGCACCGTCGCTACGTTCCCCCGCCCTATGACCAGCGTCTGGAATTCCGCTCACCCTTGGCTCAAAGAACTCGTCTCCTACGAACCCGGCAAGCCCATCGAGGACGTCGCGCGCGAACTCGGCCTCAAGCCCGAGCAAATCATCAAGCTCGCCTCGAACGAAAACCCCCTCGGCCCGAGTCCGAAGGCGCTCGCGGCCATGCAGGAGACACTGCTGCGCTCGCACTTTTACCCCGATGGCGGCGGCTACTATTTGCGCGAGGCCATCGCGGCGAGGGTTGGGCTCAAGCGCGAGAACGTCATCCTCGGCGCGGGCTCGAATGAGATCATCGAATTCATCGGCAAGGCCTTCCTGAATCCCGGCGACGAAGTCATCGCCGCGCGCCACGCCTTCGTCGTGTATAAACTGATGGCCACGCTTTTCGGCGCGAACACCATCGAAGTGCCCGACCCGAATTTCGCGCACGACCTCGATGCGATGCTCGCCGCCATCACGCCGCGCACGAAGGAAATCTTCATCGCGAACCCGAACAACCCCACCGGCACCCTCTGCACGCAGGAGGAGATCGATCGCTTCATGGCGCGCGTCCCCGACACCGTCGTCACCGTCTTCGACGAGGCCTACTACGAATTCCTCCCGAACCCGCCCGACGTGCTGCGCTACGTCCGCGAAGGCCGCAACGTCGTCGTCCTCCGCACCTTCTCGAAAATCCAGGGCCTCGCCAATCTCCGCATCGGCTACGGCCTCGCCCGCGCCGAGCTGATTGATGTGCTGCAAAAAACCCGTCAGCCCTTCAACGCCAACGGCATCGCCCAGGCCGGAGCCCTCGCCGGCATCCTCGACGACGACCATCAGCGCAAGACCCGCGACCTCACCATCGAGGGCCGCGAGTGGATGCAAAAGGAGTTCGCCGCGCTCGACCTCGAGTTCGTCCCCAGCCACGCGAACTTCGTCCTCGTCCGCGTCGGCAGCGGTCGCGACACCTTCCAGGCGCTCATGAAAAAGGGCGTCATCATCCGCGACATGACCGCCTACGGCCTCCCCGAATGGATCCGCGTGAGCATCGGCACCATGGAGCAAAACCGGCGCTTCCTCGCGGAGTTGAAAAGTCACCTCGGCGTGTAGCCGGCCGCGCTCACTATGCCACGAGTCAAGATCCCGAACATTCCTTGGCGGGTCAGCTTTTATAGCTTCGATCTTCGGGAGCGCCGCCATGTGCATGTCTTCCGCGAACGCATGGAATGCAAAGTGTGGTTCGAGAACGGCATTGAGATCGCTTGGAACCGGGGTTTCGCGGAAGCCGAGTTGAACGACATCTTGCGAACCATCGAATCGAACCTAAAATTGATCAACGAAACCTATGAGCAGCTACTTGCGTGAAATCAAAACCGCGCGCATCGACGCCACGCGGCTCACCGTGGAATTGACGGACGATGCCATTTTCACCGTCCCCCTGAGCTTCTATCCTACGCTCCAGCTCGCTACCGACGATGAGCGCAGCGCGATTGAAGTCCGCCCGTATTCGCTCCATTGGGAATCGCTCGACTGCGACCTCGGGATCGAGGGCCTGCTGCAAGGTGCAAAGGAACACCCGAAGCTCGCCGAGAAAGCGAGGGAGCGTTTCCAGCAACGCCAGCACGCCGCAGCGTAATCGCCGAAGCATAGTTTCTCCGCGACATGACCGCCTACAGCCTCCCCGAATGGATACGCGTGAGCATCGGCACCATGGAGCAAAACCGGCGCTTCCTTGCGGAGTTGAAAGCGCTGCTCGGGAAGTAGCGGCCTGGCAAACGTCATGAGTGAGCGCCGCGACATTCCAGGGCTTTGGTGGCTTCCGTCGAATCCAGAACGGCAATGGACGGGCAAGTTGCGACTTGCGCCAAAAAAATCGCCGCGTCTCAGCTTCACTGTGCCCGAAGGGCTTTACGGCAACCTGCCGGTGATTCCCGAACTGCTACATGGCTGCGATGAGCACGGGAAACCAATTACGCTTCTTCATACGAGTCGCAATTCGCAGAGTATGTCGGGTGCGACGGCGAGGTTCAAATGCTCGGCAGGCTACGCGCTGCTTGGAATCCACATCGCCAAGCCGGAGGAGTTCAAAGCCCACAAGCTGACACTCCGGGTCCAGTATCTTTTCGACTGGTTGAATCGTACCGGCTTCAAGAGGCAGGAGACAGTGAAATATGAATCCAAGATTCAACACGTCTTACCCGATGATCTGACGTTTGAGGTAAACCCGGAATTGAAACTGAAAATCGCTTCGAGTTCTCACTATCATTTCTCGCATCGCCTACAATCGGTGAAGGAAGACATGGCCATCACATTCGAGTCGGCTTCCGGTTTTTACATTTCGGACTGCCACGAGCTAGTGTCCGCTGTCAGACACCTGCTACACTTTTCGATTCTCCGCGAAGTTTACCCGATTTCCCTCATTTGCAATGTAGATGGCGTCGGTATGATTGAGTTCATTTCCGGGAGCAATCGCACGGAAGCGCCAGACGAACAGTCTTCAGACCGATGGATTTTCCAATTCGCGGATGTCGAAAAGGATTTTGGAATGTTCTTTCAAAAGTGGCTGTCGTTCCTGAAACAATTTGACGAGGCGGTAGGCTGCTACTTCACCACGGTGTATCACTCGCTCCCGCCTGCAATCGAACACCTTTGTCTCACGCAGGCACTGGAGGCTTATCATGGAATCAAGAACCAGTCCCTCAACCATCAAGATTTTGTGGGCAAAATCCAACGGTTAACAGAGACGCATCGTGCCGCATTTTCCAATGTGTTTCCCGCTGCCGCTGAGTTCGCCGCAATCGTTCGCGACAATCGAAACTACTACACTCATCACAATCCGAAGTGGCTAAAGGACGGCAGAGTTGTTTCGCGAGGAGACCTTTATCGCTTGAACGTCAAATTGAGGATTCTCATGCAGGCGTGCATCTTGGCTGAACTCGGGCTTTCAGCGCATTCCGTCAGCAGACTCAGTCGACAGTTGGCTTTTCACGTCACCGAATATGCTTAGCAGGCCTAGGGCGTTCCATCATTCAGCCCAAGGCTGGCGCGACGCAGGCGCGCCTGCCTTCGGACTGGCGTGAAAGATGGGACAATCCTGAAGGGGTCGCATCCGCCCGCCGTGGCTTGGTGGAGGGGGCGCTCCGCGCACGCTTCCGGCGTACGGTGAGCGGAAGGGTGTCGGGTGGCGCGCTGCCGTCCTGAAACGCGCGGCGGAGCGCGCGTTCCACCCATGCGATTGAGTCGTTCACCGCGTCGTGTGAGACACAAGACGACCCATCGTGCCAACGAAGCGTCTTGGAGAATCCGGGGCGCGCTGCTTTTCTCCGCGCATGAATGACACCATCGCTGCCATCAGCACCGCCTTCGGGGAGGCGGCGATCGCCGTGCTGCGGCTGAGCGGGGGGCGGGCGGTGGAGATTGCGCGCGCAGTTTTCAGGCAGAAGAAAGGTGCGGCGGAATTGACTGCTCGGGTCGCGCACTTCGGTAGCATTTTCGACGGAGACCGGCGGCTGGATGATGTGCTGCTGACGGTCTTCCGCGCGCCGGCGAGCTACACGGGTGAGGATGTGGTGGAGATTTCGTGTCACGGCGGAGTGCTCGTGTCGCGGCGCATCCTGGAGGTGCTGCTGCGCGCCGGGGCGCAGAGTGCGGAGCCGGGGGAATTCACGCAGCGCGCATTTTTGAATCGCAAGCTGGACCTCACGCAGGCGGAGGCGGTGATGGATGTCATCAGCGCGCAGACGGACCTCGCGCTGCGCGCGGCGAATGAACAACTCGAAGGCCGCCTCGGCGCGCGCATCCGCGAACTCCGCACCGCGGTGCTCGACACGCTCGCGCAGGTGGAGGCGTACATTGATTTCCCCGAGGAGGATATTTCCCCAGAGACGGGCGCTGCGCTGCGCGGACGAATCGAAAGTGCGCTCGCGGATGTGGGCGCTCTGCTCGCGACGGCGGGGCAGGGGAAGGTGCTGCGCGAGGGATTGCGCACGGTGATTTTCGGAGCGCCGAATGTGGGAAAGTCTTCGCTGCTGAACCGCCTGCTCGGCTATGAGCGCGCGATCGTGAGCCATCATCCCGGCACGACGCGCGATGTGCTGGAGGAGACGATCAATGTCCGCGGCATCCCGGTGCGGCTGATGGACACGGCGGGCATCCGCGAGAGTGCGGATGAACTGGAACAGGCCGGCATGGAGCGCACGCGGCAGGCGATGGAGCGTGCCGACCTCGTGCTGCATCTCGCCGAGGCCCCGCGCGGGCCGCTGGAGCAATTTGATGCGGCATTGCTGAATTCATTCGCCGAATCACCGCGCTCGCTGCTCGTGCTGAACAAGTGCGACCTCGGTGCGCACGCGGGTTGGAGCGGCGTGGGCGCGGTGCGCATCTCCTGCGCAAATGGCGAGGGGATGGATTCGCTGATGGCTGCCGTCGAGGCAAAGGCGCTCGGCGGTGCGGCGAAGGGTGACTGGAGTGTGGCGATCAATGCGCGGCATCAGGCATGTCTGGAGACGGCGCGCGACTTTCTGCACGCGGCGCTCGGGGCATTTGATCAGGCGCTGTCGCCGGAGTTCATCGCTGAGGAACTGCGCGCCGCGATGGATGCCATCGGTGACATCGTGGGCCGCGCGGATACGGAGGAATTGCTCGGTGTGATCTTCGGGCAGTTTTGCATCGGGAAGTAGGCGAGGGGCACGGCGCGGCATGGAGCGCCGTCCGCATGGAGCGCCGTCCGTCCCGGCGGCCACGACGACACTACGCGCAGCGTCACTCTCCTCGGGTAAGTTTTGAACGTGGAGCCGGAGAAGAATTTGGGCCTGCGGCGCGTGGACGTGGCCGGCGGGACGCGCGGCGCTCCATGTGCGCGGCGCTCCTTGCGCGCGGCTACTTCGCGTAGTCTCGCCACAGCCAGCGCAATACCTCGGGCAGAATCGCCGTGCCTTGCTTCCCGCTGTGTCCGCCGGTGCCGAGCTCGAATTTGTGATCGTAGCCGGCGAATTTCAGCGCGGCGTCCATGTCGCGATTCGAGAGCGGCCAGAGGCCGTGGAGATTGTCGAGGTCAGCCGCGCCGTCCTGCAGGAAGACACGCAGTGGCTTCGGCTTGTCCTTCGTCTTGCGGATGAGTGCGGGATAGTCGTAGCCGCCGCGGATATTCGTGAAGCTGCCGATATAGCTGATCACTTTGTGAAAGTGCTCCGGCTTTTCCCACGCAAGCGTGAAGGCCGCGATGCCGCCGCTGCTCGTGCCGCAGGTGCCCCAGCCGTCGGGATTGTCCGTGAGCTTCACGAGCTTGCGCACTTCGGGGAGGATTTCCTCGGTGATGAAGCGCGCATTCAGGCCGCCCATGGAGTCGTATTCGTAGCTACGTGTTGCGCGCGCGGCTTTGCCGGGCTCGGCCCCAGGCACGGTGCCGGGGCTGATGAAGATGCCGACCGTCACCGGCATGTCTTTCTTCGCGATCAGATTGTCGAAAACGATCGGCACGCGGAATCCGCCGTCAGCCTTCGAGAAGCCGCCACCGTCGAAGAACACCATCGCGCACGCGGGCTTCGCGGCGTCGTATTGCTTCGGCACGTAGAGCCACCAGTCTCGTTTCGTGCCGGGAAAAATCTTGCTGCTCTCGAAGGTGAACTTTTTCACCTCACCCTGCGGCACGCCCGGCTGCGGCAGCGAATCAGGACCGAGCGGGTAGTCTTCGGCGGCGAGTGCGATGGTGGCGGATGCGAGGAGGAAAAGGAGGCGCATGGAGGTGTTTATGAGCGGTGTGCCCGGGTTCGGCAAATGAGAAGGTGCCCGGTGCAGACCTTGGCCCTCGCGAACGATGCGTCTCGAATTCCGTGCGCTGGAGGCTATCTTGCGCCACGGACGCGACGACGCCGGATTGACCGCGCGCACCGTTTCGGACGACAACGCATCGGCACGCATGATACGCACCATTCTTACCTCTCTCGTCCTCGCCATCACATCGCTCCTCGCGCCCGTGCGCGCGGACACCTTCCCGCAGATCATCAATGTCTCCGCGTATGACCCCAAGGAGCGGCAGCGTCCGGGAAATGGCTATTCGGAACACGATGTCTCTGCGCTTCATCGCAACGGTGCGAGCGCACTGATCGCGCGCGCCGGCAAAGGCGGTGTGCTCGATGAAAAGTGCGGCAGCTTTCTCGCATCCGCAGACCGCGAAAATCTGCTGCCGGGTGTGTACTACCGCCTGCAGACGCACGTCGATGCGGTGAAGCAGGCGGATCAATTCATCGCCCGCGCGCAAACGCTCGCCCGGAGCCGTTCATGGAATGCGCCGTCGCTGCTCCTTTGCGGCGACTTCGATGCGGCGTCGAAACTTTCCGACATCCTCGGTTTCATGGATCGCGTGGAATCGCGCACCGGTGTTGTCCCCGTCGCCTATCTGGAAAACAGTGCGCATCTCAAAATCCTCCTCGGCAGCGCCGACGATGCGACAAAGGCAAAGCTCCGCCGCATGCCGTATTGGCTCGCCCTTTACGCGCACGACAGTGGCGCGGGCCCGCAGTTTCCCGCGCCGGGAAATCCGCGAGGTCTGGTGAAACAATACAACGTCTGGAACGACTGGACGCTCTGGCAATACGGCGGAGTCGATTGGGAGCGCGGAGCCTCGCGGCCGAAAGTGTACAACAACGGACCATATCGCTTCAGCCCGTACTTCGGAAATCTGGATCGCCCGCTCGAGCGCAATGTCTTCAACGGCTCCCTTGCCGCCTTGCAGACCTTCTGGAAGCGCCACGGCCTGTCGCTGCGCTGACGGATTTCACATCGCCCAATTGCGCCACTGCGCGCGTTCGCTATGCTTCGTGAAATGAACGACTGGAAACTGGAATTTCGCAATGTGTGGGATCGCGCTGTCGCAGCTTGGAAAGCTGGACGCAGCTCGGCGCAGACGATGTTCTCACCGCCCGATGTGGCCTTTCTCGCCGGCATTGGATGCACGGCGCAGGAACTGTTTGATTTCGTGGATGACTCGCTCGGCTACGATGATCTCGATTTTGAAACAGCGCTCGCGGTGACGGCGATCCGGCGTTCGTATTTCCTCGAAGTGATGCACGGGAAGCCGACTGGCCGCGTGGTGCCGATGAGTGCGCTCCCGGCGAAGTCCGCCGAGGTGGATGGCATCGCGTGGCTCCCTCGTCTCATTGAAAAGGCGCGCATCAAGCTGCGCGGTGAGATGAACCCGGACCTGATGTATGGCTGCGCAGGCGACCGCCCATTTCTGCGCAGCCACCACATGACGCTGCCGCAGTTTCTGCAGCTCGTGTGGGACAAAGGCGACGACGAACGGGCGATCGTGGACGCTGTGAAAAAGGCTGCGGCGCGCTAAATCTCGAAGTCCATCTCGAACTTCAGCCGGTCGCGCAGGAACTCGAGGACGTGCGTGATGCTCTCGCTCACGTTCATCTTGCCGGTCTCGACGATGATTTCCGGATTCGTCGGTGCCTCGTAAGGTGCGTCGATTCCGGTGAACTCCTTGATCTCACCAGCGCGCGCCTTTTTGTAGAGGCCCTTCGTGTCGCGCTGTTCGCAGACTTCGAGCGGGGTGTTCACGAATACCTCGTAAAACTCGATGCCGCTCTCCAGTGCGACTGCGCGGGCGCGACGGCGGTCGGCCTGATACGGCGAGATGAATGCGGTGATGACGACCACGCCTGAATCAGCCATGAGGCGCGCGACCTCGGCGACGCGGCGGATATTTTCCACGCGGTCCTCTGGCGAGAAGGCGAGGTTCGAGTTCAGACCGTGGCGGATGTTGTCTCCGTCGAGGATGTAGGTCTGCATCCCGAGATTGAAGAGCTCGCGGTCGAGTGCCTGCGAGAGGGTGCTTTTTCCGCTCCCGCTGAGGCCGATGAACCACACGATGGCACCCTTGTGGCCATTGCGCGCAAAGCGCCGTGACTGCGTGACGGTGCCGTCGCTCCAGAAAATGTTCGAGGACTTCGCCTGCGAGCGATCGGTGTAGATGCCGTCGAAGATGATGCCGCCGCCGGCGACATTGCGGTTGTCCACGATGACGAAGCGGCCGAGGAGCGCATTGCGATCCGCATTGTCAAAGGCGAGCGCGCCGCGCGTCTGGATCGTGATTTCCGCGACGTCGTTCTTCGCGATGTAGCCGCGGTCGCCGGGGAGCGCATCGAGTGTGGAGGCATCAATGATGCGCTCAATGCTCACGACTTCGGCGTCGAGTTCCTGCGTGGTGAGCTTCAGCTTGTAGCGTTCACCGATAGTGAGGTTCCGCTTGCCCATCCAGAAGAGCCGGGCCTTGAAACGGTTCGATTCAATCGGCGCGTCCTTTTCGTGCGAGGCAACATGCCCGCGCTCGACGAAAATCTGCTCGGTGAGCGTGATGCCAATGCTCTCGCCCGCAGTCGCGGAAGTCTTCACCGGAGCGTTCCAATTCTCGATCGTCTTCACCACGCCGGTCTTGTTGCCGGGTGAGAAAACAAGCGTGTCACCGACCTTCAACGAACCAGCCTCAATGCGCCCCGCGATGATGCGGCGCTCGTCGAAACGATACACCGCCTGCACGGGGAAGCGCAGCGGGAGATCGTTCAGCGGCTTCGGCGGCTCGAAGGTATCGAGCATGTCCGTGATCGTGGGGCCGGTGTACCACTTCGGGTTCCGGATTTCGGATTTCGGATCGGTGCCCGCCGGTTCGCGTTGCGCGACGTTGATGCCGCTGCGCGCTGAAATGGGAATGAACGCACGCGCCTCCAGTCCGATGTCCTTCAAGAACGCCGTGTAGTCCGTGACCACCTTGTCGAACACGCCCTTGTCGAAGCCGACGAGGTCCATCTTGTTCACCGCGACAACGACCTGCCGGATGCCGAGCAGCGAGAGCAGATAGCCGTGCCGCTTGCTCTGCTCCTGGATGCCTTCGTTCGCCGCGATGAGCAGCACCGCCGCATCCGCGCTTGCCGCGCCGGTGATCATGTTTTTCAGGAACTCCTTGTGGCCCGGTGCATCAATGATCACGTAAGGCCGCTTGGCCGTCTTGAACTGAATCTGCGTCGTATCAATCGTGATGTTTTGCGCCTGCTCCTCGAGCAGCGCATCGAGCAGGAACGCATACTCAAACTCCATGCCCTCCTCCTTGCAGGCCGCCTGAATCTGCTCGACCTTGCCGTCGGGCAGCGACTTCGTGTCGTAGAAAATGCGCCCGATGAGCGTGCTCTTGCCGTGGTCCACATGACCGACGAACACAACGCGGAGGCGGCGCTCGGAACTGTTTGATTTGGAATCTGAAGTCATCGTTCTCGAAATTTCTTACATGAAGCCTTTCGCGCGCAGCTTCTGCATCGCGTTGCGCTCGTGGTGATCCTGCGCGCGGCCGGCGCGCTCGCTGGTTTTGGTGTGCGCGAGTTCGTCCACGATTTTGTCAATGGTGTCGGCGTCGCTTTCCACGGGGCCGGAGATCGGCCAGCAGCCGAGCGAGCGGAAGCGATACCGTTTCGCGTCCTTCGCCTTGCGGGCGAAATACATCTTCGGAATCGGGATGCCTTCGCGCTGGATGTACATCCAGATGTCGCGCTCGCTCCAGTCGAGCAACGCCTGCACGC
>JBBRPQ010000017.1:0-87703 GCA_038227825.1 Chthoniobacterales bacterium
TGGACGAGGGACAGACTGATTATTGGTGTTCTATTCGAGCGGCCCTGCTTTAGATCCATTTTGCTTGCGTGGCCGGAAAGCGACGCTTTCCCTCGTAGTCATGCGCCAAGACGTGTCCATCGAAACCAGTAGTCAGTCTGTCCCGAATGGCACTTTCGTCGTCCGAATGGCACTTGTTTCCTGTGCGCTGTGGGTTCTGAAAAGACTCCCCATCCATCCCCCAATTCACCGCCCCATGTAGGAAAATGACTCCCGATGAATCAAATAATCAGTCTGTCCCTTGTTCCATGTTGACCGACGGGAATTCAATGAGTGAATGGGGGCTTGATCTCAATATAGGAGCGGCTTCCAAGCGGGCGGCGTGGCTGCGGCATGAAGATTGGTTTATAGCTAATGATAGAGCGAAGACTCTAAAACATTGAAATCACCCCACAATGACCATACGATTTTACATCCTCGCTGTCATTTTTTGCACCGGCCCGACCTTTCTGCTGCTTGCTGAAAGCAATCTCACTACGGTGTCTGCATCGGAACTTGTGTATATGAGAGCAAGAAATGGAATGACGCTTGGACGCTTGTGCCAGGAAATCCGGGCCTTGCCTCCCAATGAAAAAGCGATCGTCACGGAAAAGGCTAAGCAGGCTTGGAGCCATGCGCAGAGAATCTCAGATACTCCCAGCTTCAGGGACTACGAGCCGCTACTAGTTGCAGCCGGAGATATGGAGACGATTGATCTTCTGATCGGTCGATACCTCAAAGAACGTCGTGAATTTTACGCCCTGAGTGTATCTGGGAATCCAACAGTCATTGTCAAGATGGGCGAGCATATTCTGGGTGATAACACCCTGCGTGACATAAGTGGAGACAATCCACCATTGGGAACCGCAGACGGCACCTGGAGAATCTGCCGCAGCATCATCCTGGCGGCCCCGGAGTTCAGCAGCGAACTGAAAGCCTGGGCGGAGATTGCGCCGGAAACCATGGGATGGGATCGTGAGGACAAGCTGCCGAACGAACACATGAGCGTGATTCGCCAATGGTGGAATCTAAACCGTGCGGCATTCCAAGCCGGTGAATTTGCGGAGGTAAAACCCGGCGGAGTCCTTGCGTCGTGGAAGCAGGCAGCCGACAGGAAGGCAGCTCAGAGGCAGGCAAGAACAAACTTTGTAGCAACAAGCGGGGCCGAGTCCGTTCCCAAACCGCCGCCTGGCGTCGTAGCGCCCGTCGCCGAGCCAGATCGAACGCCAACCCGGAACTACGCGTTCTATGCTGCCGTCGCCGCGTTTCTTTTGGCGACTGGTTTCGTATTCCGCAATCGGCTGTTCCAGAAAAGGTAACGCTCGGATGTAGTAGGGCAGAAACGAGGGACTGATTATTCTCAAGAGGGAAACAGAGTGACAGCCAAATAGTCGCCTTGCCGCTCAAGTTGGCGGCGTCCCGCCGGGTCAACTGTCAGCCAACCGCCCGCCGTGCAGGCATCGCGCCCACGCAGCGAGCCGCCCGCTTAACCTCCGGCTCCCTGCGCGGTCACGCTGCCTGCTTGCCGCGCCGGGACCGCCAGCCCCCGCCCGCTCCGCCCACCGTGCGGCTGTCACGCCGGGTGCTTGCGCGAACCGCTGCGCGCGGAGCAGCGCCGCCCATCAAGCCACCGGCGCTGCTCCGTGCTCGCTCAGCATACAACAGCGGTAAGGCAAAGCGGCGGCGGACCAACCGGCCACTTCTCCGCGCACCGCACCGGCTCTCCAAGGGAGTCCTCCCGATGCCCGCGCTTTACCTCACCGCGCGTTGTATGCTGTGGCGTGGCATTTTTCAATGAGCGGGGAGCTTTTGCCTCAAGTCGAACCTCGGGGCGAGGGCGCCCCTGCTCCGTGTTTTACAGCCACGACATTACTTTCAACGCTTCAGTTGAGCGTGCCTTCTTTGAACTTTGCGCGTTGCCCCGCGCCAGGTGCGCGTGTTTGCTCGCGGGCCATGAAGCTCCCCTCATTTTTTGTGTTCTTGGTCGTCCTAGTGGGATTCGCATTTCGCGTGTCTGCGGAGGATGCGCTCGATGCTCGGCTGATGCGGATGCCTGCGGTTTCGGAGAAGCAGATTGCCTTTGTGTATGCGGGGGACATCTGGGTGTCGCCGAAGGAAGGGGGGACGGCGATCCGGCTGAGTTCACCTGCGGGGGAGGAGATGTTCCCGCGCTTTTCGCCGGATGGGCGGGAGATTGCGTTCACGGCAAATTACGATGGTGGCGAGGCGATCTATGTGATGCCGGTGAGCGGGGGTGAACCGCGGCGGGTGACGTATCACGGCGCGAGCGACCGGATGGTCTGCTGGTGGCCGGATGGGAAGAGCATTGTCTTCGGGTCGAGGCGCGAAAGTTTCACGGATCGGGTGGGGCAGTTTTTCAAAGTGAATGCGCAGGCTGGGCTGCCGGAGAGGCTGCCGATCCCGTACGGGGAATTCGGTGCGATCTCGCCGGATGGGAAGACCTTTGCCTACACGATGACGGATACGGATAGCAGGACGTGGAAGCGTTACCGTGGCGGCATGGCGCCGGATGTGTGGCTCTTTCACCTCGATACGGGCGCTGCGGAAAACATCACGCACGATGATGCGTGCGATTCACAGCCGATGTGGGCGGATGGCGACCACGTCTATTTTCTCTCCGACCGTGGGGAGAAGAAGCGTGCGAATCTGTGGTGCTATGAGGTGGCGGCGAAGAAGCTGCGGCAGGTGACGAATTTCACGGGCTACGACGTGCGATATCCTTCGATCGGACCGAAGGAGATCGTGTTTGAAAATGGCGGCGCACTTTATCTCCTCGATCTGGCTACGGAGCAGTCGAGGCAGGTGAAGGTGGATGTGATCACGGACAAGGCGACGCTGCGCCCCCGCGTGCAAAATGTCGGCGGGCTCGTGCGCAACGGGGCGATTTCGCCGAGCGGCAAGCGGGTGCTCTTCGAGGCGCGTGGCGAGATTTTCTCCGTGCCTGCGGAGAATGGTGTGGTGCGGAATTTTACCGAGACGCCGGGGGTGGCCGAGCGGTATCCGGCGTGGTCGCCGGATGGGAAATGGATCGCGTATTTCTCCGACCGCAGTGGCGAATATGAGCTGACGCTGCGCAGCGCGGACAGCAAGGGCGCGGAGCAGCAGCTCACGACGCTGGGCGCGGGCTGGCGCTACTCGCCGCACTGGTCGCCGGACAGCAGGAAGATCGTATTCACGGATTCCGCGATGCGGATTTGGATGACGGATGTGGAGACGAAGCAGACGGTGACGATCGACAAGGAGATGTGGCTCTATCACGGGGAGCTGGAGAATTTTTCATTTAGCTGGAGTCCCGATAGCCGGTGGCTCGCGTACGGCGGTGACACGGAGAACCGGCAGCAGGGGATCGTGATTTACGATACGAAGGAGCGGAAGCGGCATCAGGTGACGAGCGCGTTTTACGACGATGACATGCCGGTCTTTGATCCGAATGGCACCTACCTCTATTACCGCAGCAAGCGGAACTTCACGCAGCATCGCAGTGAGTTCGACAACACATGGGCCTACCTGAACAGCCACGCGATCATGTGTGTGACGCTGCGCAAGGACATGCCTTCTCCTCTCGCGCCGAAGAATGACGAGGAGCCGGTGAAAAAAGATCCGCCAAAGGAGGCTCCGAAGGACGCACCGAAGAGCACTGACCCTGCGAAGAAGCCGGAGGATTCCAAGAAGGGCGAGGTGAACATCGCCGGGACGTGGACTGGGAAGGCGGGAACTCCGAAGGGCGAGGTGGAGTTCATTTTGAAACTCGAAATGAGCGGCAGCACGGTGAAGGGATACTTCACGTTCCCCGGCGTGGCGGGTGACTTTCAGGGGACTTTCGACTTGGCAAAGAAGGCGCTCGCCGGTGTGGCGAAAGATGGCAGTAAGGCGGAAGTGGCGATCGCGGCGACGTTGCAAGGGGACATGTTGATTGGCTCCTCGGTGATCGAGGGCCAGACCTTCCAATGGACGGCGAAGCGAGAGACCGTGGTCGCAAACAGCGATGCAAAGCCGTCGCAAGCTGAGCAGGCAGCGGAGCCGCCGAACCGCAGTGTGGCAGTGCAGACGAAGGGCGGCCCGGTGCGCATGCTGATCAATCCCGCGCAGCCACCGAAGCCGACCGACGTGCGGATCGATCTCGAGGGATTCGAGGGACGCGCGATCGTGCTGCCGATCGGCACGGGGCGCGTCGATCAACTCGGCGCGCTGCCGGGGAAGGTCGTATTCCGCTGGCCGCCGCGGCAGGGCTCGAATAACCGCACTTCTCCGCTGAGCTATTACGATGTGGATGCGCACGCTGAGCGGATGATCCTCGACGACGTGGGCGGCTATGAAATCAGCGCCGACAATCGCAAGCTACTGGTCTCGAAGGGAGGTAGCTGGTTCGTCGCTCCCGCTGCCGAGGGCGCAAAGGCGGATCGTCCGCTGCCGACGGCTGCGCTGGAGGCAAATGTGGATCCGGTGGCGGAGTGGCATCAGATGTTCGACGACGCGTGGCGCATCGAGCGCGACTTCTTTTACGATCCCTATCTGCACCTCGTGCGCTGGCAGGAAATGCGCGAGCGCTATCACAGCATGCTGGCCGGCTGTGCCACGCGCCACGATGTGAACTACGTCCTCGGCGAACTGCTCGGCGAACTGAACACCTCGCATGCCTACCGTAGCGGTGGCGATATCACGGATGCGCCGAAACGCCGTGTCGGCTACCTCGGCTGCGACTACTCGCTGGAGCAGGGTGCGTATCGCATCAAGCGCATCCTCGATGTCGCGCCGTGGGATACCGGTGTGCGTTCGCCGCTGCGCGGGCCGGGCGTTCCGGTGAAGGAAGGCGACTTCCTGCTCGCGGTGAATGGCCGCAAGCTCGACACGAAGGTGGAGCCCGCTGCGGTATTCAGCGGCCTCGCGGAGAAAACCGTCGTCCTCACCGTGAACGACAAGCCTGTGCTCGAAGGCGCGCGCGAGGTGATTTTACAAACGCTCGGTAGCGAATCCGCACTGCGGCAAGCTGCGTGGATCCACCAGAACCGCCTCCGCGTGGAGGCCGCGACGGGCGGGCGCGTGGGCTACATCTACGTGAAGAACACCGGCGACGACGGGCAGACCGAGCTCTTCCGGCAATGGCGCGGGCAGACGCAGAAGGACGCGCTCATCATCGACGAACGCTGGAACGCTGGCGGGCATATTCCGGATCGTTTCATCGAGCTGCTGAACCGGCCTGTGATGAATTACTACGGAGTGCGCGACGGGCACGACTGGACCACGCCTTTCGTCACGGTGAACGGCCCGAAGGTGATGCTCGCGAACGGATGGAGCGGCTCGGGCGGCGACTGCTTCCCGTTCCTCTTCCAGCAAAATAAACTGGGCCCGGTCATCGGCACGCGCACTTGGGGCGGACTGATCGGCATGACTGGCTGCCCACCGCTCACAGACGGAGGCAAGGTCACGGTACCTACCTTTGCGATCTACGACACGAACGGCAAATGGATCATCGAAGGCACCGGCGTGAAGCCCGACATCGAAGTGGTCGATGACCCCGCGGCCCTCGCAAAGGGTAGCGATCCACAACTCGAACGCGGCATCGCGGAAATCCTCGATCAACTCGCGAAGAATCCGCCGAAACGTCCCGCGAAGCCCGGCTATACGGATCGCACGCGGTAGAGCCGTTTTTCAAGGAGCCGGGGCGCCCTCGCCCCGAGGATCAAACTCGGGGCGAGGGCGCCCCGGCTCCTTGCGAGGCTTCGCTCACTTCGTCGCCATGCGCGTCCACGTTCCCCATGGCTTGATTTCCCAGTAGCCTTCCTTGTTCCACATGCGCGCCTGTTTTTCCTCCACTTCGAGAAGGTGCCAGCCGAGTTCGCGGTCGTAGGTGAGTGTCTGGGTGATGGGCTGATCCTTCGTCTTGCGGGTCGCGAAGGCGACGATGGTCGCGTAGATCGGTGAGACCGTTCCTTTCTCATTCACGCCCTGTCGGATCGCGAGGACGTTCACTTCGCGCCACTCCATGTTTTCGAGGATTTGCTTTGCCTCGGGCCGTGCGAGCGGCGGCGGTTCTTCGGCGCGGGCAAGTGAGGTGATGAATAGGAAGGCGAGGGCGAGGATTCTGAGCGGGGTATTCATAAAGGGGATCTGACGGATGCGCGTCGGTTCCATTCAATGAACAGATTCTTCCGTGGATCAATCCCGCCCTGCGGGGACTCCTATCCGTAGCCGCCGACGGGAGGAGGCGGGCACGCTGCGCACGCGGTTCGAGTCAGCCCGCCTCGTGCCCTCGGCGGTTACCGGATCTTCGCGTCCGGGAGTTCCTTCCCGATGCCGGCATCCAGCGGCATCTTGTCGCTCTCGGGCGGGAGGCCGGAATCGGTCATCGTCTTTGCGAGAAGCGCCTGCATTTCCTTCACGGTGTCCGCATAGCGCGGATCGGCGATCAGGTTATGCCGCTCCTCGGGGTCGGTCTTGATGTGGTAAAGCTCGGCCATGTGCTTATCCGGCGAACCGTCTCCGTGCGGGTAGCGCATGTATTTCCACTCGTCGGTGCGGACGGCGCGGACGTTCGGCGTGTAGGGGAATTGCTTCTCGTAGTTGTATTCGTAAAACCACGCCTTGCGCCACGACTCGTCGCCCTCGCGCACGAGCTTCACCCACGACTTGCCGTTGATGTTCTCCAGCGGCTTCGCGCCGCATAGTTCCAGGATGCTCGGCGCGACATCCAGCGTGAGCGCCTGCTGCGGGACCACTTTTCCGCTCGCGAGCTTGGGGAAGCGCACGATGAGCGGGATGCGCAGGCTGGCCTCGTGCGCGGTGCGCTTGTCCACCATGCCGTGCTCGCCTTCGAGCAGGCCGTTGTCGCCCATGAAGACGATGATCGTGTTGTCGAGTTCGCCGCGCTCTTTGAGGAAAGTGACGAGCCGCGCGATGCTGTCGTCCACGCTCAGGATCGTGCCCCAGTAGCCGTGGACCATGTTCTCAAAGTCCTTCACCGCCTCGGGCCGGTCGTCGGGGAATTTCTTCCGCCACTCGAACAGCGGCCCGTAGATCCCGTGCCATGTATAGAGCCGCTCCTTGATCCACGCCGGCTTGTCGCCCAGCTCGAAGGCCGTCTGCGGATAAGGCACGCGCACGGTGTCGAACGTATGCGCATACTTTTCCTCCGGCGTGTAAAAGCTGTGCGGCGCTTTCTGGCCCACGCACAGCGCCCAGGGCTTGCCCGCATGGTCCTTCTTCATCCAGTCGAGCGCCATGTCGGTGATGATCGTCGTGTAGTAGCCCTTGAGCACCTCGCGCTTCTTGCCGCCGAGATTCCACTCCGTGTCGAAGTATTTGCCCTGCCCCTTGTGCGTCGCGAAGTAGTCGAAGCCCCAGCGCGGCATGTCGTTGTCCTCACCCATATGCCACTTGCCCATGTAGGCCGTCTCGTAACCCTCTTCACGCAGGCGCTGCGGCCAGTGCGCGAGGTTCGACGGCAGCTCGGTGAAATTATCCCGCACCCCGTGCCCGTGCGCGTAGAGCCCCGTGAGGATCGACGCGCGGCTCGGCGAGCACAGCGACGTCGTGCAGAACATATTCTCAAAGCGCACACCCTCGCTCGCGAGCCGGTCAATGTTCGGCGTCTTCAGCGCAGGGTGCCCCGCGCACGACATCGCATTCCACCGGATGTCATCGCAGAGGATGAAGAGAACATTTGGTCGCTGCTGTGGCGCATCGGCGGCGAGTGCGGCGGTGAAAGGGAGCGCGAGCGCGAGAGCGAGGAGCAGGAGGCGGAGGAGATTCATGGGTGCAGGAAGGAAAGTTGATACCGCCGCGCTGCCGAATGCTCAAGGACTCTGGCGAATGGCAAGTGAAGTAGGATGGCGTGCATCGGGGTAGCGTGGGCGTCCCGCCTGCCGTGCCGCGCGTCTCGCGTGGCGCATCGGGGGAAAGTGTGGCGATCCTTTCGAGTCACGCATCCAGCGACTGCCGGTGTGCGACGCAGGATGCGTCGAACGGCAGGCGGGACGCCCACGCTACCCGAGACACGCCGCTCGCATTTCTCGCGCACTGCTTTTGTGGGATGGTATCGCTCGCCTCCGCGCCCGCCCCGTGCATCATGCCTGCCATGCGAACGCTCACCATTTTCCTCCTCGCATTTGCCCTCACGATCACCGCCGTCGCCGCCGAGCCGTGGCTGAAGCCGAACGACGTCGTCGCACTCGTCGGCGGCGAGGACATGGTCGCGCTCGCCGAGGAAAGCTGGCTGGAGACCCTCGTCACTTGGGCGCAGCCGAAGGATCGCATCCGCTTCCGCAGCCTCGCGTGGGAAGGGGACACCGTCTTCGAGCAGCGCCGCGATCTGAACTACCCTACGCTCGAAGCCCAGCTCGACCAGATCGGTGCCACGGTCGTGATCTGCCAGTTTGGGAAAATGGAGAGCTTCGCGGGGAAGGAGGGCGTCGCTGCTTTCACCGAGGCGTATGAGAAACTGATCGCGCGGCTGAGCCCGGAGGGGAAGCGGCGCATCGCGCTGGTGCTGCCCACTCGATTTGGGCTGCCACCCAAAGCAATGCTCCCGAACCTGCCAGACTTCTCATTGCGCAACGCTGCCCTTGCACCTTACGCCGAAGCCATCCGCGTCCTTGCTGCAAAGAAGCGTTGGCTCTGTCTTGATTCCATATTTCGATTTAACGGGTCTGCCGCCAATTACGTCACGCGTGACGGTATCCACCTTATACCTCCCGAACATCGCCTGCTCGCCTTCGCTTTGGCAGAAGGTCTTGGCAGCACGTCTATTCATTCCATTGATGAGCCGTCGGTCGTATTGAAGTCCGCCATCGCCGCCAAGAACCGCATGTGGTTCCACTACAGCCGGCCGCAGAACTGGGCCTTCCTCGCGGGCAACCGCACCAACCAGCCTAGCAGCCGCGACCACCGCGACCCGACCAAGCGCTGGTTCCCCGAGGAGATGGAGCAGTGGCTCCCGCTCATCGAGGCAAAGGAAAAGGAAATCTGGACTCTCGCTGCGGCACCGCGCTGACGCTGCGGGACGCGGCGCAAAAAATCGTAGCCGCCGACGGAAGGAGGCGGGCTGGATTTTGTGATCAGCAGTCGGTGTTGCGCGCACGTGCGGGGTGAATCGGAGCGGTTCAAATCTAAGCGTGGCCGTTTCCGAGAAGCAGGGGCACCCTCGCCCCGTGGAGATGCTCGGGGCGAGGGCGCCCCGGCTCCTTGCGCTCGTGCGCTCGCCTCCGTCCGTCGTCCGTCGGCGGCTGCGGCAGTCGCGCTACTTCAGCTTCAGATTCTTCCGCAGGAAAGTCGGCAAATCGAGATCCTGTCCGTCCACGATGGTCGGCTCGGACTTCTCGAAGCGTCCGCGATTGGCGGCCTCCAGCGTCATTTGCTCGGCCTTTTCCTCCTTTTTCGCAGGCGTGGCTTTTTCCGTCGTGCTCCGCTGAGTCCGGTACGCGGCGGGTGCGGGCGTGGATTTCACGGCGGCGACGGGCTCGTGTTCATCCGCAGGCACGAGTTCCTCGTCGCCTTGGAAAGATTCCTCCTCGTGTTCCGCGGGCCTGGGTGCGGCTGTGCGTTGCGGCGGGCGTGTCGCTTGCGTTGGCGCGGGCCGAGGATTCGTGCGCTGCTTCGGTGCAGGTGCGGCATGGGTCTCAGGCTCGGCCTCGCCGGTGGAGCTGATGATGGTGACGCACAGCTTGCGCCCGAGCTTCGCATCGGTAGCGATGCCGAAATCAATCCGCGTGTCATCGCTGACGTGCTTGTTGAACTCCTCCATGAGCGTGGTGACCTCCTGCACCGTCACATCCGGCCCGCCGGCGATGTGGATGATGACGCTGTGGCAATCCGCAAGCGCCTTGCCCTTGCCCATCAGCGGGCTTTTCAAAGCGCGGGTGAGCGCCTCGTGTGCGCGGTTTGCCCCGTCACTTTCGCCGTGGCCGAAGATGCAGCGCACCTGTGTGCGGCGCAGCGCGGCAGCGAGTTCGTCAAGCCCGGTCGGGATGATGCCGCCGCGGCGGACGAGTGAGGCGATGGCCTGGATGGAATTGCTGAGGAGCTGATCCGCGGCGACGAAGGCATCCTGCACGCCGGCATTGTGCGGCACGGTGTCGCCGAGGCGGTCATTCTCGAAGCACACGACGAGGTCGGCCTGCTGGTCGAGCTGCGCGAGGGCTTCGGAAGCCTGCGTGAGCCGCCTTTTTCCCTCGAAGGAAAAGGGGAGGGTGGCAAATGCGATGACCACTGCGCCGGTGCTGCGCGCCATGTGCGCGACGAGCGGTGCCGCGCCGCTGCCGGTGCCACCGCCGAGCCCCGTGCAGAGAAAGACGATGTCTGCGCCCTCGATGGCGGCCTTGATTTCATCGCCCGCCTCCTCGGCGGCCTGGTAGCCGATCTCGGGATCGCCTCCCGCTCCGAGTCCGCGCGTGGTGACCTTGCCGAGATGGATTTTCTGCTGGGCGACGGAGCCGTTCAGGGACTGGACGTCGGTGTTCAGTGCGATGAGCGAGGCGCCTTCCACGCCGTCGAGCACGAGCCGGTCGAGCGCGCTGCAGCCTGCGCCGCCGAGACCGAGGATGCGGATGACCGGCGTGTTCGTTTTGATGGGGCGTCGGAGTGTATTCATGGCTTTAGCTGAACCATCGTTTGAAGCGGCCGAACCAGCCTCCGGGTTCGTCCTCAAATGTGGCCTGCGCGTATTTCACGAGGCCGATGGCGGTGGAATACTGCGGGTTTTCAAAGGCGCTCGTCACGCCGGAGACATTTTGCGCGCGGCAGACTTGCACGGGCATCTGGAAAATTTCCTCAGCGACTTCCTGGATGCCGCGCAAGGCCGAGCTGCCGCCCGTGAGCACTATTCCGGCGGCCGCGTATTCGTAGTAGCGGCCTTTGTCGAGTTCACGCTTCAGCAGCTCGAATGTCTCGCGCACGCGCATGTGGATGATCGTATTCAGCATCTCTCGCTCGATCTCGCAGCCTGCAAATCCGTGCTCATCCTTCAGCACCACCGCCTCGCCGGGAATCGTGCCGCCGATGATGCAACTGCCTTCGTCAATCTTCACCCGCTCCGCCTTGCCCATCGGGATGCGCAAGCCGAGTGAGAGATCATTCGTGATATGATCACCGCCGATGCCGATCACACCGCTCTGCTTCACCGCTCCGCCTGCGTACACGATGTAGCCCGTCGTGCCGCCGCCGATGTCGAGCATCACCGCGCCGGTGCTCTTTTGGTTCGCATCGAGCACCGCCTGCGCAGCCGCATACGGTGTGAAGATGATGTCCTCGATCTCGATATCGAGATCCACCATGCACTGGATGCTGTTTTTGATCCGCGTGGCGACGCCGTGGACGATGTGAAAATCCGCCTCCAGCTTGCGGCCGTGCATGCCGACGGGATTCAGCACACCGTCCTGCCCGTCCACATAGTAATGCTGGAGGATCGTGTGGACGAACATGTTTTGCGACGGAATGGGCGAAGTGCGTGCGGCTTCCTGGATCCGAGAAAAGTCACTGGAATCAATCTTCTCGCGCTCCTCCGGCAGCGTGAATGAGCAGCGATTGTTGTAGCTCTGGATGTGCGCGCCGGTGATGCCGAGATAGACGTTCTTGATCATCACGTCGCTCTTCTCCTCCGCGTCTGCGAGCGCCTCGCGGATGCACTTCCCGCAGGTGTCGATGTCCACGATCTCGCCCTTCCTCACCCCACGCGAAGGCGCCTCGCCCACGCCGAGGATCTGGATGGTGCCATCGCGCTTCAGCTCCGCGGAGATCGCGCACACCTTCGATGTACCGATTTCGAGTCCTACGACGATGCGTTCTTTGGCCATTGGGATGACGTCCTAGGCGGTGCGAAATTGTTTAAGAAGACCGCCGCCGCCTTTAGGAGATTCCCGCGGCTTCGGAGGTTCCTCGCGTTTGCGGGCGGGCTTTGCCTTTTCCTTGTTGGAGGATGTCGCATCCGTCCCCGTCTTCATCTTTGCCGGGATCGCTTTCGGTGCAGGCGTCGGCTCCGGCGCGTCCTCATTCTCCCCCGGTGTCGGCTGGATGAAAGTCACGGGAATATTCCGCGTCGCGATGAGATTGATCGTTTGGATTTCTTGGCCGATGAGCAGCGCCTCGCTACGCACGGTGCTGAGCCGCTCGAGTTGCCCCGCGATATCATCGAGGCCAAAAGTGAGCTGCGCGTGGCGCTGATCAGTGGCGACGATGAAGCAGCCTTTCGACACATCGACGGCAGTTACTTTTACCGACGTATTTTCGCGTGTTCGGCTGAGCAGATCCAGCGCAGCGAGCACCTCGGCCTTGCGGATCGGTTTGCCAGGCTCGAGGTCTTCCGTCTGCACGCCGGTGATGACCGGCAGCAATTTGAATTCATGCGGCACGCGCCGCGGTTGGAACACGATGCCGCTCGCATCGAGCAGGTGCTTCGGCTCCGCGGTGGAGTTCTTTTCGCCGGGATTTGCAGCGAGCCACGCGGTCGGTTTGCGTTCCTTCACGGTGACTTCGATGCGGTTTGGAAGATAGCGCGTGACTTCCACGCTCTCTACTTGTGGCAGCGTGCGGATCGCATCACGGATCGCGGAGACCTTGTAGGAGTAAATGTTCCCTCCGAGCTTCAAATTTGCCACCGTGCGCGCCTGCTCGCGCGTGAGCGTGCCATCGGAATTGAATGTGATGTCCTGCAGCGAGTAGTCCTGATTCTGCCAGAAAAGCCTCTTCCATCCGACCGTCGCGCCGTAGCAAACGCCGCCGACGAACGCGACGAACACGAGCACTTTCGTCACCCGCCACAGCGAGCGACGGAAATTCGCCCATGACTCGCTGGACCCGCGCTTCACCACACCGGCGCAGAAATATTTTT
Organism: Chthoniobacterales bacterium; assembly: GCA_038227825.1. GTDB lineage: Bacteria > Verrucomicrobiota > Verrucomicrobiia > Chthoniobacterales > Chthoniobacteraceae > SXWH01. Next base: position 12,860 of record JBBRPQ010000017.1, read on the forward strand.
TCCTCAAATCGCGATTTGAGGTCATTCGCTGATTGCGTTGGCGTTTGGGTTTCATGGCTTGGCGTGACGGGCTGTGAGCGAGAGCTCTATGATTTGGCGGCAAAGTTCGGCGTAGCTGATCCCCGTTGCTTTCGCGGCTTCGGGCAGCAACGAAACAGGGGTCATCCCGGGAATGGTATTCACCTCCAGCACGAATGGCTGGCCAGCTTCGGTGAGGAGAATGTCCACACGCGAATAGACTTCAAGATCCAGTGCGCGATGCGCGGCGAGCCCCGTCTCCTGCACGAGCTTCGTCGTCTCCGCATCCAGCGGTGCCGGGCAGAGATGATCCGCGCCAGCGGCGTTCGGATTCAGAAAAGGATACTTGTTGTCGAAATTGTAGAAGTCCTTCAGCGCGCGAATCTCGATCACCGGCAGCGCGAGATCGCCCACGATGCCAACGGTGAGTTCCTTGCCCGAGATGAATTCCTCGACGAGCAGCTCATCGCCAAATTTCCACGCCTGAGCCAGTGAGTCATCCAATTCCGCCTGCGTCTTCACGATGAATACGCCCACGCTGCTGCCTTCCTTCGGCGCTTTGATCACGAGCGGAAGTGGCAAGGTCGGTCGCGCGCCGCCATGGATGATTTCCGATTTTGCAGTCGGCACGCCGCGCTCCACGAAGCGTTTCTTCGCCGCGATTTTATCGATCGCCAGTTCCGATCCGCGCACGCCTTCGCCAGTGTAGGCGATGCCGCGTGAATCGAGAATCCGCTGGAGCTGCCCGTCTTCGCCGAAGGTGCCGTGAATGACATTGAACGCCACGCGCGTGCCGGCGGGTACGGCGAAATCCGCACCGGAGACATCCACAGGAGTAACGTTCGCGCCGATGGAGCGCAGCGCCTCCACGACTCCCTCGCCGGATTTCAGCGAGACTTTGCGTTCGGAACCGGGACCGCCCATGAGGACGGCGACGGGCATATTGGTGAGATCAAGCGGCATGGAAATGATGGGTGCATTCATTGTGAAAAATACGCGCCGTGTACACGCAATCTTTCGCGGAAAAATGGAAAGTTTCAGACATAGACGGGCTCATCTTGGCCGACGATTTGGACCTCAGTGTGCAATTCGACATTTCGCTCCACGCGTGCGTGCTCCTGGATCTGCGCGATGAGCGTGAGCACGTCGCGCGCAGTCGCGCCGCCTTCGTTCACGATGAAGTTGCCATGTATTTCCGAAACGCGCGCCCCGCCCACCCGCGTGCCTTTCAGCCCGAGTTCATCGATCATTTTTCCCGCCGGTGTGGTGCCGGGATTTTTGAAAATGCAGCCTGCACTGGATTCCTTCGGCTGGCTCGTGCGCCGTTTCTGTTGGCTCGCATCGAGGCGCGCGGCGATGTCCGCAGCGGCTGCCGGTTCGCCGCGGAAGGTCGCGCTCACGGCGTAGTTTTTTGCCAGCGCAGGCACGTCGCGGTAGCGCACTTCCAGCTCCGCGGGAGTGCGCGTGTGAAATTCGCCGTTCGCATCCACGAAGCGCACGCTCACGACCTGTTGAAAAGTTTCGCCACCCATCGCGCCTGCGTTCATGCGCAATGCGCCGCCGACATTTCCGGGGATGCCCTCGAACCACTCGAAGCCTCCAATCTCCGCATCGCGCGCGGCAATCGCGAGCTCGCGCTGCTTCACGCCCACGCCCGCGCTGATGTGCGTGCCGTGGACGTCGAGCTTCTTGAATTCACCGCGCGAGAGATGCGCGACCACTCCGCGGATGCCGCCATCGCGCACGAGAAGATTCGAGCCGCGCCCCATCACGAAGAGAGGAATTTTCTGATCGGTCGTAAAACGCACCAACCGCGCGAAGCCCTCCTCAGTCTCCGGCTCCACCCAAAACTGGGCGGGCCCGCCGACACGCATCGTCGTGTGCTTCGAGAGCGGTTCGTAAAGCCGCGCGATGCCCGGCCCCATCACGTTCAGGATGTCGTCGAGCACGGCTGCATCGCGGGCGATCACAGCGCCCTGCTCGTGGATATTGCCTGCGCCGAGCGAAATAATCAGATCGCCCGGTTCCATCATGCGGCCGATGTCGTAGGCAATCTTCTGCCGCACAGGCTGGAAGCTCACGCCTTCCTGCGCGGTGTGTTCTGCGATTGCATCCACGATTGTCTGCCCGGTCACGCCGGGGATCGGCGGCTCGCTCGCAGGATAGATGTCCGCCAGCACAAGCACATCCGTGTCTTCAAATGCGCGGCCAAATTCATCCCGCAGCGCCTGCGTGCGCGTGTAGCGGTGCGGCTGGAACATCGTGAGGATGCGCTTGCGTCCCGTGCCGCGCGCGGTCGCGAGTGTCGCGCGGATCTCGCTCGGGTGATGCCCGTAGTCGTCCACGATCATGAAGCGCTCCGAGCGGTGCTTGATTTCGAAGCGCCTCCGCGCACCGCGGAATGATTCGAGCGCCTCGGCGATTTTGTGAAAGGGCACACCGAGTTCCGTCGCGAGCGCGATCACGCTGGTTGCATTGCTCACGTTGTGACGACCAGGGACATTCAGCGTCACGGCACCGAGCAATTTTCCATGCCGCGTGGCGACGAAGTGCGTTTGGAAATCCTTCGGGTGGACATCCTCGAAGCGATAATCCGCACCGCTCACCGCGCCGTATGAAACCGCGCGCGGATGGCCAGCGCAGATGCGCGTCGCATGCTTGTCGTCGGCACAGTAGAAAACTTTGCCAGTGGTCTGGCTGAGGAGTTGCACAAATACGCGCTCGATGGCCGCGAGATCCGCATAAAAATCCAGATGCTCCTCCTCGATGTTCAGGATGACCGTGTGCTCGGGATGATAGTTGATGATTGTGCCGTCGCTCTCGTCCGCCTCTGCGACGAACCATTCGCCCGCGTCGTCCCAAAGCGCATTCACGCCGAGAATGGGAATCTCCGCGCCCACATAGTGCGACGGGTGCAGCCCCGCTGCTCGCAGCACATGCGCGCCCATCGAGCTAGTCGTCGTCTTGCCATGCATCCCGGCGATGACGATCCCCTTTTTCTGCCTCATGATCGCCGCGAGTGCATCGGCCCGGCGAACGAGCGGCAAGCCCAGCTTCGTCGCGCACTCGTAGTCGGTATGTGAGAGCTTGATCGCGGAGGAATAAATCACCAGTTCCGCATCACGGACTTTATCGGGATTTGCCGGAGATGAAAAATCAAGGCCGAGCGTCTGCAGTCGCGCGGTTTCCTGATTCGATGCCTTGTCGCTGCCGCTCACGCGATGGTTCAGGGCGAGGCAAAGGCCCGCGATGCCGCTCATGCCGGAGCCGGCGACACCGATGAGGTGAATGCGGCGCGTGCCTCCGGTGAGAAATCGTGCGAGCTGTGCTCCGTCCATGTCCTAGCGGCCTTGGCCCCCCTTGCTGCGCGAGGCGCGCAATGTGAGCACGATGATGAGTGCGAAAAATGCGAAGACCCAATTCCACACATGCTCGACGGTGGCCTCACGAATTTTCAATTCGAGAAAATCCGCGCGGAGCGAGTGTGTGGTGGCGAATACGAGTGCGAGGGTGAATGCGATGCGTTGGGGTGTTTTCATCGGAGGATCACGGGTTGGGTTTGCACGATTGCAGGACGACATCGGCAACGCGCTCGGCTGCCTGATCCGGCGCGAGCTCGCGGCTTTTTTGCGACATGGAAGCGAGACGCGCGGGGTCCGCAATGAGCGCTGAGATTTTCTCCGAGAGGGAGTCCGCCATCGCATCGGATTGCTTCATCAGAATGCCTGCGCCCGCATCGTCGAAAATCTTCGCATTCGCCGTCTGATGATCATCAGCAGCGAACGGGTAGGGGATCAGAATCGAGGGTAGGCCGAAGTGGGCGAGTTCAGCGAGACTGGCCGCTCCACTGCGCGCGATGGCGAGATCCGCCGCGCCGTATGCCTCTTCCATGCGATGATGAAATGCCGCGACGGCCGCGGGAATGCCTTCGCGCTGATAGGTCGCGTGCATCGCCTTTTCATCCTGCGCCCCGGTGAGATGAATGACCTGCCACGAGAGTGACTTCAGCTTCGGAGCCGCGGCTGCGATCGCGGCATTGATTCCGCCTGCGCCCTGGCTGCCTCCCATGACTAGTAACGTCGTTCTGCCCGGCTTCAGTCCGAAGGCCGCGAGCGCTGCGGTCCTATCCACGGAGCCTTTCAGCGCTGTGCGGAGCGGTGTTCCGGTCACCTCGCATTTCGCATTGGGAAAATGGCGGGCACATTCCTTGAAGCCGAGGAGCACCTTCGTCACATAGCGGGCATTCAGCTTGTTGGCGCGGCCCGGGATCGCGTTCGATTCATGCACGAAAGTCGGCACTTTGCGCGATCGACCGGCGAGAATCGGCGCTGTCGAAGTGAAGCCACCCATGCCGAGCACCGCCGCAGGCTGCCACTCGCGGTAGAGCGCCTTGCACCGACGCAGTCCTTTCCAAAACCGCAGCGCAAACCCGAAGATCGCCGGTGAAAAAAGTTTCGGCATGCCGATTCCTGCGAGTTTTTCGATGCGAAATTCGTTTCGCCCTTGGGTCGCGGTGGCGTCGATTTCCTTTTCCGAAATCAGCAGCATCACCTCGTGTCCGCGCGCGAGCAGGATTTCCCCGACCGCGAGGCCGGGGAAAAGATGACCGCCTGTGCCTCCTGCCGCGATGGTGAACCTCATGCGGTGTGGCCGGGCTTTGGTTTGAAAATTTCGCATTGCATGTTCAGATGCGCGGAGTGCTGCGGATCTTGATCCGTGTGTTGAATTGCATGCCCTCCGGATCCGGCTTCTCGCCGAATCCACGGCGGTAGATGCTCACAAGGATGCCGATGCTCGCTAGGCAGAACGCGAGGCTCGATCCGCCATAGCTGATGAATGGCAGCGGCAGGCCTTTGTTCGGCAGCAGCATCGTGGTCACTCCGACATTCATCGCGGCCTGCAGCGCGATGAGCATCACGATGCCAAAGCCGAGCAGCCTGCCAAATTTGTCGCTCGCGCGCAAAGCAATGACGGTTCCTGCGAGCAGGACGACGAGAAAGCATGCGATCACTGTGAGCGTGCAGATGAGTCCGAGTTCCTCTCCGACGACGGGCAGGATGAAGTCTGTGTGAGCGTAAGGCAGATAGGAGAATTTCAGTCGGCCGTTTCCAAGTCCCAGTCCGCCGACTCCGCCTGAGCCGAATGCGATCAGCCCTTGCATCTGCTGATAGGCATCCTTTTCATGGCTCTCTGGATGGAGGAATGCGAGGAAGCGATCCATGCGCTCTGGCATGAGAAAGACCACCAGAGCCAGTGCGCCCAGGCCTGCGATGGCACTGAGACCGAGATACGGCACGCGAGTGCCGGCGGTGAACATGACGGCCATCGAGGTGCACAGGATCAGCGTCGAAGTCCCGAGGTCCACTTCACGGGCGATGAGCGCGACGATGAAGAGGACAATTCCCATTGGGTACACAAATCCTCGCAGGAATTCTCGCGGCTTGATGTCCGTCCGCGAGTACCACCAGGCAAGCGTGATCAAGACGGCGAGCTTCGCAAACTCCGAGGGCTGAAGTGTCTGCCCGCCGATGCCGATCCAGCGACTTGAACCGTTAATTCTTCGGCCGATCCCAGGGACTAGGCACAGCGCCAGAAGCACGGCGGCACCAGCGTAGAAGAGCCACCAGCGCTTTTCCATCCAGCGATAATCGACCAGTGTGGCGATTACGCAAAAGCCCACCCCGACGCCGAGCCACACGAGCTGGTGCGAGAGATAGTAGTTGGGGTCGTTCTTATGGTCCTGAGCGTATGCACCTGTGCTTGTAAGCATCACGATCCCGATCGTCGTGAGCACCGCAACGGCGATCACAAGAAGGAAGACGTTCAGAAAAACGAAGCGCTTTTGCATATTGAAAACCCCGCTCAGCCGTTCTTCACCGGCACTTTCAGCACCTGTCCGACTTGGATCTTCTTTGGATCCTTGATGTTGTTCAGTTTTAGCAACTCCTCGTAGGTGCAGCCGTTTTCACGGGCGATTTTCGCAGGGTTTTCGTTCTTTCGGACGACGTAGTTTTTGAAGGTCCTTTGATTCGCCGTGGATGGCGTCGCCTTTTGCGCGGCCGTCTGGGCAGACTTGGTCTCCGTCTGTGCGACCGTACTGCTTGCAGGTTTGGGCGTGGTTTGCGTGGTGAGTGCGGGATTCGCCGGTGTAAGGGATGCTGCTGCAGCCGGGGCGACTGGTTTTGGGGCGACGGTCACGGGTTTCACCGGCGCCGTCTTTTGCAATGCAGTCTTCTGCGTGGAAGTGGTCTGCGGAGCGTTCGCCTTCCGGTTTTCCTTGATCCGTGCAAATGCGAACACGCCCACGACTGCGATGATGTGGAGTGCGAGCACTACGATGAATGCGCCGGAAAGACGTGTGCTGTCGCTGTCATCGTCGGCCGGTGACTGCGTCGCGGTGCGCGCTGCTGAGGCGTTGAATGTCCGGCTGCGGACGAAGAAGCGGCGGAGTTTATGCATGGGATTCTTCATGGCTGTGAGTTGGTTGGAGTGAATGATTGGACGAGCTGGCGAAATTGGTTCCCGCGTTCTGCGTAGTTGCGGAACATGTCGAAAGACGATGTCCCCGGACTGAAGAGCACGATGTCTCCAGCCTGTGCCTGTGAGCGCGCGGTGTACAAGGCTTTTTCCAGCGAGCGGCCGACATTGATGCACGGCACGCGCGGCGCCCACAGTTTCTCAATTCGAGCCGCCATTTCGCCGAGCAGCACCGTGCAACGGCATTTCTCCGCGACGAGATCCGTCACGCTGTCGAATTCGAAGCCTTTGTCCTTGCCCCCCGCGATGAGCACGACCTTTCGGGTCTCACCGGCGAGCGCTTTTTCGAGGGAATCAAGATTCGTGGCCTTGCTGTCGTTCACGTAGTCCACGCCATCGAGCGTGCGGATGAGTTCGCAGCGGTGCGGCAGTGCCCTGTATGCGCAGAGCGGCGGGATCATCTGTGCAAAATCGAGCCCGCGTGTGAGCCCGGTCGCGAGCGAGGCCATGAGGTTCTCCGCATTGTGCGAGCCGCGCAGGTTCGTCTCCGCCATCTTCAGCACTGGTCTGCCTTCAAAGTGGATCACTCCGTCGCGGAGATCAAAGTCGCCGCCGCGCTCGTAGGCGCTGAAGGTGATGCGCCGCGCCTTCAGCGGCGGAAGTTTGTCGCGAAGGTTCACCACCGCCCAGTCGTCCGCGGTCTGGTTTTCAAAGATGCGTGCCTTCGCTGCAAAATATGCCTGCATCGAAGGGTAGCGATCCAGGTGATCGGGCGCGAATCCGAGCCATACTGCGACGGTCGGGCGGAACGTGCGGATTTCTTCGAGCTGAAAGCTGCTGACTTCCACCGTCATCACATCCATCGCGCGGCCCTCTGCGACTTTCGCCGAAAATGCCGGCCCGATGTTGCCGCATGCGACGGTCTTCACTCCGCACCCGAGGAGCATTTTTTCGATGAGCTGGGTTGTCGTGGTCTTCCCGTTTGTTCCCGTGATCGCGATCACCGGGCGGGCGCAAAGAACGAATGCGACCTCAAGTTCTCCGACGATCGGAATGTTGCGCGCCTGAAGATTTTTCACAAGCGCCATCGAGGGGTCGATGCCCGGGCTGAGAACCGCGAGGTCATACTCGCTTGCATCGGAATCCGCTGCAGCCCCGACGATCACCTCTGCGCCTGCGGTTTTCAGCGCGGTGATTTTTTCCTTCATCGAGCCTGCGTCGCCGCTGTCCAGCACCGTCACGCGAGCCCCTTCCGAGAGCAGCAGGCGCGCTGCTGCGCCGCCGCTTTCCCCGGCCCCGAGCACTGCGATATGTTGATCCTTGTACTGCATTTTCACCGGAGCTTCAGCGTGGCGAGCCCGAGCAGGGCGCAGATGAATGAGATGATCCAGAAACGCGTGACGACTGCGGTTTCCTTCCAGCCGGAGAGCTCGAAGTGATGGTGCAGCGGAGCCATGCGGAAGACGCGGCGACCCTGGCCGTATTTGCGTTTCGTGTATTTGAAATAGAACCGCTGGATGAGGACCGAGGCCGCCTCCACGACGAAGACGCCGCCGATGACGAGCAACAGCAGTTCCTGCTTCACGCAGATCGCCACGACTCCCAGCGCACCGCCAATTGCGAGCGATCCCGTGTCGCCCATGAACATTTTCGCGGGGTGCGCATTGAACCAGAGGAAACCAAGCGACGCACCCGCGAGCGCCATGCAGAACACGGTAAGTTCGCTTGCCTGCGGATAAAATGGCACCTGCAAGTATTCTGAGAAGACGTGATTGCCCGCGACATACGCGAGCACTGCGTAAGAAAAGGTGACCGTGAGCGTGCAGCCGGTGGCGAGTCCGTCGAGCCCGTCGGTGAGGTTCACCGCGTTCGAGGTGCCGAGGATGATTCCCGAGAAGAAAAGGAACGTGATGAAGAGGCCCATGTTCGGCACGAGCATCTTCTTATAAAATGGCAAGTAGAGCGCGCTCGCCTGCTGCTGGAGCCGCGGGTCGGTGAGGAAAAAATAGGTGACGCCGACAGCGATGAGGAGCTGCACGAGGATCTTCGTCCGCTCCCGCACACCGGTGGAATTTTTTTTTGAAACCTTGAGGTAGTCATCCGCAAATCCGAGACCGCCAGCGGCGAGCATCGCGGCGAGGACGAGCCATACGAAGGAGTTGTCCGGGCGAGCCCAAAGCACCGTGGAGATGAGCGTCGTGCCGAGAAGAAGGATGCCGCCCATGGTGGGCGTGCCGGCTTTCTGGCCGTGCAGTTCGGCGAGCTTGTGGACTTCGTCGGCATTGCGGATGGGCTGGCCGAGTTTCAGGGAGAGCAGCTTGCGGATCGTGAAATTGCCAAGTGCGAGCGAGAGGACAAAGGCAGTGAGTGCCGCGAGCACTGCGCGAAAAGTCACATACTGGAAGACGTTGAACGCCTTCATGAAGTCGGTCGTCGCGTGGTCCGAAAGTTTTTCGAGATAGTAGAGCATCAGCAGTTCCTCCCTTCCATGGCCTGCACGATGCGCTCAAGCCGCGCGGACCGGCTGGCCTTCACGAGCACGGTGTCGCCGGGCTTTGCGATGTCGCCGAGAACGCGTGCGGCCTCTTCGGCGTCGGCGGTGCGGATGATGCGCACGACTCCTGATTTTTCAGCGGCCTCAGCGATCCATTCAGCAGTTTCACCGACGGTGATCACGCAGCCTATTTTCTCGCGACCGGCGACTTCGCCGACGCTCCGGTGGCCGCGCTCGCTTTCCTTTCCGAGTTCGCCCATTCCGCCGAGCACCGCGATGCGGGAGCCCTCGACGGGCATGCGTGCCAGCGTCACGAGGGCGGCAGCCATGCTGTCTGGGTTTGCATTGTAGGTATCATCGAGGATGCGGATGCCACCGATGGTCTTCTGTGTGAGTCTGCCGGCGGTAAGCTGCAATCTGCGCAGGCCTGCGGCGCATTCATCGAGCGAAAGGCCGAGCGAAATTCCGGCGGCGCAGGCGAGCAGTGCATTGCGCACCATGTGCTCGCCCGGCACGGGGAGGTCCGCCTGCACGCTCTGCCCAGCGGCATGCAGGCGGAACCTGATCCCCGTGGAAAGTTGTTCCAGATCAGTGCCGCGCACGTCTCCCGCAAGCAGACCTGCAGTGACCACACGCGCGCGTGTGCGTTGCGCGATGGATGGCGTAAAATCATCGTCGGCATTCAGGATGACCGTTCCTTTTTCACCGACCGCTTCGGCGAGAGTTCCCTTTTCCCGGGCAATGGCTTCGCGTGAACCGAGGAACTCGATGTGTGCGACGCCGACATTGCTGACGATCGCGATGTCCGGCCGTGCGATGGCTGCGAGCGGCGCGATCTCGCCGGCGTGATTCATTCCGATCTCGAACACGCCGATGTCGTGACTGCTGTCTGCACGCAGGATGGAGAAGGGGAGGCCGAGGTGATTGTTCAAATTCCCCAAGGTGCGGGTGACGGTGAAGCGCTGGGCAAAGACGGATGCGCAGAGATCCTTCGTGGACGTCTTGCCGTTGCTGCCGGTGATGCACACCGATTTCAGTCGAAGCGCATTGCGATATCCGGTGGCGAGCAACTGGAGGCCTCGCACGCTGTCTTTCACGACGATGGATGCAAAGGACGAGGGGAGCCCCGGTGTCTCCGTCTCGACGATTGCGCCGATGGCCCCAAGGCGCGCCGCTTCCGCGAGAAACGTGTAGCCGTCGAATTTCTCGCCGCGAATCGCGAGGAAAAGATCCCCTGGCTTCAGCGCACGCGAGTCAGAGGACACCGTGGTGACGGTGGCGTTCGGATCCCCGCCCACCAGACGTCCGCCAGCCCAGGCTGCGATTTGAGAGAGAGATGTTGCGTCCATCAGTCGCGGTCCTCCCGGCGATTGCGAGGGTCGCTGTTTCCGCGAGTACCGCCTTCCCGGTCTTCGCGCGGTTGGCGCGGGCGGAGCGAGGGGTGCTCGATTTCCATGCGTGATCCGAGGGCGCTCGCGGCGATCGCAGCGTCGTCAAAGGGCAATGTGTGATCCGCAAATTCCTGATAGGCCTCATGCCCTTTTCCTGCGAGGAGGATGATGTCGCGCGGCTGCGCCATCGCGATGGCGTGGAAGATGGCTTCGCGGCGATCCGGCACGAAGTCCGGACGCAGGCGGCGGAAGCCGGGCTTGATGTCCTCGATGATCGCAATCGGATCTTCCTTGCGCGGGTTGTCGCTTGTCACGATGGCGTGGTCGGCGATCGCATCCACGGCGGCGGCCATCTTCGGGCGCTTCGCGCGGTCGCGGTTTCCCCCGCAGCCGAAGAGCACGATGAGTCGCGCCGGGTTCAGTTCGCGCAGCGTCTTGAGCACGTTGGTGAGTGCGTCGTCGCTGTGGGCATAGTCCACGAAGACGCGGAATGGTTTCTGTGCAGGCACAGGCTGCAGACGGCCGGGTACCGGCGGCGCAGTCGCCAGCGCCTGCACTGCATTGCGCACCCCGACTCCGACTGCATGTGCGGCGGCGATGGCGGCGAGTGAATTATAGACATTGAACGCGCCGATGAACGGTGTGCGGACGAGGTAGCTTTTCCCGAGTGCCTCAAGCTGGAATGTGGTGCCGCCGAAGTCCATCTTCACGTCGTTCGCGCGGAACTGCGCGCTGCGGCCCATGCCGTAGGTGATGACTTCCATTTCTCCGCGGCCAAAACGGTCCGCGAGTTTTACGCCGAAGCGGTCGTCGCTATTCACGACCGCACGGCCTTTTTTGCGCTGCTGATCGCGGATGCCGGAGAAGAGACCGGCCTTTGCCTCGAAGTACGCTTCCATCGTACGGTGAAAGTCGAGGTGGTCCTGCGTGAGATTCGTAAATACGGCGGCGTCGAATTCCACTCCGCGGACGCGATCGAGCGAGAGTGCGTGCGAGCTGACTTCCATCGCGCAGCTCTTGCATCCCGCAGAGCGCATCTGCCAGAGCAGCTCATGCACGTCGGCGGATTCGGGCGTGGTGCGCGCGGCGGGCAGTTCGCGTTCGCCGACGACGTAGCGCACGGTGCCGATGAGGCCGCAGCGGAGGAACTCCGAGTCGAGGATGTGCTTGATGAGAAAAGTCGTCGTGGTCTTTCCATTCGTGCCCGTGACACCCACGACTTTCAGCTTGTGCGATGGCTGGCGGAAAAATGCGGCTGCGAGATCTGCCATTGCGTGCCGCGCATTCGTGACTTCGATGGCGGTGGCGCGAGTGGTCAGGCCGGGCTTTTCGCTGACGACCGCCGCGGCACCGCGGTCGATGGCGGCATCGATGAATTGCGTGCCATCCGTCTTTTCACCAGGCAGCGCGATGAAGAGCGCGCCTTCGATGACGCGGCGCGAGTCGTAGCAGATCGCCGTGATGTCGCGATCCAGCGAACCAGTCATCTTTATGGGATGGATCGCTTTGGTGAGGCTTTGGAGATTCATCGCTCAGTTTTTCCCGGCTTTGACGAGGACGAGATTGGTTTCCTTTTCCTGCCGAAGAAGGGCGGGATCCGGCGCGACTCCGAGGTACGCGAGCGAGCGTTCCGCGATCGTGTGGAAAATCGGCGCAGCCACGAGACCGCCGACGTCCTCGTGAGCGGACACCTTCGCCTCATCAATGATGACGAGCAGGCAGAATGCCGGTTTCTCTGCGGGCACGAAGCCGACGAACGAAGTGACGTGCTTGTCGTGCGAGTAGGTCTGCTTGCCCGTCTTCGGATCCGTCACGAGCTTTTGTGCGGTGCCGGTCTTGCCGGCCGTATTGTAGCCGGGAATGTGCGCGAGCTTTGCGGTGCCTTGCTTCCCGGTCACCTTGATGAGGGCGTCGCGGACTTTTCCAGCGGTGTCTTCGGTGATCACAGTGCGGACTTCCTGCGGCTTGTAGTCCACCAGGATTTCGCCGGAGTCGCTGCGGATCTCCCTGATGATCTGCGGCATCATGAGGTGCCCGCCATTCGCGATCGCGCAGGTTGCTGTGATGATCTGCAGTGGCGTGGCGGTGACCTCGTGGCCCATCGCGACGCGCGTGATGGAGACCGGCTGCCATTGGTCGCGCGGGCGCAGAATGCCGCGGACCTCTCCCGGCAGGGCGATGCCCGTCTGCTGGCCGAAGCCGAAATTGCGGACCCAGTTATAAAAACGTTCCTGCCCGATCTGCAGGGCAAATTTCGCCGCTCCGATGTTCGACGATTTCTCGATGACCTGCGAGAGCGTCATCGTACCGTAGGGATGGTGGTCGTGCAGCGCGAGGCCGCCGTAACTCCATTTTCCATTTTCGCAAAAGACTTCGGTGTGCGGGGTCGCAAGGCGCATGTGCAGCGCGCCGGCGCAGGTGACGGCTTTGAATGTCGAGCCTGGCTCGACAGTTCCGGCGACCGCGTTGTTGAAACGATCCTCGGGCTTCGCCTTGGCCGCTTCGTTCGGATCGAAAGTCGGGCGGTTGGCGAGTGCGAGGATCTCCCCGGTGTCGGGCCGCATCATGATCACGGTGGCTTTGACCGGGCGCAGCCGTTTGCATGCAGCTTCCAGCTCGGATTCGACGATCTGCTGGAGGTTCAGATTGATCGTCAGGCGGACAGTTGCCCCGTTCTCTGGAGCGCGCTCAATGCCGGCGAAATTCATGAGTTCCTTGCCCCGTCCGTCCCTTTCAAAAATACGTGAGCCATCCTTGCCACGGAGCCATTCCTCCATCGAGCGTTCGATGCCCTCGACACCACGGAAGTGGCCTTGCTTTTCCCCCTCGGCGGGTTCCTCGTAACCGTAGAAACCGACGACGTGGCTGAGCAATTGGTGTGCAGGATAGATTCGCTTGAACCTCTGCTCGTAGGTGACGCCTTTGACTTTCGCCGCCACGAGCTGTCTCTCGAGTTCCGCCGCGGTCTCCTCCAAGACATTTTTTTTGATGACGACGTACGTCTTGTCGCGGGCGATGCGCTTGACGATGTCCTCCGCATTCATGCCGAGGACCTTTGCGAGGATCGCTGCGATCTCCTCCGGTTTCTTGTTGCTCTTGCTCTCGCAAATGACGCGTCCGTCGAGAATCACGTCCCGGAGGGGTTCGTTGCGGGCGAGGCAGGTGCCCTCAGCATCTTCGATCGCACCTCGCCACGCAGGAATCAACTGAGGCTTGGAGCTGACAGCCCTGCGCGAGATGTCCGAGTAGTGTTCGTGCTGGTTGACGGCTAGGAAGATCAGCCGAGCGGAGAGTACGGTGAAAAGGGCGCCGACGCCGTAACAGGCGATGCAGGCTCGGGATTTGAGGGACATCTCAACGCCCCTCCTCCGCGTCAGTACGCGGGGTGATCGCCGCCACGCTGGAACGTGGTGCAGAGACATTCACAACAAAGGCCTCATCGATCACCTTGAGCTTGATCACGCCATCGGCAATGGCCTTCTTCAAGGCAGGGAGCGATGTAAGCTGCTCGCGCCGGGTACGGAGTGCCTGATTGCCGGTATTTGCTGCGATGATTTTTTTGCGCAATTCTTCGATGCGCTCGCTGCCTTGCTTGAGCTGCTGCTTGAGCATGAGCACCTTGATCCCAAAGGTTGCGGCACAGATGAGAATCGCGACTCCGATGCAGATATAGACCACCGGGACGGCTTGGGCGTAACGACGTTGATTAGCGGGCATGGGATTGGTAAGGCAGGCGTTCGGCAACCCGGAGTTTTGCCGACCTCGCCCTCGGGTTGTCTTTTTGCTCATCTGCGGTGGCGACGAGCGGGCGGGTGGTGAGCAGACGAAAGATGTGATCGGGATTGCGGCGCGGCGCGGGCCACTCGGGGCGATCGAGCCATTCCGTGGCGTGATCGCGAATGAAATTTTTGACGATGCGATCCTCGCCGCTGTGAAAGCTGATCACAGCGAGACGGCCGCCGGGTGCAAGGTGCCGTGTGATTTCGCCAAGCATCGAGGTAAGCACTTCGAGTTCGCGGTTCACCGCCATGCGCAGCGCCATGAAGACGCGGGTGGCGGGGTGAGTGCGGCCTTTGCGCGGAATCACGCTCGCGACCAGATCAGCAAGTTGCAGGGTGCGCGTGATCGGCTGCGCTGTGCGTTCGCGAACGATGCGCGAAGCGATCCGCCACGCTGCCGGCTCATCGCCGTAGGTTCGGAAAATGCGCGCGAGTTCCTCGTCGGAGGCGGTGTTCACGAGGTCCGCCGCACTCTGCGGCGCGTCCGGCGCCATGCGTGCGTCGAGCGGGCCGTCGTGCTGAAGCGAGAAGCCGCGCTCCGGCGTATCAAACTGATGCGAGCTGACGCCGAGATCGAACAGCGCGCCATTCACCTCCGCGATGTCCAGCTCCGCGAGGATACGGCTGAGTTCGGAAAAATTCGCGCGCCGCAGGATCAGCCGCGCGCCGTAGCCCTTCAGCTTTTCCTCAGCCTCTGCGATTGCCTCGGGATCCTGATCCGTCGCGATGACTGTCGCGCCTGCGTCGAGCAGTGCACGGGTGTGGCCGCCGCCACCGAGCGTACCTTCAAAGAAAACCTTGCCCGGCCCTGGCTGAAGCTGAGCGATGCATTCATCCAGCAGGACAGGTTTGTGGTAGCCGGACGATTCGGTATCTGCGGACATTTCGAATTCCTCCGGTTCAAATGTGGTTTCGGCGTATGGATGGTGGAAAATCATAGCCCGAGAAATTCCTGCACGTTCATCCGTGGATTGCCGTGCTCGTCCGGCTCCGCCTGCTTCTTTTCCCAATCCTCGATCCCCTTCGGGTTCCAGATTTCAAAATTCAGAACCGTACCACGCAGTACAACATCGGGCTTGGATGTGCCGACTTCGATCTTCTTGCAAAGGTCCGACGGCAGCGTGAGGCGGCCTGCGGAATCGAGTTGTGTGCGCAGGCATTTGCCGAGTTCGCGCAGGCAGATGTTTTTCTCCCGCGGATTCAGATCCACCGCCTCGGTGATGGATGCCACGGCCTTCTCGTATTCCGAGCGGGGCATGGCCCGGATGTAAGGCTCGGCGGAGCCTGAGATCAGGAAGAACTCCTTGATGTTCAGACTCCGCCAATCCTTTGGCAGGTTGACTCGCAGACCCACATCCAACGTACGCGGATGTTCACCAGTGAACATCGGCTGGTCGGATTTGAGCGCGGTCATTTTGGTGTTAGGTGGTTCGAAGTTGGCACTGAGCTTTCTCCAGAACGACCCTTTTCATCCCATTTCGCCCCAAGACAGTCAATTTAAAACCCGCTCGAACCCACTTCTTTTTTTGGACACGAAATGTGTCCAAATTTGGCCAGCGGCGGCCGGACTTTCAGCGAATTAATTTTCTGAAAGAAAACTACCAGCACACAATCTCGCGTAAATCCCGCCTTGTGCAAGCAGATCGTCATGCGTCCCGCGCTCAACGATGCGTCCGCGCTCCAGCACGAGGATCAGATCCGCGTGCCGCACCGTCGAGAGCCGGTGCGCGATCACAAATGAAGTGCGCTTTTCCATCAGCCGATCCAGTGCCTGCTGGATGAGCCGCTCGGTCTCCGTGTCCACGCTCGCAGTCGCCTCGTCGAGCACGAGGATCGGCGGGTCTTTCAGCAGCGCGCGCGCGATGGAGACGCGCTGCTTCTCGCCGACGCTCAGCTTCACGCCGCGCTCGCCGACGATCGTGTCGAGGCCGCCCGGCATGCGCTCGATGAATGCCTTTGCATTCGCATCCGCGAGTGCCTGCCACATCCGGTCGTCGCTCGCTGTCGGCAGCCCGAGGCGCAGGTTGTCGCGCACCGTGCCGTTAAAAAGAAAACTCTCCTGCGTGACCATGCCCACCGCAGTGCGCAGCACGGCGCGCGGCAGATCGCGCAGCGGCGTGCCATCAATCCGAATCTCGCCGTCGTCATACTCGTAAAATCGCGTGATGAGATTCACGAGCGTGCTCTTTCCCGCGCCGGTGGTACCGACGAGCGCGATCGTCTCGCCCGGTTTTGCGCGCAGTGAAATGTGGCGGAGCGTCGGCAGATCTTCGCTATAGGAAAAGCTCACGTCCTCGAATTCCACATCACCGCGCACGCTGACCGCCGGCGCGTTCTCCGCTTCGTCGGTCTCGGGTTTTTCGTCGAGGATTTCGAGAATGCGCTCGCCAGCAGCGCGGCCCGATTGCACGAGCTGGTTCAGCGAATGCAATTTCCCGATCGGGTCGTAGAGGAAACCGACGAGCAGCAGGAACGCCGTGAACTCACCGAACCCCAGTCGTCCTGCGACGACCTCCTGGCCACCGAAGCCAAGCACAAGCACGGAGCCGATGGCCGCGAGGAATGTCATCGAGGGATTGTAGATCGCCCACACGTGCATGATGCTCAGAGAGGCATCGCGCGACTTGCCGCTCACGTCGTTGAAGCGCGCGTGCTCCTCGTCCTCGCGCACAAAAGTTTTGATCTGCCGGATGCCCGCGAGGTTGTCGTGCAGCAGCGCATTCATCGCGGACGCCGCCTTGCGCTGCACGCGGTATCGCTTTGGGGCCGTGAGCGTGTACGAGAGCGCGCCGATGATGAGGAACGGCACTGGAATCAGCGCGAGCCAGGCGAGTTTTGGATGATAGGAAAACAGCATCACGCCAACGACGATGATTTGCAGCACGGCGACCGCACCCTGCTCGATGCCGTCAATGAGCATGCGCTCCACCGCCGTCACATCCTCGAGCAGCCGCGTCATGATGTCGCCCGTCGCTCGGTCGTCAAACCATCGCAGCGGCAGGCGCTGGATGTGCGAATAGAGATCGCTTCGCAGATCAAAAATCACACGCTGCTCGAACGAATTGTTCAGGATGATCCGCAGCGCGTTGAACGCATCGCGCACGAAAAACGCCGCGGCCCCGATGCCGACGAGCCACCACAGCCGGTCGCCGCGTCCGTGGCGGATGTCATCCACGACAAGCTGCGTGACCTTCGGAAAAACCGTCACCATCAGCGTCGAGAGAACCGCGCACAGCATCGTGCCTGCCGCCATTCCGGGATGGCGGCGCAGGTAGGCAAAGATTCGGGTGATCGTGCGCATCGCGTTCACTGTGTTGATTCGCAAGCTGTGACTGCGAGAGGGAAAGCGGGGAAATTCGCGGGTGCGGCCGAGCGGATCGTAGGCGCGTTCGGGAGAGCGCGACGTGGGCTTCCGTCCACGCCTACGCCAGCCCGAGCCTGCGGAATGTGTCCTCCACCCAGCGGAAGTGGTGCTCCAGCGAGCACAGCGCTGCGATTTCATCCGGCGGAATTTTCGCGGTGATCTCGTCCTCGACGACGAGATTTTCGAGCAGCGACTTGTCGCCCTGCCACGTCTTCATTGCGGCGCGCTGGACTGCTTCGTAGGCGGTTTTCCGTTCGAGGCCGCGCTCGGTGAGCTTCAGCAGGATCGTCTGCGAATGATACAGCCCGCGCGTGATCTCGAGGTTCCGCTTCATGTTCTCGGGATACACGATGAGCCGGTCCACGAGCTTGCGCAGCAGCACGAGCATGTAGTTCACGAGGATGCACGAGTCGGGAAAAATCACGCGCTCGACGGAGCTGTGGCTGATGTCCCGCTCATGCCAGAGCGCGACATTTTCCAGCGCCGCGACCGCATTGCTGCGCACGAGTCGCGCGAGGCCGCTGAGCTTTTCGCCGGTGATCGGGTTGCGCTTGTGCGGCATCGCGGAGCTGCCCTTTTGCCCTGGGGAAAAATACTCCTCCACTTCGAGCACCTCCGTGCGCTGCAAGTGCCGAAATTCCGTCGCCCAGCGATCGATCGAGGACGCGATGAGCGCAAGCACGGTGTGGAATTCCGCGTGACGGTCTCGCTGCACGACCTGCGTGGCGAGTGTCGCCGGCGTGAGACCGAGAGTCTTGCAGACCTTCTCCTCTACGTGAGGATCGAGATGCGCGTGCGTGCCGACCGCGCCGCTGATTTTTCCCACGCGGATGCGCGGCTGCACCTGCTCCAGTCGTTCGAGCGCGCGGCCAAATTCATCGTGCATCAGCGCGAGCTTCAGCCCAAAAGTGATCGGCTCCGCGTGGATGCCGTGGCTGCGGCCGATCATCGGCGTCATCTTGAATTCCTTTGCGCGCTTCGCGATCACCTCACGCAGTTCGCGCAGATCCTTCAGCAAAATGTCCGACGCCTCCGCAGTCTGCACGGCGAGCGTGGTATCCAGCACATCGCTGCTCGTCATGCCCTGGTGCATCCAGCGGCATGCGGGGCCAGCGTAGCTCGCGACATTTTCGAGGAATGCGATCACGTCATGATTCGTGCGCTTCTCGATCTCCATCACCTCGGACAAAACGAACTTCGCCTTCTCGCGAATCGTCTTCGCGTCCTCTTTCGGGATGTGGCCGAGTTCCGCCTGCGCCTCGCAGGCGAGCGTCTCGATTTCGAGCCAGATTTCGTATTTGCGTTGTTCGGTCCAGATGGCCGCCATCTCAGGCAGCGTGTATCGGTCAATCATGAGGGCGCGGAAGATGTGAGCCTCACTCGCGCTCGGCAAGCCGGAAGCTGCACGATGCGGCCTTTGGTTCGTGTGGACGCATCTGCTGGAAAGGTTGGACTTTTGTCCGGCAGCACAGACAAGCTCGTGTTATGAAAGGTGAACTGCCATGACAGCGCCCGAAGCCCGTGGCGATGCGGATCAGGAGCACGCAGTTCTGCGCTTCAAAGCTCCCGACGGTGAGCACGCGATTCCAATTCCCGTGCCGCCCGCGCAAGCGACCTTGCTCGATCTGCTGCCTGCCGCGCGGGAAATTTCCGGTCATGTCACTGCGCTTGCGCTGGAGCGCGAGGTCGCGGCGGGGCGCACGATCAGTTGCCGTGCGGGATGTGGTGCATGCTGCCGGCAGTTGGTGGCGATTTCCGTTGTTGAGGCGGAATCGCTTGCCCAACTCGTTGCCGCGATGCCGGAGGAACGCGCGGCAGTCATCCGTTCGCGTTTTGAGGCCGCACTGAAACGCCTGGAGGCTGCTGAGCTTCTCTCCGTGCAAGTAGCGCCAGGTGACCGGGCGCTCGAAGTCAGGGACGCCACCGACTTGGAGAGTGCCCTTCGGAAAATGAGCCGCCGGTATTTTTCACTCGGGATCGCGTGTCCCTTTTTGGAAAATGAATCGTGCAGCATCCACCCTCAGCGCCCGATGGTGTGCCGCGAATATCACGTCACGTCGCCCGCTGAAAAGTGCGCGCGGTTGTATGATACGGTCGTGGAGCGAATGGATGCGCCGGTGCGCATGGGCGAAGTGCTCGCGCGGACGTTTGAGAAAGTGACCCAGGGGGGGACATTCATGATCCCGCTCGTGCTGTCGCTCGAATGGTCCGCCGCCCACAGTGCGGAAATCACGGCACCGCACGAGGGGCGCGCACTCATGAGTGCGATGGTCGGGGAATTGGGCCGCTAGGGCGTTTCAAGCTTACACGAGGAGCGGGGGCGCCCTCGCCCCGAGGATCGATTTTGGGGCGACGGCGCCCCTGCTCCTTGAACGCCGCGCGCGCCGCTTCGAGCGCTGCGAGTTGCACCTCGCGCAGCGGCACGCCTGCGCGCTCGGCGATGGCGTGGCAGCTCTCGAATTCCGGCGCGACTTGCAGCAGCCGTTCGCCCTTGAAGCCGAGCTTCACTGTCACCTCACCGTGAGGCGTCTTCACGGTCTCGAAGCGGCGCGTGAGTTTCAGCCGCTGGATTTTTTCCACGCGCAGGCCAAAGGCAGTCGTCTCGGCAAAAATGATGTCCGCGAATTTCTCCGCGGAGCCTTCCTCGCACAGCACGCAGAGCATCGTGCCGGGGCGCGATTTTTTCATCTGCACTGGCGTGAACCACACGTCGAGCGCACCCCCGGCGAGGAGCTGCTGCATCACCGCGCCGAGCACCTGCGGCGAGACGTCGTCGAGATTGGTCTCGATGCGCGTGACGGTGTCGCTCTCGTAGCCGGGCATGGGGAAAAGCTACGCGAGTTCGCCGAGCACGGCGCGGAGCACGTTCGGGCGGCTCGCGAGTTCGCGGGTGCCGAGACCGTAGCCGATGCGCTCGGTTTTCATCGCAGGCATGAGGCCGAAGCCGGCGGCAAATTCCGCCGCGATCCCCGCACCGGTCGGCGTGATGAGTTCATGCGGCACATCAATCTGGCCGAGCGGGATGCCCTTCAAAATCTCCATCGTCGCCGGCGCGGGCACCGGGAAAATCCCGTGCGCGCACTTCACCGTGCCGTGCCCGTCGTGCAGCTTGGAGACGAAGACTTTCTCCACACCGAGCGCCTCGATGCCAACGCACGAGAGCACGATGTCCGCGATGGAATCAAACGCTCCGACCTCGTGAAAGTGGACATCCTCCGCGCTCATGCCGTGGATTTTCCCCTCGGCCTCCGCGATGCGATGGAAAATCCCGAGCGCGTGTTTTTTCACAAAGGGCGACAGATCGCTCGCCTCGATCAGTACACGTATCTCGCGGTGCGTGCGGCCATGCTCGTGCGCGTGTTCATGGGAATGCCCGTGATCGTGAGAATGGCTGTGCTCCTCCCCGTGATCGTGCGAGTGATCATGCCCGCAGTCGCCGTTTTCATGGCTGTGTGCGTGCCCATGCCCATCGTCGTGAGAATGCTCATGCTCATGACTGTGCGTGTGTCCCTCATGCGTGTGCTCATGCGTGTGTTTCAGCGCAGCGTGTTCCTCCTCGGGTTCGTGGGTGTGCTTGTGCTCCGGGTCATCATCGTGCTCGTGATGATGATGCACGTGACCTTCCTCACCATGCTCGTGCGCGCACTCAGGTCCATGTGAATGCCCATGCTCATCCTTGTGCTCATGGGAATGCTCGTGGCTGTGCTCGTGCGAATGTCCGTGTTCATGTTCATGTTCATGCCCGCCGCCGCAGTCGTGATGTTCATGCTCGACGTGCCCGCCTTTCTCAACATGCGTCGAGCCCCCGTGGATGTCGAATTTCACGCCCTCGATGTCCTTCCGCTTCGCGCGGTCGTAGTGCATGTGGAAGTCGCCGATGTTCAGCTTGCTCAGCTCCCATTCGAGCGCGCTGGGTTTCACGCCGAGGTCGATGAGTGCGCCGACCATCATGTCGCCACTGATGCCGGAGATGCAGTCGAGGTAGAGAGCTTTCATGTGAGGGAGATTTGACAGGTTTTGCGCGGATGCAAACAGGGAACTCGTGACCCGTCCTCAAACTCTTTGAGACCTGCACGGCTCTCTCGCGCGCCTAGAAGCGTGGGACGACCTCGGACGAGGCCATCACCGTGCGGCGGGGGAAAATGTAGCGCCGACGACTCGTCGGCACGCGCGGGCTGCCGGATTCGCCAATTGCGCCGTGTGGAAATTCGATGCGCGCATTCCATTCGACAGCAAGCGGTCAGCCGACGGGTCGTCGGCTCAATATTCTGCCGCTCCTTCCGCCCTGCTATTTCGTCCCTGAGAGCAGTGCAGACTTCACCGCGGGCAGGCTGAGCGTCTTGTCGTAGAGCGCCTTTCCGATGATGCAGCCGTGCAGTGCGGGGATGGTCGCGAGGTGCGTCACATGCGTCGCCGTGCCCACGCCACCGCTCGCGATGAGCTGGCCGCCGAGCGGGACGATGGCCGCATTCACGCGCTCCGTTTCGCCGAAGTTCGGTCCCTGCAGCATGCCGTCCGTGGCGATGTCGGTGTAAATGATGGTGCCCGCTCCCGCCTTCACCGCATTGACCGCGAGTTCGAGCGCGCTCTGCCCGGTCTCCTGCGTCCAGCCTTTCACACTCACGATGCCGTTCTTCGCATCAATGCCCACCGCGATCCGCTCGCGGCCAAACTCGCGCGCCATCTCGGCGACGAACTCCAGCGACTCCGCCGCCTTCGTGCCGAGGATCACGCGCGCCACGCCCGCATCGAGCGCGCGGCGGATCGCTTCGATGTCGCGGATGCCGCCGCCGAGTTCACACGGGATACCGACTGCACTCGTGATTGCGCGGACCGATTCGAGATTCTGCTGCGTGCCGGAAAACGATGCATCAAGGTCCACGATGTGCAGCCAGTCGCCGCCCTCGCTTTCCCACTGCCGTGCAAATGCAGCGGGATCGGAGGAGTAAATCGTTTTCTCGGCAGCACGGCCCTGGCGCAGGCGGACGACTTGGCCGGACATGAGATCAATGGCGGGATAGAGGAGCATGAGCCGCGAAGAAGTGGCGGGGAGCGCCGCGCAAGGCAAGTGCATCCGAACGACGAATGGCGCGATCCTCCGAAAAATCCCGGACTGATATAAGGTGCCATCGGATCGTAGGCGCGCTCGGAAGAGCGCGGACGTGGACTTCCGTCCACGCCTACTCAGGAGATTTCGCCTGTGCGATTTTCCTATCCGATGAGTCCCTTGATCACCGAGCCGCCGAATTGCGAGAGCTGCTTGAAGCGGCCTGCGTGATAGTAAGTCAGCTTGTTGTCATCGAGCCCGAGCAGGCGCAGGAGCGTGACGTGGAAATCGCGGACGTGTGCGATGCCTTCGACGGCGGCCATTCCGAGGTCGTCCGTCATGCCGAGCGTGGTGCCGGCTTTGCAGCCGCCGCCGGCGAGCCAGACGGTCATCGCCTTCGGATTGTGATCGCGGCCGTAGGCGGTGCCACCGCGGACGCCGTTGTCGGGCGTGCGTCCGAATTCGCCGCACCAGACGATGAGCGTGCTGTCGAGCAGGCCGCGCTGCTTGAGGTCGGCGATAAGCGCGGCGATCGGCTGGTCCACGCCGCGGACGAGATTGCCGTGCGCGCGCTCGATGTAGTCGTGCGAGTCCCAAGTGCCGTTGTAGAGCTGGATGAAGCGCACGCCTTTCTCGACGAGCTTGCGCGCGAGCAGGCACTTTCGCCCGAATGAATCCGTCGCGTCCTTGCCGATGCCGTAGCTTTCCTTCGTCTTCGCGTCCTCGCGCGAGAGGTCGAGCGTCTCGGGCACCTGCATCTGCATGCGGAATGCGAGTTCGTAGTTGTCCATGCGCGCGGCGAGTTCGTCGTGGCCGGGATGCTGCGCGGCGTGCGCTGTGTTGAGCTTTGCGAGCAGGTCGAGATTCGCGCGCTGATGGTCGGGCGTGATGCCCACGGGTGGCGTGAGATCGAGAATGGGCGAGCCGCGTGCGCGCAGCGGCGTGCCCTGGAAACTCGCGGGCAGGTAGCCGTTGCTCCAGTTCGCCGCGCCGCCCTGCGGATACGAAATCTCGGGCAGCACGATGAAGCCCGGCAAATCCTGATTCACCGAACCGAGCCCGTAGTTCACCCACGCGCCGAGGCCGGGGTCGCCGCCGAAGCGGTTGCCACAATTCATCTGATACATCGCCGTCGGGTGATTCACCGAGTCCACCTGGCAGCCGCGCCAGAAACAAATCTCGTCCGCGACATTCGCGAGATGCTCCCAATTCTCCGCCATGTCCGCGCCGCTCTGGCCGGCCTTGCGAAACTTGAACGGGCTTTTCACGTAGTAGCGCTTCCCGCTCTCCATCGCGGATTTTTGTTTTCCCTCGCGCACGAATTCCTTGAGGTGCTGCCGCTCCAACTCCGGCTTCGGATCGAACGTGTCAATGTGCGACGGCCCGCCTTCCATCATCAGGAAAATGCAGCTCTTCGCCTTCGCCGGAAAATGCCCGGCTTTCGGGGCGAGGGGATTCTTCTTTTCCTCCGCCGCGAGCAGCGAAGTGAACGCCACGCTCCCGAGACTCGCTCCGAGCGAGTAGAGAAATTCGCGGCGCGTCGGAGCATGCAGCGCGCGGGCTCCTGCGCAGGGGAAAAAGGGCGTCATTGCTCGGGAAGTTTGCGCCCCATTGCTGATTCGATGCCTCCCCTGCACGCCGGGCACAGTGTGGAAGGCTTCTGGTCATGTTCCTGCAAGCTTTGCGGATACGCCCGCGCGCATTCCGGTGTAGTGCAGCGCGGCACCCCGAGCATGAAGCCAAATGTGCTGAGGGCCTGTTTGAGCAGCCGTTCCTTGAGCCGTTCGCGCTTGGGCGCTTCCTCATTGAAGCGATGGCCGAAGCGATGCGTGGAAATCACACCGGTGAATCCACCGGTGACCGCTCCTCCGAACAGGTAGTTGCTCTTGTCACCGAAGAGGTCGCAGGACGTGACACCCATCACCAGACGTTTCGGGCCGAAACGCCCTTGCATGGCTATGTGCTGGGCACCACCGATGCGGTCGATTTCCCACTGTTTGTTGAGGTCAGCCTTTTCAAGATCGGCATCGAATCGCTTCAGGGCATCCGTTCCCTGTTCCTTCTCCGTCGTCTTGCGCACCAGCGATAACACGGCGTCATCGTCCTTCTCCAACTGCGCCTTCGTGAATCCCATGCGGCCAAACTGGAGCGCAGTTTCCGGCCTTTCCTGCACGGTCTCGAGAATTTGCTTTCGCGTCCTCGCCAGCCACTGCGACTTTGCAGTCCGGCTGGCTGGAGGAATTTTCACATCCAGCCGGGCAATCACCGTTTTGATTCCAAGGCGCTTGGCAAGAATGTCCCGCAAATCCTCCATCACGAAAATGCCCGGTTCGCCGATTGGCACGAGGATGAGAGTTATTTCCTCACTGGTGATTTTTGCAAAGGCGATCGGCTCCTCCGGCAGCGGGATATTCGCCAGACGCGAGGCCCTCCTGAGAACTTCATCCTCCTCGCCCAGCCGCAGCGCCATCGCTGCCTTTTCGCGCAGCGCATCGGGCTGCCCCGTGTGCGCGAGTAGTTCGCCGAGGGTTAGTTGCTGATCGAGCGCCCAGGGATTTCCACGGATGCCAATTTCAAGGTATCGCTTCGCATCGGCCTCGCGTTTTGCAGCCAGGAATCTTTCCGCAAGGTGAAAAATGCGTGGCGAAATTTTCCCCAGTTCGACGCTGTCAGCCTTGGCAATCAGCCCATCCACTTCAGACTGCTCGCTCTCCAAGGACAATTCACTCGCAGGTTTTTCGGAGGCAGTTTCGGCGGCTGCGGAACGAAACGGCACGAATGCCATCAAGGTAATGACGCCAATCAGAATGATTTTCAACACGCGCATGGCTCGTTGGTGGTGTGGTGAGGCTTCAATAGACATAGGCAAACTCATTCGAGTTGAAAAGCACGAGGCAGACATCGGCGAGTGCGCGCGTGCGGGCGTCCACGGCGGAGGGCTGAAGGTCGGGCACGAAGTCGGCGTAGGCTTCGAGCTTCTCGGTAAAGGAAAATTTCTCGCCGGTGTTTTCCTCAACGGCCTCGCGCTTCACTTCGAGCGGCGGCTTCGGTGATTCGAGCTTTGCGTCTTTCTGCTTCGCTTCCATCGCGCGCCAGTGCGCGAGCGTTGCGGCGAGTTCATCCGCGTTCGGCGCGCGACCGAAGGCTAGTTGGAAGCAGCGCGAGAGCGCGGCTTCGTCGGTCGTTGTTTCCTTCACCGCGCGATGCGCGAGTGCGAGTGCGCGGTCGTAGCTGGCGCGTCCGTTGAAGAGGCTGAAGACCTGCGGCGTGACCGTGCTCGCCTCGCGGCGTTCGCAGGAAAAATCCGGAGCGGGCTCGTTGAAGACTTCGAGGAATGGATCGGGCAGGCCGCGGATTTTCAGCGCGTAAATCGAGCGACGATGGCGCTGCTCCGGCAGCGGGTTCGGCGTCCACGCGTTGGCAAATGTGCCCATGACCTGCCGCGGCTGGAGCGCGGCTTCGAAGTTGATTTCCGGACGGTTCGGAATGCCGCCGAGCGTCGGGTTCAGTTCGCCGGTTGCAGCGAGCATTGCGTCGCGCAATTCCTCGGCGGTGAGGCGGCGCGGCTTGAAGACGGCGTAGCTTGTGCCGGCGGGATCCTTTTCCGCGAGCGCCTTGCGGTCGGGATGAGTCGCGCTCCGCCGATACGCCTCGCTCGTCATGATCACGCGGTGCAGCTCTTTGAAGCTCCATCCCTTTTCGACAAACGTCGCCGCGAGCCAGTCGAGCAATTCGGGATGCGTCGGTTTTTTCCCCGTGCTGCCGAAGTTGTTCGGGTTGCCCGCGATGGCCTGGTCGAAATGCCAGAGCCAAATCCGGTTCACGATGGCGCGTGTGGTCAGCGGGTTTTTCGGATTCGCCACCCATCCGGCAAATGCCGCGCGACGGCCCTCGATGGACTGAGGATCGCGGATTGCGGATTGCGGATTGATCGAGTCCAGCACGCTGAGCACGCCGGGCGTCACCTTGGCGCCCTGCGCAAAAGGATCGCCGCCGGTGTGGACGCACGTCTCCTCAAGTTCGCCGTCGGTCATGCGGTTCGCGGGCATCCGCACCGGCGCGAGGACGGCCTTCACATCCGGCGTGCGGCCATCATGGACCGCGAGCGCGAACGGCTCGTAGCGATCCAGTTCCCACTTCAGGCGTTCGATGCCTTTGCGCGCGACGCGCTCGTTGCCGTAGTCGTCGGGCGTGAAGCCGACGAGCTTCGGCGGGAACTGATCCTCGGCCACGCCCTGCCGCATGAGGATCGCGCGTGCGCCGTCAAACACACCGCCAGCCTCGCTCCGCTTGCCGTTGCGGTTCACGCGCGGCTGAGTTTGTGCCTGCCCGATGGCGGCGTTCCATTTCTTCGGGTCGAGGCTCTTTTGCACGAACCATTCCGCGGCGTTCTTCACGAGCTTGTCGTCGAGGCGATGCAGGGTCGCGAGATACTCGCCGTGGCGAGCTTCGAGATACTTTTTCTCCTCGAAGCCGGCGGTATTTTCCTCCGGCAAAAATGGCGCGGCCCGCTCGCTGAGCTGTGTCGTCGCGAAGACGGCCTGCACCGAGTAGTAGTCGCGCGTCGGGATCGGATCGAACTTGTGATCGTGGCAGCGCGTACATTGCAGCGAGTGCGCGAGAAAAGTTTCGCCGACGCTGTTCGTCACGTCGTCGAGGAAGCGCTGGCGCGCGACCTTCGCGACTTCCATGCCGGTGAGTTCCCACGGGCCCATGCGGAGGAAGCCGGTGGCTACGAGCAGGTCGGAAGGCTGAAGGCTGAAGGATGAAGGATGAAGTTCCGCACCCGCACTGTCCGCGGATTTTTTCATCCTTCCGCCTTCGTCCTTCATCCTTTCAGCAATCTCGTCGCCTGCGATCTGCTCGCGCACGAACTGATCGTACGGTTTGTCGCTGTTGAATGCGCGCACGACGTAATCGCGATACCGCCACGCATTGCCGCGCTCGTAGTCATTCGCAAAGCCGCTCGAGTCCGCATAGCGCACGACATCGAGCCAGTGCTGCGCCATGCGTTCACCGTAGTGCGGCGAGGCGAGCAGACGCTCGATGAGATTGCGGATTGCGGATTCGGAATTGCGGATGGAGTCGGCCTCGAACGCGGCGACTTCCTCCGGCGTCGGCGGCAGGCCGGTGAGGTCGAAAGTCGCGCGGCGGATGAATATGCGCGCATCGCACGGCGGCGCGGGTGTGAGACCAGCGGGCATTTTTGCCGCGAGGAAAGCGTCAATGGGACTGGGAGGGGCGACATTCCTGTCGCCCTGATTCGCTGTTTTTCCGTTTGCAGCGGCGACAGGAATGTCGCCGCTCCTTGGCACCGGCTGATACGCCCACAGTCCTTCCGCTTTGTATTTCCGATTCGTCCACTCGGGCGAAAGTCCGCCGCCGGTCTTCACGGTCACGCCATCCTCTGCGGACCACTTGTCGGCATTCGCTTTTGCGAGCGTGGCGATCTGCGCGTCGTCTGGCCACGGTGCGCCACCGGCGATCCATTCTTTGATCCATCCGATGTGCTCCGCCGTGAGTTTGTCCGCTTCCTTCGGTGGCATCGGCTTCCAGTCGTCCTCGTGCGCGCGGGTGGCTGCGAGGTAAAGTGGGCTCTCCTCTGGCTTGCCGCGCACGATGGCGGGCTTGCCGCTGTCGCCGCCCTCGAACGCCTTCGCCGCCGTGCGCATGTCGTAGCCGGATTTGATTTTCGCCTCGTCCTTGCCGTGGCACGCGAGGCACTTCTCCTCGAACAGCGGGCGCATCCGCCGAACGAAAATCAGCTCCGGATCGTCCGCTGCACGGGCACAGACGCTCGCGACGAATGAAAGAATGACGAAGTGAATGCGGCGCATGGGAGATCGGCGAGTTTGTGAGGATGAACTGCCACAGTTTTGAAAATTGGACAAATCTCCATCGCGCTCGTCGTGGGATGACTTGGAGCGGTTCGACATCAGATGTGGCCGTTTCCAAGGAGCATGGGCGCCTTCGCCCCAAGGATATCCACGGGGCGAGCGCGCCCCTGCTCCTTGAGTTTTGCGCGCCGTCTTTCGCTTCGTGCCGACCCATGGGAAATAGAGGCGAACCGCAGGGCGAAGTTCCTCGACGGCACCGGCGCTCGGCGTCACTGAGGAATGCACCGCACACACCGCCATGCCGAAGCCCAAGTCCGCCGCCTTTTCCCGCATCCGCGCGGAGGTCATCCGGCTCGTCGGGCTGATTCCGCCGGGAAAATTCACGACCTACGGCAGCATCGCCACGCACATGAATGTCGCGGCGCTGCACGTCTCCTTTGTGATGAGCAGGCTGACCGACGAAGAATCGGCGACTGTGCCGTGGCATCGTGTCGTCAGCTCCGACGCGCGGCTGAGCCAGAAGATGCCCGCAGCAGCGGCGCGGCGGCAGCGACAGCGCCTCGAGGCCGAGGGCATGCAGGTGAATGCAAAGGGATTTATCCAGGACGCGGACGACCATTTCCATTTCGTGGGCCCGCGCCGGAGCATCCGCTGGAGCGCGCAGTAGTTCCGATTCTGCACTGGTCGCGGTGTCAATCCACCGCCTTCTTTCCACCGGCCTTCGCCGCCGCGCCGGGTTCCTTGAAGTCCTGCACCGGGAATTTCTCGCGCAACTGTTTGCCGAGCGCCGCGATCACTTTTTCGTGCTCGGGCTTGTCCGCGACGTTGAGGTCGTTCTGCAGGTCGTGGACGATGTTGTAGAGTTCGTGCTCGGTCGGCGCGCCGGGCTTCGTCCATTCCACGTACCGCCATTTGTCCGTGCGCATCGTCAGGCCGAGGTAGCCGGACTTCGGATACCAACTGAACGCGGCGGTGTTCACGCTCGCCGCCGGGTCGTCGAGCACGGGCCGGAGGCTGCGGCCCTGGAACCCGCTGTTCGCCGGCAGGCCGCAGAGGTCGGCGAGCGTCGGCGCGAGGTCCACGGCTTGCACGAGGGCGTTGCTCGGCTGGCCTGCGGTCTTCTGCGCGGGCGTGGCGATGATGAGGCAGTTGCGCGTGGCGCCCTCGTAGTTGTTGTGCTTCGCGCCCCACCACGTGTGCTCGCCCATGTAGTAGCCGTGGTCGCTCCAGAAAACGACGACGGTGTTTTTCGCGAGGCCCGTCTCGTCGAGTGCGGCGAGCAGGCGGCCGACCTGCGCATCCACGTAGCTGATCGCGGCGAAGTAGCCTTGCAGACACTCGCGCTTGTAGCTCTCCGGCAGTTTGTCGCCGGTCACCTGCGGCACGCCCTTGTAGCCGTAAAAATCGGTCCCGCTCGTGGCTGCGAACGCCGGTGCGCCTTTGGGCACGAACTCATTCTTCGCGAGCGTGAGCTTCGCGGGATCGTAGAGGTCGAAATATTTCTTCGGCGCAATCCACGGGACGTGCGGATTCGCAAAGCCGACGGCGAGAAAGAATGGCTGGCCGGGGTTCTTCGCATGCTCGCGGAGTTGCGCGATGGCGTTCACGGCGCAGTCGCCGTCGAGCAGATCATCGTCGCCACAGTCCACAGACTCGAACGCCGGGATGGCGCTGTTGCGGTTGCCCGGCCCCTGCTTTGGAATCTCGATTCCCTTCGCCTTCGCGTCGGCGACAAATTTTGCCACAGCCGCCTGCGTCGCCGGGCTCACGCGCGGTGTTTTGCTGTGCCACGCAGGGATCGTCCACGACGCATCGTCGTCAATTCCCACATGGTAAATCTTCCCGAGACTCCGCGTGTGGTAGCCGTTGTTTTTGAAATGCTGCGGCAGCGTCGTGATGTCCGGCATCGTCGTGCGCAGCGTGCGCCCGATCTCGAAGATGCCCGTCGTCGCCGGATAGCGCCCGCTGAGCATCGAGATGCGCGAGGGCGAACACAGCGCCTGCTGCACGTAGCTGCGCTGGAAAAGCGTCCCGCGTTTCGCGAGTGCATCAATGTTCGGCGACTGCACGATCGGATCGCCGTAGCACCCGAGCTGCGGCCGCATGTCGTCGGAGGCGATGAAGAGGACGTTCATCTTTTCCGCGGCGGAAGCCGAGACGGCGGTGATAAATGCGAACAGGAGAAGAGTGGTTTTCATGGGGGGCGTGTGTGCCGCTTTGAGACTGCGAAAAAATCGAAGGAGAGTCCACGAAAGACACGGAGCACGCGTGGAGCGCCGTCCGTCCCGGCGGCCACTGCGACATCACGCAGGCTCCAAAGAAAAGATCGGGCCTGCGGCGCACGTCGTGGCCGGCGGGATGCGCGGCGCTCCTCGCCTACTTCACGAGCTTCAGCAGGATCAGGCGGACATCCATCACGCTCTTACCGGGGACGCTGAGCGCCTTGAGCGTGAGTAAGCCGCGGCCGGGCTGGAGGTCGAGCGTGCCGAGCGGGAGGGGCTTGAAGTCCTTCACAAAGGATTCGCCTCCGCGTGGTGCGCGGTCGCGCTCCGCACCGTGCAGTGGCGGGTCGTGCGGCTCGCTCACCGTCTTCTCGACGCGGCTGCCGTTGAAGCTCAGTTCGACCTTCGATCCCGCGTCCGCGGCGGGGCAGGTGTAATGGACGACGGCCTCGTATTTCCCTGCGGTCGCGACCTCGATGTCCCACGTGATGCTGTCTTCGGTGCTCGTCCACTTCGTGAAGAACGAGCAATTCGGCGCGCCCGCGCTGCGCTTCACGCCGCCGTGCGGGATGCCGTCGCGCGCGGGGAGCTGGGTGATGGGAAATTCGGGATAGCCGACGGTGAAGGGCTTCAGTTCCTTGTCCGCGATTCCGGGCAGCACGTCGGCCCGGTATTCGGCGACGGCTTTCGTGAGGCGCGCGGTGATGTCGGGCTGCTCCTTGGAAATGTCGCGCGTCTGTCCGGGGTCGGCGACCATGTCGAAAAGCAGGCCCGCTGCGTCGAGGCGGTGCGTCTGCGTGCGCACGCTCACCTTTCCAGCCCAGTGGGAGAAAATCATGCGCTCGGGCCATGCCGCAGCGTCGCCGAGCAGCAGCGGCCTCAGCGATTTGCCATCGAGCGGCTTTTGCGAAATGATCGGCACGCCGCAGAAATCCGTGAGCGTCGGCAGCAAGTCGATCGCGCCCGCGATCTGCGTGACGCGCTTGCCTTCGGCGATCTTGCCCGGCCAGCGGATCAGGAATGGCGCGCGCACGCCGCCCTCGTCGGTCGTGCCTTTCTTGCCCTTCATGCCGCCGTTCCAGCGAAACGTGTTGGGGCCGTTGTCGCTGAAATAAATCACGATTGTGTTGTCCGCGAGTTTCAGTTCGTCGAGGCGGCGCAGGATGCGGCCCACGTTCCAGTCGAGATTTGCCGTCATCGCGAGCGAGGCGCGCGTGTCCACGATGTCCTCCTGCTTCGGATTCGTCGCGCGCATTTTGATCTCCGCATTGGCGAACGGCGCAAAAAATTCATCCGGCACCTGCGCGGGCCAGTGCGGAGTGTTGTACGGCACGTAGCAGAAAAATGGCCGCTCCTTGTTTTCCTCGATGAACTTCAGCGCGTGATTCGTGAAGTCGTCCGCGATGTAGCCGTCGCCCTTCACGATCTCGCCATTGTGTTCCAGCGGTGCGTCGAAGTAGTCGCCCCAGTGCCCCGAGCAGAAGCCGTAGTATTCGCCGAAGCCGCGCCCACGCGGGTGATACGGATACTGCATCCCGTTGTGCCATTTTCCAAACGCCGCCGTCGCATAACCCGCCGCGGTGAAAGTGTCCGCGATGGTTTTTTCCGAGAGATTCAGCCGTTCGCCGCCGAGCGAGACATTCCACACGCCGCCGCGCGGATGCCAGCGCCCGGTGAGAAATTCCGCGCGCGTCGGCGAGCACACGGGGCACACGTAGAAGCGCTCCAGCACCGCGCCCTTTTTGCCGAGCGAATCAATGTTCGGCGTGGAGATGTTCGTGTTGCCGTTGAAGCTGAGATCGCCCCAGCCCTGATCATCCGCGAGGAGCACGACGACGTTCGGGTGCTTCGCATCGGCGGCGGAGGCGGCGGAGGCGATGAGAAGAAGGAGGATCGCGAGAAAGGGGCGCGGCATTTTCATGGTTGGACGATGAAGAATCACACGGACATCCCGGGGACAAGCCCTCTCAATCATCCGCAGCGCCGTCAGGAGGAGGCGGGCGGGTCGGTCGGCGGATAGTTCCATGGCGGCGGCGAGCCTGCACTATCGCCTCAGCGCGTTGATCAGATCGCGCATCTCCGCGCCGGAATCCGGATGAGTCAGGCCTGGCGCCGACGGCGCGTGGCGAGACCGAGAGCGCCCATCACTAGCAACACCGCCGTTCCCGGTTCCGGGGTTGCCGTGGCCAAACCAACGCCCGTTTGCCCGTTGGCGAGCTTGTACCAGAAGGCGACATCCCCGTTGTCATTGATGCCTGTGCTTCCCATGAAGACCGATGAGACTGTCGATCCGAAAAGTGAATCGCCAGTCTTCACGACCTTTGAGGTCGAGGTGCCGTCCCCTTCATAGATGCCGGACCCGCCTGCATCCAAATTGGCAAAAAAGGCGACTTTTCCGCTGCTATTCAGGGAAGCCGGCCCATAAGCACTGAACTGGCCTGTCGTGTCTGAAATCGTCTTAGTCGTCGCTCCGGTCTTTGTGTAGATACCCTCTCCTCCAATGCTCAAATTGCCATGGTAGGCAACCGTTCCCGTGTTGTTAATACCGATAGCGTCGAGGCCGCCAAAGACCCCGGTTCCGTCGATGACGACATTGGTGGAAATGCCCTGCACAGTAAACACCATTGGTCCTCCACCGGAGTCCAACGTGCCGCCAAAGGCGACGGTTCCGCCCAAGTTGATCGAGGGATCGCCCAAAGACGCAAACGCCCCCTGTGTGTGCGCAATCGTCGCTCCTGTGGACGCAAATATCCCGTAACCTTGGACCGGATCCGTTGCAAGATACACCACTGTCCCTGTTCCATTCATCTGCGGCGTGCTAAAGAAGTTGGGCGCAGAAATCTCTATGGTGCTTGCACCAGTTGTCTGCAAAAGGCGGAGGTTAGCTCCCGAAAAGGCACCATATAATACGGTGCCCGCGTTGTTGATGACTGGGATTTGGAAATCAGTATATTGACTGCTGTCCTTCACCGTGGATACAGCGCCCCCATTCCCTGTATAGATACCTTTGGTTCCCGTATCTAAGACGCCGTAGAAAGCGACGGTCCCCGCATTATTCAAGGAAGGAGCGGCTTGAGAAAAAGTGTTAAAGGCACCGCTGCTATTGGAGATATTGATATAGGAAAAGCCTTGGGCTCCCGCCAGCATTCCCATTTTAAGGGAGATTACCAAGAGGAGGGAGGCCATGCGATGGGCAATGATCACACTTCGCATAAGACGGTTCGATGAATTCATGGATGATGTCGTGGTTGCTTTTATAGAGTCTTACTCCCCGCTGGCTGCTTATCTCCTCAGCATGTTGATCAGCTCGTCCACCTTGTCCGCGATGGGCTGGACGTCGCTTTGCTGGGGCGGGTTGTTGTTGATCGTCAGGCTGAGGTTGCCGACGCCGTTGCTGTTGCTGCTCGTCGTGGCGATGGCGGCGGCGATTTGGTTCGGCACATCCGCGAGCTGCGCGGAGAGGCTGGCGATCTGCGCAGCCTGCGCATCAATGAGCGCCTTGAGCGCATTGAGCTGGTCGCGCATCTCCGCGCTGGAATCCGGCGAGCCGAAGGCGGGCTTGGTGGGGTCGAAGGGCATGGCTGCTATCCTCGGATTCTAGTTTTGGGCGTTGCGGCCAAGCTCCACGACCGAAAGCTCCGAAAACCATGCGGTTCCCGTCATGGGCCCGTTGTACATGCCCAAGCTCGCACCGGCGGGGAACTCGCCCTTGTCCAAGGTCGCAAAGTCGAAGGAGACTTTTCTCCACGGATTCGTCTTTTGGATCGGCGGTGTATTTTTTGTTCCGGTGATCGGTGTCGTGAACCCAATCAACAACACCACGCCCTGCTTGCCGCCCTTGGTCGCAGGTTCCGCATTCTTGGTCTTGATGTAGCCAGTGAACCGATAGCGGGTGTGCGGCTTGCCAACGACTGTCTGCCTCACGAAAGAATGCTCACTCTCGGCATTGTCGATCCGCAGGGACGGCTTCCCGTCGTGAAGCGCGTTGCGATCGATCATCATTTTTCCTTTTTTAGAAAAGCCCGCGAATTCCCAGTCATCCGTCCCGTGCTCGAAGTTTGAGTTCTTGAAAAGATTGCGACCCTTTTCCTCATGCTCCGGCGCGTCTCCCTCACCGGGTGCGGCGACGGCGGGCTGGGCTGCGGGCTCCCCAGCCACGGCGACCGCCTTCGCGGTATTCGTCGGGACCCATGCGGCGGCCACGGCATCGCGCCTATTCTTCACGGCCATCGCATCGTCGAGCCTGCCCTGTTTGGTGAGCTGGGTCTGGCCGATGGCGAGCACCTGATCGTATTTCGCGTGGACGATCTTCGCATGCGCTACCTTATCGAGGTTCGCCTTTCCAATCTGCGCCCGGAATGGAGGACGGAAACGCTTCACCGCCGCAGCGTCGCCGGCCTCATCCTGATCGGGAATGACCTGCGTATCGCCAAAACGCTTCTGCTCGTTACGCAGCGCCAGCGCTCCATCCAGATCCCCAGCCTTGCTCGCCTTGGTAATCGCGTCGTCGAGAAAGTTCAGATAGAGCACCTTCACCTTGCCGCATTCGGCGTCATACGGATCGGTCACATCGCGTTTGAAGACCGCCTGCCACTGCGCGTCGGTGGCCGCGAGCCACTGTCGCGCGGCCGGCGCCGATGGAGCCGCCGGTGCAGGATTTTCCTGCGCGGGCGCGGTGATGTTGAGCAGCGGCAGCAGGGCGGCCGTGCAGAGGATGGAGATGGATGTTTTCATGGGTTGTTGGATCGTTGTTTGATTAGTCGTTGTCGCCTTGTCTGCCTCGGAGCAAGCCTACGCCCCCGTGAGCGTGAAGCTCTTCCAGTCGCTCCAGGCACCGGTGGTGCCGTCCTTGAGCAGGTAGGCGAGGCGCACCTGGATCACGGCGCTCTGGCCGGCGGCGGGGAGCCAGTTCAGGGTGTAGTTCGGGCGCGTATCAATGTCCTCCTGCGTGCCGGCGGCGCCGAGGTTGAATTGCAGCTTCACGCCTTCGCTCTGGCCCTTGATCCACACCACTTCGAGCTTGTCGCCCGTGGTCAGGCGCAGCGTGAACTCAGGCACGGTGCCGGGCGGCATGCCGGGGGTGGGTGCCACCTTCAAGCCGAGGTCAAAGGCGATGGCTTCGGTGTAGCCGGGGGAGGTCTGCACTTTGTTCGCGATGTAGGTGAAGACGCGCTGGAGGCAGCCGTAGGGCACGGCGGCGGGCGCGCCGGCCGGGACGGTGAAGGGCAGCCAGGCGATGTTGCCCGCGGGGCCGCCCTGGAGCGCCTCGTCCACGCGCGCGTAGGCGGCCTTGGCAAAGGTCGCGATGCCGCCGCGGTAGGCGTCGAGCGCGTAGGTGGAATTATCCACATCGAGCAGTGCGGCGGTGAGTTCCCCGGCGACGAGGGTGAGGGTGGCGGAGTAGCCGGGCAGCTTGGTCTTGATGTTCTGGAGGCAGACGATTTGGCTGCCGATGACGGTGGGGAACCAGGTGGGTTTTTTCATGGGTTTCTTGGGTTTGGAGTTTGCAGCGGAAAGCGCGTCCGAGTCCCACGCCCCAGAGTCCCACGCGCCGGAATCCCACGCGCCGGAATCCCACGCGCCGGAATCCCAGGGCATCGCCAGCAGCAGCGGCTCGGGAAAGGGGTGGAGGCGGGCGAGGACATCGTGTCTGGCGGGGAAAAGGGGCAGTGGGAGGGGAAAAGCGGCCTTTTTCTCAGAAACGGCCGCGATGTGCGCTCCGGGCACCGCTTTGGAAGCGCCGATCCCCGGCCTGCAATCGCCGATCTCCGGTCTGCAATCGCCGGGTACCGCGATGCAACCGCCGGTGACAGGTCGGTAACTGCCGATTTGAAGACATGGAATCGCCGGCTACAGGCCGGTACTTGCCGATTCCATGTCTGCACTTGCCGGTCACCGTTCGGTCATCGCCCGTTGCAGCCCTGCACCCGCGGATTGCCGGGCTGCACCCGCCGAGTACAGGCAGGAAAATTGCCAAGTGCAGGCCGGTAACTGACGATTGCAGACCGGTAGCCGCCGGGTAACGACCTGTCACTGACGAGTGCAAAGCCGGAATCGCCGAGCCACGAGCCACGCCTGCCCGGTGCATCACCGCCATTCCTAGCTCGACTTTTGTGAAAAGCCGTGGTTCAAGATGGGACGCTCCGACGCTCCGACGCTCCGACGCTCCGACGCTCCGACGCTCCGACGCTCCGACGCTCCGACGCTCCGACGCTCCGACGCGTGCAAACGTGCTTTCTGATAGGGAGGGGACCGGACTCATCGCGGACGGAGGGAAGCTCAATGCCCACTGGCAAGTCAACGGTCATTTTCCAACGCCCAAACCCGAAACCCGAACGCCGAAGCGCGGCCATCCCTCGGAGCATGTGCCGGAAGTGCGTGCGTGGTGGCGGGAGAGTCCTGTTTTGAAACGCAGAGGCGCAGAGGCGCAGAGAAAACGGGGCAGATGCGCCGTATATGTCAGCTTCCTCCTCTGCGTCTCCGCATCTCCGCGTTTCATTTCTGACTTCCGGCAACCCTCCGGCTTGACGCGCGAGGCTCAAGGATGTTTCTCCGCCGGGAACTGCTTCTTCCACAGCGCGGCGGCTTCACTTTGCGCTGCTGCGAGGGCGGGGGAATCCACGGCGTTCTTCATTTCATTCGGATCGTTCGTGGCGTCGTAGAGTTCGCGCGCGACGGGCTCGCCGGTCTTCCAATCGCGCCATTCGGTGTAGCGCACGCGTGCGGTGCGGACGCTGCAGCCCATCACGGCGGGCTGCCCGGAAGGCTCGCGGTCGTAGTAGGCGGGGCGCGGGTGCTGTGTGAATGCGGCGGGCTTCAGCGTGCGCGAGGGATCATCGAGCAGCGGCGTGAGGTTCGTGCCTTCGAGACCGTCGGGTTTTGGCAGCGCGCAGAGCGAGACGAGCGTGTGGAAAAGATCGAGCAGTTCAGTCGGCGAAGACGTGCGTTTGCCTGAGCTCTTCATGCCGGGTGCGCCGATGAAGAACGGCACCCGCGCATCCAGCTCGAAGTTCGAGGTCTTCCCCCACAGCGTGTGCTCGCCGATGTGGTAGCCGTGGTCTGCGACGAAGGTGACGATGGTCCGATCCGCGACGCCGCTCGCATCGAGCGCGTCGAGCACCTTGCCGAGCTGCGCGTCCATGTAGCTGATGTTGGCGAAGTAGCCGTGACGCATTTCCGCGGCGGCTTCGGGTGTGAGTTTCGCGCGCTTGTCCGGCGGGCCGAGGACTTCGCTGCTGTTGTGAAAGGCGATGTCCGGTGCGCCCTCGGGGCGGCGTGCGTCGAGCGGCGGCAGCTTTGCGCGGTCGTAGAGGTCCCAGTATTTTTTCGGCGCGTTGAACGGCGCGTGCGGCTTCCAAAATCCGACGGCGAGGAAGAACGGCTTCGCCTTCACCTCGCCAAGCACACGCACGGCTTCGGCGGCCACGCGTCCGTCAAAGTAAGCTTCGTCCGGCACGTCGCGGCATTCGCAGATGCCGTTCTTCGCATAGCCAAATCCCGACGTGGTGGTGGCATGATTTTCGTCCAGCGGGCCGACGACCTGCGCGTCGTCGTCGCCGTGATTTGCGTAGTGCAAAAACTCCGGCGCGCTCCACGAACGCGGATCGCCGTGAATTGCCGTGTGCCAGTTGTGCAAGATTTTCCCGACGCAGCGCGTGTCGTAGCCGTGCTGCTTGAACCACAGTGGCAGCGTCATCACATCCGGGTTCAGCTCGCGGAAGTGCGTGCCGTTGTTCCAGACTTTCAGCGTGTCGGGGCGGCGTCCGGTGAGGAAGGACGAGCGCGAGGGATTGCAGACCGCCTGCTGCGCGTAGGCGCCGTCGAATTGCAGCGTGCGTTTCGCGAGGCGATCGAGGTTCGGTGTGATCGCGGGCGATCCGTAGCTGGCGAGTTCAGCGCGGAAGTCGTCGGCGACGATGAAGAGCACATTTGGCTGCGGCGCGGCGACTGCGGTGATTTTCCAAAGTGCGAGTGAGAGGAGGAGCGTGAGGAAGCGGCGCGGCGAATTCATGGGGGAGGTGAGCAAAGCATGTCGTCCGGCTTAGGAACAAGCTTTGCACCGCCCGAATTCCGCGACGGGGCAGCGAGCGTCGGTATCCTCCCGAGAAGCCTATTGCTTGTGCCACGTGCGCAGGCACGTCATCGCCGCGGAGGATGCTTTGCCAAATTCATTTTGCGGACCGGATACCATGATCTGGAGTTCTTCGAAGGCATTCAGACGGACGAACATCACGCTTTTCAGATGGCGCTCGCCCGAGGTCGAGTAGGCGATCCGGATGTCGAAGGTCTTCCAGCCATTGAGCGGAAGCGGGTCTGGCGTCTCGGCTTCCACCTCCACCTTTTCCGCGTCTTTCCCTGCGAGTGTGAGGACGGTTTCGCGGAGGATTTTTCTTTCGGCTTCAGTGGTCGGAAGCATGGGCTTCGGCGAAAGCATGAATGCAACATTGGCGTGCGGTGCGGCGTCGTTGAAGAGCACTGCGCGCCGGCTGCCGCCCTCGATTTTCCAGCCGTTGGGCGGCTTGATGTAAACGCGCTTCGCCCCGTCCTGAAAGTACGGCATCCGCATGCTCAGGCCGTCGGCGTCCACGCTGTCAAATTGTGGCGTGAGGTCGAGAGCGCGCGCGTCCGCGAGGAGTGAGAGTGCGAGTGAGGCGAGCAGTGTGGAGCGCATGGATCAATTGCGGTGCCAGGGT
The DNA here is from genome assembly GCA_038227825.1 of Chthoniobacterales bacterium. Classification (GTDB taxonomy): domain Bacteria; phylum Verrucomicrobiota; class Verrucomicrobiia; order Chthoniobacterales; family Chthoniobacteraceae; genus SXWH01. Next base: position 52,182 of record JBBRPQ010000017.1, read on the forward strand.
CCGCGGGAATAGGTCGTGAATGAAAAGAGGCCGGGGCTCGGGTGTTTCGCAAAATCCGGGTTGGAGCTCCAGTTGCGGTTTGGCGGCGAGTAGTTGTCGCCGGTGGCCCATGCGCCCGTGAACATCGTGGAGGTGAAGAGCTGTACCATGGAGCCTTTGAAATTGAAGGGCACGCCGGTCCAATTTTCGAGCAGCCTCGGGAAATTGTGCGCGCCGCCGCTGGGGCCGTAGTTGTCGCCGTTGTAGGGATCGTTCGGCGTAGGGTCGTAGCCGGTGGGGATCGTGCCGGCCATGATGGCGGTCTGCACGGTGGTCGCAGTGGCGTTTCTCTGTGTGCCGGGCAGCGTGGTGCTGGGATTCATGGGGTCGTCCACGCCATGCAGCGGGTTTGAGGCGTTGGAGTCGGTCCAGTTATTCGAGAGAATCATCACGGCGTCCGCCATCACGGCGCTTGGGACCGGCTGCGAGCCGGAGGTATTGTAGTCACCCTTGATGTACATCCCGCCATCGGTGGCGACGGTGAAGCCGCGGACATTCGGCGGCGAATCCACGGGCTTTTCTGTCGTGGGGAGTTGCGCGCCATTCTCAAGGCGGAAGGCGCGCTTGTTGCCGTCGGGGCTCACGTCGCTGAAATAGACGATGCCGTTGAATTTGCTGTCGGGATTTGCCGCGGTGTTCATTTCGAGCACGGCAGCGTTGAATTTGGACACGTCGATGGGCGTCACGGATACATTTTGCTGCTCGCGCCGATCGTAGATTGAACTGCGCATCCCGAGTGCATCGACGACCTTGGCGGCGACTGCCGGATCCACCGGATTATTATCGTGGCCGAGGATGGTGACCGTCTGCGTGGGGGGATTGGCTCCCACGGTCGTCTGGCTCACGAGCACTTTTAGCGAGGCCTGATTGTACATCCGGAATCGCGCGATATTGGGCGGATCGGAGAAGCCGGTCACCGGTTTCTGGATCAGTTCGCGGTATCCGTCGTTGTTTGGATTTGCGTCGCTGGTGTTAAACTCATCGTGCATGTCCTTTCCTGCGGGCTCGATTCGATCGGCCTTGCTGAGCTGCGATGACTTTGAGTTCGAATACGCCGGCGCATGCCAGTTGGTCGTGCTGTAGCCAGTCGCCGTCGGCGGCTGCTCAGCGTATCCGTAGTCCTTATTGTATGAGACGTAGCTGGCAAGGGTGAGGCTCTTGCCCGTGGGAGACGCGGCGTAGAGCTTGTGGTTGGTGACGACAGGGCCATCGATCGTCATGTTCTAACCAGGATGGAGCTCGAGATCATCCTCGAAGAATATCGCCGTCTGGAAAATCGGAGCATCCGCCCGAGTGAATGTGCGCGACACCTCCACAGTGGTCTCGTGTGAGATGGATTTCAGCGTCACCGCCACGCGCGCATCGTACATCGTGTTCACGGAGAACATCCCGTTGAAACCCGGGAGGGCTCCGGTGCTGGTGGTCGTCTGTCCGGCGAGAACGGGGGCGCCAAATGCATCCACCTCGCGGATCGTGTGAGTAATCTGACCTTGATACGTGGACGGAAAGATCGCCCTGCTGAAACTCGGATGCACACTTGCCGGCGATGGAATCGGCTGTGAGATCCCATCGAGGTCCGCCTGCGTGGCCTTTGCGCCGAGTGGCAGCGTTTTGATCAAAGTCCGCCATCCGTCGTACATGCGATCCATTTCCCCATCGGCGATGGCGATCGCGGATGTGAATTCGCGCGAATCGCGCGCGAGCCGCCCATTGTTCTGCGTGAAAAGTACGGCGACACCGATGATCGTCGAGAGGATCACCACGACGAACATCGTCGGGACAATCATATGGCCGGAATTGGCAGGGCGAAAACGCATGCAGATTAGTCCACCACTGGTGGTGGCGGCGGGACCGGCGTGGGAACTGGAGTGGGTGTCGGCGTCGGGACTGGGGTGGGGACCGGAGTCGGAGTCGGAACTGGAGTCGGTGTAGGCACCGGAGTGGGTGTCGGAACTGGAGTGGGTGTCGGAACTGGAGTGGGCGCTGGCGTCGGAGTGGGAGTGGGGACCGGAGTGGGTGTCGGCGTCGGAGTGGGCGCGGGGGTCGGAGTCGGCGCCGGAGTTGGAGTGGGTGCTGGGGTCGGCGTCGCTATCGGGATCGGGATTGCACCGGCGAATTGGACATGCGCCGCGCTTTTCCATGCGACGGCAGAATTCACGGCGAGGTTCGAGTTGAAGGGGGCATTGTTCCGATTGTCGAATTCCCGCGCCTTGATTTGCAGGTTCACTCGCAGAGTGCGGTACTCCGGGTCGCGCGTGAGCACGGATGCGCTCGGATCACCGGTGAAGGAAAATGGAAGGCTTCCCCCGTTGTCTGAGCGGAGGTTGCTGGCGAGCACCTTGTAGTTAGCCTTGTTGCTAAACGCGGTCGCACCGTCCGTCCCGACGCTCATCGCGAGGGGATAGTAGCGCAGTTCCGCCGCATTCGTGCCGGTCACTGGCACGGCGACGTATGAGGAAAGTCGATCCACGGTGGAAGGCGTGTCCGCGGTTACGAAGCTCGCCTTTGGCGTGGTCTGCGGGGGGAGTGACAGTTCTCCAAGTGTCTTTGCAAGCTGGAGGCATGTCTCCGTGCCGGAGACCGTCACGCTGCTCACCTTCGCCGAGATTCTCGGATACGGCACATTGAGGATGTCTCCGGGCAGGATGGTGAAATTCGTGGTGGCAATGTAGATCGCGCTTTCTGTCGAGCTGACGTCCCGGGTCACGCGATAGGCCTGACCGATGGTGACGCGAAATTTCACGCCGGGGGAAGGGGTCCAGTTCTCTTCGAGTGTCGCGTTGCCGTCGCCGTTGACATCGATCGCCGCCAGATCATTGCCAGATGCATCGGTGAGGGTCGGCTGCTGCACGGCTTCATAGAGCCGGGTGCTCATCGCCTGCATCGTGCTGCGCGCCGTCTGCTGCACGGCGGAGATCTGGAAGATTTTCGTGTAAAGGACGGTGCCGCCATTGAGCATCACGTAGATGGCGCTGCCGAGGAATCCAACGATGCCGACGGTGACCATCAGCTCCATCAGTGTCGATCCGCGATCGTGGCGGGGTTGGCGTGCGGGCTTCATCGTCGGGTCAGTCAAGGGCACGCACGGTCGCGAGTTCCGTGGAATAGGGTCTGCCATCGTAAGTGTAGTCCATCCTCATCGTCACCCAGAGCAGGCTGTTCTTGCCGGTGACGTATTGCACTTTGCGAAACAGTTTGCCGTTGATGTTGCGCGAGGGAACCATCTGGTCGCTGTACACGGGCACCTGTGCGCTCGGGCTGGTGTCGTCCGACGCCGAATAGGGGTTCCACTGATGCCATCCGGTTGTGCCTGTATCAAAAGCCCCGCCACTCCCCGCGATTGTCGGTTCGATGATTCCGCTCGGTGCGGCTGAGTTATTCCATCCCCGCGTAAGCACTTCGTCGATGGCATTTCGCAGGACGATTTGCGCGCAGGCATAGTTCCGATTTTCCGCAGCGTTCCGGTGGAGCCTCGACAGCGCCATGAATGCCGTACCGCCGATGATCACCAGCACGGTCGAGGCCACCATCACCTCCACAAGGCTGAACCCAGCGCGTCCCCGGAAGGGACGGTCGGGATGTGCCTGTGAGCGTGGAAACTGGAGCATAGTCAGACCAGTCATTTAGCATTTTACATGCCTCCACAGTCGTTCCCTGAGTTCCCGTATATCCGTCGAAGCAGCGCAATAGTGACGCACTTTCCAGCGCCACCCCGAGCGCTGGATCACCGCGCGCGAAGCTGCTTTTTGAAGCGGTAAAGCCTGAGCCGCCTACTCGGAAAAATCCGTGTCCGGCTTGGCCAGATCGAGTTCCTTGATCCACGCATTGCGGTAGCGCACATCGTGTCCTTCGCACTGGAGCTTGATGCCGCCGGGCGTATCCGTGATTCCCTTGCCACCATCGTTGCCGCCATCGAGTCCCGACTTCGGCCCGCCCCAGACTTGGTTGATCTGCACATTCGTGTGGACCTTGATGCCGTTGAAAAACATCGAGACCAGCGGCTTCTCGATCATCTTTCCGTCCGTGAAGCGCGCGGCACGGAAAGTGATGTCATAAGAGTTCCATTTCCCCGCGCCGTTGTAAGCGTGGTAAGGCGACTCCGTCTCGTTGATCACCGCGCCCATGCCGTGCTTCGTTTTGTCGCCATCCAGCACCTGGATCTCGTAGCGGTTTTGCAAATAGACGCCGCTATTCCCGCGCTCCTTTGCGATCCAGAATTCGACGTGCAGCCGGAAGTCGCGATACTGCTTCTTCGTCACGATGTCCGCCGCGCCGAATTTCCCGCCATCCGCCGCGCGGTCATCCGTCATCACCGTCGTGCCCTTGTCCTTATCCACCGGGTCCTCCACGATTTTCCACTTGATCGGCATCGCGGACTTGAAGCCCGGCCCCTCCCAATAAATCCACTTTTCATCCAGCATCGCGCGCGTGCCATCGAGGATCACCTCCGCGCCTTCGAGGGGCTTCGCTCCGACGCCGGTGCCGGCGAACGTGTTCTGCGCGAAGAACGCGCCGGTGAGGATGAGTGCGGAGAAAATGCTGCGTGGTGTGTGCATGGGAAATCGTGACAGCATAGACGAGCGCGACGACGAACAAATCTTGGGGGCAAAACGCGCGCGCGCCGCTCCGTGCCCGGGTAGAATGTCGCAGTTCGTCCGGGGGCTACTTTCGCCCCGTCTGCCAGCGCCAAAGGCGGTTCACCAGCCTGTCTCGCAGCGTGAACCGGAAGCAGGTGTTCGGGCGAATCCGCACCTCGCGTGGACGGCTGCCGGGCAGGGCGCGCAGATGTCGCAGCGCGCATTCGAGAGGATGGTGTTTTGAAAATGTGAGCCGTCGGGCCGATGCGAGAGCCTCCTGCGAACGGCCCCACAGGTCGTCCGCGATCGCCTTTTCGATCACTTGGATGGTTCTGGTGGGATCGTCCACGTCAATGGGGAGAAAGGAGCCGTCCGGAAAATAGTCCCCCACATTCGGCGCGCCCCAGTAAAATGGAAATGCATTCGCCACGAATGCGTCCGGCAGCTTCTCCGTGATGTAGTGCGGCCATGCACCGTTCTCTAGCACCAGATGGTAGCGGTGGCGTTCCAGCGCCTGGAGCTTCACAGGCCCGAACTCCTGCACGCCGCGACCGCACCAGTCGAGCCGCTCCCCGAAATGCTCCTTCAGCGCGTGCATCAGCTTCAGCCGCCGGGAATGGCCGACGGTGTCATTTTTCGCCGAGACCACGGCCGACAGCAGGCGGTCTTTTGAGAACCGCGCAATGGCCGCTTCGTCGCCCTCCCGCACTTCCACAAACCATTTGTGCGCCGAGCGTGTGAGCACCCGCCGCTTCCGGGCCAGGCGGGTGTCCTGCGTCAGTACTGCGGCAAACTGCCGGACGAACCCGTCCGGGAACCATTGCACGTCCGGCGGCTCCTGTGCGGACATGAGCACACGCGTCGGAGGGCAGATCAGGCAGTAATCCCGATCGAGCGGCTGCATGCTCTGCTCCACAAAGACTGCGTCAAATTCCCCTTCCCGCGGATTGACGACAAATTCGCACCCGTCCCGCTGCGCCTTCCCGTCCTGCGTGATGAAAGGCAGGAAGTAATCGTGCGCCCCGACAGAGGTGTCGGCCATGAGATGAGCAACCCGTCGGATCGGCTGCGGATGGCTTTGACTGTGCCCCATGGAGGATTTTTATACGGGATGGCACGGGCTTTGGCGAGGATGTTGAACGGCAGAAGGCGGTGAATGAGGCCAGACTGCGTTGTTTGAACCCATCCCCGGCGTTGCAGTGCGCAGGAGGATAGACAACCGCGCTGTGTGCGGTGACATTGCGCGATGCCGAAACCCAGCACTGTTCAGGAGCCTGCGCCGCTCCTCGCCTACCTCTTCGCCACTTGGCCTGATGAGAAGAAAAAGCAGATCCGCACGTGGCTGAAATTCCAAGCTGTGACGGTGAACGGGCGGCCGGTGTCGCAGTTCGACCATCCGCTGAAGAATGGTGATGTGGTGGCGGTGCGCTCGGATCGCTTCGCGGTGCCGAAGACGAAGCTCGGCGGCGGGATGAAGGTGTTCTTTGAGGACGCGCATCTCATCGTGATCGACAAGCCCTCCGGCCTGCTGAGCATCGCGAGCGAGGCGGAGCCGGAAAAGACCGCCTACTTCCAACTCACGGAATATCTGCGGTTGGGCAATCCGCGCGCGAAGGAGCGTGTGTGGATCGTCCACCGACTCGACCGCGAGACATCGGGGCTGATGGTTTTTGCCAAGACGCCGATGGTGAAGGAGACGCTGCAAGGCTCGTGGGACACTTTCGAGAAGCGCTACGAGGCGGTCGTGGAAGGGAAACTGAAGGCCGAGCAGGGGACATTCGAGTCCGACCTCGATGAGACGAACCCGTACAAAGTCCGCAGCGCGCCGCGCAGCGAGAACACGCGCCACGCGGTGACGCACTACCGAGTATTAGCCAAGAGCGTGTGGCGATCCCTCGTAGAGCTGACGCTCGAAACGGGGCGCCGGCACCAGATCCGCGTGCAGCTCGCCGATGCGGGCTGCCCGATCGTCGGCGATGAGAAATACGGCGCGAAGAGCGACCCCGCGGGACGCCTCGGGCTGCACTCGTGCATGCTGAAGTTTTCGCATCCCGTCACGCGTGAGGAGATGCGGTTCGAGTCGCCGCTGCCGAAGGATCTTGCGGCACTGGTCCGAGCGCCGCGGACTGGAGATTGAGTCGCGGCTACTTCAGCCCTTCGACTGCCTTCAGGACATCGGCGGCGTGCGTCTCCGTCGTGGTTTTTTCGGTCATGTTCCAGACGATCTTGCCGCCTTTTACTAGGAACGACGTGCGCTTGAAAATACCGGGCTTCAAAGCCGGCACGCCGAAGGCCGCGGCGACCTTGCCGTCATCATCCGCGATGAGCGGGAAGGGGAATTTGAATTCGTCGCGGAATGACTTTTGCGCCTCGGGCTTGTCGCCGCTCACGCCGAGCACCTGGATGCCCTTGGCGGTGAGGCCTTCCCAGTTATCGCGCAGCGAGCAGCCCTGCTTGGTGCAGCCGCCTGTGTTAGCCTTCGGGTAGAAATACACGAGCGTCGTGCCTTTGGCATACACGTCCTTGAAGTTCACGGCCTTGCCGTCCTGATCCTTCGCGGTAGGTGCTGGCGCTGCAGTGCCGACGGTGAGCGGGGCTTCGGCAGCAAAGGTGAGGGCGGTGAGTGTCGCTGTGGCGAGGAATGTGGTGAGGATTTTCATGGGTTTTGGGTTTGTCGTGATTTGTGGCGAGTTAGGATAGGCGGTCGGCCTTCTCTTAATCCTAATCTTAATCCTCCGCGGCCTCCAGCGAGGGGAGGGGAATAAGATTAAGATTAAGATTAAGATTAAGATTAAGATTAAGAATAAGAATAAGAATAAGAGGGAAGCAGCGGGCTTACTTCTTCACGTCGTAGGCGTAGATGTAGTTCTGATCACGCAGATACAGCTTGCCATTCGCGATCACGGGATGCGACCAGATTGCGCCGCTTGCGCTGCGGATGGTGGTCTGCGGGTCGAGCTTGAAGCGGCCTTTCTCGCTCCAGCCTGCCGATGATGCCTCGATGAGCGCGACGTTGCCGGTCTTTTCTTCGAGGCAATAGAACATGCCGTCTGCGTGGCCGATGGCACCTTTTCCGAGCGCCTTCTTCTCCTGCCATTTTACGGAGCCGTCAGCCCAGTTCATGCACGTCCAGCCGTCCTTGTTACTGTGGCCGTAGAGGGAGTCGCCGACTAGGATCACGCCGCCATGGTGATTTTCGAGATCCTTGTTCATGAAGACGTCGGTCGCCTCGCTGCCGGTCACTTTCACTTTTTTGCAGCCAGCGCCGTAGCCGCTGCTGATGAAGACCTCGTCGCCTTTCACGATGGGCGTGGGGATGACTGCGGTGCGTCCTGGCGACCATGGCGAACGCCAGACTAGTTTCCCCGTCGCGGCATCCACGCCGAAGAGTGTCTGCATCACGAGCTGCACGTATTGCTTCTTCCCGCCGATGGTCGCCGGGATGATGGAGGAATACTGCGCGCCTTCGGTGATTTCAGGCGACTGCCAGATGACCGCGCCAGTCATTTTGTCAAAGGCGGCCATCGTGCCCTTTTCGCCGCCGGGCGTGGCTAATACTAGCTTGTCGTCCACGAGTGGCGATTCCGCGTAGCCCCAGCCGGGGATTTTGCCGCCGAGGCTTTCCATGGATTTTGTCCAGAGCACCTTGCCATCTGCCGCCTGAATGCAGACGAGGTTGCCTTTTCCGCTGAGCGCATAGACGCGATCCGCATCCACAGTCGGGCTGCTGCGCGGGCCATCGCCCCATTTGTTGCCGAGGATGTCTCCGATCGGCGAGGCCCAGACTTCCTTGCCGCTGTTCGCATCCAGCGCGAGGAGGATTTCCTTCCCGTCGCGAGTGCCGATGGTGAAGAGCTTTCCCGCTGCGACGCTGAAGCTGCTGTAGCCCTGCCCGGCATTGTCGAAGAGCCACGCGCGCTTTGGTCCGCCCTCAGGCCATTGCTTGAGGAGGCCGCTCTCCGTCGAGCTGTCGTCGCGGTTTGGCCCGCGCCATTGCGGCCAGTCGCCGGCGACTGCGGTGAGGGAGGAAATGGACACGGCGAGGATCAGGGCTGGGAGTTTCATGGTGTTGGCTGGAGGTTTGTCGTGCAGTGGGCTGCTTCGTTCAATCCCGGAGGTGCGGTGTTCGTAGAAAAAGGAATCCGCACATCGCGCGGATTTTCGCAGAGGGAGATTTTGGCACCAGCCTGTCGTGCGCGCATGCCGCGATCGCTTCTCCTCTGCGGTGATTTGTGAATACCTGCATCACTTCGTGAACCACGTCTTCGCCAGTGGATCGGTCGTGAAGAAATCCAGCAACAGCTTCGCCACTTTCTCGCGTCCGCTGTTCGAGGGATGCGTGCCGTCGCGCTCGGTGAGATCTTCGCGCTGATACACGAGGCCGTCGGGCTTGCGTGGCGCTTCGCCATTCGCCCAGAGATACGGGCCCCACAGCAGCACCGGCGCCTTCACCTCGCCCTTCGCGGCGTCGGAATTCAGTGCGGGTGCGCCGCGCATCTGCTCCTCGATGAGCCAGCGCACGGCGAACGCGCTCTCATACGAATACGGCTCGGGATTTAGCGGCGTGGTCGCGTAGCCGGCGTAGATGCGGCTGCTGAGATAGGCCACGCGCAGGTTCGGATATTTCTGCTTCGCCAAAGTGACGATCTCTCGCACGCGGTCGCGCAGTCGTTCGGTCTCGGATGGGAAGCCCGCGCTCGGCCCCTTGAGTGCCTGCTTGATCCATACGGCCTGCACCTGCGCGGGCGTGACGCCAAGCGACTGCATCCGCTCGTCCGCCACTTTCCACGGCTGCGCGTCGGCAGTCGCCCATGCGGTCGCATCCTTGCCGCCCTGCGCCGCGTCCACGATCACCACGTTTGCCGCCTTGTGCGAATCGGCGTTCGCACTCTGCACGAATGCGCTGAATTCCATCGTCGTGTTCGACATGCCGATGCTCATCAGCGCGATCTTGCCGTCAGTGGCGGGCTTGCCTTCCCGGTCCAGCGGCTTGATTTCCGCGATGGCCTTGCGTGCGAGCGCAGCGTGCTCTGCGGGCGGCTCATTTTTTCCGCCACCGTAAAGTCCGCCATCCTGCTCCTTGTATTTGCCGGTCAGCTCGTTCAGCGGCACGAGATCCTTCGGCGGCGGCGGGAGCGGCGGACGCTGCCCCTCGGGCGCACCTTGCGGCTTGCCACCACGTCCCGGTCCGCGCCCTTCGGCGATGCGCTTCTTCGCGGCATCGAGCAGCTTCTTCTCGTCGTCGTTCAGCGCCTCGCCGCGCTTTTCCTTTTCATGCGCCGCACGCGCTTTTTCCCATGGAAAATCATCCTGTGCCTGCGTGCGTTCTCCCGGCGGATTCTGCGGACGCTGCGGCTGCGCGCCGGGTTCCTTGTCCGGCCCGCGGCCTTCCTCGAAACGCTTCCGCGCCTCGGCGAGCAGCTTCTTTTCGTCGTCATTCAGAGTCTCGCCGCGCTGCTCCTTCGCGTGGGCGGCGTGTGCCCTGTCCCACGTGAATTCACCGCCGCCCTGCTGCGCTGCCTGCTGCATCGCCATGCGGCGGTGCATCTCGTCAGCCATCTGCTGCTCCTCGTCGGTGAGCTTCTCGCCGCGCTCCGTTTTTTCGCGGATAGCCATCATCTTCTCGCGCATCGCGGGATCGGGCGCGCCGCCCCCTTCCATGCGTTCGCGCTGGCGCTTTGCCTCGTCGAGATACTTCTGCTCGTCGTCGCTCAGCTTCTCGCCGGACTGCGTGCGGCGGAAGAGTTCCCGCGCACGCGCCGGGTCAATCGGCTGATCCGCCGCGCGCAGCGCAGTGGTGAACGGCGTAAGCGCGAGGGCGAGAAAAAGCGGGAAAATGCGTCGCATGGGGCGAAATGAACCCGCCCGCCGTCGCAAAGTCGCGCGTGAATCGCCGCGCTGCGGACGCGCTTCTCAAAGCGCGTATATTTGCGTCGGGCAAACTTCCCGGTGTTGCCCTGAAAATCAGCGCGCGTAGAGCCCGCACGGTGCGGAGACCGCGGCGGGGCCGCCCGTCATGCCTTGTGGCGGGATGAGCAGCGGGATTTCCACGTCGTCCACCCAGAGTTGTGCAGTCGTCGCGGCAGACTCCAGGCCTTGCTGGAAAAATGGCGACATCGGCGCCGGCGTGCGATTGATGAGCGCCGCGCCTTGCAGTCCGGAGAGCTTCGTGCGGAAGACGTGCCCGCCTGCCGTGACCTTTGCGCCGACAAAATCCGCGCCCGTCTCGATCTCGATCTTCGCGTCCAGCACCGGCGCGCCTTGGAACGGCGTATCGGCAAAAATGTTCGGCCCAAAGTATGCGCCCACTTTCGCATCCCCGGACACGAAGCCCATCACCACCGGCGGCTGCGTGGGATCGGGCTGCCAGAAAATCATGCCGCTCGGCGAAGAGCCGACTGGCGTGTGGACGGTGCGCGCGACATGCACGATGACGTTTGGCATCGCGAGTCCCGGTTTCGTCGCTGCGACGAGATCCACGCCGCCTTCCCAAGCCATCCAGTTTGTAAGTGAGGTTGTGCTCATTGGTTTTTGTTTTGTGCGGAGGCTGTTAGCGGCGCCCGCATTTTTTTGGAATGTTTCTTTTGAACAATCGACCCTCAGTCGCCGGAATCTGCTTACAAAGCGTGATGTCCGTGCGGCTCCATCGTGAACGATGATGATTGAGCGGAAGCTCCCCATCTGCTGTCTGTCCCGCAACATGCTGAAACTCCCGTTCCCCGCCGCCGCCATTTTCACCGCCGCGTTGCTCGTGTATCCAGTGCGCGCCGACGAGCCGAAGCCGGAGGAGAAGAAGGAGGCCGCTGAGAAAAAGGACGACAAGAAGGACGACAAGGCGAAGGAGCAGAAGCCGAAGGAAAGCAAAGGCAGCATCACCATTGCCGGCACGGAAATCACCTATGCCGCAAAGACCGGCACGCTGCCGCTGCTGAAGGAAGACGGCGCGACGCGGGCCGATGTCTTCTACGTCTATTACGCGCGCACCGGGCAGGATGGGAAGCCGCTCGCCGCCACCGACACGAAGCGCCCGGTCATCTTCTGCTTCAATGGCGGCCCCGGCAGCAGCGCCGTGTGGCTGCACTTCGGCGGACTCGGGCCAAAGAAAATCGCCCTCCCGCCCGATGGCCGCACGCCCGAAGTGCTCGGCACGATTTCCGATAATGCGAACAGCATCCTCGACTCAGCCGACCTCGTATTCATCGACCCCGTGGGCACCGGCGCGAGCCGTCCGGCGAAGGGCGAGAAGGGCGAGCAATTCTGGGGCGTGGATGAGGACATCGAGGCTTGCGGCGACTTCATCCGCCTCTTCACCACCCGCGAGGGGCGCTGGATGTCCCCGAAATTCCTCTGCGGCGAAAGCTACGGCGGCATCCGCGGTGCCGGCCTCGCCGAATACCTGCAGGACAAGCACGGCATGTATCTGCACGGCTTCATCATCGTCAGCGGCCTGCTGAATTTCCAGACGCTCGGCGCCGACACCGCGAACGACCTCCCCTACCTCTGCTTCCTGCCCACGCAGACCGCCAGCGCCGCATTCCACGGCAAGCTTTCCCCCGAGCTTTCCTCCAATATGGAAAAGACGCTCGCCGAAGTCCGCACATTTGCCTTCGGCGAATACGCCACCGCACTTTTGAAAGGCCGCGCGCTGCCCGCCGACGAACGCCACCGCATCGCCGAAAAACTCGCCCGCTACACCGGCCTCCCCCAGCAACTCATCGAGGATAACGACCTGCGCGTCTCCGCCAGCACATTCCGCAAGGCCCTGCTGAAGAAGGAGGGAAAAATCATCGGCCGCTTCGATGCGCGCGTCGTCGCCGAGGATGGCAACCAGAGCGCCCAGCACCCGGAGTTTGACCCCAGCCACGCCTTCATCAGCGGTCCTTTCAGCGCCGCAGCAAATGCCTACACGCGCGGCACGCTCGGCTACGAGACCGACCAGCCCTACCGCATCCTCGCCGGCCTCCCGTGGAGCTACAAAAGTTTCGCCAACCGCTACGCCAGCATGGAGCCCCGCCTCGCCAGCGCGATGAAGGAAAACCCAAACCTCCGAGTCCTCGTCTGCCAAGGCCTCCGCGACCTCGCCGTCCCGCCCGACGCCATGCGTTTCTCACTGGAGCACATGCCCATCCCCGACAGCCTGCGCAAAAACATCACCATCGCCACGTACGACAGCGGCCACATGATGTATCTCCTCGACAAAGATGCGGCGAAATTGCGCGCCGACATCGTAGGCTGGCTGAAGTAATTCAGCGCTCAGCGTGCGGCATCCAAGACCGGCGCGATGATGCGCGACGGATGCGCCGCGTCGTGCCAGATCGTGTTGATCGCGGGCTGTGTGGTTTTCATCCAGTCGATCGTCTGCCCGCCGCCAGTCTGGTTGTTCGGCTCGTAAAATGGCGCGCCTGTGCTGGCGATAGTGATGCGGATGCGGTGGCCTTTGTTAAAGATGAGGCTCGTGAAGCCGATGTGCCACGCGAGCTTTGCGGGTTCGCCGGGCGTGAGCAGGTGCTGCCGCGAAAAGCCGTCGCGGTAGCGCGCACGCTGCGGGTAATCCATGAGCAGGATGCTGCGGCCATCGGGATACACGTCGCTCACGCGGAGGATGAAGTCGGTGTCCTTCGCGGTGGAGCTGACCCAGACTTCGGCGGTGACTTCGCCGGTCCACTCGAGGGGCTTCTGCAAAACCTCAGTCGTCCATGTCCGCACTTCGCTCTGCTCCTCGAATGGGCGCGCGTCCTTTGCGCCGGGGAAGCCCGCGTAAGGGAGGCTCATCGGGTGCAGCGGATCGCTCGCGTAGCTGGTGCTCTTTGATTCGTAGGAATTGTCGCCGCGGAGTGGAAGAATGCCGCCGGCGCTGACTTTGGTGAGGGTGGCGCCGCCCAGTATTCCATCGGCGTAGAGAAAATACGGCGTGCTCTGAGTGTGCGGCGGCCAGTCCTTCGCCTCGCGCCACACGTTGCCGGGCGCGTCCTTTTCGCCGACGGCACCCATCACGTAATAGCGCACGGTCACGTCTTTCTCGACGCCGTTGTCCTCGCCTCTGAGGAAGTGGTTAAACCATTTCGTCATGTGGGGGTACACGTCGAACTGCGCGTTCTCGGGGAAGACGAGGTCGCCGATCTTGTTCGACTTCGGGTAGCCGCCGTGGAGCCACGGGCCGAGGATGAGCTGCTGTTTGCCGCGCGAATTTTCGCCGCCATTTTTGTCGCGCCCGATGAAGCTCGCGACGGAACCCTGGCACATGAAGTCGAACCAACTGCCGATGGTGAAGCACGGCACGTTCATCTTGTCGAAGTGCAGCGAGGCGTCCTCGTCGCGCCAGTAGGCGTCGTAGTCGGGATGCGCGTCCCATTCTTTGAGCAAGTCGTCGTTGTCCTTGAGGTCGCGCGCGACGCTGCCGCCCTTGATGAAGCGCTGCGGCTTCGTCGCGCCGCCGATGCGGTAGCCTTCGTGGAAAAGGCTGAGGCCGGTGTCCGTCATGTATTGCGCGACGAGGTGCGGCGGCTGCGTGACGGCGAGATAGTTCTGCGCATAGCCGGCCTGCGAGCCGCCGTAGGTGCCCACTTTTCCCGTGCACCACGGCTGTGTCGCGAGCCACTCGCACACGTCGTAGCCGTCGCGCAGCGGTCCCCATTGCAGCCCGCGATAGCCACGATAGACGCCCTCGCTCTCGTGCGTGCCGCGGTAGTTCACGAGCGCGATGACGAAGCCGCCCTCGGCGAATTTCGCCGCCGCCTTGCGCGAGCCTGCGCTGCTGATGTCCGCATAGCGCTGCTCGAAGATCGCGGGCCACTTTTGATCCGCGTGCTCACCTTTCGGAAAAAACACGTAGGCCGAGAGCCGCTTGCCGTCGCGCATCGGAATCATGATGTGCTCCTCGCGCACGCTGCCGAAATCCAGCTTTGGCACAGGAGCGGCGAAGGTGGATGCGGAAGTGATGGCGACGAGTGCAAGTGGGAGGAATGGGGGGCGCATGAGGCGGAGATTACGTCATGCGTGAGGCCGCGTGCGAGGCGGCACTTGTAAATTTGGGGGCCTTGCCGTGAGTGCGGCACATTCGGCCCGGAACTGAAGTGTCACTTGAAAAGTTTAATCCCCGTTGTATCGCGGCATCATCATAAGTCTTTCCTCCAGACTCTTTTATTTCCGGAAGCCCCGCTGCCCAATTCCACCACTGATCGTCGCGATGGTGTATGCGCTGCTCGCGACGCTGCGTGCCGATTACAAGGACGACATCTGCTACACGAAGCTCGCGCTGGAAATCGGTGCGTCCCTGCCCACTGGTATCGGCATCGGAGTCACGCAGCCCGAAGCATCGAGCGCTGCGTCGGCACCGTTCGACTATCTGCCGGAGACGGCGCTCGCCGAGTTTACTGGAAAGACATTCACGCCTCTCTCCGGCAGTGGCACAACAAACGGCCACGCGACGACGGTGGGGCAATTTTTCTACGGCAATGCGACGAGCATTGCGCCGGGTGTGACGAGCATTCGCAACTATGATGCGAACAAATGGCTGCAGTCGGGATTCCTGAGATACAGCGGCGCAGTCGGCGGTTCATCCAGCCCGCCGTTGATCGAGACGCAGAAAATCGTGAACGCCAGCTTCGTCACGACTTCGCCGAGTTCGGCAGACGTGGAAATCCTCCGGCGTTTTGACTACGCGATCCAGCAGTCCGGCTTCCTCGGAGTCGTCGCGCTGAACAACGGCAATCCCGGCATTGTCCCGTCGCTGCTCGGCAGTTGCTACAATGGCATCAGTGTCGGCCTCACAAATGGCGGGCACAGCTACGGCACCAACACGACTGATGGCACCGGACGAATGAAGCCTGAGATCGTCGCGCCGCAGGGACTCACAAGTTTCGCGACGCCGATCGTCTCGGCCACGGCGGCGATGCTTTGCCAGGGCGCTCCGGCAAATGCGACGAGGCCGGTGACGCTGAAGGCCATCCTCATGGCGGGCGCGACGAAGAGCCAGTTCCCTGGGTGGAGCCGTTCCACGACGCATCCGCTCGATGCGGTCTTCGGTGCCGGGCAGGTGAATGTGTATAACAGCAAGCGCATCCTCGACGCCGGGCAGCAGGCGGCGAGCGCGGGCGCGACGGTGAGCCGTCGCGGTTGGGATTTCGCGACGACAACTGCGGGCAGTCAGCTCTATTTTTTCGACATACCGGCGGGCGGGACATCGTCGCTCTCGTCCGTCCTGACTTGGAATCGCGTGATCTCCGGTGCTTTCCCGACGCCGTCTTCGAGCCTCGCGAATCTCACGCTGAAACTCTACGCGGCATCCGGTTTCACGCTCGGCGCGCTCGTGGATTCCAGCGCGAGCACTGTGGATAATGTGGAGCACGTCTGGCAGCCATCGCTTGCGCCGGGCCGCTATGCGATGGAGGTGACTGCCGATGCCGTGGGCATCAGCTACGGCATGGCGTGGATTTCCGTGCCGGTCGTGACCATTGCCGCGACGATCCCGACGGCTTCGGAAGTCGGGCCGGTGCCGGGGCAGTTCACGATCACCCGCGGTGGCGACATGAGTGCGGCGCTGACTGTCGGTTGTGCCGCATCGGGCACGGCGGCGAACGGCGTCGATTATTCGCCGGTTTCCGCGAGCATCGTGATTCCCGCGGGAGCAAACTCCGTCACGATCGCTATCACTCCGGTCTCGGACAATATTGCCGAGGGGCCCGAGACCGTCGTGCTCTCACTCACCGGCGACCCTCTTTACACGATCGGCGCGGCGGGCAGTGCGACGGTGACGATTCAGGACAAGCCGATGGATGCGTGGCGCTTTTCAAAATTCAGCGCGGCGGAACTCGCCGATTCCGCGCAGAGCGGCGACGTCGCCGATTTTGAAAAGGACGGCATCGTGAACCTGCTCGAATATGCCTTCGCTCTCGCGCCGAAAACTTCGGACACGACAAGCCTGCCCGTGGTGAGCATCCCGCCCGGTGGTGGCCGGGCCATCGCCTACACGCACGTGAAAAGCGCGACGGACATCACTTACCTCGTCGAGGTCTCGAACGATCTCGCCACGTGGTTTTCCGGCGCAACGTACACGTCCGTCCTCGGCACGGTGGATCACGGCACGACTGAGACCGTCACGGTCGGTTCGCTTCTCGCGCCGTCGCCCGCGGGAATACAGTTCATGCGCGTCCGCATCACGCGACCGTGACGGATAGTTCGTCTTGCGATGTGCGGTATTTCTGAAAGCCTCGCGGAACACGCCAACCCCCAATCTTTTCCAGCCATGTCCCAGCCCGGCAACGTCGTCAGCATCCACCCGTATTTCAAAGTCCACGCCGGCCAGATGAATGCCGTGCAGACGCTGCTCCGGGCCTTTGTCGCCAAGGCGCAGACGGAAAAGGACTGCCTCTGGTATGACTTCACGCTCGATGGTGACACGGTGCATTGCCGCGAGGCCTACATCGGTGGGGAGGGCGCGCTCGCGCACCTCGACAATGTCGGCGCGGAACTCGACGAGATGCTCAAGCTTTCCGATCTTGCCCGTCTCGAACTCCACGGCCCCGCCGCAGAACTCGATAAGCTGCGCGCGCGCTGTGGCCCGCTGAATCCCGCGTGGTTCGTGTATCAGTGCGGCATTTCCCGGTAATCGGGAAGTGATGCGTCAGAGTGTGTACCGGAAGTCCGTCATAAGGGCCAAAGGCCCACCTCCATACCAGCCTGAGGCATCGCCCCAGGAATAACGCCACCGAGAGAAAAGGGCTGAAAGCCCGATCCATCCCTGCGCGCGTGCCGAACAATGGGGCCGGGCTTTCAGCCCTTTGTTCCTCTTTCCATCCATCCCTAGGGCGATGCCCTAGGCTGGGATGGGTTGCGCCTTTGGCGCACAGGTTCTCGGGGCTTTCGGTACATACTCTCAGAGTTTTTTGTGCGTGCCGTCGCAGAAGGGCGCATTCGCCGTCTGCTTGCACTGGCAGAGCCACGCGTCGCCGGATTTTTCCGCGGTAAATTTCTTCGGCGCAAACGACGAGCCTTTGTGCGCGCCATTGCAGAACGGCTGCGTGGCGGATTTCCCGCACGTGCAGAACCAGTAGTCCTTGCCGGCTTCGAGGGTGACTTTTGCGGGAGCCTTCGCGGCCACGGTGGGTTGTTCGCTCATCTCGTGATGCTGCTCGGTGAGTTCTGCGATGCAAGTGCGGATGTGAAGGGGCTCGTTTTTGGAGCGGTTTAAGAAATGTCGTGGCCGTAACACGAGGAGCAGGGGTGCCCCCGCCCCGATGATCTACTTGGGGCGAGGGCGCCCCGGCTCCTTGAAAAACGGCCATGCTTTTTGGTGAACCGCTCTAAATCGTGAGGAACACGAAGGGCTTGAAGATGAGTCCTACCCATCACCTTTGCGGACTTCGTGCGCTCCGCAGAAAAAATTTACCCGACGCGGAATGCGAGCGCCTTTGCAGGCTCCGCGATCGAGCGCAGGCTCACGAGCAGGACGGAGTCGCGGCCTTTGACCGAGAGCACCGGCATGAGTCCGCGCGAAAGGATTGCGTCTGCGGCTTTTTCCGTGAGCCAAGCCTCGGCGCAGGGCGTCACTTCTTTGCCGCCATCCTGCTTGAATGTATGGACCGGCAGTCCGCCGATTTCGCCGCCGGAGCCGCCGAGTTCCATGTCCCAGCCGTCGTTGGAAAATGCGTCCAGCAAGAGTTGTCCGCAGATGAATGCGGAGCTGCCCCAGAGCTTTCCTTCGTGATTGTTTTCGGGCGGCAGCTCGACGAACGGGAACGTCTCAATGGCATCGCTTTCGGGCGCGTACGGCTGGCGCAAAAGGAATCGCGGCAGCGCGAGGCCGAGGTGATTTGCACCGGGCGCACGACGCAGCTCGGCGAATGCGGCGCAAGGGGAGGGAGTCCAGTCGAGCGGGTTTGGTTTCGTGGCGAAGGAAATGCAGCCTGCGAGATCCGAGTCGCCACCAGCGATGAATGCGGTGCCGCAAGTGGCCGCGAGCTTTGTGATCTGGCCGAGCAGCGCGATGTCCTTTTCGCCGAATGAAAATGCGCTGAGCACGACTGCCGGGGCGAGCTGCTCCAGCGTGCGGCCAAGGCCGGTGCCCGCGAGATTTTCCTGTGTGGCGAGCTGGCTTTCGAGTTCTGCGCGGGAGATGGAAAATGCGTGAAGCCTTACACTGTCGGCCGCATTCCGGACGAGAAGGTCGAGACCGCGCCAGGCGGATTCGAGCGCCTGGAAATCCGGGTGGTGCATCACGGCGCGAAGGCGTTTGGAAAGTTCCGCATCGAGCGTGGAAAGAAGCGATTTCTGCGCGGGCGATGCCAGTGGCACGCTCGCGGGCGCGACGGCTTTTGCGATGAGTTGCTCGACGAGGGATTTTGCCCCTGCGGGCGCAGCGGCGGCAGGTGTGCCCGTGGAGGGTTTGCCGAGCAGTCGCGCGATGAGATCGCTGGCGGATTCGGTCTGAGCCGCAGCCGGGGCGGGCGCTGCCTCGGCTGCGGGCGCGGGCATGGTGCTGCCGAGGAAGTCGCGGAGTTCGGCTGCTGCGGCGTCGGCGGTCGAGGGGTTTGCGACGCGCTTTCGCAGATCGACGAGCTTCACGAGTGACGGGATTTTTTGCAGCAGGCGGTCGGGGTGAAAATCGTCGAGGTGCTGGAAGCGCAGCTCGATTTCTCCCGCACCGTCGGTGATGTGCAGCGCGGCGTTGAAGGTCGCGCAGACGGCGTCGAAATTATCCACGTCCACGTACGCGGCGCGTCCGCCGGCATTGCTGCCGCTGAATCCGCCGAGCACAGTGATGCGCAGAGGCGCGTCCTCATCGGCAGGCTCGTGTGACGCGGCCTTTTTGAATGAGATGTCGAAGCTGATGTTGCCGGGTTTGATGGGGTCGGGCATGGCGTTGGGATCCTAGTTTGTTTCGCGAAAGTGCGATGGTTCCGAGTGTCTGCTTCGCCCCGCGCTTTTCAATCCGCAATTCGGTCGTGGTCGCGACGGGTATCTATTGCGGGGGCATTCTGAACCGCAGATGTGCGCGAATGAACGCAGATATTTCTCGCGTCCATTCGCGTGTTTCGCGGGCCTCATACGATTTGTCCAGTCCTGCTGCCAGATGGCGGCGGGTGAGCGGAAAGTAGCGTAGCTCTCCAGAGCTGCGCATCGCGAGGCTTTCCATGCGAATCCATCCGCGCAGCTCTGGAGAGCTACGCTACGCGAGCCCACATCAGGCAATCACGCTGTGTAAATCGCATCACTGCTTCCCGAGGCACGCGGCGCGCGAGGTCGGGATGCGGTGATGTGCGCGGCCGATCGCGACGATGGGCGAAAGCTCCGGGTGCGCGATGCCGAGCATCCGCGCGAGTTCGCTCTCGAAGTACAGCAGCGCACGCGGCTCGGCGGGATTCTGATCGAGGAAGCCGAAGGCGCGTCGGAGCAGATCATACAGCTCGGGCGCGGGATGCTCGGGCTCGGTGGTCAGCTCGATCAGCTCGACAAAATATGCCGCGAGCGCGACGCGGCGGTGGTCGGTGCGGAGTCCGGCGCGGGCGTCGCGCAGATCGGCCTCGCGGAGCGTGTGCAGCTCGCTTTTCGCGCTGCGCGCGATGCTGATGTCGCAGTCGAAGAAAAGATCGAGCACACCGGCGAAGCGGCTCTTCGGACGCAGCGCGCCTTTCACGACGGTCTTCAGCCGCCCGTAGTCGCGTGTGAACCACGAGACGATGAGGCTCGTCTCGCTGAACCGCGTCTTGCGGAGCAAAATGGCTGCGGTGGTCTGCACAGGACGCTGAATGCCGCAGTCTCCGCGCGCCGGAAAGCCGCGAGTGAACTATTTCGTTGCGCCCGCGAGTTCCCACGCCTTCACGTCGGCGAGCGTGACGGATGCGCCCTTCACTACGAAGCGGTAGCCGGTCTTGTCCACGTTCAGCGCTTCGTTTTCGGCAGCGAGTTTCGCGCCGTTGTCGGTTTGCACGGAGACTTTCCCGCCCTGCACCTCGACGAGCATCGTGTACCACTGGCCCTGCTCGAATTTCGCCCCCGCCTTGCCGAGCGCAGCGGGTTTGATCGCCGGATTCTTTTTGTCGCCGTCCTTCATGAGGGTCACGCCGTCCTTCGCGATGTTCACGCGGAAAAGGTGGCCGCCAGCGTGATTGAAGCTCAGCGAAAGGTTGTCCGTGCCGTCGAATTTGAACGAGAAGCGGATCATCGAGTCGTGGTTCTTCTGCCCGAGCGAGAGGACGGCGGGGTGACTGTCCTCCTTCTTTTCGCTGCCGACGAGCGTGCCGCCTTTCACTTCCCACGTTCCTTTCGCGACGGCCCACTGCTTGCCGAGTTCGCTGGCGGAAAATGACTCGTCCACCGTGGCCGCGCCGGGCTTCGCGAGCACCGGCGCGATGGCCGTGGATTTTGCCGCGAAGGCTGGGGAGGAAAGAGCGATGGAGGCGACGAGGATGCGGGTGATGGAGTTCATGGATTGGATGGTTTGGTTTTGGGAAAAGCGGGCGTCTGAGTCGAAAGAGGAAGTCTTTCGGAAATTGCCGTGCGCGTGATTGAACAGCACACGGGCCACATTTTCACCACACGAAAATAGCCCAAAAAACTTCTCAATAAATTGCCGGACTTGGGTTATGTAATCAGGACTATGTTCCTCTCCAAAGCCAAAAAGAAATCAGCATGGGTTCAGACCGCTCTTGAGCGTTTTGAACGTCCCCTCCTGCAATACGCCCTGAGCATCCTTCAGGATCTCGATCGCGCCCGCGATACAGTGCAGGAGACCTTCATGCGTCTCCACACGCAGGATCAGGCGGCCATCGAGGGGCATCTCTCGCAGTGGCTCTTCACCGTGTGCCGCAACTGCGCGCTGAAGTCGCTGAAGAAGGAAGACCGCTATATTTACGTGGACCAGGAGGAGTTCGAGCACCGCCGGGTGGACAATGTGAGCCCGCTGCAGGAGATGGCACGCCGCGAGACCGTCGAGCGCCTCATGGAGCATGTGAAAAATTTGCCGAAAAACCAGCAGGAGGTCGTGCGCCTCCGTTTCCACGGGAGCCATTCCTATCAGGAGATCAGCCAGATCACGGGGTTGAGCGTGGGGAATGTGGGATTCATTTTGAACGCCGCCATGCGCAACCTGCGCGGGAAAATGGAACGCGACGACAAGGACGAAAAAATCATCTATCTGGCCAAACGGGCCGCATCATAGGAGTACACTGCAATGAGAGGGAGACTGACAAACCAAGACCTAACCGACTACGCGCTCAACGAACTCCCCGCGGATGAGCGCCTATACGTCGAAAGCATGCTCGGAGTTTCCGAGGAATGCCGACACGACGTAGTCCAAATGCTCGAACTCGGCGAAATGCTGAAGGACGGCATGCAACGCGACGAAACAGACGTGCTGATGCTGAATGCAGACCAGCGCGCAAAAGTGCTCGACGTGCCCGCATGGCACTGGCGCGGGATTTTGCAGAAAGCCGCCGCCATCCTGATGTTGTCCGCAGGCACCGCCTTTATCGCGACGCGTCCCGGATTCTGGCAAAAGAGCGGGGTCGCCGCGGACACGATTGCCTCCGCAGGTCAGGCCATGCAGGGTATGGTCGCCGGCGTGCAGGAGAAGGGCTTTGCCCGCAGCGTCGAGGAATTCCGCAGCCGTCTCGAAAGGGTCTCGGCCCCGGCGGTGGAGAGCACTTCCGAATGGCAGTTCGCCGCACAGCCCGCTGTATGCACGCCGCCTGTATGGATTGATCCGCTGCCCGAGATCGGAGAGATGTAAGATACGCGACTGCTCCGGCTCATCACATTTGACGCCGTTCGACGTTTTTCGCCGAACGGCGTTTTCTTTGCCGGACATCAATTTTTTTCCCAAACGACATGACCACTACCGCAACTCCTCCGAGCCCCACATTCGACGACAAGGCCGCCGCAGCCATGCTCGTGGACGCGTATCAGAAAATCACGCGCGAGATGGCGAAGTTCATCGTCGGGCAGAAGGACGTGATCGAGCAACTGCTCATCGCCGTCCTCGCCGGCGGCCACTGCCTGCTCGAAGGCGTGCCCGGTCTCGCGAAGACCGCGATGGTCCGCACGCTCTCGCAAGCGCTGAACATGGGCTTCCGCCGCGTGCAGTTCACGCCCGACCTCATGCCCTCGGACATCACCGGCACCGACATCATCCAGGAATCCTCGACCGGCCAGCGCCAGTTCGTTTTCCAAAAAGGCCCCATCTTCACGCAGATGCTCCTCGCCGATGAAATCAATCGCACGCCGCCGAAAACCCAGGCCGCGCTGCTCGAAGCGATGCAGGAAAAACATGTGACCGTCGGCGGAAAAACCTTCGAGCTGGACCAGCCCTTCTTCGTCCTCGCGACGCAAAATCCCATCGAGCAGGAAGGCACCTACCCGCTCCCCGAGGCGCAGCGCGACCGCTTCCTTTTCCTCGTGAACGTCGGCTACCCGAGCCGCGACGAAGAGCGGCAAATCATCGTCCGCACCACGGGCACATTCGTCTCCGACATCCAGCCTGTGCTCAGCGGCGCGCAGATTCTTGAGCTGCAAAAAGTCGTCCGCAAAGTGCCCGTGCCCGATCACGTCATGGATTTCGTCCTCGATGTCGTCCGCATCTCGCGCCCAAGCGAGCCCGAGGCGCCGGCCTTCGTGAAGGAGCTGATCAGTTGGGGCGGCGGCCCGCGCGCGTGCCAGAATCTCGTGCTCGCCGGAAAAGTGCGCGCCGTTTTGCAGGGCCGCTTCCACGTCACGATTGATGACATCGAGGCGCTCGCGCTCCCAGTGCTGCGTCACCGCATCGTGCCCACTTTCAACGCCGAGGCCGAAGGCATCACCGTGGATGAAATCGTGAAGCGCATCCTGAAAGCCGTCCCGCGCGGCGAGGCAAAGCGCGCGTTGTAATTCCGAAAATCCGAACCTCCGACAGGCATGGCCCACGTCTCGGATTTCCTGACACCGTCCGATCTTCAGCGGATTTCAAATCTGCAAGTGTTCGCGCGGCAGGTCGTCGAGGGCTTCACGACCGGCATGCACCGCTCGCCGCACAAGGGCTTCAGTGTCGAGTTCAAGCAGCACCGGCAGTATGTCCCCGGCGACGAAATCCGGCACATTGACTGGCGCGTTTTCGCGCGCAGCGACCGCTACTACATCCGCGAATACGAAGAGGAGACGAACCTCCGCGCGACCATCATCCTCGACCGCAGCGGCTCGATGGACTACGGCGGCGGAAAGGACGGCGGCGTGAGCAAATTCGAATACGCCACGAAGCTCGCGGCGTGCCTCTCGTATCTCATGCTCCAGCAGTCGGACGGCGTGGGGCTCGTCACGTTCGACACGCAGATCCGCCGCTACATCCCGCCGCGCTCGCGCGTGAGCCACATGCGGACGATCCTCGGCGAACTCGAAGCCGGCAAGCCCGGCGGCGAAACGGAACTCGGCAAAGTCTTCCACGATCTCGTGCCGAAGCTCCACCGCCGCGGACTGCTCATCATCATCAGCGACTGCTTCGGCGAAGTGTCGAATATCCTCAAGGCGCTCGCGCACTTCCGCCAGGCGCGCCACGAAATTCTCGTCTTCCAAATCTGGCACCCGGACGAGCTGAACTTCCAGTTCAAGGGCTGGACGCAGTTCGACTGCATGGAGCGCGCGGGCGTGAAGCACCTGCTCGATCCCGCTGTCCTGCGGCAGGCGTATCTCGCGAACCTCGAAAAATTCCGCACCGAACTCACGCGCGGCTGCCGCCGGCACAAGGTGGACCTCGTGCCGTTCACGACCGATGAGCCGTATGCGAAGGCGCTCGCGGCTTATCTGAGCAGGAGGCTGGCGCGGGGATGAAAGAGCAACGCCCAACGCCCAACGCCCAACGTCCAACGCCCAAGGATTCCGGCGCTCCGCGGCGGTATGATCTGGAGGAGCGGCTGCTTCAGTTTGCGGCGCGGGTGATCAAATTGACGGACGGCCTGCCGAGTTCCCGCGCGGGGAATCATGTCGCGGGACAATTGCTCCGCAGCGGAACGTCGCCACTGCCGAATCATGGCGAGGCGGAGGCTGCGGAGTCGCGCAATGATTTCATCCACAAGATGCTCATCTGCCTCAAAGAGCTTCGTGAATCGCGCCGGTGGCTGAGGCTCGTCATCCGCGTGCCGATGATTGATCCCGTCTCGCGGGTCGAGCCGCTGGTTGCCGAGTGTGAAGAACTCATCCGTATTTTCTTCGTGAGCATCCGCACGGCGCGGGACAACGCATCAAGCGTCGTGCGCGAAGATCCCGCGTGGGAGCAAGACATGGATGTCTTTCTGTCGCGGTGGTGGATCGAGGAAGATGACGCGGGGAATCTTTGTCTGAGAGAAAGCGAGGGCTGGTTGTGAAGATACTTCAACGCCCAACGCCCAACTCCCAACGTCCAACGCCCAATGCGCGGAGATCGGCTTTCAGATGTCCGGGCGACCTTAGCCGCGATCCTTGGGAGTTGGGAGTTGGGAGTTGGGCGTTGGGCGTTGAAAAAAAACCGCACGAATCCGAGGAGGCCACCCAGTGAGCTTCCTCAATCTCGCCCTCCTCGTCGGCACCGCCGCCTTCGCGATCCCGCTCATCATCCACCTCTTCCACAAGAGCCGTTTCAAAATCGTGAAATGGGGCGCGATGCACTTGCTCGAGGCCGTGCTGCGGACAAACCAGCGGCGCATCCAGATCGAGCAATGGATCCTCCTCGCGATCCGCTGCGCGATTCCCGCGCTGCTCGCGCTCGCGATGGCTCGGCCGCTTTGGAAAGGCGCGAGTTCACTGCTCGGCAATGCGAAGACCTCGACCGTCGTCCTGCTCGACAACAGCTATTCGATGGACGCCGCGCGCGCAGGCACGACGAGCTTCGGCATCGCGAAGGACGAGACATTGCGGCTGATCAACGAACTCCGCAGCGGCTCCGAGGCGCATGTGATCATGATGGGCGAAGGCGGGCGCGGCCTGCTCGATACGCCGAGCTACGATCTCTCGCGAGTCACGCAGGCGCTCACGAAATCATCCGCCGGTTTCGGCAGCGCAAAAATCCCCTCGGCGCTCGATCTCGGCGCCGGTGCGCTGGAGAAAATGCACGAGAGCGCGCGACAGGTCGTGGTGCTCACCGATTTCCAGCGCGTGAGTTTTCCAGCGACCGAGGACGCGCTCATTGGTCGTGCCTTGCAACGCATCCGCAGCCTGCCGACTGCGCCGGGCGTCACATTTTGGGATGTCGGCCAGGAGGTGAAAGAGAACGTCGCCGTCGAGTCGCTGGATTTTTCGCGGCTCATGGTCGGTGTCGGGCAGAAGGTGCAGATCCGCGCGAACCTCCGCAATTTCGGTGACGCCAACCACGCCGACCTGCGCGTGACTTTCAAGGTGGACGGCAAGGACAAGGCCGCATCGCAGACGCACCTCGGCCCGCGTGCGAAGGCGCAGGTGCTCTTCACACACGCATTCGACGCCGCGGGCTCGCATGTCGTGGAGGTCTCGACCGAGCCCGACGTGCTCGCCGCCGACAACACCTTCCTCGCGAGCATCCCCGTGCGTGATCGCCTGCCCGTGCTGCTCGTGGACGGCGCACCCGGTGCGACGCCCGACGACATCACCTCAGAGACCGCCTACCTGCAGATCGCGCTCTCGCCCTTCGCCGCGGGCAAAGTCGAGCTGAGTGATCTCATCGAGCCGCACGTCGTCTCCGCGGATGCGTTCAGCGCGAAACATCTCGCCGACACCGCGGCAGTCGTGCTCGCAAATGTGCGCAAGCTCACGCCCGAGCAGATGCGCCTGCTGGAGGACTTCGTGAAAAACGGCGGCGGCCTGCTCGTCTTCCCTGGTGATCGCACCGACATCGTGTGGTGGAACGGCCCCTTCGCCTCGCTCGCGCCAGTGCCTCTCGCATCCATCTCCGGAGAAATAAAGGAAAGTGCGCAGGGCATCGGCATCGCCGCGCAGCGTTTTGAAAATCCCGCGCTCGAAATTTTCAACGATCCGCGTAACGGCTCGATGGCTGAGGCAGCGATCAAAGTGTGGTTCAAGATGCGCCCGCCTGCGAATCGCGGCGATCCGAAGGACCCCGTCGTCCTCGCTCGGCTCGATAGTGGTGATCCATTTCTCGTCGAGCGCGCAGTCGGCCACGGGCGTGTGATCGCATGCGCGACAGCGGCGGACGCTGACTGGGGAAATCTCCCCGCGCGTCCATTTTACCTCCCGCTCGTGCAGCGACTTTGCGTGCATCTCGCCTCGACGGTGAACCCGCCCCGCAATCTCGAAATCGGCCGCGCGCTCATCTCATTTCTCCCCGTCGCCGCTGCAGGAAAAAAGGCGCTGCTCACCGGGCCGGATGGCGTCGCGGTCGAAATGCCGGTGGTGAAAAAGGATGAGCGTGGTGTGGTCGAGACGGCACCGCTGTATCAACCCGGTCTTTACACGCTGCAGCCGCCGGGCGGGCAGCCGTTGCATTACGTCGTGAATGCTGATCGCCGTGAGTCCGACCTCTCCCGCCTCGCGGATACTGAGATCGCCGAATTTGCAAAGGCGCATTCCGTTACCGTCGTGCATTCGTCCGCGGAGTTTCGCGAAAATGAGCACCGCCACCGTTTCGGAGACGAGCTTTGGAAATGGGTGCTCGCCGTGCTGCTTGCGCTGATTTTTCTCGAACTAATTTTGCAGCGATACTTTTCCCGTCCGCGCGGAACGGTCGGTGCCTCCGTAGCAAAGGGAATCGGGCATGATACGGAGGTCGCTCGATGAAGCACGAGCACGTCACGACCACACTGCGATGGACGGGCGACTGGCCTTGGTTTGCGAGCGTCGGTGTCGCGCTGCTCCTCTGCATCATCGCGTGGTTCCTCTATCGCCGCGACACGCTTTCTCAACGCCCGTGGCTGCGCGTCCTCCTGCCATCACTGCGCTCGCTCGCGGTCATCCTCATCGTGCTCATGCTCAGCGGCCCGGTGCTGCATCACCGCAAGGTCATCGGCGAACTCGCCCGGCTTTTCCTCTGCATCGACGCGTCCGAGTCCATGCAGCTCACCGACCAGGCGATGGATGCGGGGCGGAAAATCGCGCTCGCCCGTAGGCTCGGTCTCCTCGATGGCGCGAGCGTCCCCCTCGAACTGCCGACCGCCGCCGCTGCGCTCGCCGATGCCCGGGGCATTGCCGATCGGATGCCTCCGCCCGAGTCGCTGACGGGTGAGGTGTGGGGAAAGCTGTCGTCCGAATTCGCCACAAAAGTCACCGAAGCCGGCACGCTGCTCGCGAGGGCGGCGCCGGGCAGCGACGATCTCGCGACGCTGCGTGCCGAGATTCTCGCGCCGGCTCAGGAACTCGCGCGTCGGCAATTTGCCGGCACCGACGATCAGGTGCGCGCGAACGGTGATCTTTCGCGACTCGGTGAGATGTCGGGCCGCTTCTCGCTGAAAATTTCCGCGCTGTTTGAAAAGCAGATCGAGTCCGATGCTGCGTCTGCGCCGCTGCGCGCCGCGCTCGCAAAATTCGACTCACTCCCGCGCTGGCAGCGTCTGCAGGCGCTGTTGCTCGAAGGTCCCCCGGAGAAGCAGCTCCTCGCGCGCCTCGCGGAGAAGCACGACGTGCAATTGATCCTGCTCGATGGCAGTGACGCGAAGCACCTCTGGCATTCGAGCGCGGGCGATTCCGCACCACCTGCGGGACTGCCGAAGCCCCTCGCACAATCCACGAACCTCACCGCCGGACTGAAGTTCGCCGCCGAGGCTGCGGGTGGCGCGGAGAAAAGTGCAGTCGTGTTGTTCACGGACGGCCAGCACAATTCCGGCGAAGCGCCGCTCGATGCCGCGCGCATTTTGGCCGGGCGAAAGACATCGGTTTTTTCGGTGGGCTTCGGCAGTCAGGTGCCGCCGCGCGATGTCGCTGTGCTGCGCGTCGTCGCGCCGGATTCCGTGTTCTTCGAGGACCGCGTGCGCGGCGAAGTTTTCATCAAGGAGGAAATTCCCGCGGGCGAGCCTTACACACTGTCGATCAAGGACGGCGGCAAGGTCGTGTGGGAAAAGCCGATCGTATCCGTTGGCAAAGGGGTGCGTCGCGAGCCGTTTGAGTTTCCCATCAAGGAACTTGCGGACGCGCGCATGAAGCAGCGGACGCAGGGTTATGAAATCGCGGGCGCACCGCTGCAACTCACCGCGGAGGTGAGTGCCATCGAGGGAGATCGCGAGCTGTCGAATAACTCCGCGCCGCTGCGTTTCCGCGCCGTCACGCAGAAGCGAAAGATACTGATCCTCGACGGACGCGCGCGATGGGAGACGCGCTATTTGCGCAATCTTTTTGATCGGGATGAAAAATGGGAAGTGAATGCCGTCATCGCGGGCGCAACCTCGGACGCAGGCTTCGTGCGCGGCGAGAAGGCGGGTACTTTCCCGGCCTTGCGAAAGGCGCTCGATGCGTATGACCTCGTTCTCTTCGGCGAAGTCCCTCGCGGAATCCTGAAGGACGAGGAACTCACGTGGCTCTCGGAATTTGTCGCGAAGCGTGGCGGTGCGATTGCATTCATCGACGGCCCGCGCGGAGTCCTCCGCGGCTATGCTGGCACGCCACTGGCCCCGCTGTTCCCTGTCGAGTGGACCGGTGCAGGCTTGCAGGACACCGTGAAATCGCTCGCGCTCGTGGGTCGCGCGCAGAGCATCGGGGCCTTCATGGTCGGCGCGGATTCCACGACGAATGCCGACACGTGGGCGAAGATGCCGCCGCCGCATTTCATGGCGCAGGTGAAGGCGCTCCCTGGTGCCGAGGTCCTGCTGGAGGCATCCGGCTCGCACATGCCTGCGGCGGTGCTGCGCACGTTCGGCGCGGGTCGCGTATATTACCACGCATTCGATGAATCGTGGCGCTGGCGTTACGAAGTCGCGGACCTTTACCACGTGCGTTTCTGGAATCAGCTCGGTGATTACATCGGCGAGGCACCGTTCGCTGCGCGGGATAAATTCGTGCAGCTCGATGCCGGGCAGCTCACCTACCAGCCGGGCGAGCAGGCCGATATCCGCGCCCGCCTTCGCGATGCGGAAGGACGTCCTGTCTCGGATGCATCGGTGAACGCCGTGCTCTGGCGCGATGGCCAGCGCGTCGCCACGATCACCCTTTCACCCGATGAGGGCGGGCTCTACCGCGGGCGCACCACGGCGCTCGACAGTGGCAGCTACGAACTCTCCGTGGACACCGGCGCAGTTCCCGCCGAGCAGCTCAAGGCCCGCACGCAATTCGCCGTGACCGCGCGCGAGAATGCCGAGCGCACGCTGCTCAGCCTCAATGAGGATATGCTCCGCCGAGTGAGTCTTGCCGGTGGAGGCGAATATCTCCGCGAAGAGAACGCCGACGCGCTGATCGAAAAACTCGCGCCACTGAGCAGCGGGCAGGTGATCGAGAGCGACACCGTACTGTGGCAGAGTTGGTGGTGGTTCATCCCCATCGTGCTCCTGCTCACCATCGAGTGGATTCTGCGCAAGCGCTTCGGGCTGCTCTGAGCAGGGCGCACTTTATCGGGAGCCGAAGTAGAACAGCATCAGCGCGAGAGGGAGCGCTTCGAGCTTGTCTCCGTATGGGACCGACTGCTGCCAGCCGAAGAGCTGTATGATGATCGCCAGCGCGACGGCGATGAGTGTCAGGACCGCCTTCACATCCTCAAACCACGATGCGCCCTTGCTGGGCTTGCCACGGTTCCACCACGTCGCGATTGCGCCGAACCCGATGCCGAGAAAGTACGAGCCGACGCTGATGAATACGGGCACGGCGACCGGATCGCGGAGGCGGCCTTGGAATGCGAGGAAGATGGCCAGCCCCACGAAGGCCAGCACGATGATGGTGCGCAGTGAATGCTTGGGCAGGTTCAGTGGATGCGTTTCGTCCTCGATCAGATCCTCGTCTTTCAGCCGCTCGCGCATGCTGGGTGAGAGTGGCACGAAGCGCCGGTGTGCGAAGTAGTGAGCGAGGACGATCATGAGCGACTCGAACCACAGCAGGCTCACGCGGATGCCGCGCGCGGTCTGCGCGACGATGAAGCCCACGGTCATCAGAGTGAGCAGCGCACGGATGCTGCCCGGCGGCAGGCCGAGGACCCGTTTCACCCGCGGTGCCATGAGCAAAAGCGGGGCGCGCGTGAAGTGATCCCGGAGCAGGCGTTGCATCGGAGGGAATGTTTTCCGCAGTGCTGCCGTGCGCTAGGGTGCGGGCGGGACTCCGGGCGGCGGCTCCTGGCCGTCATCGCCCTCAAGCAGCGTGGCGCGCTGATGGAGGATACGGTCTAGCTTGTCCCAGTGAAACCACAGGCCGACGACATTCTCGAAGCGCTTGATCACGCGCTGGTGATTGTCCACTGCGAGCAGGTCGCCGCCGCCGAAACCAAGCAGCGTCTCGAGCACGTCGCGATATTTTGTATGGAAGCGCAGTCCCGTGCGATCCGTCAGCTCGGAGCCTTCGCCAAAGTGGAATTCAGCGATTTCATTTGGGCTGAATTGCTTCTTGCGGTTGAACACCATCTCGAAGATCGAGGCGATCCACGGGATCAGCAGCAGCCAGCAAATCACCGATACGGTGCCGGGATCGAACTTCGGGTTCAGATCCTTAAAGTGCTGCAGAATGGGGCCGAGGATCGCGACGTTGCGGAGGCTTTCCACGTACTTCGCAAAGAGCCACAGCACTGCGAACACAAGTGTGCAGAGCACGAGTTTTTTCAGGCTCATGTCGTAGAGCACCGCTAGGAGAAAATAGACGAGAATGAAGATGAAAATCCACGCACCGGCCTGCTCGGTGAGGATATTGTTCGTCACGACCAGACGCAGCAGGAAGCCGGTGAAGATCACGACCCACAGGAAAAATGCCGGTGGCGCGGAATAGACGACGATTTCGTCAATCTTCGATCCGCCCCGGACGATGTGCCCGACCGCGACAAATGGCGCGGTGAAGATCCGTCCGATCTTGGTGATGAAGTTGATTTTCGCAGACGGAGCCTGCTGCGGTTTCGTGGAGGGTGCCTTCGGATCGAGTGGGTCAGCCATGGCGTATGCTGAGGAACTTGCCGGGTGGAGCGGGGAGGGGCAAGCGAAACGCGGAACGTAGTCCCGAGCTTCAGCTCGTCTTGATGCCGCGATGGCAGAGAGATCCGCGGGCCACACGTCGCTCCCTCCAATCTTGTATGCCGATGCGCGCTGAAGCGCTGGACTACTTTTTCTTCAGCGTGGCGAGGTATTCGACAAGGTTCACGAGGTCGTCCTGCGTGAGCGCCTGGCTGAGGCCGCTGGGCATCATTGAGGTCGTGAGTTTTTCGCGGCTCTTGATGTCGTTCTTCGCAAACTTCTGCGTCGCGCCGCCGGGGAGTGCGAGGACGACTTCGTCGTTCGTCTCGCTGCGGACGATGCCCATGCCGCCGCCGTCCTTTTTCAAGGTGAGCTGCGTGGTCTCAAAGCCCATGCTGAGGCCCGCGTTCGGATTGATGATGGAATCGAAGATGGCCTCCTTCGGCAGCTTCGATCCGATCTCCGAGAGCGCGGGGCCGAAGTCCACGCCCTTGTCGTCCACGCGATGGCAGATGATGCACGACGACTCGGCGCGCTCGAAAATCGCGCGGCCTTTCGCGACGTCGCCCTTGAGCTTCACGAGTTCGGAGATGGGCGCGAGTGCCTTTCCGCCGAGCGATGCGGGTGCGGGGAAAAGGGAATCAATGTCCGCCTTCAGCGATGCGTATTGCACGAGGCGAAGCGCGCTCGCGGCGACGGGCTTCAATTCCTCCGCGAGCTTGCCGGACTTCGCGGTGGCGATGATGGACTCGGCACCAGCCTGCGTGCGCGCGAGCGATTGCACGGCGGCGCGGCGGAGTTCGGGCTTGGCGTCGGCCTTCGTCACGATGGTGCTCACGCGGTTCAGTCCGCGCTTGCTGCCGGTGGCGATGATGAGGTTCAGGATGTCCGCCGAGCGCGGGCCGGCGAGCGCATGACCGAGGATCGGATCGCTCTCGCGGTCTTCGAGCACGAGCTTGATCGCCTCGACGGCGGCGGGATCGCTGCCGATGGCGAGCGCGGTGTCGAGCAGCTCCTGGCCCAGTCCGGTCACGCCGAAGTCGGCGACGAGATCCACAAACGCGGCGGTGCCTTTCGCCTTCGACAGCGCGTCGGTGAGCGCCTTCGCGATTTCGGGAGATTTGTTGCCCTTCAGCCGTGCGAGTGCCTCGCGGGAGACTTCGATGTTCTTCGCCCCGAGCGATGCGAGTTGCAGCAGCGCCTTGTCCTTCGCCTCGCTGGCCGGGAGGAAGTCGAATGCGCGAATGAAGCGCGGCTTCTCGTTTTGCGAGACGGATTCGTCGGCGAGAATTTTCGCGAGATACTCCGGCGACTTCGACGCGCGCACGCGCCAGACGATGTCGCGTCCGCCGGGCGTGTTCCATTTGTCGCCGACGGCGGCGAGCCAGGTGTCGAAGCACAGGTCCTCATTGCGCACGGAGCCGAGGCCGAGTGATTCGAGGAACCAGCGATCCTTGCCGTCGTGCTGCATCGCGAGCGCGGCCCAGAGTTTTTCGATCTTGTGCGAGGCGTGGAGCGAAAGTGCGATCTCGCGGCGGACGGCGGCGCTCGGGTCGCGCATGAGCTTTGCAACGAGCGTGCGGTCGCTGTCGAGAGGCGTGGTGTCGAGCCCGCGCGTGGCGTGCAGCTCGCGGCAGAGGCGGATGGCGAAGCAGCGCACGTCGCTGTCCGCGTCGTTCAGTCCCGCGGCGAGATGTACGGTTTCGCGGCCTGCAATCTGCGAGAGCACGCCGAGCGCGCGCGCACGCAGGCGCGGGTTTTCGTTTTTGAAAAGCGCGAGCAGCGCGGGCTCGGCCTTCGTGCCCATCGCGTGCAGTTCGTTCCAGCCGAGCGAACGCGTGACGCGGTTCGGCGAAGACAGCGCGGCGATCGCGCCTTCCGCTGTGCTCACGTCCACTTTCGGCGTGGAGACTTTGTGACCAGTCGGCGCGACGCTGTAGATGCGGCCCATGATCTTCCCTTTCTCGTGATCGCCCATCGCGTGTCCGCCGACGCCCGGATCATACCAATCGGCGACGAAGAGCGTGCCATCGTTGCCGATCGCGCAGTCGCTCGGGCAATACCACGAGTCCGTCGAGGTGAGGATGTCCACCATCTCGGCGGTGTAGCCCGCACCGTCGGGCTTCACGGGATACGCGCGCACTGTGCGCGGGCCGGCGTCGCAGTGGATGATCTGATTCGTGAACGGTGCGCCGAGAAGCGTGCCCTCATTCACGAGGATGCCGGTCGGCGAGCCCGCGCCGGTCTGGAGCAGGTTCGGAATCGTGCCGGGGTCGTTCAGGTGCCAGTGCTGCTTCGGGATTTCGGTCTCCATGTTCGTGCGCTTCGAGCGCCAGCCCGCACCGGTCATCTCGTCGGTGTAGCCGAAGTTGCCGTAGTCCATCACGTAGTTGATGCGCACGCCCTTGTTGCCGTCGTCGTCATTGTCGCTCTGCCACATCGTGCCGAACGAATCCACCGCGACCTCGTAGTTGTTGCGGAAATTATGCCCGAGCGTCTCGACGTTGCTCGCCACGCCCTTTTCCAGATCAATGTCGCAACGGAAAACCATGCCCTGCCGGTACGGCGTGCCCTTGTTCGTGATTTCGTTGCCCGTGATGTCCTTCACGATCTTGCCATCGGGCCATGTGAGTTCGGTGATCGAGTTGCCCGAGTTAAAGTAAAACTTCCCATCCGGCCCGAAGCTGAATGCGTGGACTTGGTGATCGTAATTCCACACGCCGCCAATTTTGAAAAGCACCTGCGCCTTGTCGGCCTTGTCGTCGCCATCCGTGTCGGTGAGCAGCCACACATTCGGCGCTGCGCTCACGATGACCTTCTGCCCGCGCTTCCCGCCGCCGGGGCCGGGGATGACGCAGATGCCGAGCGGATTCGTGAGTTCGGGGCTTTGGTAGAAAGTCGTCTCTTTGTCCGCGAACCCGTCGCCGTCCGTGTCTTCGAGGATCACCACGCGGTCGCCCTCGGGGCGGATGTCCATGTATTTGCGATAGTTCACGCACTCGGTCGCCCACACGCGGCCGGTGTGGTCTATGTCGATGTTCGTCGGGTTCTGGATCATCGGCTCCGCGGCGAAGAGCGACGCCTTCAACCCCGCCGGCGTGGTGAAATTCCCCATCGCCGCTTTCGCCGCTTCGAGGCCGTAGCGCTCGGTGTTTGTCTTGCCGTCGCCGCCCTGCGAGACATTCAGCAGCTTGCGCGGCGGCTCCTCGTTGAAGACAAAAAATTGCACCGAGCCTGAGCCTTGATCCGTGCCGCCATTGTCAATCCCGCACGTCGCCTCGAACGCCACGACGCCCTCCGGCAAATCGAACGCCACCATCGCCGGCGCGTGCGTGCCGAATCCAAACGCGACCGGCTTGCCCTCGACGCGCATCGGCTGGCCGCCCGCGTTCACATTCACGCCGAGTTTTCCAAAGCCGACCTGCGCGGACTTCGGCTTCACGTCGGTGAGCTTGATCTTCGAGCCGTCGCTCTTGATCAGCACCGGCTCCATCCAGTCCGCCCAATCCGCCATGATGCCGTCGCCGCCATCCGTCGCGACGAGGAAAAGCTGACGCGCGCCCTTGAGGTCCGCGTGGATTTTCTGCGGCTGTTTCGAGATGACCGCCGTCTTCGCGACCGGCTCGACCACGACAGGCGCGGCGTGGATGTGCAGGCAGGTGAAAAGTGCGATGGACGTGGTGAGGATGCGCGGATTCATGGCTGGATGTGTGGTGCGGGGATAATCGGGAAAGGGGCGCGGACTTTGGCAGGCGTTTGCAGTCGTGGAAGCCCGCAGTTGGCGGGTGTTGAAATGAAGGCGTGCATCGGGGAGCGCGGGCAAGGAGCAGGGGCGCCCCCCCCCCCGGCCCAAAAAAACACACCGGGCGCGGGGGCCCCCACGCCAGGGGTGGAACGGCCCAGCGAAAAA
>JBBRPQ010000018.1:0-85422 GCA_038227825.1 Chthoniobacterales bacterium
CTCACTCCGGCAATGGAAGCACTCACTCCGGCAATGGAAGCACTCACTCCGGCAATGGAAGCACTCACTCCGACAGTGGAAGCACTCACTCCGACAGTGGAAGCACTCACTCCGGCAATGGAAGCACTCACTCCGACAGTGGAAGCACTCACTCCGGCAATGGAAGCACTCACTCCGACAGTGGAAGCACGCACTCCGACAATGGAAGCACGCAATCCGACAGTGGAAGCACGCACTCCGATAATGGACGCGCTCACTCCGATAATGGACGCGCTCACTCCGAAAATGGAAGCACTCACTCCGATAATGGACGCGCTCACTCCGATAATGGACGCACTCCTTTTCGCAGTCCGCCCTCTGACTGAAGAGCGCAGGCACGCGATTTCCCCCGGTTTTCACTCATTTTTGCCAGGAAGAGGCCGAATTGTGCCCTTTGGCCGCCCATTTCGGTGCCCTGGCACGACACCAGCTAGAGCTTGTCATGTACTCTTGATGCGCGCCGGGGACGAGCACCAACGGTGCGCCAACAAGCCAGCCCAGGGCAACGCCCTGGGAAAACGGTCAGCCCTTTGTCCTGCTGATGCGGTTTCCTGGAGCGTTGCCCAGGCTGGAATGGGTTGCGCCGTTGGCGCACAAGCCGCCGCTGACTTCCGGCACACACTCTTGCGCCGAACTCCTAACTTCAAAAGCGGACGCCACCGCACGGAGAAACACAAAGCTTCCGTGTGGACCTCGTGAAATACATCGTGAGCAACGGGCCTGCAGGCCGCCGCAAACTTACTGCGCGACCATTTAACGAAACGCGGGACGGGCCGCTCGCTCGCCGGGCGCATTCTTTTCCACGCTTTGCGTCCGCGGCCCTTGACCCGCCGTATCCCGCAGTGCTTCGTTCCACGACTCAATGCTCAGGCTAGCTCTCAAGATGCTCTATGGTGACGTGGCGAAGTTCGTCATGCTTCTTGGCGGGCTCACATTTTGTGCGCTGCTGATGACGCAGCAGAGCGGGGTCTTCTGCGGGCTGATGCTGTGGACGACCTCGACGCTGCGGAACATCAAGGTGCCCATCTGGGTCTGCGATGCGAAGGTGGAGCAGGTGAATGAGGTGGTGCCGATGCGCGACATCGAGGTGAACCGCGTGCGCAGTGTGGAGGGCGTGGAATGGGCGGTGCCGCTTTACTGGGGCATCATCTCGGCGCGGCTGCGCGACGGTTCCTTCCAGCCGGTGCAGCTCACCGGGCTCGACAGCGCCACGATGGTCGGGCGGCCTGTGAAGATGACCGCGGGGAACATCGAAGATTTGCGGCTGCCGAATGCGGTGGTGGTGGACCAGATCGCGATCAAGAAATTCAAACGCAAGGGCATCGACCTGCGCGTGGGCGATACTTTTGAAATCAATGACAAGGAGGCGCGCGTCGTCGGCATCTGCTACGCGGAACAGAGCTTCCTCGGGCAGCCCTACATCTACACGACCTATGAGCGCGCGCTCGAATACGCGCAGCCGCAGCGCAAGCAGCTTTCATTTGTCCTCGTGAAGCCGAAGGACGGCGTGAAGGAGGCCGATGTGGTGGATCGCATCCGGAAGATTCCCGGCATCATGGCGTTCACGGACGAGGAGTTTAATACTCGGACGATCGACTGGTACATCAAATACACCGGCATCCCGATTTCATTCGGCACCGTGGTGCTGCTCGGGGCGCTCGTCGGCATCGCGATCGCGGGGCAGACGTTCTATCTCTTCGTGCATGAAAATGTGCGGCATCTCGCAGCGCTGAAGGCGATGGGGGCCGGCAATACGCTGCTCGCTGAGATGGTATTCCTGCAGGCATTCACCGTTGGCTCCATGGGCTACGGACTCGGTGTGGGATTGACCGCCATCTTTGGAAACATCTTCCTGAAAGTCGGTGAGCCGCCATTTTTTCTGCCCTGGCAAGTGCTCGCCTTCACCGGAGCAATCATCGTCTTCATCTGCCTGTTCTCGGCGACGATCGGGCTGCTGAAAGTCATCCGCGCCGAACCGGCGATTGTATTCCGATGAGTGTCGCACCTTCGGAATTCAGCAATGGGAATCGGGAGATAGCAGTCGCGACGCGTGGCGTGGTGAAAACATTTGGCCGTGGCGACAATGCCGTGCGTGCGCTGAAGGGGGTGGACTTCGAAGCGCGCTGTGGCGAGATGATCATGATCGTCGGTCCATCGGGATGCGGGAAGACGACCTTCCTCAGCGTGATCTGCGGCACGATGAAAGCCGATGCAGGCAGCGTGAATGTCTTCGGCACGGACCTTGTGCATCTGGGTGGAGGAAAGCTCACGGACTTCCGCGGGCGGAATGTCGGCTTCATCTTCCAGCAGTTCAATCTGATCCCCACTTGGAACATTTTGGAAAACGCGAGCATCCCGCTCCTGCTCCAGGGACAATCGCGACGCAAGGCGCAGGATGCAGCGGCAAGGCTGCTCACCGAGGTGGGACTCGGCAGGAGACTCGCCGCATACCCGCGCGAACTTTCCGGTGGGCAGCAGCAGCGCGTGGCCATCGCTAGGGCGCTGGTTCACGAGCCGCGACTGCTCATCTGCGATGAACCCACGGCTTCCCTCGATGCGGAGACCGGGCACAAGGTGCTCGACCTGCTCAAGGCGAGCGCGTGTCGCGACGATCGCTGCGTGATCGTGGTGACTCATGACAGCCGCATCTTTTCATTCGCGGATCGCATCGCGGAGATGGAGGACGGTCTCGTAAAAGGCGTGTACGGGGCAGGGGAATACAAAGCCCATTATGTCTGAACTGCGGTCACATTTTTCATGAAACGTCTCATCTTCTGGCTCCTGATAATAGTCGCTGTCGCAGGTGCTGCTGCGTCCGTGCGGCTCGTGCTCACCTCACGCAAGACCATCCCGGCGGCTGTCCCGCTGAGCGAGCCGCCGCGTGCGCCGTTCCGCAAGTCGATTGGCGGGCGCGGGCTGGTCGAGAGCGTGAATGAAAACGTCCGCATTGCCGCCGCGCTGCCCGGGCTCGTCGCGAAGGTGAACGTGAAGGTCGGCGACATGGTAAAAGCCGGTGATGTGCTCGTGGAGCAGGATTCCCGCGATGGCGTTGCCCTCGTGGCCTCGCAGGAGGCTGAATTTTTTGCGCTACAGAAACAACTCGCCGAAGCGGAGGTGAGTCTCGCGGACAAGCGCGACCAGTGGGTGCGCATGGAAAAGCTCATCGCCACAAAAGTCGCGAGCGAAGATGAGAGACAGCGCAAGCTCTTCGCCACGCAGGCGGCCGAGGCTCAGTTTGTGAGCATGAGAGCGCGCATCGGCAGTGCTGAGGCACAGCTCAATCGCACGAAGGTGCAGCTCGATCTGCTCACCATCCGAGCGCCGCGCGATGGACGCATCCTGCAGGTGAATACCCGCGCAGGTGAATATGCCGCGCCCACCTCCGCAGAGCCGATCCTCATCCTCGGGCAGACGGAGGAACTGCAACTCCGGGCCGATATTGACGAGGATAACGCATCCCGCATTCGCACGGGCATGGCGGCAAAGGCATACATCAAGGGCCGTCGCGATGTGGAAATCCCCCTGCGTTTCGTCCGCATCGAGCCTTACATCGTTCCCAAAAAATCCCTGACCGGAGAAAGCAGCGAGCGCGTGGATACCCGCGTGCTCCAGATCATCTACCGCTTTGACCGGCCGACGGGTGCCGGGGTCTTTGTCGGTCAGCAAATGGATGTTTTCCTAGAAGACGGGAAGTAATCAGCCGCCAGTGAAGCTGAGGACGATGCAGTGCCTGGCGCGCTAGCTTTTCCTGGTCAGCGAGCGTTCGAGGAGGGCTGTGATTGCTGCAAGTTTGTATGGCTTCACGAGGATCTCGAGGACGCCGAGCGCCCTTAGTTCTTCCTCCCGTTCGATCATCATCTCGCCGGTCACAGCCACTACACGGATGCCGTTTGTGATCCTATCGCCCCTCAGCGAACGAAGGATTTGCTCGCCGTCCATGTCGGGCAAATTCAGATCAAGCAGAATCAGATCGGGCAGATGCTCGCGTGCCATGGCGATTCCCACGCTTCCAAGCAGTGCGGACATCAACTGGATGTCTTTCCGGTTGGCGAGAAAGCGATCTACGAGAAAGTAGTTCGCGGCGTCGTCCTCGATGTAGAGGATTTTATGGATCTCCTTCGCCGGGGCTGGCGGGGTGGCCTCCACATTTGGCAGCGCTGGGGTTGGGACAGGTTCGCGGATTTCCGTTTCTTCAGCCGGAAGCTCCACCCAAAATGTGCTGCCTGTGCCGACGTTGCTGCTCACGCCGATGCGGCCGTCGAGGCTGGTGATCAGTCGTTGGCAAAGTGCAAGACCGAGACCGGAGCCGCCTTCGATTCCACCTTCCCTGGTGCCGAGTCGTTCGAATGGCACAAAGAGACGCGCCAGGTTTTCCTGCGGGATGCCGATCCCGGTATCCGTGACGCCAATCCGCCAGTGACTGGAATTGCAGTGAGCGACTGTGAGAAGGACACTCCCGCCCTCGTGATTGAACTTCACTGCATTCGACAAAAAGTTCTGGAGGATTTGCCGAAGACGCTCGCGATCGGAGCGGACGAACGGGGCGGATGCTGGGAGATCCGAGAGTCGGATCGTGATGTTGCGCTTTGCCGCGGCAGGCGAGACCGAGTTGACTGTCTCCTGAATCAGTTCGAGGACATCCACCGACTCCATGAGGAATTCCACACGCCCGGAATCCAGACGCGCGATATCGAGCACTTCGTTGATCAGATTGAGAAGATTCCGCCCGGCGCGAGAGATGTGGCCGATGCTCTCAGCCTGGTTCTCGGTGTGCTCCTCCATTTCGAGGATTTGCGTGAATCCGAGGATCGCATTCAGTGGCGTCCGCAGCTCATGACTCATGCGGGAGAGAAATTCGCTTTTTGCGCGGTTCGCCGCCTCAGCCTCGGCGCGTGCGCGGCGGATGCTGTCCTCGGCCTCGTGTCGCTCGATGGCGGCGGTCAGCACGTTTGCGATGGATTGCACAAAGCTCACATCGTCGTGGGAAAAATCCCTGCGCCTGAGCGAAAATGAAACGAAGACTCCCAGCGGTCGTTCCCCCGCCTTGATGCATGCCGCGATGCCACTGCGGACGCCTGCAACCCGTGAGGCGTCCGAATATTGAAAGCGTGTCTCCGCTTCGATGTCAGTGGAGACGACTGCGTTCCCTGTGAGCACCGCGTATCCGCTCAGTGAGCGAGTGCCGCCGGGAATCGGGAGCCGCGGGCCTCCGGTATTCGGCCATCCGACTTCGGCGAGCGGTTTGAAATCATCGGCCTGATCGTTGTATTGAAGAACGGACGAGTATTCGCACGGGAGCATTTCCATCACGGTCTTCGCGGCGT
Source organism: Chthoniobacterales bacterium (assembly GCA_038227825.1). Taxonomy (GTDB): domain Bacteria; phylum Verrucomicrobiota; class Verrucomicrobiia; order Chthoniobacterales; family Chthoniobacteraceae; genus SXWH01. Next base: position 5,364 of record JBBRPQ010000018.1, read on the forward strand.
CGAGCATCAGCTCGCCGAGTGACTGGCCTGCGAGCGCCCGCTGTCCCAGTCGCGAGACGGCAGCCTGCCGGAGGGCACTGTTCCTAAGATCGAAGTTTGCCTTTGCGAGTTCACCGGTCCGCTCCGCCACGCGCTGTTCGAGGCGCTCATTTGCGAGCTGGATCGCCTGCTCGCCCATCCGCTCCTTGGTGACGTCCTTCAGGAAGCCGACCATGCGGCCAAACTGCCCGTGACGATCCAGGAAGAAGCATCCCTGCACACGGATGATCACTTCCACGCCGTTCTTGCGGATCGCTCGAAAGGTATAGTCAAAAGGATCCCGCATCATCGTCGCCACTTCGATCCGATCATCGAAGGCATTCACGTCATCGGGATGCACCACGTTGCGCAGCCGGTCGATTCCTCCGACCATTTCATCGGCTGAAAATCCGAGAAGCTGCTCGATTTCACCACCGTAAGCGATCTCACTCGACAATGTGTCCCAGTCGAACACCACCTGGCCGCTTGCCTGGATCGCAGCATTGTAGCGGTTCGCCCACTCGATGCGTTCGAGCTCCTTCAGTTTGCGATCCGAAATGTCGCGACAGATTGTGGTGACGAATTCAAGCGTGCCATCCGTACCGAGATGCACGAGCACAAGCTGCAGCACGGGGAACTCGCGCCCGGTCGCCGAGATCAATGCGGTCTCTCCCGACCACGATCCCTGCTGTTGGGCGGAGGGAATTCCCTCCAGCCTCACGATTTCAAATGCCCACTCGGGATGCAGCCCGCCTAAGGTGAGGCTGGAAATCTCCGCATCTGGCTCCAGATCGAGCAGCTTTCGCCCTGCTGCATTGAGGTAGAGCAGATGCCCTTCGCGTCCCGTCATCGCGACGACATCCGTCGTCGCCTCGAAGATTCGGGCAAAGCGAGAATTGGGCTCGTCCACGGAAATATCGCGGACGGTCCCTTTCATGGGCTGAAGGTCGGGCATGGGCTAATCAGGCAAAGGGCACCCTTTCATCTCTGGGACAAGCCAGATGAGTGCAATTCCGAAAATGTAGATCAAAGAATTCACCGCGCCAGTCCCGGAATGGCTCCTGCCGATATATTTCGGATCGCCCCTCCAGTGCCGTGCGTTACGTTTCGCCGCCTGTATGGGATCGCTCGATGAAAACCTCCGTGACTGGCTTGCCGCTGATCTCGCCGATATCGCGGGCACGTTTATGCCGTTCGGAAAATATGGGCCGGAGAAGTGTCCGCCACACGGTGTGCCACTGTTCGATCTTCCGCTGGAATACCTGTGCTGGTTTGAAAGGAAGGGATGGCCGCAGGGACGTCTCGGCGAATTGCTGCGTATCCTTCATCAACTGAAAACCGACGGCTGCGATGAGATTTTCGACGGCTTCCGCCGGGCAAGGGGAGGGCGGACGAATTTATTCGGGCTTTGATCCAGCCACACGCGGTCGCGAGATTTTCCAAATCGGCACGTCCTGCTTCATCCGGTCGATCAATTCTCCACAGAACGCCAGCGCCTGCCCCCTGTGCCGCGACTCCACGCGAACATACAGCGAAGCCTCGCCGACAGCGACGAAACCCAGCCGATGAATGATGCAGACGGATTGCGGTGAATGCCGCGCAGCGAGCTGCGAAATGATCCGGGCAAATTCACGCCGGGCCATGGGTTCATAGGCCTCGTAGAAAAGCCCATCGAGTTGCGTGTCACCTTCGGTCGCGCGTACAACACCGCGAAATTCAACGACTGCACCTGTCTCGCGCAGCGCCCCTTTGCGGGTCGGCGGCATGATCGTCTGCTCTGTAAAAAAAACGTCGGCATCCATGGGCTAGCCTCCGCTTACCGGGGGAAGAACCGCGATTTCCTGGGCGAGTGCGCCCACCGCATCGTCCCACGGCATGTATTCGCAATCGACCGCCGCTCGTGCAGTCGTGAAATCAAAACCCGGTGCATGCCGTTCGAGGATCGCCCGTGGGGAATCATCCGGCGCGCATTCCACGAGCATCTCCCGCCACCCGAGCGAGTCGGCCGCCTGAGCGAATGCGATGAGTTTCACCTGAATCATTCGGCTTTCGTATCGCGTGCGCCAGCGATGCGCAAGGCGCGGTGCTTTTCGAGTGCCAGAGTCGCGGCGGCAAATTACAACACTCGCATGCTCAGCGTTACCGAAGCCCGCGCACTCATCGCGCAGATCGTGCATGTCCTGCCTCCGATTCGCGTCCCGCTCGCACAGGCGCGGGGACGCATCCTGCGCGAGTCGCTCGTTGCGGATGAAGACATCCCGGCATTTGATCGCTCTGCGATGGATGGCTACGCGATCGCTTCTGATGATCCGTCCACGGAGTTTCGCATCCTGTGCGAGATTCCCGCCGGCACGGTTCCCACGATCGCACTCGGGCATGGCGACTGTGCGCGAATTTTTACCGGCTCGGCGATTCCTGAAGGTGCGAACCAAGTGATCGTGCAGGAAGTCGCGAAACGAATGGGCAACACCGTTTCATTTTCACAGCGCGGGAAGGGCCGCAACATTCGCATGCGCGGCGAAGATGCGCGCGAGGGCAGCGTGCTCATCGAACGCGGAGCGATTCTTGGCCCCGTCGAACTGTCACTCGGCGCGCAACTCGGCAAAACCGCGCCGCTCGTCGCGCCACGCCCGCGCATTTTCCACATCGCCACCGGAAGCGAGCTCGTGGCACCGGATGCGATTCCGGGTGAGGGCAAAATTCGTGACAGCAATTCCACACTCGTCGCCGCTCTTGCCGCCGAATCCGGTGCGGATGTCGTGAGGCAATTGCGCGTGGGCGATGAACCTGCGGAACTCGTAAACGCAATCAATGGCACCGAAGTCGAAGGCTGGGACGCGTTGCTGCTTTCGGGTGGTGCGAGTGTCGGCGATCACGATTTTGGCACACGGACGCTGCGCGAACTGGGCTTTTCGATCCACTTCGCGCAACTCAACCTGCGGCCCGGAAAGCCGCTCACTTTTGGCACGCGCGGGCGTCAGCTTGCATTTGTCATCCCAGGAAATCCGCTCTCCCACATCGTGTGCTGGCACCTCGTCATCCGTGCCGCACTCGACATGCTGGCCACCGGCGCGATCGAATTCGCCCTCGTGGAGGCGTCGCTCGCCGGAAATGCCGCGCTCAAGGGAAATGCCCGCGAGACTTGGTGGCCCGCACGCATCGCATGGGAGGAGGGAGGAGTGAGATTCATCCCGCTGAAATGGCAAAGCTCGGGCGATCTCACTGGTGTCATCGGATTGGATTCACTGATCCGTGTACCTGCCGGAATCGAAGCGGTGCAGCCGGGCGAAACCATCTGCGCAAGACTGGTCCGCACCTGAGTCCCGTAGCGGAGGCTCGCTTTTCGCCGCGCGGCGGGTGAATCAAATGGGGATGCCGAAGGAAAAATTCAGCCATCTCGATGAATCAGGCGCCGCGCGGATGGTGGACGTGGGCGCAAAGCCGTTTCAACGGCGAACGGCGACTGCGGAAGGTCTTGTGCACTGCGCTTCTGCAACCATCCGTGCGCTGAAGAAGCAGGCTTTGCCAAAAGGTGATGTGCTCGCCGTCGCAAAGATCGCCGCGATCCAGGCGGCGAAGCGTTGCGATGAACTCATCCCTCTCTGCCACTCTCTGCCGCTCGATTCCGTGGAGGTGAAATTTGAAGTGCTCGCCAACGCCGTCCGCATCGAGGCGACCGCACGCACGACGGCGAAGACTGGCGTGGAGATGGAAGCACTCACCGCAGTGAGTGTGGCTGCGCTGACGATCTACGACATGTGCAAGGCCGTGGATAAGGGAATGGTCATCGGCGAAATCCGTGTGACGAAAAAGGTGAAGGAATGAAGTTCGCACGCATCACGCTGAGCGACCGCGCGAGCGCGGGCATTTACGAGGACCTCAGCGGCCCGGCCATCGAGCAATTTTTCTCCGCACGCATCGCCGATGAGATCGAATGGGAGCGCGTGCTCATCCCGGATGAGCGGCCTCAAATCGAAGCCGCGCTCCGCCGCCTCTGCGATGACGAAAAGTGCCCGCTCGTGGTAACGACTGGCGGCACCGGTCCTTCGCCGCGCGATGTGACGCCCGAAGCGACGCGCGCCGTGCTCGAACGAGAGATGCCCGGCTTCGGCGAAATCATGCGCGTGCAGTCGTTCGCAAAAGTGCCCACGAGCATTCTCAGTCGTTCGACCGCAGGCACGCGCGGGGGCACGCTCATCGTGAATCTTCCCGGCAGCCCGCGCGCCATCGGCGAATGTCTGCCTCTGGTGCTCGCCGCGATTGTCGAGTGTCTCGACCATCTCGGGCATCCGCGGCTGAAGCTGCGCTGATGGAGTGGAATCCTGCTCGTCAGAGCGCGGGCACTTTCCACTTCCACGGAAACGAGCAGCCCGGTCGCAAAGCCCACGCCTTCACAGGCGCGGCTACGCATCATCCGCCGACTCGCGACATCTCGACTTTCGGCAATGCAGCGCCCCCGAGCGCACGGATTTCGGAGTATCGGTCGTCGCGCACCTTCCACACGGCGCTGATTTTTTCCGCGAGCGCGCCGTCATTCGCGCCGCTGCGGACGAAGTCACGCAGCGGAGTGCCGTGGCTTGCAAAGAGGCACGTGTAGAGCGTGCCTTCGGCGGTGATGCGGGCGCGTGTGCAGTCGCCGCAGAACGGCTTCGTGACGGATGCGATGATGCCGATTTCGCCGCCATTCGGTGTGCGAAAGCGCAGCGCGGTTTCGCCGGGATAATTGCGTGCGATCGGCGTGAGCGGAAGCGCTTCGCTCACTCGTGCGATAATTTCCGACGCGGGAACCACATCATTCATGCGCCAGCCGTTTGTGTTGCCGACGTCCATATATTCGATGTAGCGCACGATGAAATCCGGCCCGTCAAAGCGCTGAGCCATCGCAGCGACTTCGCCATCATTCACACCGCGCTTCACGACCATGTTCAGTTTGATCGGCGAGAAGCCCGCCCTGTGCGCGGCATCGATTCCCGCGAGCACGCGGTGGAGCGGGAAGTTCATGTCATTCATCGCGGCAAACGTCTTCTCGTCGAGTGAATCAAGGCTGACGGTCAGCCGTCGCAGGCCCGCTGCGCGCAAGGCTGAAGCTTTCTCGAAAAGAGTGGAGCCGTTCGTCGTGAGCGTGAGGTCGCGCAAACCATCGATCGCCGACAGTTGCTGGACGAGTTGTTCGATGTCGCGCCTGAGCGTCGGCTCGCCGCCGGTGAGGCGGATTTTCTCCACACCCAATGACACGAAAACACGGCTGATGCGTGTGAGTTCCTCGAAGGTGAGGATGTGATCCTTCGGCAGAAAATCGTAGCCGCGGCCGAAGACTTCCTTCGGCATGCAGTAGCCGCAGCGAAAATTACACCGGTCCGTGACGGACAGGCGCAGGTCGCGAAGCGGGCGTTGGAGACAATCGAGCACTTTGACAAGTGTAGGGCGTGTTTGGAGATTCGCCACACTCTTGCTGGACCACTTGGATACAAAGTTGCGGATTCAGCAGACCAATCGGAGGCGGAAAATGTGGTGCCGACGACCCGTCGGCAAGGTGTGGGAAATGCGGATCGTTCTCAAATCCGGAAGCACGTAGGTTTCGCAGCACTCTCGTACGCCTCACATCGGTGCCGACGGGTCGTCGGCACCACATTCACCGAGCGCAAATTACACGAACAGCTTGGCAATGGCCTTGCCGCCATCGGTAATCGGCACGGGGCGCTCGTCGGCCATGAGGTTCTTCGACGGATTGATTCCCATCGCGGCAAAAATCGTGGCGAAGAGGTCCGGTACGCCGACGGGTTCCTCGACGATATTCATCGCGAGATCGTCGGTCGTTCCGACGAATTGCCCGGTGCGGAGACCGCCGCCCGCGAGGATGCTGCTGAAGCATTTGCCATAGTGGCCACGACCGCCGCCGGCGTCGAATGAGGCGGGGCGTCCGAACTCGGTGGCAATGACGATGAGCGTCTTGTCGAGCAGGTGGTGATTTTCCAAGTCGCTGATGAGTGCGGCGACGCCCTGGTCGAGGCGCTGGATGAGTCCGTGCTGCTGCTTCTGCGCGCCGTTGTGAGTGTCCCAGCCCGCGCCGTTCACGAAGTTCAAATTGAAGCCCACTTCAACGAAGCGCACCCCGCGCTGGATGAGTCGCCGCGCCAACATGCAGCGCTGGCCGAATTCATCGCCGTAGCTCTGGCGAACCGAACTGGACTCGCCCGTGAGATCGAATGCCTTCATGAAGTCGCCGCCCTGCAGTTTGAAAACTTCACCAATCGCGTCGTCGTAGTCCTGCACGATTTTGTCGCCAGGATTGCGGCCCAGATAGTCGGTGCGCAGCGATGCGAGCAGTGTCTCTCGGCGCTGCTGCCGCGCATCGGTGATGCCCGGCATGCGCGTGAGTCCGGCGGGGCCGGCGGCGGTGTCGGTGAGATAGACGTAGCCGGCCTTTGGCCCGAGGAAGCCGGGGCCGCGAGTGGCGCTCGGGTAGCCGATGAGCACGTAAGGCGGCACACCCTCTGCGGCGGCCTTGCGCTGATGCGCGATAATACTGCCGATGCTCGGATACACGACGCTGCCGCTCACGGGGCGGCCTGTGTGCATGCGATTCACCGCGGCGGCGTGCTCGTCGATGACGGTGTGGTTCACCGAGCGCACGGGCACGAGCTTGTCGGCCATTTTCGCAAGCTGCGGCAGATGCTCGCAAAAGCGCACGCCGGGAATCGCGGTCTCGATGCTGTCGTAATAGCAGCCGGGCTTTTTCAGTCCGTCGCCCTTCGTGGTCTTCGCATCGAATGTGTCGAGGTGCGACATGCCGCCGCCGAGCCAGATGAAAAGGCAGTGCTCGGCTTTGCCCAGTGGCGTCTTCTTTTCCTCCGCAAAAGCGGGGACGCCGAGTGCGGCGACGGTGCTTGCGAGCGCGGATTGTGCGATGAACTGACGGCGGGAGAGCTGAGTCTTAATCATAATCTTATTCTTAATCTTAATCTGCTGTGGCTGTGATGCGGATGTGGGGAAGGGGATTAAGATTATGATTAAGAATAAGATTAAAAGAGCGGGGTGCGGTGGTCACGGGATGTAGGTGAATTCAGGAGTCAGCAGGATCGCCCAGAGCGCATCTTCCATGCGGTCGCGCCAGTCGCTCGCGAGCTGCGGCGAAGGCACGGGGCCAGCCTTCACGACCCGCTCGACGTCGAGCACGGCGGTGGTGGCGTCGGGGTTGAGATGGTTGGCCCACGAGACGCCTTTTGAGAACGGCGTGCGTGCGGGCGCGGGTGAGGCACCGGTGCGGCGCTTTGCAAAATCAGGCGTGAGGATTGCGGAAAATTTCGCGCTCTCCGCGGATGTGGGCGGACGCGAAAGCAGACGCAGAAACATCCGTTCGACGAGCTGCGCAACAGGCTGCTCCTCCATGGCGAGTGCGGTGAATGCATGCTCGTCGCTCAGCCGCATGAGGCGGTTGGCGATGGTGCTGTTCGCGATGGTCGCGGGCTGGAGCACGTTCGCGTCGTGGTCGCGGGTGCTGCGCGGTTCGGGGCGGCTTTCGCGCCAGCCAAATGCGGTGAGCACGTCGGCGATTACCTGAGCACGCGGCTTCGCGAGCGCGGGACGGTCGCGCTCGTTGCTGAGCGAGGTGAACTCCCACGAATGGCGCGGCGCGCCGAGATTGTTCATCGAGGACGGTGCTTGGCGGCACTCGGGATCAAAGGTGAGCGGGTCCACATCCATCGGCAGCGCGGTGACGGCGAAGAGGCTGTCCACGATTTGCTCCGCAGTCATTCGGCGGCGGGCAGGGGACTCGAAGAGGCGCTCCGAGCTGGTCACCTGCTTCATTGCGGAGGGCAGCGGCACGCCCTGATACGTGTGGCTGTTCAGGATGATCCGCGCGACGTGCTTGAGGTCGTAGTCGTGCGTGATGAGTTCATGTGCGAGCCACTTCAGCAGCTCGGGATGCGACGGCGCTGCGGTGCTCCAGTCGTCCACAGGGTCCACGATTCCGAAGCCGAGGAATTGCCGCCAGAGCCGGTTCACGGTGACTTGCGGGAACTTGTCATCGCGCGGGTCGGTGAGGATCGCGGCGAGGTTCTCGCGCGAGTCGTTCATTTTCCGAAGCACACCCGCCAGTGGCTCGCCGGGCGTGGAGAAGGGGAAGTGCGGATCGATCATCTCGCCGGACTTCAGCGTCACCGTCACCTTGCTGTTCTGGTTCATCCCCGGCGTGAGCGAGGAGGCCGGGACTTTTAGCGGCGCGCGCTGGAGCATGGCGGCGATTTTGAAAAGGTCGCCCTGCTCGAACGGATGATACGGCGCATCGTGGCAGCGCGCGCATTTCATTTCGTTTGCCATAAATGCGCTCGACACGATTTGCGCCTTCGCGGCCATCGGCAGATCGTTCTGCGATGCGACTGCGAAACCCGCGGGCCCGCCGTAGTTCGCACTGCCTTCCATCGTGATCAGCTCGGTGACGAAGCGATCCATCGGCTTGTTGTCGAGCAGCGCTTCGTGAATCCACCAGCGGAACGGCCCTGTGTTGTTCAGCGTGCCCTTGAGGATGTTCGGATTCTCCGCGAGTACGTCCTGCCAGTAGCTCGTCCAATGGTCCGCCCAATTTGGGCTCGCGAGCAGGCGGTCGATTGCCTTCGCACGTTTGTCTCTGGAGGTGTCGGCCAGAAAAGTGGCGACTTCCATTTCAGTCGGAATGAGGCCCGTGATGTCGAGCGTCACGCGGCGGAGGAACGATGCGTCATCGCAGAGCGGCGCGGCCTTCACGCCGGCCTTCGCGAGCTTGGCCGCGATGAAGCGATCCACGTCGTTGAAAATCGAAGCATGTGCCGCGACCGACGGCACCGTCGGCGCTGCCTTCGCGTTCTTGCGTGCGATGTCGTGGCGCTGATTCCAGTAGGCTTCCTCCTCCGGGTTGCGACGGCGTTCCGCGTTCAGCGCGGAAATGGCCGTGCGCTGTTTCTCCGTGAACGCCTGCCACTCGTCTCCCTTCAGTCGCGGCGCGCTGGTCTCCGCACCGTCGGGCGCGAGCACTGCGAAGTCCTTCCCATCCTTCGACACCGCGACAAACACCTCGCCCAACTCGGGCCGGATGCCCTTGCCGCCCACGAGTGCCTCGATGAGCAGCACGTGCGGTTGCCCGTCGCTGCTCAGGCGGCCCTGCACTTCCTTGTGGCCGGGAGGGAGCATCGGCATCGAGGGCACGAGCTGTTCCTTCGCGAGATCCGGCACGGGTTCAATGTCTCCGCTTTTCGGTTTCTTCAGCGGCGTCTCGGCGACGATATGATTGTCGAACGCCACACGCACGCCCGTGAGCGCACGGAGATGCAGCGTATATTCACCTACTGGAATGCGCACGACGCCGGCGGCACGTACGAGGTAAGGGGCCGAGCGATCCACCTTCACGCCCTGCACGTTGTATTTGTTCGTCACGTGGGCAAAGGCGAACGCCTGCTCCATGTATTCGTCCGTGCGAATTGCTGGCAGCACTGACCACGTCTCATCCGAATCCACGGAGTCCGCCTTTTTTCCAGGCTTGCCCGAGTCATTCGAAGCCCAGCCGACTTCCTGCTCGGCGGGCCGGTCAAATTCAAACACCTGCACGCGCACTTTGCCCTTCGGTAACTCCTCTGCCGCGATCACCGCAGGCGGGAGCGGCAGAGCCTCGCTCTTCTTCACCGTGATTTTCGACGCGGGCACCGGCAGTACTGTTGGCACTGGGCCGGTGCGCGCTGCGTGCAGCGCGATGCGTTCCGGCGAAAGCGCCGTGCGGTAAATTGCCAGCTCATCGATGCGCCCAGGGAACTGTGCGCTCGGCGCACCGCCCATCGAGCCGCCGATCCACACCTCGTCATTGTCCATCGCCGGACCTGCTGCGCTCGCGCCGCCCATGTCCCACACCCCCTTTACCTCCTCGCCATTGATCCAACTGCGGATGCTCTCAGGCGTGCCGAATTTATAACTCACCACGACATGATGCCACGCTTCGCCCGGCTGAAAGCCCTTCGTGCTCGTCCATCGGTGCCAACCCTTTTCCCCATGCGTCTCGCTGTCGTGAAAAAGGAATCCCGCGCAAGCCACGCCGCCTTGGCCACGCAGCCGCATCGCCCAGTTCTGATTCTCCGTGGACATTCCCGGCAGCCCCGTCCGCCCTTTGCCCACGATGTAAGCCTGCTGACCATCCGAGAGCTTTGGGCACTGCACCCAGGCCTCCATCGTGATCGTCTCGCCCTTTGCAAAACGCAGCACGCTCTTCTCGCCCGTGTCCTTCACGCGCAGATGTGTGTCGCGCGGGTAGCCGGAAAAATCAGCCGCCGTATTTTCCTCGGCGAAATTTGCGAACACCGGAGGCCGCGGCCCCGCCTCCGCGAGCGAGACCTTGTCGCCCGCATTCGCGCGCAAAGCCTCGTCCGTCTCACTCGAAGTGCAGCACTCCTCGATGCTGTCGAAACGCCAGTAAGCCAGCGGCGAATCCGCCATCACGATCGAGCGGTAGGGCTTCACCTCAGCGGCGTGGGAAAAGGGAGCGGCAGCCGCTAAACATACGGCAAGCGCAGCGATGCTGGAACGGAGGGGACGGACGTTAGTCGTGGTCATAGGGCATTGGAAACATCCGTCGCCCGCCAAATCCATAGGCCCAAGGAAGTGGGCTGGATGGCTGTCGCGCCATTACTGGCGATTTTCATAAGGAGACTGGGCGCTTTCATTTTGCATGCAAATAGCCTCGGTTTGCTGCCGGCAAGTCATCTCTCTCCACATCCTTCATCATGAGAGCGGGGCTGTCGGAATGCGAAGCTGCCGCAGGTTCAGTGCCTCTCTCTTTTGCCGAAAAAAATGAAAGCCGCAATCGCAGCGAGGCCCGCGCCGCAAATCAGCCCATACCTTTCGCTCAGCACGGAGTCCTCCGAATGCATGATCTTTCCCGCGCGGATGACATTCGTGTGAACGAATACTGCGCTCAAAAGGAGAGCGAGCCAAACCGTCGAGAAAAGGAGCGCCTTCCGCCAGCGCGACGAAATGCGCGGCTGGGAATCCTTCTCAGCGGGAAATGGCAGCGTTTGCCGAAAGTGGATTGCACCGGGGGGCGGGGTCCGTGGTTTGGAGCTGGGGAACTGGGGGCTCATTGCAGGGGATGTTTGTTAGCGGGGAACCTGAGGGTCGGAAGTGGGAATCCCGAAAATGCGCTTCCATTAGAAAAGGCATCAACTCAAGAGACTCATCGAAAGCACGATGTTTGCAGGGGCAGCGAGTCGCGATGTGCGGGTGGGGGACAGGGCGAATCGCAGTCTCTGCTTGGAAATGAGGAAAGACTTCCGGCAGTGTGCGAGGCGTGCGCCGTCTGTCCCTTCAGCTCTACCGTCTCGCCGTGCTTGTGGCGATTGTGTGGCTGCTCCGCGAGCATGCGCTCCGGGTGCGGGTGGAGTCGCTGCGACCTCTCACCGTGGCGGAGGTGCAGCCGCTTTTTCCAAATGCGGTGGCGCTGGGAATTGATGCGGGGGATCGGGGCGGATGGCATGTGCTCGCGGCGGATGGGGCGAGGCTGGGCTATGTGTTGCAGACGGCGCCGGAGTCGGATTCCATCACGGGATATCGGGGGTGGACGAATGTGCTGGTGGCCTTCGACACCGCGCTGCACGTGGCGGGGGTGCGCATCCGTGCGAGCCAGGACACGGTTGAGCATGTGGACGACATCAGGAAGGATCGCAGTTTTCTGAAGACGTGGAATGGACGGTCGTGGGATCAGGTGGCGGGGCGCACGCCGGAGGAGGAGGGGATCGAGGGAGTGAGCGGTGCGTCCATGACGAGTCTCGCGATGGCGGATGGAATTGTGCGTCGGCTGCGTGCAGCGGACAAAGCGGCGAAGGTCGCGCCGGTGGCGTTCCGCTTTGGTGTGCGGGACATCGGGCTCGCGCTGGTGGTGATTTTGGGGACGGTGTTTGCATTCGCAGGGACGCATGGTCGGCCGTGGCTGCGGAGGGTGTTTCAAATTTTCGTCATCGGGTATGTGGGGTTCATCAATGCGGACCTGCTCGCGCAGACGCTGATCGTGGGTTGGGCGCAGAATGGTGTGCCGTGGCGCACGGCACCGGGACTGGTGCTGATGCTCGCGGCGGCGCTCATCGTTCCGTGGGGTTCGGGGAAGCCGCTTTACTGCCAGCAGCTATGTCCGCACGGGCATGCGCAGGAATTCCTCGCGCGCCTCGCGCCGAAGCGATGGCGGATGGTGCTGCCGAAAAGGTTCGCCGCGGGCCTGCGCTGGCTGCCCTTTCTCACGCTCGTGATGATTCTCGGCGTAGTGATGCTCGTGCTGCCGCACGATCTTGCGGCATTCGAGCCGTTCGATGCGTATGCGATTCGCACGGCGGGTTGGGTGACGATGGCGATCGCGATCGCGGGGCTCGTCGCAGCGTGCTTCGTGCCGATGGCGTATTGCCACTACGGTTGCCCGACCGGTGCGCTGCTGAATTTCATCCGCAGCCATGGCGCGGCAGATCGGTTTGGTCGCCGTGAGGTCGCGGCTTTGGTGCTCGTGGTGATCGCTTTTGTGCTGTCGCGTATGGGCGTGCATTTCCACCACTGGCTGGAATCGGATGCGGCGGGCTGGCTGTGAAAATGGTGAGCAAGTGAGCATCTCTTGCGCTTCATCTTCCGCCAAGGTAAGCAGTTCTCATGGCCTACAACGAACCCCGCACCATCGTGGTGCAATTCCCGCCGCATCTTGCGCGATGGGTCCCATTTCTGCCGTTTCTTATCTTCGCGCTATGGCTGCTGCTCACGAGTTGGTACACGATTCCTGCGGAGTCGGTGGGCGTGGTGCTGCGCTTTGGACAGTTCGACGCGATTCGCGAGCCGGGGCTGCATTTTAAGCTCCCGTTCGGCATCGATGAAGTCTTGCCGGTCGCAGTGAAGCGGCAGCTCAAGATCGAGTTGGGCTTCGGCACACCTGGGGGGACGAATCCACGCCAATACGGTGACAATCAGGATCGCGAGAAGACGATGGTCACCGGCGATCTGAATACGGCGCTCGTCGAGTGGGTGTTGCAATACCGCCTCGACGAGGCAAAGAGCTACCTCTTCAATGTGCGCCAGCCGGAGGAGACGCTGCGTGATCTTGCCGAGTCCATCATGCGCGAGGTCATCGGCGACCGCACGGTGGATGAGGTCATCACCGTCGGTCGGCAGGACATTGAAAATGTCTCACTCGTGCGACTGCGGGAGGTGGTGAAGGAATTCCAGCTCGGGATCATGGTGGATCAGGTGCAGCTCAAAAACATCAACCCGCCGCGCGAGGTGCAGGCGTCCTTCAACGAAGTCAACAAGGCCAAGCAGGATCGCGAAAACATGATGAACATCGCCAACGGTGAATATAACAAGGTCGTGCCCCGCGCGAGTGGCGAGGCCGAGCAGAAGATCAGCGTCGCCGAAGGCTACAAGCTCAAGCGCGTGAACGAGGCGCTCGGCGATGTCGCGGCTTTCAACGCGGTGCTCGCGGAATACCTGAAAGCTCCCGAGGTCACGCGGACGCGCATTTATCTGGAGACGATGGCGGAGGTGCTGCCTCAGGTGAGGGAACGGGTGATCGTGGATGACAGAATCACGCAACTGCTGCCGATGCTGCCGGCCACCGGTCGCGGAGGGGAGGCACGGAAATGAACCCTTCACGCATTGCTCTCATTTTACTCGCAGTGGTCGCATTCGTCGTGCTGATCTCCAGCGGGTACACGGTGCGGGAGACGGATGTCGTCATCCTCACGCAGTTTGGCAAACAGATCGGCACGCCAGTGACACAGGCGGGATTGCACTGGAAGCTGCCATTCATTCAGTCCGTCAACCGAATCGAAAAGCGATTGCTCGAATGGGACGGCCCGGTGAGTGAGATGCCGACGAAGGACAAGACCTACATTTCCGTCGAGGCATTCGCGCGCTGGAGGATTCACGATCCGGCGATGTATTTCGTGAGCCTCCGCGATGAGCGCAGCGCGCAGTCGCGGCTCGACGACATCATCGGCAGCGAGATCCGCATCGCGGTCGCACGCCATGAGCTCATCGAGGTCATCCGCAGTGACAAGGTGCGCAAACTGGCCGAAGCGGTGGAAAAGGATTTCGCGGGAAATGCGGCCGTGCTGCCGCCGATCCAGCGCGGTCGTCGCGAGATCGAGGGGGACATTTTGAAAGCCGCGGCTCCGAAAGTGCAGTCACTCGGTATTGAGCTGCTTGATGTGCGCTTCAAGCGCGTGAACTACAATTCACAGGTTATCGAGCGCATCCATCAGCGGATGATCAGCGAGCGCACGCAGATCGCGCAGGGCTACCGTTCCGAGGGTGAAGGCAAGGCCGCGGGCATCACGGGAAAGCGGGATCGCGACCTTCGCGAAATCGAATCCACTGCATACCGCAAGGTGCAGGAAATCCAAGGCGCAGCCGACGCTGAGGCCACGCGCATCTATGCCGAGGCATTCAACAAGAGTCCGCAGGCTGTCGAATTTTACGGCTTCGTGAAGACGATGGAGACCTACAAGAAGATCCTGCTCGGGGATACGAGCATCGTGCTCTCGACAGACAGCGAACTTTTCCGGCTGCTGAAAGATACGAGGCCTGCCTCCGCGAGGCCCGTAGTGATTCCGCCGCCGGCTCCTCCTACAGCTCCGCTTGCGCCTGCTCCGGCGCCCGCTGTGCAGTAGTGCGGATGCTGCGTGCGTCGCGGCGGATCACTCCGTTGCGACTCCGGGCACGTCGAGCGAGCGCCCATTGTCCTTCGGAGTGAGACCGAGCAAGAATGGCCCGGCGGACTTTGCCCATGCTGCGGGTGTCGGATAGCTGCTGGCGCCGCTGGCAAAGCACGAGCGCAGCATCTCCGTATTGATGATGCCCGGGTTCAGCGCGATTGCTGCGAGTCCCTTTGGCAATTCCTGCGCGAGTGCCTGAGTGAGTCCTTCGATGGCCCACTTGCTGGCGCAATAAATCGCGACGTCTGGCGCTGCGCTGCGACCCCAGCCGGAGCTGAAATTCACGATGACGCCGCCGCGTTTTCCCATCGCGGGAACGAAGTGCCGGATGGTGTTCACGGTGCCCGCGATGTTGACGCTCAACGTGTTCGCGATGTCTGTGGCGGCCACTTTCCAGAGCGGTGCGCTCGGTGCGATCACGCCCGCGTTATTGATAAGCAAATCCGGTGCGCCGTGCGTCACGGTGATCCGCTCCGCCCAGCGCTGCACGGCCTCGTCGTCACTCACATCGAGCGCGGTGAAATCATGCGGCGGTCCGAACTTTTTCCGCAGCTCCGTGACGCCCGCTTCCGAGCGCGCGGTGCCGGCGAGCACATGACCTTTCGCGATGAAAAATTCCGCAAGCGCGCGACCGCATCCGCGCGTGCATCCGGTGAGTGCGATCACTTTTGCTCCATCGCGTGGAAGCACGGACGCAAGCTGCTGCTCCGGTTTCCAGTCCTTCGGCTGCGCGTTTTTTGAATGCCACTTCATCCCGCCGCGCTTCCACGCTTCGCGCGCGGCCGAGTGGCTGATGCCTTTGTCGTCATCGTCCACGCCGTGCTGATAGCCACACGCGGGGCAGATCTCCGAGGAGCCGCCGCCGCTCAGGCTGCGCGGGGCTTCGATGAGTTTTGTGAAACCGCAGACAGGGCAGATGTTGCTCATTGTGAAATCCAAGGTGGCGTCTGAATCGGCTTGCCGGGCTGGCGCTGCCAGTAGCTCGCGCTGTCGGGGCGAAAATACGTTTTCGCCGTCCCGTCGCGATTGAAGGATGCGAATGCACGCGTCTTTGGATCGAACACCCGCACCGTGCCATCCGTATCGAGTTTCATCGGCAGATGCTCAGCCGTCGCGCGCTCGCGGAAGCGCCAGGCCTGCGCTGCATAGTCATCCTCGGACTTCGCCGCAAAATCGCCGCCATGCCGTGCAAAATGATCCGGAAGCGATCCGATGTTACCCCAGGTGCGACGCGTCGCGGGAGCATCCTGAGCCACCGCTTTTGGCACGACGGGCGGCAGGGTGGTCGGCTTCGGTTCGGCGGGCTTCGTCGTGAAGCCGGTGATTTTCTGGAAGATCGTCGTCTTCCGTGGCGGCGCAGGTGTGTCCGTTCCCGGTGCAGGCGTTCCTCCCGCGATGAAGCTCCCGGTCGTCAGGTCATGTTTCGCGGTGCCGATGCTGTAGAAATACTTCGCGCCCGGCTTCAGTCCTCGCAGCGTGAGCGTGTGGTCGGTGCCGACTTCGTCGGATGCGGTCTGATCGAGACGATCAGGGGAGAGGCCGTATCGGACGCGACCGCCGGCCGTGGTGTCGAGCTTCCAGCGGAGCGTGACCGCACCATCGGTGCCCGGCGCGATGTCCGGCGGATTCACGAGACTCACCGCCCATGTGTCGCACGAGGCGCAGAGCAGGAGGAAAAGGAGGAGCAGTCTTTGCATGAGAAACGTCACGTTAGGGATGGCCACCGGGGAAGGCCAGCGCGGAAGTTTTATCCCGACGATCGGCGCAGCGCCTATTGCTTGCGGACGAAATCACTCGCCTCACGAAACCAAGCTGCGCCTGGCTCGGTCGGGAAGTTGTTGTGAGTCGCGTCCGGCATTTCGATGAGCTTTTTCGGCCCTGCGTAGCCAGAGTGCAGCTTGCGGCCTTGCTCGGCGCCGACCACTTCATCGTTTTCAGCGATCATAAAAACGACCGGCCCGCGGTAGTTCGCGAGCGCCGCGATGTTGTCGAATTTATCCCTCAGCAGAAGTGACACCGGCAGCCACGGAAATCTCGCCTTTGCCACCTCCGCGAGCCGCGCAAACGGAATCACCATCATGGCGCCCGCAATATCATTCGGCATCGCTCCTGCGACTCCTGCAGCGGTGCCGCTGCCTATGCTTTCGCCCAGCAGGAAAATGGGCCGCTTGTCTTCTTCCAGGAGGCTCTCCACGGCGGCGCGGCCTGCGGTGAGGAATGCATTTTTTCCCGCAGTGCCGCGGCGCGAGCCATAGCCGGGATATTCGAGGATATAGACATCCCACAGTCCGCGGAATGCCTCCATATAGTAAGTGCGATCCAGCGCGCACCCCGCGTTGCCATGAAAGACAAGCAGGCGTGCCTTCGTTCGGGGCGTCACGCGTTTCCATCCGATGAGTTTTTCCTTCGCATCGCGCCACGGTAGGATATCGCTGGCTGCTGCCTGTGCGAGCATCTCGGGCTCAGTCGCTTTCGTCGGGAAGTAGAGCATCTTGCTTTGGCAGCCAGCGATGAGCATGCAGATGCCGACGTATGCGAAAATCAGGATTTGGACGAGACGGAGGAGCGTGCGTTTCAATGGCGGAGAAACTTTTGGAAACGGAATCAATGACGCATTTCCTATGCGAGGCCACGCACGGAGGCGAGCAGGACTCCGAAGTGTTCGTGAGAATCTTCCAGATCGCTGTGGAAGGAGGAAATATTTCACCGCTCGAAAACTCCGCGTGAAATTTAACCGCCTGCGAAATTCGCATTTACCCCTCGTAAGTTCGCCCGTGTGGTGGGAAGATTTCGAAACACATGGCAAAACCCAACTACCAGTTTGAAAAGCGTCGGCGTGAAATGGACAAAAAGGCGAAGAAGGCCGAGAAGCTGAAGCGCAAGGATTCGCCGGAGACTTCCGAATCGCCCGACGCTACTTCCGACGCGACGCCTGAAGCCACGACCGACGCCGTCTAGGGGAGCAGGCGGACGGACGACTTGTGAACAGGACATGCCGAAGGTCGGCGTGTTTCATCGCCGTCGCCTCCAGATTCATCGGCCCCCGGTGCGGGAACTTCGCACCTCTGGGCGGTAGGTGATCCGCACGAGCAGATCTCCGCGGCCGCCGCGAGGTTTCGGCAGGCCTTCGTTTGCAATGCGAATCACCGCGCCGCGTCCGACGCTGCGAGGAATCGTCACGCGCAGCATGGAGCCGGTGATTCCCTGAATCATCTCCGTGCCGCCCTGTGTCGCGCGCTGTGAGCTGATGCGCAGATCGCTGCGCACGTCTGATCCGCTTGCCTTGAAACGAAACCCGGGCGCGGCCTTCACGCGCACCGTCACGGTGCCGCCTTCAAAAGGCTCCGCGCGTGGCAGTCGAAAGCGTGCGCCGGGTGCGGTCAGCGGCGGGACTTCGAGTTGGAAAATCTCGGAGCCAGTCGGATTCGCCGGATCGTTCACGCGCACTTCGAGAGTGGCGCCACGGACGAAATCCTCCAGTCGCACCCGTGCGTCGTGGGAGATGTTGCGCTCGATTTTGCCGACCTCACGTGCCCGCGTTCGCACCGGAATATCCGCGTCGTCGAGTTCCCGGTCATAAGCCCGGCGTCTGGCTGGATCGATCAACGTGTCGTGCGCGTCATTCAGTGCGCGCATCTGTACGGCGGCCTCGGCATCGCCGGGATGCAGGTCGGGATGATGCCTTTTGGTGAGCGCACGATAGGCTGCGCGGATCTGCGCGGTGGTGCATCGGCGGTCCAGGCCGAGCGTGGCGTAATGATGTTGTTCAGCGTTTTCCAATTCCAGACGATGCTAGCGCGCAGACGCCGCGCTGCCAGCATCAACAAATCGTGCGTGTGCGAATTGCGGTCACCGCTGCTTTTTCGCTGGAATTGCACCGCGGCGGCGCAATGTTCGCCGGCCTTTGAAAATGCAAGACAGCCACATCTCCACACGTGAACTCTACGACCGGCATGTGATCGCGACCTACGGTCGCTTTGATCTGCGGCTCGCGCGGGGACGCGGGTGCGAAGTGTGGGATGAGGACGGAAAGCGCTATCTGGATTTCGGTGCAGGCATCGCGGTGACGAGCATCGGCCATGCGCACCCGCGCGTGGTGCGTGTGTTGCAGGAGCAGGCGGCGACGCTCGTGCATGTGTCGAATCTGTACTACACGCGCCCGCAGGGTGAACTCGCCGCGCGTCTCGTGCGTCTCGTGAATGCGGGCGGCAAGGTGTTCTTTTGCAACTCCGGCGCGGAGGCAAATGAGGCGCTGTACAAGCTCGCGCGAAAATTCGGCAACGAGTGTGTTTCACCAAAGGCACCTGCGCCGCGGATCGGGATCGTGACGATGCTCGGAAGTTTTCACGGGCGCACGCTCGGGGGCATTTCTGCGACAGGGCAGGAGAAGGTGAAGAAGGGATTCGAGCCGATGGTCGAGGGATTCCGGCACGTGCCTTTTAATGACATCGCGGCGCTGCACGCTGCGGTGGATGTTCCCGGCACGGTGGCGATTCTCACGGAGCCTGTGCAGGGCGAGAGTGGAGTGCATCCGGCGAGCGCAGAGTTCCTGCGCGCCGCACGGAAGTTGTGCGATGAGCGGGATCTGCTGCTGATGTTTGACGAAGTGCAGTGCGGCCTCGGGCGGACGGGTGACTGGTGCGGCTGGAAATCGATCGCGCCGGACGTGATGCCTGACGCAGTGAGCTGGGCAAAAGGAATTGCCGGCGGATTCCCTCTCGGGGCGATCTGGGTGAATGAGCGTGAGGTCTCGTTGAAAGACGGCACGAAGAAGAAGCTCTGCGACCTGCTCGGGCCCGGTTCTCACGGCACTACGTTTGGCGGCACGCCGCTCGTGTGCGCCGGTGCGAATGAAGTGCTCTCCGTCATCGAAGAGGAGGGGATGCTGGAAAATGCGAAGGCTCTCGGCGCGCATGCGCTCACGGTTCTGCGGGCGATTCCTTCGCCGCTGATTCACGAGGTGCGTGGCCTGGGGCTCATGCTCGGCATCGAGCTGGCACCGGATTTTGCGGAGCGCGTGAAGCTCCCGGATGGAAAAGTGCCGAGCATTTTCCTCGTGGAAAAACTGCACGAGGCCGGCTTGCTCACGATCCCGAGCGCCACGCACGCGCTGCGCTGGCTGCCTGCGCTGAATGTGACGCGCGCGGAGATCGATGAGGCTGCGGCGATTCTCGCACGTGTCCTCGCGGCGCTGTGATGTGGTGTGCCGCGGGAGTTGCGGTGCGGTGCCTTCGCGCCTATTACCCGTCCCGATGAAACTCTCCCTTCTGCTGCCTGCCGTCGCTCTTTGCGCGGTGCATTGGTCATCCGCCGCCGATCCTGTGCCGCCCGAAGGCATGGTCTTCGTGAAAGGTGGGACTTTTTCCATGGGCAGCAATGACGGTGCGAGCGACGAGAAGCCGGTGCATGAGGTCACGCTGAAACCGTTCTTCATGGACCGGACTTCAGTGACGAATGCGCAATTCGAGGAGTTCACCAAGGCGACGAAATACGTGACGACCGCCGAGCGCCTGCTGACATCGAAGGACATCCCGGGGCTGCTCGCCGAATTCGAGGGCAAGGCCATGGGCCTTTGTTTCCGCGCGCCGAAGGGCGAGGTGGATCTGCGCAATACAGGCGCATGGTGGCAGCCGGTCTTCGGCGCAAGCTGGCGGCATCCCGACGGACCGGAGACGGATTTGAAGGGTCGCGAAAAACATCCCGTGGTCCACGTCTCGTGGGATGATGCGATGGCGTATTGCAAATGGGCGGGGAAGCGTCTGCCGACCGAGGCCGAGCGCGAGTATGCATCGCGCGGCGGGCTCGACCAGGCGCGCTATGGGTGGGGGAATGAATTCAACCCCGGTGGAAAATGGATGGCGAACACGTGGCAGGGGAAATTCCCCGAGGCGAATTCTGGCGAGGATGGCTACAAATCCACGGCACCGGTCGGCAGTTATCAGCCGAATGGATACGGCCTCTTCGATATGGCGGGTAATGTGTGGGAGTGGTGCGCGGACTGGTATCTGCCGGAATATTATGGCCGTTCGTCGAAGGAGAATCCGAAGGGCCCGGACACGAGTTTCGATCCCGATGAGCCGGGTGTGATGAAGCGGGTGACGCGCGGCGGATCGTGGATGTGTGCGGACAACTACTGCCGCGGCTACCGTCCGGCTACACGGATGAAGGTCGCGCCGGACACGGAATTTCAGAACACCGGATTCCGATGCGTGAAGGACACGCCGTGAGCGAGGATTCCGAGACAGCGCGCTCTGCGCGGAGGACGGGATTCATTTTTGCCGGAGTGATCGTGGCGGCGGCGACACTGGCGCTTGCGTGGCTGCTGCCGGAGATGAAACGCATCGCGCGCAACCGCGAGACGCAGTCGCGCGAGGCGCGGGCGGGCAGCGACATGGTGCGAGTGGCGAGCGGCACGATCGAGATGGGGGCCAACGATGGCGCGCTGGACGAGCAGCCGAAGCACAATGTGACGCTGAAAGAGTTCTGGATGGATCGCAGTGAGGTGACGAATGCGGAGTTTGCGCGCTTTGTGAAAGCGACGGGATATCTGACGAATGCGGAATTGCCCCGGCAGGGACAGGCGCAGGCGGGCTCGTGGTGTTTCAAGGCGGGAGCGGATGCAAAGGCGGCGGATCGGAAGACGTGGATCGCATTTGTCGCCGGGGCGAACTGGCGGCGACCGAATGGTGCTGGCAGCAGCATCGAGGGAAAGGACAAGTTCCCCGTCGTGCATGTGAGCCATGACGATGCGAATGCGTATTGCAAATGGGCGCGCAAGCGGCTGCCGACCGAAGCGGAATGGGAATGCGCCGCGCGCGGTGGCATACTCCTCACGCGATATCCGTGGGGAAATGAAATCGCGCCTGACGGTGTCTGGCGTGCGAATACGTGGCAGGGTGATTTTCCCGCGAAGGATGATGCGCTCGATGGCCATGCGGGACTTGCGCCGGTTGGCAGTTTCCCTCCGACCGGGTCTGGCCTGCGGGATCTCTCCGGCAATGTCGCCGAATGGTGCGCGGACTGGTACCAGCACGACTATTATGCAGAGCTTCGTCCCAATCCGAATTTCGCAGCGCATCGCAATCCGCGCGGGCCGGACACGAGCACCGACCCGACCGAGCCGGGCGTTTGGAAGCGCGTCGTGCGAGGCGGTTCGTGGCTGAGCAGCGCGGCGGATGTGCGGGTCTCGGCGCGCGGGCGGGAGGAGCCTGGATTTTCGGCGGAGTGGATCGGATTCCGATGCGTGAAGGACGCGCAGTGAACGTGGACGCCGACTCGAAAGTGCGCTGGGAAAAGTGGGGGAATCGGCTCGCGCTGCTGCTTCTGCTTGTGCTCACATTTGCCGTGCGATGCCACAATGGCGGGCAGATTTTTCACGATCAGGGCGTGTTCTTTATCGATGGCGACTGCTACTCGCGGATGACGCGCGTGAAGATGGTGAGCGAGGGACATTGGGTCATCCGCCACCATGATTTTGAAAACTGGCCGATGGGCGTAACGCCTCACACGACTGCGCCACTTGATTGGATGATCGTGGCGCTGAAGCCCGTCGTGGAGGTCGCCATGAAGTCGGGCCTCGTGAGCAATGCTGAGACGTGGCGCGCGCAGTCACTCGATGTCGCGGGCGCGCTTATTTCGCCTCTGCTCGGCGTGCTCACCGCTGCTTGGCTCTGGTGGTGGGCGGGGAAAATGGGACTGCAGTTTCGCGCCGCGATGGTGCTGCTCTTTGCGCTGAGTCCGATCGCGGTACACGGCACCGTGCTTGGTCGGCCCGATCATCAGTCGCTCCTCATGTTCCTGCTCGCGGTCGCGCTCGGATGCGAGCTGTGGCTCATCCGCCCGGAGGATGATGGAAAGAAGTCGCATCGCGCGTGGGGCATCGCGGCTGGCTCCGCATGGGGGCTCGCGCTGTGGGTTTCGCTTTATGAACCGCTGGTGCTCCTCGTCCCGGTGATCCTTGCGCGACTGCTGCGGGAGAGAAAAAAGATGCTCGCATGGGGCAGCCGCGAGGAATGGTTCGCACTGCTCGGTTTCGTGGCGCTCGGGCTCCTCGTGGATGGCTGGCGCATCGAAGTGCCAAACGCGGAGCTGCGCGAAAGTTTCGGGCGCTGGTCGGGGACGATTGGTGAACTGCGGCACCTCGATCCCACCGAGCCGCTGCTCTGGCAATGGCTCGGGCTACTCGTGCTGGCAGCACCGGTGCTGCTGTGCCTTGCGGGTCGTCAGGATCGCTGTGCCTTCGTGCTGCTCGGGGGATTCATGGTGCTGTTTGCGCTCACGCTCTGGCAGCGGCGCTGGGGATATTTTCTCCTGCTCATCTTTGCGATGTCGCTGCCGTGGCAGCTTCGCGCATTTCGCAGCACGTGGATCGGCTGGGTTGCATTCGCAATCTCGCTTTGGCCTGTCGGGAAATCCTGGGGACCGGAATTAAACGACCTGCTGCGTCGCGGGAGGGATTCGGAGGTGCTGGATCGCGCGAAGGAGGATCGGGCATGGAGGCAGCTCGCGCAGACGCGGCTGCGGATGATCGCGATGAAGATGAGGGAAGGCCCGCGTGTGGGATTTGTCGCTCCGTGGTGGTTCTCGCCGCAGGTTGCCTACTGGTCCGGTCAGCCGGGAGTGGGTGGCACTAGCCATCAGAGTCTTCCGGGCACGCTCGACACGGCGCGCTTTTTTATCAGCGCCGATCCGGATGCTGCTGCCGACATTTTGAAACGGCGCAGGGTCGGCTGGGTCATCGTGGATAATTCCGCCGATGTGGAGCAGCGCGACCGACAGCTCGCGGTGGCGAATTCCGAGACGCTCCTCGGGAAGCGCGCACCGGAGGAGCCGCTCGCCTTCACCCTCGCCGAGCACCCGCGGCAGGCACCGCCCTTCCTGCGGGAAATCAAACCGATGGAACTCGGACTCGTGAAGCAGCTCACTCCGAGGGACGAGAACGATCCGCGCAGCCACGGCATCCAGATCATTGCCACGCAGATGCAGCGCCTGTATCGCGTGGAACTCGAAAAACCATGAGCTACGACTTTCTGATCATCGGCGGCGGCAGCGCCGGATATGCAGCAGCGCGCACCGCCGCATCGCTAGGACTCAGCACGTGCGTGGTGGACGGCGCGGAGGAACTCGGCGGGCTGTGCATCCTGCGCGGCTGCATGCCGAGCAAGGCGCTGCTGGAATCCGCGTCCCGCTTTTCCACGCTGCGGCGCGCAAAGGAATTCGGCCTGCGCGCAAGCGGTCTCGAAGTGCATGGCTCGGAGATCCTCGCCCGCAAGCGCAGGCTCATCGGCGAATTCGCGGCTTATCGGCAGGAGCAGCTTGGTAGCGGAAAATTCGAGCTCGTCCGTGGCCACGCGAGGTTTCTCGATGAGCACACGATCGAGGTCACGCTGCGCGAAGGCGGCACGCGGCGCATCGCTGCGACGAGTTTTCTGCTGGCGACCGGATCGGTGGTGAGTGATTCACCGCTCGCGGCATTGAATGACATCGGCTGCTGGACCACGGATGATGCGCTGGAGAGTGCCGAGGTTCCGGAATCTATCGTCATCCTTGGAGGCGGTGCGACGGCGGTGGAATTCGCGACATATTACTCCGGCCTCGGGCGCGAGGTGACGCTCATTCAGCGCGGTGAGCACTTGCTGAAAGGAACCGATAGCGACCTCGCCGCAGCACTCGCGCACGGGCTGCGGAATCGCGGCGTGCGTGTTTTCACCGGGACTCGGATCACGGGAGCAGAAATTGCCGCAGGGAAAAAGAAGATCACTTTCGAGCACGATGGAAAAGCGATGAGCGTCGAGGCGGTGCAGGTCTTGCAAGCACTGGGCCGCTCGCCCAATGTAGGTGACCTCGGCCTCGACTCCGCGGGAATCAAGCTCGACCGCGGCCGCCCCGCGATGCGCGCGACGCAGCAGACGAATGTGCCGCACATCTTTGCAGCCGGTGATGTCGCCGGGCCATTCGAGGTCGTCCACATCGCGATCCAGCAGGGCGAGATCGCCGCGCGGAATGCGGCGCGAATGATCGCAGGCAGTTGGGACGCCATGGAAGAGAGCGATTACCGGCTGAAGCTGTTCGCCGTATTCTCCGATCCCGAAATCGCCGTGGTCGGCCACAGTGAGACGGAGCTGCGTGCAGCAGGCGTCGCCTTCCGCACCGCGAGCTACCCATTCAATGACCACGGCAAATCGCTCTGCATGGGCGAGACGGATGGCTTTGTGAAACTGATCGTTGCCGTGGAAGGCGGCGAGATCCTCGGCGGCGCATGTGTCGGGCCGCATGCCGCGGAACTCATCCACGAGATCGTCGTCGCCATGCGCTTCCGAGCGACGGCGGCGCAGCTTGCAGAGATCCCGCACTATCACCCGACGCTGAGCGAAATCTGGACGTATCCCGCTGAGGAACTAGCGACTCCGTAAGCGCGATCGACACCCAAGGAGCCGGGGCGCCCCCGCCCCGAGGAGAAACTAGGGGCGAGGGCGCCCCTGCTCCTTGAAAATGCGGCCGACCGCCAAGCTCCGACCTTCGGTTTACATTCTCAGGCCATTCCCAGTACTGTGAAAGACGCGCCGGATGCTTCGCACGCCCGGCGCGTCCTTCGGTTGTTTGCCAGCCATACCGCCTAGTGTATAAGACAGGATGGCTCATTTCGCACTGCTCAGATTGCCATTGCCGAGACTGGGTCCGTCCACTCGCTGGCTCCGGCGAAACCATTCGCGGCGGAGCGCGCCCAGCAGACCTGGCCGGGAGTGAGGCTCTCGTTCACGGCGAATCGCAACAGTGACATGGCTAATCCCATGCCAACCACCCAATCAGCCCAAAAAGCAAGTCAACCCCAGCGAAAAGCAACCCGCTGAGCCCGAGAAGCAACCCGTATCACCCGAGAAGCAACTCACTTTGCCGAGGAGGGGGCGAGGGGCAGACAAAGTATTGCATGAGTATTCGCTTGCCAGCCTTCTGAGAGGAGGACCCGAATAGCGACTTGCGCTGGGCTCAGGACGAAGCTCGCGGTGACCAAGCAAATAATCAGACTGTCCCTACTCCCACTATTCCCAATGATCCCAAAAACCTTCGTGCTGACCCTGTTTTTTTTGGCGATCTGCGGTTTTACGCTCATTGGAGAATCTACGCTGGCTAACGTATCTCCACAAGAGCTTGTACACATAGAGGCAGCGGGAGAGACCAAAATGGGCGACCTTTGCCAAAAAATACGCGCCTTGCCTGATGATGAAAAAAATTGCTATTGCAAAAGCTGAAGCAGGCTTGGGCAAAAGGAGGGGGTCTCTCATCCAATTCGAGGAAAGTCGCTTTCGAGCCGTTCTTGGTCGCCATAGGAGATTTGGAGACAATCGAGCTTCTAATCGGTCGATACCTAGAAAGTACCTATGCAGACACATACGCCCTGTATATAGCCGGAAATCCAATGGTAATCGCCCGAATGGGCGAGCATCTCCTGGGAAAAAACACAATCAGCGGGGCAACGGACTCTCCGGCACCGGGGATTGCCGGTGGCACCTGGAGAATCTGCCGATATATTCTTCTGGCGGCGCCTGAGTTCAGCGGCGAACTGAAGGCGTGGGCGGAGATTTCGGCTGAAAACGTGGGATGGGACGAAGCGGACGGACTGCCAAATGAGCACATCAGCGTGATCCGCCAGTGGTGGAATCAAAACCGTGCGGCGTTCCATGCCGGTGAGTTCTCAAAGGTAAAGCCAGGCGGGATACTGGCGTCCTGGCAGGAGGCAGCCGATAGGATGGCGGCCCTAAAACACGGACGAACAAACCCTGTGCCAGCAATCGAGGTTGAGTCGGGTCCGAAACCGCCCGCTGAAGTGGCTCCATCCGTTCCTGAGACACCGCTTATGCCAACCGGAAAACATGAGATGTATGCAGCCATAGCTGCGCTTGTTTTGGCGGCTGCTCTCGTATTTAGAGGCGCCTTTTCAATAAAAGGTGACGCTTGATTGGTGGGACGAGGGAGCAAGGGATAGATAAGATGAAAGCCGGGAGAGCCAGAAAGGATTGAGGGTTTTCTGAGCGGGGAAGGTGTGGGAGAAAGAACGAAAGGATGTCACCACATCAATCAACACCATCGGAATCGGCATCCACAGGAAGAGCTGCGTGCTGGGCGCGCTCAACTGTATGCTTCGCCGCGAGTGGGACGTCGCAGAAGCGGGAAGCGGGTTTCGGATTGTTCCGCGAAGGTGGGCAAAGTCTGGACGTATCCCGCCGGAAGAACTGACTGCTGGGACTGTGTCGCGAAAGCAGCTTGGTCCCCTTTTTGGCCCTCGAATGGAGGGCGGGATGGGGATTGTGAATAACTTAAATCGAAGGGATGCGCGGGGTGATTGACACGCCTTTCGCGTGACCCATACTCGGCTTACGGTTTCGGACGAAAGCACAGTTTTCCGCTTCGCTGCCGGCCCTCGCCGGGGTTGCCGGAAGGTGAACGAAATTCAAATCAACCAACTCCAAATACGACCATGGCAGACACTACGAACAACCAGAAAAATCTCCTGAGCAGCGATGTCGAAATCAAAGGCTCAATCAAGTTTCAGACCGAACTCACGGTGGACGGGAAGATCGAGGGTGAGATCACTTCGCCGGGCGTGCTGACGGTGGGCGAGAATTCGGAAATCAAGGGTGAAATCAAGACGAAGTCTGTGACCGTCTTCGGCAAGGTGCATGGGAACATCACGGTGGATGAGCGCTGTGAACTGAAGGGTCGCGCGGTGCTGTATGGCGATCTGAAGGCGACGCGGCTTGTGATCGAGGAAGGTGCGACTTTTGTCGGCAAGTCCGAGGTGACGCCGAACAAGGTGCAGATGAAGCAGCCGGAGATCGTGCGCGCGCCCGAGGGTCGCGAAGGACGTGGCGGACGGTAGCAGACGGGGCTGAGGCTCTGCCAGGGTTTCTCCGCGCGCGGCGCGGCGGCTTTTTCTGAGCCGTCTCCGCAGTGCGTGTGTCTCTGGCGAGACCGAGGCCGAGAATCCCGCCGTGGCGAAGAACACCCGCAAGAACAGCGATAAGATTTCTGCTGTGTGCCCGCATTGCGGGTTCACGCAGGAGGAGTCTGTCGTGGCGAAGAGCACTTTCTGCCGGAAGTGTCAGGAGCACTATTCGCTGGAGCGTGCGCTCGCGGGGGAGAAGAGCATCGTGAAGGCGCCGTCGCTTTTTTCAAAGCTGAAGCGACTGGTGGTGGGCGAGTCGGAGCGCGAGGTGTGCTGCTTCGGCTGCGGGCACAGGCAGGTGCTGAGCACTTCGGCGCAGAGTACGATGTGCCCTGGGTGCGGTGCGTACATGGACTTGCGGGATTTTAAGATTACGAGCCCATTCGGGCGAAGTGTGCAGACGGCGGGCGAGGTGCATGTGGCTGCAAAAGGGGACGTGACGAGTACGCGGCTGATGTGCGGTTCGGCGTTCATCGAGGGGAGTCTGCGGGGCTGCATCGTGTGTACGGGGAAGGCGCGCATCAAAATCAAGGGGCGGCTCACGGGCATGCTCGATACGCAGCACATGTGCATCGAAAAGGGGGGCGATATGGAGTTCGGGCGGCTGGTGCGGACGAAGCTATTTGAGGTGAATGGAAAGGTTCGTGCGCGTGTGGTGGCGGACAAGGTGGTGATCGGAAAGACAGGCTGGCTGGAGGGAACGGTGTATGCCCGCGCGATCACGGTGGAGAGTGGTGGGGTATTCAGTGGCGACCTGAATATCGGGCAGGAGGAATTCGACGTGCCGGAGGAACCGATGGAGACGGATCGAAGCATCGCGCGGTTTGACGATGACAACGCCGCATTCGGCCCCGCGTAAATGGGACTGAGGGGCTCACCCCTCCAGAGCTACTTAGCCGGAGCGGTAGGAGTCGGCGGGGTAGTCGGCACCGGCGCAGTCGGAACTGGAGGTGCGGGCGGGGAAGGGGGAGTCGGCGGTGCAGGGGCGGGTGCTGGTGGTGCGGCGGGCGCTGGGGTGAGGCTCATCGTCGGTGCAGGCGCACCGGGGATCTGCGGCGGCGTGCCGCCTTGCAAATTGATCGTGGGGGCAGGTGCAACCGGTGCAGGTGCGGGTGCAGGAGTCGGGCGCGGGGAGCCGCCGGTCTTCCGTCCTGCGGCATTCTTGATTTCCTCCAGCAAAGTGCGCGCATCATAGACGAACGGATTGCCGGGGAATTTCTGCTCCACCGTTTCCAGGAGCTTTTGCGCGTCGTCGGTTTTGTTGAGCGCCATGAGCACGCGTGCCTGACCGATGGAGGCGAGAGGTGCAAATGCGCTGCGCCCGTGCGCCGCGCCAAACTGCTGGTAAGCGGTGAGTGCCTCCTCATTTTTCCCAGCAGCCTCCAGCGATGCGGCGAGTGCCTGAGCGGCGCTCACGCGCAAAGGATGCACGGGATACTTGTCGATAAATCCGCGCAGTGCCTTGGCTGCCTCCTCGGGTTTGCCTTCCTTGCGAAGTTCCTCGGCGAGTCGCACGGTGGCTGTGCCGGCTGCGGGCGTCCCCGACCAGTCGTTGACGGTCTTCTGGAAATCAGCCGCAGTCTTTGCATTTGCGAGGGCCTCTTCGGAACCCACGCGCTTGCGGTAGTCCATGAAAAGATAAGCGCCCCATGCGGCGACGGCGAGCAGCGCGACGATGACCAGGCGGATGATGAGACGCTGGTGCTCGATCCAAAATGCGAGCAGATCGAACTCCTGCGGCGGCGGTACCGGAGTGGAGGACGCGGGTATTGGCTCGTTTGAATCCGAGGCGGGTAGGGACATAAGGGGCGGGAAGCTTTCAGAGCCATTGCCAAAGTGCAAGCGCTCGGTTGCTTTCGAGCACGGCATTTTACTCCACCATCAATCTGCAACCTGCGCCACGGCATCCGGTGACGGCGTGCAGGCGGCAAATTCCGCAATGTCCGTGGCGCACCGCCGGAGATCGGGATACGTGGCATCGGCACCGACTTTGCCGAGGCGTTCGCGTCGCACGGCGAAGGCTGCATCCTCCGTTTTCCAAACGCCGACAATGATCCGGGTGCCGGGCAACTGGGAGCGCAGGCGCTTGCACAGCGCGCGTGCGGCGATGCTGGAGGCTGGAGGGATCGAGGAGATGCACACGATGCGTGGCGCGAGGGCCACGGCTTGCGCGACTTCCTCCGAGGCGAGGAGCGTGGACGACAGCACAGTGGTGGCGACGCCGGATTCTGCCAGGACTTGGGAAAGCATGAGTGCCGCGAGTTCATCTGCCTCGTGATATGCGGGCAGCAGGAGTATGGGCGCGCCTTCCGAGGCTGCGGGTGTCTGCGAAGGGGCGAGTTCAGCGATGATTTCGCGCACGATCTGGCAGGCTTCCGAGCGGGCATCTTCGGAAAGTTCCCCGGATCGGAAATCCGACTCGATGACGCGCAGGGCGGGGATCACCACCTCGTCGAAGGCCGCAGATGCCGATTTTTCAGTGGCATATTGTTCGACGATGTCGCCCGCTTCCTCATTGTTTAGCGCGAGCAGGCGCTGGTAGAGGCGGTCGCTGGGGGCGATGGACGGTTTGTCGCCCATCAGCATGTCGAGAAAGGCGAGGTCTGGGAGATATTTCCCGGCTACTGCGAGGCATACCGTCATCGGCGTCGCAAGCACGAGGCCCACTCCGCCCCAGAGCCAAGTCCAGAAGACTGCGGAGACGACGACTGCAAGTGAGGAAATTTCCGTCGAGGTGCCGTACAGCCAGGGCTCGATCACGTTTGCCACGATGATCTCCGCGGCGACAAACAGCCCGAGCGTCAGCAGCGGCTGCGACCACGATTGAAACATGGCGATCGAGAGGGCGAGCGGAAACGCAGCCGCAATCCATGCACCGATGTAGGGCAGGAATCGCAGCACCATCCCGAGCAGTCCCCAGAAGACCGCATTCTGCACGCCGATAAAATGCAGCCCGATGGCGATGGCGATGCCGAAGCTGGCGTTCACGAGCAATTGCGCCCGCAGGTATCGGCCTATGCGCATCGCGGCCTCGTCGAGCGCCTGAGTGGTGACGCGCAAGCGGCTGCGACCGAGAAGGTGGATGAGCCTGTCCCGGAGATCTGATCCGGCTAGGAGCATGAAAATCACGATGACGATCACCATCACCGTGTTGCCGAGCGGGCCGACGATGGGGGTCAGGAGGTCCATGAGTGTGCGGATGGGATTGTCATCCGCGCGCGTGATCTTGACGGGCATCGGTGCCGAGTTTGCCGGTGTCGTGACGGGCTCGGCGACGGGTGTTTGTTCCGATTTGGACATTGCCTCGCTAACTTCCGAGAGCGTCCGGCTCGCACGGCCGAGCAGACTGTCCCCGCGCAATTTCAAGGCGGAGACTCGCGCGATGAGGTTGTCGCGATACTTAGGAAGTGAGCCCGCGAGATCGAGGAACTGATTCGTGACCAGATACGTCAATCCTCCGATGAGCACGAAGGCCATCAACGCGGTGGCTAGCACTGCTCCCACGCGCCCGAAGCACCAGCGTTCCAGCCGCCGGACGAGAGGCGAGAGGAGGAAGCTCAGCAGTCCTGCGAGCACCAGGGGCAGGAAGAAATCCTGGGCATACCGCAGAGTCGCTGCGGCGATGATGAAGACTGCGATGACCCGGAGCGGGCCTGCGAAGCCCTTTGGTTCTGTCGATTTCATCCTGCAGCGCCTTCCCCGTGTGACAAAGGCGGGCTTATGATTTCGCTCGCGCGGTGTGAAGCAGTGCGCACAGGCCGCCGCCGATGAATGCCCATCCGATGATCGGATGCAGGGCCGGAGGATGAACCCCGGTTCGGGCGAGTCCAAAAGTCAGGATCAATTCCCCCAGGACCATGAGCAATAGCCCCAAGAGAGCTGGTTTTTTCATGATGGGTCAGATTTTCGGACTCCGCCCGGTGAGCAGCGAAACAACCAGAAGCACGATGAAGACAAACAGCAGCACTTTGGCGATGGTGAGTGCCGTGCCTGCGATTCCTCCGAAGCCGAAGACGGCTGCAAGGAGGGCGACGATGATGAAGATAAGCGCGTAGTGGAGCATGGGTGTGGGATGGATGCATCTTGCGGATGACATCCCCTCATCGCATCTCGCGCCCCTGCTGCGCTTCTATTTCAATCGCGCAGTCCCGGAATTCTTCCGTAGCCGATGAATGTGCTGCGCAAATCGCCGTTCACGGGAGCCCGCGGCATCGTGAAATCAAAGACGCTCACGCCATTCCGCTTTTGCCCGCGATAGCTGCGGCCATCGCTGGAGCCGGCCATTACTTTTGCCCCGGTGGATTTTTCCGTGCCGAGGTAGAGCATCGCGTGCGAGACCGGCGGGTCGTGGTCGGTCGCATAGGTGCCTGTCCAGAAAAGCAGGTCGCCAGGGAGCATTTCGTCCATTTCAAAAGTATCCGGCTTGCGGCTCACGACGGCACGGAAGCCGCGCGCTCGGCGGACCCATACATATTGTCCGCTCGAATCCCGCGGCGTCTGCGTGAACCCATGCTGTCGCAGCACAAAATAGATGAAGCCCGAGCAATCCATCCCACCGGTTTTTGGATCACAGGAACCGAAGGTGTAGGTGAGATTTTGCCGGGTAAGCTCCAGGGAGGATTCAATGAGCCGCTTCACCGCGGGAGGCTGCGCCTGAAATTCGAGAAGGTCGTCCGTTGCAATGGTCGCACTCGGTGCCGCTGCCGAAGTGGTCGGTGGCGTCGTCTCTTTCTCCGCATCGGCCTTTGTTGCCTTCGCCTTGGTCTCCTGATTATTCGCTGTCGTCTCGTCGGAATTCTGCGCGGTCGGTTTTCGAGGCGTGCGCGGCTTCTTTTTCGGAGGAGATGTTTCCGTGTCCTCGTCCACCGGTTTCTTCCGGAACTTTGTCGCTGCGAGGGCGCCATCCGTTCGTCCAAAGACGAAACATCCGATCACGAAGAATGCCATGGGGCGGAGGAGCGCACGAATGCCGCTATTGTGTGGGCTTTTCCGCATGAGTGAACACACCTTCAGTCACATTCAGGGAAATGCAAAGAGGGAGGACCGACCTTTTAAATGATTCGCTCCGATGGCCGTCCGCGGCGCGCTGTCCTTGACTCCATGGCTTCGCTCCGCTCGCATCCTCATCGCATGAAACTCCTCAGATCGTTTGTCCTCTCCCTCGCATTCGCCGCATCCGCATCCGCTGACGATCAGTGGATCACGTATGAGGGCAAGGAGGGGCCGGGAAAAGGCAAGCGCGTGGTCCTGCTCGCCGGGGACGAGGAATATCGCTCGGAGGAAGTGCTGCCGATGCTGGGTAAATTGCTCAGCCAGCGACATGGCTTCACATGCACCGTGCTGTTTGCGATTCACAAGGAGACCGGCGAGATCGATCCAAACACGCCCGACAATCTGCCGGGCGCTGAAGCGATCGACAAGGCGGACGTCGTCATCACCTCACTCCGCTTTCGTCGCTGGCCGGACGAGCAGTTGAAGCATTTCGCCGACTACGTGAAGGCGGGAAAGCCAGTCATCGGATTGCGCACGAGCACGCACGCTTTCTCGGGTATCAAGGGCGAATACTCCAAGTTCAATGCGTTCGGGAAAGAGGTGTATGGCGAGGGATGGGTGAGCCATTGGGGCAGGCACAAGAGCGAAGCGACGCGCGGTGTGATCGAGGCCGCTGCAAAGGATGATGTGCTGCTGCGTGGTGTGAGCGATCTCTTCGGCGACACCGATGTGTATGAGGCCTACCCGCCTGCCGATGCGAAGGTCCTCGTCCGCGGCATTGTGCTCAAGGGCATGAAGCCGGAAGACGAACCGGCCGATTACAAAAAAAAGCGCGCAACCGACAAGGAAGAGCAGCAGGTGAATTCGCCCGCGATGCCCGTCGTCTGGACTCGTGTAAATGACAACGGATTCGGCAAGGGCAACAAAGTCCTGTGCACCACGATGGGCTCTGCGACCGACCTTCAGAATGAGGGCCTGCGCCGTCTCATCGTCAATGCGGTGTATTCTTTCGCGGGGCTGGATGTGCCCGCGAAGGCGAACGTCG
Source organism: Chthoniobacterales bacterium (assembly GCA_038227825.1). Taxonomy (GTDB): domain Bacteria; phylum Verrucomicrobiota; class Verrucomicrobiia; order Chthoniobacterales; family Chthoniobacteraceae; genus SXWH01. Next base: position 39,067 of record JBBRPQ010000018.1, read on the forward strand.
AATACGTGGATCCCTTCAGGGCGCTTTTCTATGGATTCAATGGCTACCGAAAGGGGCTCAAAGTCTCCGACATGGCATTGGGCAAGGAACTGCCCGAACTTCCGCTGGCGAACGAAAAGAAAAAGTAGCAGTCAGGAATCGCGCGCGACTCGCACCTGTGCGCATGAAGCGCCGCCGGGATTCCGTCACTCGTCTTCCTGCCAGGCTGGCCGGCGTCGGTCGTTTGCGATGTCGGCGCTGTTGCCCGCGAGCGCCACTTCGCGCCATCCGGACGAGTCGAAAAAGAAACGCCTGCTCGTGATTTTTACGAACATGGACTCGATCGGGTGCATCGCCTCCGCGGGGATTTTCACCTCTGTGAATCCGTCCTTTACCCGCACCGTGCAGCGGCGGAGAAGCGCGCCGGACGTCTCGTCCTGCATCTCCATCGTGCGGCTGCGTGCAGGAAGGGTGAGCGACCAGCGGATCATCCCGAGCGGAATGCTCTGGGCTGCGATAAAAAGCCTGCGCCTCGGGAGCGGCGTGCGGCCCGTGCGGATGCGCAGTCGCAGAGCGCCATCGATGAATTCCGCCTCGCGCACCGGATGAAATTCGGACGCAAAGGCCGGGGCTGCGATGGCATCGTAAGGTTCCTCGCTCCTCGCGTATGCAGTGAAGCGACGGCGACTCAGCGCCATCTGCGTCTCGTGGCAGAGGATGGCGTGCCGCTTGTCGCGCACCTCGGAGTCCGTGAGCCGCAGCAAAAGTGAGGGCCAGGGCGCGGAATTGCCGCGGCGGTGCACGACATAGGTGAAGATGCGGCAGCCGCGTGCGCCGAGAACGCAGCTGAATGCGAATCGCGCCAGCACATGCATCGCGCTGTGGTCCGGGTGCGCATCATCCGCCGAAGGCAGCACGACGATCGTCGGTCGCAGCGCCGCGAATTCCGCGCGCAGAGTGGCGATGGCCTGCTCACCGCCATGGAGCAGCACGCGGGTGACACCTTGGTCGGGAAGATTCAGGAAATTGGCAGACTCGTCATTCCCCAGGAGAAATCGCAAGGCCGCACGGGCTTCCTCACGCCTCCGCGCCGCCCACCGCAGGCGTGCGGATGTCGTCACAAACAGCCGCTTTTCAATCGCCCGCTGCGGCCACGGATTGTTATCGCCGCTTGTGGAGAAAATCACGCGCACCTCCGCGCCCGCCTGCCGCGCCCGCTGCAGCAATCCGCCGGTGCCGATGGATTCATCGTCCGGATGCGGTGCGATGACCAGAATGCGGTCCTTCGATGAAATGGAAAGCGCCATGGGCAATTCGCAAATTAGCGGGCGGGCTCTGGATGGCAATGCGCAAGATGACTCTGCGAACGCGCACTCTCTGCGCGTGTCGGCCCGCACGCTGCGGAATAATCCATTAGTCATCCCTGTGTTCCGATAGGGAACCCGGTTTTCCGTGAGAAAATGTTTGAATCCATTGGTGGCTTTTTAGTTTTCATTCATGCCGATGTCTGCGGTCCCTCCAGTAATGGTTGTTCATCGTGTCCCTGCGAGCGGGTTGGATAGAATTTTGCCCAACCCGGCCAGTCGGGGAACTTTGCCCCACAGAGACCGGTGCAACAGCAGCCCGCCGTAAGTCTCCCCGCGTCGCCGCAAAGCCGTCTTCCCCAGGAAAAAATCCCCTCGAACGGAGTGCCGCAAAGTGCCGTGCCGGCAAATGAAATGCCTGCAAATCCGGCTTCCGAAGGTGTGCCAGTGGCGAATGTAAATCCCAGCGCTCCCCTTCCTCCTTCCCGCTCGTAGCAACCCAGATCCAACCAGTGAGGGGCAAGCAAGCGTTTTCCGGGGTGCTGGATCGAAGTATCCGTGAAACATCCGTTGACAACGCAGTGCTCCGCCTGCAACCTCCAATCCCTTTTTTCCAATAGGGAAACCGCACTACCAACCGATATGATGAGCCATCTTGTAGATGAAGCCGCAAAGAAGATTAACAATGTTCCCTTTCTGGTGAACATGGTCTCAAAGCGGGTTCGCCAGTTGACCGCCGGGCATCGCCCGATGATCGAGCCCACTCCGAAGATGGGATTCGCGGATATCGCGCTCCAGGAAATCATCGAGGGAAAGCTCAGCTACGAGCTGAAGGCGGTCGAAGAAGTGAAGGAATAGCGTCGGCCCGGCCTATAAAGGGCCGCGGGCTGTCAGCATTAAAGCATGGCCACGGGTGGCGACATTTCGGTCAACCGCAAGGCGCTGCGCGATTATCACATTCTCGCACGGTACGAGGCGGGCATCGTGCTGAGGGGGACTGAGGTGAAGTCGATCCGCGCGGGGCTTGCGAATGTGGCGAATTCCTTTGCGAAGATCGAGAAAGGCGAGGTGTGGCTGTACGATCTCGACATCCAAGCCTACGCGAAGGCGAGCCATACGCAGCACGTCCCAAAGCAGACGCGCAAGCTGCTCCTGCACCGCCAGGAAATCGAAAAGCTTGCCGACAAGGTCCAAATCGAGGGGCACTCGCTTGTGGCCTTGCGGCTTTATTGGAAAGATGCGTGCGTGAAAGTGGAACTCGGCGTGGGCAAGGGAAAGCTGGCGCACGACAAGCGGGAAGACATCAAGACCCGGGTGGAAAAGCGCGAGTCCGATCGTGCTATGTCGGATTTCAACAAGAAGCGGCGATAGTTCAGAGTTGAAACCTCGGTGAGGCTGGTGATCGCATTGCCATTCACCGCGCGCACGGAGGCGGGCATCTCGTGTCTCACCTGCCGACTTTCCCAAGCTACTTCTTCAGCGCCTTCTCTGCGTCCTTGATCAGCTTTTCAAATTCCGGCGCGGTGCCGTAACCCGTGCGGGAGGCAAGCTGGCGACCATCCGGTGCGGCGATGACGACGAAAGGCAGCGTGCTGCCCTCTACCTTGAACTTTGAGGAAAACGCCTTGCTGGTCGCGCTGTCGTCGCAGTTCACGTCGGCATAGACGAACTTGCTCGGTGAAAGGTGCAACTTGCCGGCTTTGATCATTGCCTTCAGTGCCTGGCAGTTTCCGCAGGCTTCACGACCATATTGCAGGAAGACCATTTTGTTTTCCGACTGCGCCTTCGTGAGCGCTTCATTGACGTCGGTGATCTTCGGCGACGCAGCGAAGGCGGCGGAAGCAATGAGTGCGATTGCGGGCAAGAGGATGGAACGGAAGTTCATGGTATGGGATGGGTTTCCGTGGACGTTAGCAAATCACCGAGCGAAGTCCGCAAAAAATCGTGGCTACGCTGCTGCGAGCGGTTCGCCGTAAGTCAGCGAATCGGGGAGGGGGACAAACTCACGGATCCAGTCCCAGAGCTGCGAGTAGTCCTTGCTCACATCGCCCGAGAGGCAGTCGGTGATCTGGTCCGCCGCCGCGGGGTGACGCATCACGACTTCGCGGAATGAAAACTTCGGATCGTAGAACGCATAAATGAGCTTGCGCATGTTCTCGATGCTCTCGTGGAGAGCACGGCCATAAGGCGCAAAGTGTGCAGGCGAGAGGTCGCCGCTCACGAGCCCTTCATGCACGGCTTCGCCAGCGAGATGCCCGGATTTCAGCGCAAGCAGCACGCCGCTGCTGAAGACCGGATCAAGGAATGCAAACGCATCGCCCAGCAGCAGCAGCCCCGGCGAGGCGCAATGGCGGGAGTAGCGAGTGTACTCGCTCGTCACAAAATATTCGCCGGTGCATTCGCCGGCGCCGAGGTGATCCTTGATCCAGAGATTCTCCTCCACTTCGCGGTGAAAAATCGCCCGCGGCTCCTTCACACCGCCCCGCGTGAGATATTTGCCGTCGGCCACCACACCCACGCTCACCATGTCGCCATGCTGCGGGATGTGCCAGAACCAGCCCTTGTCCGGAATCATCGCGACGGTCGTCTGGCCCTCATCGATCCCGGCTTCGCGCTTCGAGCCCCTGTAGTAGGTCCACACGGCGATCTTGTTGAGCTGCGGATCGGGGAAGCGCCAGCCGTGTTTGTTCGCCGCAAATGCGTCCCTGCCCGAGCAGTCGAGTGTGATGGGCGCGCGGACCTCGTAAGTACGGCCGGTGGTGCGGTCCGTGGCCTCGACGCCAGTCACGCGGTCGCCGTCCTTGAGCAAGCGGTTCACAGTGGTCTCCTCGCGCACCTCGGCACCTTTTTCGCACGCGTTGTCGCGCATCATCACGTCGAATTCCGAACGCAGGACCTGCCACGTCTGAGCCACGGTTTCGCGGTCGTAGCGGTTGAAAAAATAGAATGGCTGCGAGCGCTTCCCATCCGGCTGGACAAAGGACACGCTGTATTTCTTCGTGAAATGCGAGTTCCTCATTTTCGGGATCATCCCGATGCGCTCCAGCGGCCCGAAGGTGAATGGAATCAGCGATTCACCCACCCGGTATCGGGGAAACTTGTCACGTTCGAGCACAAGAACGCGATGTCCGTATTCCGCAAGAATCGCCGCAGCAGTGGTGCCGGAAGGCCCGCCTCCGATGAGAATCGCGTCGTAATCGTTGTTCATGGGTAGGCGAATGGGTGTGGATTCTGAATCACTTAACGCGATACGAATAGATAACGGAAATAGACGCTCGGTATCGCACTGATGCTTGGCCGCGATAAGCACAGCGTCATCGCTCAGTGCAGAGTTCCATGCCCGGCGTGGTCACATCGGCGCTCCATCGCCAGAGCGTGCATGGAGGACTTATGCGCCGAAGAGACTCGCGACTTTCGCCTTCACTGCCGCATCCATTTTAATCAGAGGTGGCCACGTCCTCTTGAAGCCCTCGCCGGGGAGCTTCTTCGTGGCGTCGAAGCCCATCTTGCTGCCGACGGCGATCTCGCTTGTGGCGTGATCGAGCACGTCGGACGGGCCTTTCGTGAAGATGCTGTCGCGCTGCGGGTCGGTGTTGGCGAAGAGATGGAAGAGCACCTCGCTGGTGTTGTGGACGTTCACCTCCGCGTCCACGACTACGATGTATTTGGTGAACATCATCTGCCCCATGCCCCACAGGCCGTGCATGATTTTGTAGGCCTGCATCGGGTAGGTCTTTTTGATCGAGACGAAGACGAGATTGTGAAATGTGCCTTCCGCCGGGAGCGCGATGTCCACGATCTCGGGGAAGTTCATCTTAAAAATCGGCATGAACAACTTCACCGATGCCGCGCCGATGTAAAAATCCTCCATCGGCGGAATGCCGACGATGGTCGCGGGATAGACTGCGTCCTTCCGGTGCGTGATGCAGGTGATGTGGAAGACGGGATACGGCTCGGGCAATGTGTAATAGCCGGTGTGGTCGCCGAACGGGCCTTCCATGCGCAGCGGCTCAGTGGGATCAATGTAGCCTTCGATGACGAAGTCGGCATTGGCGGGGACTTCGAGGTCGTTCGTCTCACACTTCACGAGCTCGACGGATTTCTTGCGCAGGTAGCCGGCGAGCAGGAACTCATCGAGGCCATCCGGCAGCGGTGCAGTCGCGGCAAAGGGAAACATCGGATCGCCGCCGAGGAAAATCGCGACGGGCATCCGTTCGCCTCGCTCATAGTAGCGGCGTCCGTGACGTGCCGCGACCTTCTGGAGTTGCCAGTGCATGCCGGTCGTCCTGTCATCGTAAACTTGGATGCGGTACATCCCGAGATTCCGGTCGCCGGTATCCGGGTCCCTTGTGACGACACACGGCAGCGTGATGAATCGCCCGCCGTCGAGCGGCCAGCACTTGAGGATGGGAAGGTCGGCCAGCGTCGGTGACTGGTGACTCGTGACTGGTGAATGGATGTCCGGCGCGGCAGGCCACGGCTCGCTGCGCGATGCGGGAGCGTCGAATTTATGGATGACTTCCTTGCACGCGCCATCCTTCACGATCTTCGGGCGCGCATGGCGAAGCTCGATGGCCTGACCGAGCAGGCGCAGCGTCTCGCGGAAGGTGGTTGGCGGTTTCGGCTTCATCAGCGCGCCGAGTTCAGCCGCGACGGCGTCCACACTTTCCGCACCCATGCTCATCGCCATGCGCTTCCAGGAACCCATCGTGTTGATGGCTACTGGAAATGGTGACACCACGCCGTTGATCGTCGGCTTCTCGAAGAGCAGCGCCTTCCCGCCGCCGGGCGACTTCATCTCGCGGTCGGCGATCTCGGTGATTTCCAGTTCTGTCGCCGCGGGCGTGGAGATGCGCTTCAACTCACCCGCCCTGTCGAGTGCGTTTACGAAATCGCGGAATGAGCCGAATGCCATAGGGTGCCGATGCTAACAGGAACAACGCTGCGGGCAATGAAGCGGACGCGCTTTTCTCCTGCGCTTGCCACGCGCGCGCGAAGACGCCAGTTTTCCGTCCCGCATGAAAGCAATCCTCCTCGCATCCCTCTCAATCGTCGCCTCCGTCACCGCTGCTGACAAAATCAAAGTCCTCATCGTGGACGGGCAGAACAACCATCAGTGGAAAATGACCACGCCGGTGCTGAAGCAAATCCTCGAGGAACCGGGCATCTTCAGCGTGGACGTGTCCACCTCGCCCGAAAAAGGGAAGGGGATCGAAACCTGGGCGCCGAAATTTTCCGACTACGCCGTTGTTGTCTCGAACTACAACGGCGAGCCCTGGTCCGATGCGACGAAGGATGCCTTTGAAAAATTTGTGAGCGGCGGAGGCGGCTTTGTTGCCGTTCATGCGGCGGACAATTCATTCCCGGAATGGCTGGCCTACAATGAGATGATCGGTGTCGGCGGCTGGGGTGGCCGCACGGAGAAGAGCGGCCCGTATATTCGCCTTCGCGATGGAAAGTGGACGATGGATACGACGCCCGGTCGCGGCGGCAGCCATGGCAAGCAGCATGAGTTCGCGCTGAACAACCGCGCGCCGGAGCATCCGATCATGAAGGGATTGCCTCCCGCATTCATGCATCGCCAGGACGAACTCTATAACAGCCTGCGCGGCCCTGCTAAGAATGTGACCATCCTCGCGAGCGCAATGTCGCCGAAGGAAATGGGCGGCAGCGGCGAGGAGGAGCCGCTGCTGATGGCGATCCCGTTTGGCAAAGGCCGCGTCTTCCACGACGCGCTCGGCCACGGTTCGGAGGCTGTGCATTGCGTTGCATTCGCGGTCACGCTCCAGCGTGGCACCGAGTGGGTCGCAACGGGGAATGTCACACAGAGCATTCCGACGGAATTTCCCGACGACAAGGCAAGCAAGTCGCGCCAGGAAGCAAAATAGCCACGGAGGTCGCTGTAAGAATGTAGCGCCGACGATTCGTCGGCTCAGGCGTGCGATATCGGACGAGGCGTTCCGATTTTGCCGCGAGTCTGCATTTCTTACCCCAGTTGCCGACGAGTCGTCGGCGCTACATTGCCGCGCCCCGGCCCGCGCGTGTTCCGGTCGCGAAGCAGCCTTGCAGCAGGAAGCCTCCGGTTGGCGCCTCCCAGTCAATCATCTCACCTGCGCAGAAGACGCCCGGCAGTTTTTTAAGCATCAGCGAATCGTCGAGTTCGCTCCAGCACACGCCGCCCGACGTCGAAATCGCCTCCGCGACGGGTCGCGGTGCGACAAGCGGGATGCGACAGTCCTTCGCAGCGATTGCGAGTTTTTCCGCTGAGTCAAAAGGCCCGTGGAATTGCTCCAGCATCGCGCACGCGGCATCGGGCAGCCGCCAGCGAGTCTGCGCCTCTGCGATGAAATAGCGGCGCACGGATTCCATCTTGCGGACGAGTTGCTCGACGGTGAAGGATGGCTTGAAATCAATCCGGATCTCCGGCGATGGCATCGCCCGCAGGGTGCGTCCGAGGTGGTAGATGAGCGTGCCTTCGAGGCCGTAGGCCACTGGCATCAGTTCGCCGATGAATGACGTCTCACCTGCGCGCACGCACAGATTGTGCAGCGGCTTTCCTTCGACGCGCTCGCGTGTCTCCGTCGTCCATGCGACCTCCCAGCCGCAGTTTGCGGACTGAAGCGGATTCACCCTGACCCCGAGCGACTGCAGGATGTCGGTCCAGCCACCATCCGATCCCGTCTCCGGCCAAGACGAGCCACCGAGGGCGAGCACCACCGCATCGTGCATGGGCACTTCGAGTCCGTCTTGGAAAAGGACGCCGATCGGTGTTCCCATGCGCAATCCGCTCCAGCGGTGATTCATCACGATTTTCACTCCCAGCGCATGCAGATGGGCCGTCCAGTGCCGGAGCAGGAGCGCGGCTTTCATGTGGGTCGGAAAGATTTTACCGCTCGTCGATTCAAACGTCTCCACGCCGAGTCCCGCAGCCCATTTGCGCAGCGCATTGTTGTCGAATTCCGCGATGCAGTCGCGCCAGAAATTCTCCGGCATCTCGCCTCCTGAGTAAGCGTTTGCGAATGCCTCGGGGTCCGCGCTGTTCGTGAGATTCAGTCCGCTCTTGCCGGCAACAAGAAGCTTTCTGCCGACGGACTGCTGTCCCTCATAAACCGTCACAGCCGCACCCGCATGCGATGCGACTTCCGCCGCACGCAGTCCTGCGGGACCGCCGCCGATCACGGCGATATTTCTCTGTGCGCTCAAAGTCAGACGCGCAGCGCGCTAAAGCAGGTGGCCCATCTTGAGCCGCTTGGTTTCGAGATACTTCGCGTTGTGCCGGTTCGGCGCGGACTTCAGCGGCACGACCTCCGTGATTTTCAGGCCGTAGCCTTCGAGGCCGATGACCTTCTTCGGATTGTTCGTCATGAAGCGCATCTTCCGCACGCCGATGTCGTGCAGAATCTGTGCGCCGACGCCGTAGTCGCGAAGCTCCGGCGCGAAGCCGAGCTGGAGGTTCGCCTCGACCGTATCGAGGCCGGATTCCTGCAGCTTGTAGGCGTGAATTTTTGCGGGCAGCCCGATGCCTCTTCCCTCGTGCTGGCGCATGTAAAGCAGCACGCCGTTGCCGGCCTTTTCGATCAGTTCCATCGCGCGATGGAGCTGCGTGCCGCAATCGCAGCGCAACGAGCCGAGCACATCGCCGGTGAGGCACTCGCTGTGAACGCGCACGAGTGCCGGGCGCTTCGCGGAGATCGTTCCTTTCACGAGTGCGAGATGATGCGCGCCGTCCACGAGCGAGCGGTAGAGGTGCAGATCAAATTCGCCAAACTGCGTCGGCATCTTGATCACCTGTTCGCGCTCGATGAGCCTCTCACTTCGCCGGCGATACGCGATCAGATCGCTGATGCTGCACAGCTTCAGCTTGTGCTTTTTCTTAAAGGTGAGCAGCTCGGGCAGACGCGCCATTGAGCCGTCCGCATTCATGATTTCGCAAATCACTGCCGCGGGCTGGAGTCCCGCGAGCCGCGCGAGATCCACGCTCGCCTCCGTGTGGCCCGCGCGTCGCAGCACGCCGCCATCCTTTGCGCGCAGCGGGAAAATGTGGCCGGGCTGCACGAGGTCGCGCGCGACGGATTTCGGATCGGCGAGGACGCTGATGGTCTTCGCGCGGTCGCCGGCGCTGATGCCGGTCGTGACTCCGTGCGCGGCATCCACCGCGACCGTGAAGTCCGTCTTGTGCGTCTCGCGATTGTCCCGCGTCATCCTTTCGAGACCGAGCGCGTCGGCGCGCGTCTCGGTGACTGGCGCGCAGATGAGCCCGCGTCCGTGCGTCGCCATGAAATTCACGGTCGCCGGCGTCACTTTCTCCGCAGCCATCACGAGGTCGCCCTCGTTCTCGCGATCAGCGTCGTCGGTGACGATCACCATGCGTCCCGCACGGATGTCGCGGATGACGGCGTCTATCGGATCAAACTTTGGTGATGCGGGCATTGACGAAAGGTTGCGGTCTGAGCGCTGGAAATCAAAGGGCGAAAGTTTCCACGCGTGGAAGTGGTGGCACGAACGGCTGCCAGCTTTCCATGAAGATGCGCGCAAACTGCGCGCCGACGGGCGTCATTTCTTCGCGCGACGGATCACGATCTCCGTCCGCCGATGGCCCTGCATTTCCTCGATCGTCCCAGTCAGCGGAACGCCCTCGGCTGGGCGGGTCGCTCCGTAGCCGGCGGTTTTTACGTTTTCCGGCGGCACATTCACATTTACGACAAACCACGCCCGTACGGATTCCGCGCGGCGCTCGCTGAGTTTCTGATTATACTCCGCGGAACCGGTCGGATCCGTATGTCCTTCGATGGTGAATTTTGCCGTCGCAACGTCACTGCCAAGAAATTTTTTCAGCGCCTCGGCGATTTTGTCCAATTCCTGGCGCCCATCGTTGCTCACATCCGCGCTGTCGTGACCAAAGGTAAGATTGCCAGGAAGTGAGAGCCGCCGGCTCGCCCCTGTGCCACTCGTGAGCCCATTCAGGATTCCTTCCACGTCCTGTCCAGCGACTTGGATCGCCTTTGCCGAACCATCGCCATCCGGACCGCCCTCGCTCGCCATGCGCGCACTGACTTTCGGTCCGGTGCGGCCGGCGTTGAAAAAGGAGTCGTCGAGCTTCGGCAGCAGATCGTCTGGGTTGGTCTTCGGCGTCGTGTTGAGCTTCGCCATTTCGACCATCGGCTTTTCGTCCGGCAGCAGCTTCGTGGTATCAATCTCCTTGTGCCTCGGTGATACGCTGATTTCGTCCGGCGCAGGCAATTCCGCAGGCAGCGTGAGATCCTTCTTTTTGTCCGGCGTCTTCTTTTCCTGCACGACGGTCTTCACCTCATCCTTCTTCGGCTTGTCATCGATGACCTTCACCCGGTGCAGGGTGGACTCCGCCTTCGCGGGCGGCAGATCTGGCGGGCCAAAATTCTCCAGCGTCTTGAACTGGAAGAAAATCGCGAGCCCGGCGTGGACGACCAGCGATCCGGTGAGCGCAGTGATGAACCAGCCCCTCGTCAGCGAAGGTGGCTGCTCCTGTTCGGTGAATGCATCGTAGCGCGGCATCTCATAGTTCAATACCGCTGCCCGAAGTGAAATGCAAACACGCAGGCGTGCCGTATTCCGCGCGCATCACTCGGGCAAATCCTGTCCTTTCGTCTCAGGCAGGAACGTCAGCATCACGATGCCGAAGATGAAAAGCCCGCCAAGGCAGGTGATCGCGGTGCGCAGGCTGAAGACAGACTTCATCCATGGCGACAGCCAGAACAGCACCGGGCTCGCGAGGATGCGGCCGGTATTGAAACAAAAGCCCGATCCCGTCGAGCGAAGGTGCGTGGGGAACAGCGTGGGAAAATAAACCGCATATCCCGCGTGGATGCTCTGCGCGAAAAATGCGAACAGCGGCAGCAGCACGAGCAGCGCGATGTAGCCGTTGTCCATTGGCGGAATCACGCCATCCGCCTTCAGCGCGTGCGCGTCTGGTGTCGAAAGGAGCCACGGTACCCAGCACACGACCGGCGTGACCACGAGCGCGCCGATGTGCATGAAGACGAACGTGCGCTTCGATCCCCATCGCGCGCTCAGCGGGCCGAACGCAAGCATCCCCGCTCCCGCGCCCGCGGCCTGGATGTAGCCGAACGCGATCTTCGACTTGCTCGCCCAATTCGGATCACCGACCCGCTTCAGCAATTCCTCCGCGAGATTTTGCCCCGCGACAACAACGCCCCAGAATGTCGCCAGCCCTGCCATCGCGAGCAGCGCGCCGCACAACGCGCGCGATCGCCATTTCGGATCGCCGAGCAATTCGCGGAAGCTCCCGAGCCGCCCGGCCTTGGTCTGCCTAGCCTCCTTCCATGCCTCCGGCTCGCGGATGCTCATCCGCACCCACAGCACGAGCAGCGCAGGCACGACGCCGAGCAGGTACGCCGTGCGCCAGTGATTGCCGACAAAGAGACCCGCAGTCGCCGCGAGCCACAGCCCGCCGACGCTCGTCGCGTGAAAAATCCCGCCAGCCCGCTCGCGCGCTGCTTTCGGAAAAACCTCCGCCACGAGCGCCGCGCCGACAGCCCACTCGCCGCCCACGCCCATCGCGACGAGAAACCTCAGCACGCCGAAGTGCCACAGCTCGGTAACGCCCGCGCTCAGCCCCGAGAACACCGAGTAGAACAGAATCGTGAGCGCCATCACCGGATTGCGGCCGATGCGATCCGCCATCGAGCTGAACAGCCAGCCGCCGATCGTGCCGCCGAGAAGGAACACCGCGCTGAACTTGTCGCCCCATGATTTGATGTCCGCATCACTCGCATGGCCCTTCAGCAGCTCCGGCAGCATGTCGCCGCGCGTGATGTTGAAAAGCTGGCCCTCAAACGCATCGAACATCCACCCGAGCGACGCGACGATGAGCACGATCCACTGGTAGCGTGTGACGCTCGAATACCACTTCGGCTGCTCGGGGCTCATTCGGTGAATTTCGCGGCACGCCCTCAATCAAAGCGCGACAGTTCGTCCGGGCACGGCGATGGGGTAATTGCCATCCGCATCCGGCTTCACGGGCGGGTCCATGTCCCACGACACTTTCTCCGGCATGAGCTGGAGCTTGGAATTGATAGCCTCATCCCACTCGATGAGCTTGCCAGAGTAAGTCGCCATGCGGCCCATGATCGCCGTCATCGTGCTCATCGCGGCGATCTCGAGTTCGTTGTATGGCGTGTCGTTTCGGATCGCCTCGATGAGAGGGTAATGTTCGAGCTGGTGCCCGTCTTCGCCGGTCTTGAGCCGCATCTCCCAAGGATTCGCGCCAGTGATGCGGAACAGCTTTGATCCCACATTCAGATCCGCGCGCCCCTTCGTGCCGACGACATGCTCGCTCACCTCCTGATGCGTGCCTGCCTGGCCCTGCCGGCATTGGCTGAAAAGTTTCGTCCCATCCGCATACTCATACTCGACGAAGTGATGATCGAAAATCTGCCCGTGCAGAGCCTTGTCATTGCGCACCTGCCGCCCGCCCATGCCCTGCGCGCGCACGGGATGACCGCCCTTGATCCAGTTCATGATGTCAATGTTATGGATGTGCTGATCCACGATGAAGTCGCCGGAGATCCACGTGAAATAGTACCAGTTGCGAAGCTGGTAGTGCAGCTCGTCCTCGTCTGCCAGCCTCGGCTGGCCCGCGCGCGCATTGCCGAGCCAGTAGCAAGTCATCGAAGTGATGTCGCCGATCGCCCCTTCATGGATGCGCTTCACCGTCTCGATATAGGAAGGCTGATGATGCCGCTGCAGCCCGACGCCGATCTTCAGATTCTTCTTCTTCGCCTCCGCTGCCGCTGCGAACACGACGCGAACTCCCGGAGCATCCACCGCGAGCGGTTTCTCGACGAAGACATGCTTCCCCTGCTTCACCGCCTCCGCGAGATGATACGGATGAAATCCCTGCGGCGTCCCGATGATCACAAGGTCCGCAAGCGTGATGGCCTCCCTGTAAGCCTCGAAGCCGATGAACTGATTCGCCGTCGAGACGTCCACCTGCCCAGGATGTTTTTTCTTCAGCACGCCGAGACTCTTGTCGAGTTGCTCCTGCGAAATGTCGGCCATCGCGATCAGCCGCAGCCCCTTGTCCGTCGTGAGATTCTGGCTCGCCGCGCCAGTGCCGCGCCCGCCGCAACCGATCATCGCGACTTTGATCGTGTCGGAATATTTTGCGGCAAGCGAATGCGTCGCCACGGCGATTGTTGCAGCCGTCGTGGTGGTGATGAATCGGCGTCGTGTAGTCATGGTGGGATTTGGTTGGCGTTAAAACTTCAGCATCTCGGCGACAGGCAGTGGACGCTTTTGCCGGATGGATTCCTCGGCGACTAGGCACAGGCCCGCGGACCACAGGCCGTCGAATCCGCTCGCGGCGGGCGGCGTGCCGTGGCGCACCATCTCGACACAGCGAGCGATTTCCGCATGCAGTTCGAAGACCTCGCCGCTCTGCTTTTCGAGCTTCACTTCCTCCAGCTTCTCGCCGTCGAAGACTTTCAGAAATGCCACCGGCTCCAGCGTGCGATCCAGCGCACCGCTCCAGCCCGCCCACAGCGCGCCCTTCGTGCCGCTCACCTTCACGGTCTGGTGATGCTCGAATGCCGCGAGCGTCTGCGAGACGACGGCGTAGCTGCCGTTCGCGCAGCGGAACATCGCGCTGAAATTGTCAAACAGCGCGGGCCGCTGCGGGTCGCGCGAATTTGCGTACGCGTGAAGCTCGATGGGATCGCCGCTGCCTTCGAGATACCACCGCGCGAGATCGAAAAAATGAATAGGCTCCTCCAGCACCCAGCTCCCGACGCGCGTCGGATCATAGCGCCATCCGTCAGCACCGAGGCGGTAGGGTTTCCGCGAAAGCTCCACGAGCACATACTGCGGCTCGCCGATTACGCCGCGCTCGATGATTTTTTTGATCTCACCCCATTGCGACGAGAGCCGGAACTCGTGTCCGACCGCAAGATGCACGCCGTGATTCCGCGCTGCGGCGACAATGGCCTTGCAGTCCTCCAGCGTGGTCGCCATCGGCTTTTCGAGCAGGACGTGCTTGCCGCGTTCCATCGCTGCGAGCGCGAGCGCGCGGTGCGTGTGGCTCGGCGTGGCGATGTCGATGATGTCGAAGTCTGCCTCCGCGACCATTGCCAGGCTGTCGGAGAAAATCTTTGCACCCGGATGCAGCCTGCACGCTTCCTCGCGCGAAGCCTCGGACGGCGCGGCAATGGCGACGAGCTGCGCGTCAGGATTTCCAGCGATGGACTGCGCGTGAAATTTCCCCCAAGCGCCGAAACCGGCGAGGGCGAAGCGGACGGGCTGTGTCATGTCAGTGGCGAGGTGCGGTGGTGAGCGGCGTGACGGGCTCCTTCACGAGCCGTCCCTGCAACTCGTTCAACCGGCAGGCTGGCAGTTTTGGCAGGACGTATTTTGCAAACAGTTCGCACTCGTCGAGGTGCGGATAGCCGCTGATGATGAACGCGCGGATGCCCATGTCCATGTAGCGGTTCAGCTTTGCGAGCACCTGATCGGGGTCGCCCACGATCGCGCTCGCGCAGCCGCTGCGCGCGAGGCCGATGCCACTCCACAGATGCGGCTCGATGTAGAGATCCTTGCTCTGCGCGCGCAGTTCGTCCTGCCGCTTCACGCCCGCGCTTTGGCTGTCCTGCGAACGCGCTTTGATCTCCGCGCCCTTCGTGGCGTCGAGTTTTGAAATGAGACGTTCTGCAGCGGCGCGTGCCTCAGATTCGGTCTCGCGCACGATGACGTGTGTGCGGAAGCCGAAATCAATCATGCGCCCGTGCGCGGCGGCTTTTTCCGACATCACGCGCATCGTCTCCGCGATGCGATCCTCCGTCTCCGGCCACATGAGGAACACATCGCAATGCTTCGCACATAGCTCCTGCGCAGCAGGCGAGATGCCTCCGAAATACATCAGCGGCCCGCCATTCTGCTGGTAGCACTTTGCCGGCTCCGTCGTCGGCAGGGTGATGTTGTAAAACTCGCCCTTCCACTCGAACGCGCCATCCGTGCGCCACATGCCTTGCAGGATTTGGATGATCTCGCTGGCCCGCGCGTAGCGCACCTCGTTGCTCTCCTTTGCGCCCGGCATGTCGGACGAGATGATGTTGATGCACAGCCGACCCTTCGCGATGTGGTCCACCGTGGCGAGCGCGCGGGCGAGCATCGGCGGCCAGACCTCACCCATGCGCAGCGCGATGAGTTGATTGATCTGCCGCGTCTGCGGTGCCATCGCCGCGGCAAAGGCGAGCGCGTCCTGCCCCGCAATCCAGCCGGAGGGCAGCAGGATGTTTTGAAAACCGTGAGCGTCCGCGCAGCGCATGATCTCGCCGCAGTGTGCGTAGCTGCTGCGCAGCGCGCCATCAGGCACGCCGAGGAATTCGTAGTCGTCGCCGCACAGCGCGGAAAACCATGCGGTCTCGCAGCGGCGTTCGGGGGTGCGGATGGGGAGCATCGGGAATGACGAATGACGGATGACCAATGGCGAGGCAAGCAGCACATCCGCGGAACGCACCTTGTAGGCGATGGTCTGCTCGTAGCGTTGCTCTCCAGAGCTGCGCAGATCGCGTCGGGGAGTGATGAAGTGCCCACGCCTGCAAGCGCGCAGCTCTGGAAAGCTACGCTACGGCTGCCGCCGCGTTCCCGCTTGCACCAACCGTCGCGTGCTCGCATCTTCGCCGCCCTTTTTCAAAACCTATGAGCCAGACCAAAGAAATCCCGTTGATGGAAAAAATCGTGAGCCTGTGCAAGCGGCGCGGCTTCATTTTCCAAAGTTCGGAAATCTACGGCGGCATCAACGGCTTCTGGGACTACGGCCCGCTCGGCGCGGAGCTGAAGCGCAACCTGCGCGACACCTGGTGGCGCGCGATGACGCGCGACCGCGAGGACGTGGTGGGCCTCGACGCGACCATCATCATGCACCCGGCGATTTGGAAGGCGTCGGGGCATGTGGACACGTTTGCGGACCTCATGCGCGAGTGCTCGATCACGAACAAGCGCGTGCGCGCGGATCACGTCGAACCGCAGAGCGGCACGGTGATGCGCTTCACGGCGGTCGAGTCGCCATCGGGCTGGCGGATGGATCGCCATTTCACGGTGCTCATGAAAAAGACCGAGCACATCGAAAGCTTCCGCAAGCGCGTGCGCGCGATGCTCGCGCAGGGTGCGGGTGCGGCTGCTGGAAAGCCCGAGGAGCTCGTCCTGCACGGCGAGGTGAAGATTGATGTGCTGGAGAACACGGTGGATTTTCACCCCGAGACCGGCGGGATGCTCACCGAGGCGCGGCCTTTCAATCTCATGCTGAAGACCTACGTCGGCCCGACGGCGACGGAGGATGACATCGCGTATCTGCGGCCCGAGACAGCGCAGGCGATCTTTGCGCAGTTCAAGAACACCGTGGACAGCACGCGCGTGAAGGTGCCCTTCGGCATCTGCCAAATCGGCAAGGCGTTTCGCAACGAGGTCACGCCGCGCAATTTCACGTTCCGCTCCCGCGAGTTCGAGCAGATGGAGCTGGAGTTTTTCATCCCGCCGGACGAGGCGGTGCGGATCGTCCACCTCAGCGTCGCGCCGTGGAGCGAAGGCGCGGACCTTTCCTCGCCGCAGCCAAATTGGGGCTGGGAAATGTGGCATCGCTACTGGGTCGCGCAGCGCACGGCTTACTATGCGGGCATCGGGCTCGGTTCGGACGTGCTCGACTATCACTGGCAGACAAAAGCGGACCTAGCGCATTACGCCCGCGCGTGCGTGGACATCCTGTTCAAGTTTCCGTTTGGCACCGAGGAGCTCGAGGGCATCGCCGCGCGCGGTGACTTCGACCTCACGCAGCACCAGAAGCACAGCGGCAAACCGCTGGAGATTTTCGACGAGGAACTCCGCGCCGCCGCCGCGAAGCTCAGCGACATGGAGCGTCACGACTTCATCGGTCGGGTGGAATTGGAGTGGGCCGACCGCGGCAAGTCGCGCGAAGAGGCCAAGGCATTCTGCGACCGGCTGCTGAAAGGCTTCTACGTCCCGCACGTCATCGAGCCGTCCGCCGGACTCGACCGCCTCGCGCTCGCTGTGCTCGCGCTCGCCTACACCGAAGTCGAGAAGACGGACGCGAAGGGCAACAAGGAGACAGTCACGGTGATGCGGTTCCACCCGCGCATCGCGCCGAAGAAAGTCGCCGTGTTTCCGCTGCTGAAAAACAAGCCCGAACTCGTGGCGAAGGCGCGGGAGATTTACGAGACGCTGAAGAAGCACATGGCCGCCGACTACGACGAGGGCGGTAGCATCGGCAAACGCTACGCGCGGCAGGACGAGGCGGGCACACCGTTCTGCGTCACCGTGGATTTCGACACGCTCGGCGAAAAAGGCCCGGAACTGAAGGATACCGTGACGCTCCGCCACCGCGACGACGGCTCGCAAGAGCGCGTGCCGATCAGCGAACTGCTCGGACGCCTGCTGCCGCTGGTGAGCTAGTCCCTTCGATTGCCCGTCTTTTCAGCACGGCATTCACCGGTCCTCCATGGCGGGTCAGGTGACGATTTCTGCGAAAACTTCGCGAACGTTGCCGCCTCAATGTGCGCAGGGATGTGCCGCATGAGGTTCAGGTAGTTAGGCATATCCATTTCCAAAGGCTGCTGCAGCGCGAGCCGGGTTCGTTGAGTGATGGCTGCATTTCTCAAGTGCCATGTGATTTCTGTGAGGTCACATCAAGGGGCATCAGGCACGCTTTGTGCATAAGCGGTTCAGCCAACCTGATGAAAAACCACATTTCTCCCGCCTTTGTGGCACAGCGCGCCGGGAGTTTTTCTGAGCATGGCGGCCGCTCCGTTTCAGGCATTCGTGCCGAAACACGAAGCGATTCGGCTTTTCGGGTTTTGGAGCGAAATGCTGAGCCCGTCTCGCGGCAGGCAGGCTCTGTGGATATTCCTCTTTGCGTGGATTGCGATGGAACCTTGATCGCTGGCGATCTGTTGATCGAGTCAGTGTTGCGGGCCGTTTTTGCGAAACCTTCGATCTTGTTTTGCCTTCCCGCTTGGCTGTTGGCTGGCAAGGCCGAGTTCAAGCGGAAGGTCGCCGGATTGACGGAATTCGATCCCGGGGCGCTTCCATATCGGGCGGAGGTTTTGGAGTTCCTGCGTGAGGAGTTCCAGCGTGGCCGGAGGCTATTTCTCGTGACAGCAGCCGAAAAGACCCTCGCTGAGAAGGTGGCCGATCATCTGGGGATATTCGAAGGTGTTCTGGCCAGTGATGGGGAATGTAATCTCAAAGGCAGTGCAAAGGCAGATCGCTTGGCGCAAATGTTCGGTCGTGAGGGATTTGATTATGCAGGAGATGCAGATGCTGATCTCCCGGTTTGGGAGGCTTCCAGGAATGCAATCACAGTTGCGAGTTCCACGGCGACACTTCGAAAGCTAGAAGCCACGAAGACCCCCATTTTGACATTTCCAAGACCGGAGACGTCTCTCAGCACTTGGCTGAGGCTCATGCGAATCCATCAGTGGGCTAAGAACCTCCTGATTTTTGTTCCCCTCATCACATCGCATCGTTTCAACGAGTTTGCGACTCTAGCGAACACGCTCTTGGGCTTTCTGGCATTTGGATTGATGGGATCGAGCACCTACATCCTGAACGATCTGGCGGATATCCAAAATGACAGAAATCATCCCTCTAAAAGGAACCGGCCGATTGCTTCTGGCGAGATTGCGCCCAGGGATTCGATCGTATTTGCATTGATGCTTTCCGGGGGAGCCGCGGCGCTATGCCTTGGTCTTTCCCTGTCGTGCGTTTCGATTCTGGCATGCTACACCCTGCTTACCGTCACCTATACCTTAGCCGTGAAGCAGAAGCTCATGATGGATGTGGTCATGCTGGCTGGTTTGTATGCTATCCGCATTATTTTTGGTCACGCGTTGGGTGGCATTCCATTCTCAGTTTGGCTTTCAGCATTCGCGATCTTCACTCTATTCAGCCTTGCCCTGGCGAAAAGATATACGGAATTGATCAATCCGGCGGTGCGTAGAGCGGGTGCAACCAAAGGGAGAGACTATAAACCTGGAGATGAGGGTCCAGTGTCTCAACTTGGAACGGCGAGCGGAATGGTCGGTATCATGGTGTTGGTTCTTTATGTGAACAGTCCGGAAGTGCAGAAGCTTTACAATGAGCCGCGTCTGCTCCTGTTGTTGTGCCCTCTTTTTCTATATTGGATCGGAAGAATATGGATGCTGACCCACCGAGGTGAATTGCACGATGACCCAGTGGTTTTTGCCCTTAGGGACCGTGTGAGTTACCATGTTGGTGGCATGGCTGTTGCAGTGCTCATTCTGGCCTCATGGTTATGAAACGATTTCGCAATTGGATTGCGAAAAAATGCGAAAACCGAGTAGCCGACATCATTTCGGCACTCGTCTATGCAAGGATCCAGGGCCAGGCGGCTCAGTTTACTGATGGACTTGCCAATCAAGTGGCAAAATTAGTGGCCGCGCAGCAGGCTCGGATGCCGGATATCCTTAGGTTGCCTATCCGCATTCTTACAGTGCTATTCGATGCCAGTGGTTTGGGTTTCTTTCTCCGAGTATTTCGCCGCCAGAATAGCGGCCAACGTTCCACGCAGGCTGCTCTTTGGCGGAATGCCATCTTCGGCCCTTGCCGAGACCTGATGCGCTTTTATGACAGCCTGATCACTCTGGCGTCGCTCGACGGAGAGACGCCCCAAGCCATCAAGCCGAATCGAGCGTACAGCAGCGCCCCGGCGATTGTCAGCAGCTCGGATTGCGAAGTCGCCGTGATCGGGTCCGGTCCTGGGGGTGCCATTTCGGGAGTGATCTGGGCAGAGGCGGGTGCGAATACCTTGATGCTTGAAGAAGGCGCAAACCTGCCGCTGGAATCTTGCAAGCCGTTTTCGATCGCTGAAATGGTGCAGAAGTACCGTCGAGGTGGCCTAACAGCGACATTGGGAAAAAGCAAAATCGCCTATGTGGAGGCTGCGTGTGTTGGGGGAGGCAGTGAGGTGAACAGCGGGCTCTACCATCGGACTCCAAATGACGTCCTCACACATTGGGCGGACCGCTACCGACTTGAATCTGCAGCGCTTAGCGACATGGAGCCGCATTTTGAAGCATGTGAACGCGATTTTTCGGTTTCGTATCTTCAAGGCGCGGCGCCCGGAGCATCGCTGAAATTGAAACAGGGTGCTGATGCGCTGGGATGGCGTTGTCAGGAGGTCCCGCGGTGGTTTCGCTACAGCAAAACTGGTCCCAACGGAACGGACATTGGCAACCCTGTGTCTGGTGAGCGCCAGTCGATGACCCGTGCGATGATACCGAGATTTGTTGCATCTGGTGGCAAATTGATCAGCGAGGCCAGAGTGCTCAAGATTCACCGTGATCGGACAAGGTGGTTGCTTGATGTGAGAAGTTCCAGCGGCCAGATCGGGCGGATTTCTGCGGAGAGGGTGATCCTTTCTGCGGGGGCGATCGGGACGCCCGCGCTTCTGCAGAGATCTTCGCTTGGGAAAAATGTCGGTCGCCGGCTGCAGATGCATCCGACTATCAAGGTTGTGGCGCTGTTCGACGAGGAAGTGAACAGCGCGGAAATGGGTGTCCCGGTTCACCAAGTGAAGGAATTCGCGCCTGGATTCAGCTTCGGATGCTCCATTAGCTCGAAACCCTACCTCGCCCTAGCGATGCTCGATCACCCGGACCATGCGCACCTCGTGGAAACAAATTGGAAACGCATGGCGATCTATTACGCAATGATAGTGCCGGAAGGTCACGGTTCGGTGAGAGCCTTACCGGGCTTTAATGATCCGCTCGTCACATATGCTCTTTCAAACGGTGACATGAGGGCCCTCTCTCAAGCGCTCCGAAAGCTCTGCGAATTGCTCTTCGCTGCGGGTGCGCGTTCCCTCTTTCCCAGCATCACGGGCCAACCACATTTGAGGGACCAGGATGATCTTGGCACGCTGCCTGCGTTGATTCCGCGCAGCCGAGCCAACCTAATGACCATACACCTCTTTTCCAGTTGCCCGATGGGCGAAGACCAATCCATGTGCGTGGGCGATTCCTATGGGCGGGTTCATGGCCACGAAAGGCTCATTATCTCCGATGCAAGCCTCCTGCCGAGCGCCCCGGGAGTGAACCCGCAGGGCTCCGTGATGGCTTTTGCGCGGCGCAATGCCTTGGCGCTTGCAGGTGCGTCAAGTGCGGAAATGAGCCACCGCTGAAATGGCACGAATCTTTGTTACCGGGGCAGCCGGGTGGTTGGGGTTGAACCTGATTGAAGCGTTAGCCGGCGCTCACAATGCCGATTCCGGATTGGAATCGGAGGCGTTGACGCTCTTGCTCCATTCCAGCGACTCAGAGCGTGAGGTTCGCACCAAGATGCCTCATGCGCGCATCGTTCGGGGAGACTTAACTTATCCGGGCTCGTTGAAGGACCTTTTTGCTGATGGCCGTGACGGCATCCTATTTCACATGGCCGGGATCATTCATCCGAGCCGTGTGCGCGAATTCTTCGAAATCAACCGCGACGGCACCCGGCATCTTCTCGAAGCTGCAAAGGAGGCGGGAGTTCGCAGGGCTGTCGTCGTTTCTTCAAACTCCCCCTGCGGTTGCAATCCTCACCCGGATCATCGTTTTGACGAAGATTCATCATACCGACCGTATATGAATTACGGGAAGTCTAAAATGGAAATGGAGCAGCTTGTGCAGGAGTTTTACGAAAGGGGGGATATGGAAACGGTGATTGTCCGTGCTCCATGGTTTTACGGGCCTCACCAGCCACCGAGGCAGAAGCTCTTCTTCGAGATGATCCGCGATGGCAAAATGCCACTGGTAGGCGACGGCCAAAATCTTCGTTCAATGGCATATACGGGAAACCTTGCGCAGGGCCTCCTTTTGGCTGCAACCAAAGCCAAAGCTGCGGGGCAAACCTACTGGATAGCCGACGAGCGTCCCTATTCAATGAACGAGATCATCGAGACTATCGAGCGTCTTCTGGAGTCTGAATTCCAGCAGAGCTGTGCTCATCGGCGTATCAAGCTGCCAAATGTGGTCAGCGACATCGCATATCTTGCTGACTTATGCATGCAGTCCCTTGGGTTGTATCATCAAAAGATCCACGTCCTTTCCGAAATGAACAAATCGATCGCCTGCTCAATCGATAAGGCGAAACGGGAGTTGAATTACCTTCCCGTCGTCTCGCTGGAGGAAGGAATGAGACGGAGCTTGGCGGAAGTCTTTTCCACAACCAGCAACAAGAAAAAAAACTTTGAGTATGCTGGGCGCGGCACCTGTTAATTCCCATACGGACGGTGTTGCCGCAGTTGGCAGCTCCGCAAATGGTGCCAGCGCGCAATGGTGGCTCTCTGCCTGGTTTGCGATTCCGTTTCTGATCGTGGTGGTGCTGTTGTCGCGACTAACATCGATTTCGATTAATTCAGAGCTGAACCCGGACGAGAGTCAGATGCTGGCGCAGGCCATGCGAATCGGAATCGATCCGGTGCCCTGGAGGGGAATGGATGGCACGACAAGCGGACCCGTTAACTCCTGGGCGCTGTTTGTTCTCCATAAGCTGGGTATGCCACTTAGGCATTCGCATGCGCACGCTGTCGCAGCAGCAATTCTCGCCTCGTTGAGCGTCTTGACTTATGCTACGCTCCGCCAAGTTGGGTCAAAGTCGCATGCATTTATTGGAGCGGGGCTGACCGCATTCGTCATCACCCTGGCCCAGGACGACAATTTCACCCATTTTACAAGCGAGCTCATTTCTGCTCAGCTCATGGCGATGGCACTGTTTTGTTGCGCGCTGCGTTTCCGCTTTCCGATGCAAAGCATTGCGTTGGACTGTGCATCAGGATTGATGCTGGGAATCATCCCGTGGGCAAAGCTCCAGTCGATATTGGGAGCGGGAGCGCTCGCCATGTGGCTTGGTTGGCAGATATGGCGTGGCTCCTTCTTCGGTGAGAATTTCCCGAATAAAAGATTCAAGCACCTGATTGCTTTTGGCGCTGCGTTTCTGCTGCCTGCGATACTGATGATGGGAGTCATCATCAATTTCGGAGCGGTAGAAGACTTTTGGGGCTCCTACATTCAAACAAGTATGGCCTACTCCTCCGCTGATCGGAACGGGAGTTCTTTTTTACAGAGGGCTGTCCTTCTTTTTACCAAGGAGCACGCCGGTTACTTGAGTCAATCTGTTGGTCTTTTTGCGCTGGCATGGGGTGTGTGTAGATTCCAAGGTTGGAAAACCGCCATCCTTCCCGCCAAGAAACTCATCCCTCTATTAGCCGGCATGGCGATCATCACCGCCGTAGCAGTATTAAAACCTCCTTACCTCTTTTCGCACTATGGGATCCTCCTGTTTCAGCCTTTGACATTGTTGGCCGGCTGCATTCTTGCAGCTTGGAAGCCAAATTCCCTTTCGCTTCAAGGTCAACGGTTTCCTGCAATCTTGCTGATTCTCTGCTTTGCTGGTGTCCACATAGCAAAGCTATCGCCTCCGATTTTGTATTCACACTACTGGAATCAGGTGCGCCCTGATAACAAGGGGGGGGCTTTGCGATTGGTTAGTGATGGGATGGATGCGATAGCGCCTGACATTAAAAGTCTGGTGGTATGGGGCTGGATGCCATCCCTTTATGTGGAGAAGGGGATAGCGCCAGCGACACGTCATGCAATCTGTCACTTCCTGATCGATCCGGGTCCTGCGCAGGCTAGGCTTCGTGAAGGATTCCTGTCGGATATCCGCCGGGAGAAGCCGGATATGATTGTGGATGTGGTTGCTGGGGGATGTTTTCGTTGGTACTGGGATTGTACGCGCAGGATGGGTTGCTTTCCTGAACTGTTGGAATATGTGCAAACCCACTATGTTCTGTCAGCCGAATTGGGAGTGAAGAGTCCTGTGAATCCAGTCCGCTTCTACCTATCCCGCGAATACTTGGCAGGCCGTGCAAGATTGGAGGCTGAATGAGGGCGTTGGTCACTGGCGGCTCAGGTTACTTTGGTTCACTTCTGGTGAGGAAAATGCGCGACGAAGGGCATGAGGTCGCCGTCCTTGATGTGAATGATGCGAGTGACCGTCCTGTGGATGTCATGTTTCACGGAGTGGATATCCGTGACCGTCGTGCGCTGATGGATTGTGTGCGCGGTTACACGCATGTTTTTCACAATGTGGCCCAAGTGCCCCTTGCGAAGGATAAGCGGCTTTTCCGCTCTGTGAATGTCGATGGCACTGCAAACATTCTAGAAGCGAGCCTCGCTGCGGGCGTGAGGAAATTCGTTTATACTTCATCCAGCGCGGTTTTTGGAGTGCCGCTGTCAAATCCTGTCTTGGAGGATACACCGCCCGAGCCAGGTGAGGCGTATGGTGCCGCAAAACTCGAAGGTGAGAGGAAGTGCCATGAAGTGTCTGCCCGTGGTCTTGATGTTTCCATCATCCGGCCCCGTACGATTCTTGGGCACGGCCGGTTGGGAATATTCCAGATTCTTTTCGAATGGATACGGAAGGGCCTAAATGTGCCGGTTTTGGGAGATGGGAATAACGTCTATCAATTTGTCCATTCAGATGATTTGGCGACAGCATGCATGCTCGCGGCGGCTCGTCCAGGACCCGCAACCTACAATATCGGCGCTGCCGAGTTCGGAACCATGAGGGAGGCCCTGGAAGGCCTATGTGCTCATGCCCAGACCGGTTCAAAAGTCCGTTCTGTGCCTATGGGACTTGCGGTCGCTGGTATGAAGCTGACATCAGTTCTCGGTTTGTCCCCGCTTGGGGCCTACCACGCGTTGATGTATGGACGCTCCATGTATTTCGATATCGGCAAGGCTCAGCGCGAATTGGCATTCACGCCGCGATTCACGAACGCAGAGATGCTGAGGCAAAGCTATGATTGGTACCTCATGAACGCATCCGGCGCGGCGGCTGCGTGTGGTCAAAGTCACCATCGTTCGCCAGTTAAGCAGGGAGTGTTGTCACTGTTCGCTCGATTTTTATAGCTGACGCCAAACAGGCCTTCCGTGCAGGTGAAGGTGGCGGCTTCTGCTTGTGTTGCGGAGAAATGTTTGATTTTTGGAAGCCGAGTGTTCGCTTGGTGACACGGCTCGCATGATGCGATTTTAGTCGTGCGTTTCTTCCGCCTTCCACGGCACGTATTCGCCCACGAACTTTTTCCGGAACTCCGCGAATGTCCCGGCCTCGATGTGCGTGCGGATGCGGCGCATGAGATTCAGGTAGAAGTGCAGGTTGTGCAGCGTGACGAGGCGCAGGCCGAGGATTTCGTTGGCCTTGAGGAGATGGCGCAGGTAGCCGCGGGCGAACTTCCGGCACGCGGGGCATTCGCAGCCGGATTCGATGGGGCCTTCGTCCATCGTGAACTCGGCGTTTTTCAGATTCAGCGTGCCGCGCTCGGTGAAGGCGGTGCCGTTGCGCGCGATGCGCGTGGGCAGCACGCAGTCGAATAGGTCCACGCCGCGCGCGACCATTTCCACGAGCTGCGGGGGCGTGCCGAGGCCCATCGCGTAGCGCGGCTTGTCGGCGGGCAGGAAGGGCTCGGCGGACTCGACGGCCTTCATCATTTCCGGCTCGGGCTCGCCGACACTCACGCCGCCGATGGCGTATCCGTCGAAGCCGATTTGCACGAGCGCCTCGGCGCTTTCGCGGCGCAGGTCGGCGTAGCTGCTGCCTTGCACGATGCCGAATTTCATCCCCGGCGTCTCGACCTGCTTGCACACGGCGGCCCACTGGAGCGTGAGCGCGAGCGACTTTGCGGCGTAGTCGCGCTCGCACGGATGCGGCGGGCATTCGTCGAAAAGCATGGCGATGTCGCTGCCGAGCGTGGCCTGGATTTCCATCGCCTCGCGCGGACCGAGGAACATCGGCGAGCCGTCGAGGTGATTTTGAAAATGCACGCCCTCGGGGGTGATTTTGCGCAGCTTCGCGAGCGAGAAGACCTGGAAGCCGCCGCTGTCGGTGAGGATCGGCCGATCCCAGGCCATGAAGCGGTGCAGCCCGCCGAATTTGCGCATCACGTCCATGCCGGGGCGGACGAAAAGGTGATACGTGTTGCCGAGGATGATCTGCGCGCCGAGCTGCGTGAGTTCGTCCGGCGACACCGCCTTCACCGAGCCCTGCGTGCCGACGGGCATGAACTGCGGCGTCTGGATGTCGCCGCGCTTCGTGCGAAGGATTCCGCGGCGGGCTTTGGATGAAGGATCGGTGCCGAGCAGTGTGAACATGGGGCGGAGACGATAGTCGGCGGCGATGCGGGATGAAGGACGAAAGTCGGATGAAATTTCGCCGTGAACGATGGCCTCTGCAATTTCGGCGGGCTTGGCTCTCCAGAGGCCGTGCAAAAGTGTGTTTGCTGTGCGATTCGCGCGTCGGGACTGAATTTGGAAGCCATGACACCATGAAATCCGTGCATTTGACTCTTCAGTTCCTGGATTCATGGCTTCCAAATTCGATGCTGCGGATTTTTTGTACAGTCTCTCAGCGATCAGGGACGGCGTCCTTCGTTCACCTCGTAGTAGTCGAAGAACGTCACAAGGTCGGTGCGGTGCGCGAGACCGCTGGCGGCTTTGTAGGCTTCGAGTTCCTGCGTGGAGCCGTCGTCCTCGTCGCGCCAGCCGCGCTTTTCCATGAACTTGTTCCAGACGAGCAGTTGCTCTTCCGTGGGGCGCGTGCCGCACGAGTGGCACCATGCGAGCACTTCGTCATCGTGGCCGCTTGCGAGCGTGCGTTCGCGCAGTGCGGGATACGTGACACCGAGCAGGCGGCAGCAGCGGGCATCGAAACCGTCGCCGAGATTCGCGTGGAAATCCGAGCGCAACTGGCCGGCGGCGTGGAGGCGTATTTTATCAAGCATCCTCGCGAAATAGACGAGGCCGCCGGTGCGATCATAGGCGCTGCGGGGGACGCGGTCGGCGGGCGGGTTCATCGTGGGATGATTACTTTGGCGGCAGCAATTGCGCGAGAGCCGCGGTCGCCCATGCGGTCGCGGCAGTGGAGAGGAATTGATGCTCACCATGCGGGTCGCCATTTTCGAAATACGGCTGCGCCTTGTGTTTCACGTGGGACTCGGTGAGCCACGAGCCGTCGGCGAGTTGTGTGCGGAGCAGGTAATCGCGGGCTCGCAATGCGGCCGCGTCATCCCGCGCAGTGCCGGTCTTGCAAAGCATGAAGACGGTTTGTCCGGTCGAGTAGGCGTCGCTTTGGCGAGCCTTGTCCTCGGCCCATCCGCCGTCCTCGCGCTGCACGGCGAGGATGGCTTCGCGCGTGCGCTGCTTCAGCGCATCATCGCCGCCGAGGTGATGCAGTCCCCACAACCGCCAGAGGCGATCCTGCTGATCGCGCAGCGGAATCTGCGCGAGCCATCGTTCCGCCGCTTCGCGCGCCTTTGCCACACGCGGGCGTTGCTCGGGTGTCGCGTATTTTTCCATGCCCATGAGCACGAGGACGGTGTCGCCGATGAACGATGCCTGCATCGGCGCGCGCCTGCACGATGCCTGCCAGCGTCCATCCTCGGGCTTCGGCGCGCTGTCCGGCTTGCGATCGCTGAGCCGGGTGACGCCTTGGATTTGCAGCAGATACGCCACCATCGCCGTCGTGGTCTTGTCCGCCGGACGCTCGCCGAGGCTCAGTGCCCAAAAGCCGAACCCCGTCGTCGCCGCACCGCCGGGCACATGTTCGCCTTCGTCCATTTCTCCGATGCGCTGCTCGAAATACCGGTGCGTGGTTTCCGTCTGTGACTGGAGCCACGCCGCATCCGTCGGCAGCCCGGCGCGCGCCGACTCGATCATCGCGAGCATCGGCAGCGTCTGGTGATGGCAGGAAAAGCACGTCTTGTTTTTCTGCCAATTGCTCGCTGCGCGCACCACGAGGGCGAGTCCGCGATGCACGGCGTCCTCCATGCCCGGCTGCGCATCCAAAGCGGACGCGCGGAATGCCAATGCGATCATCAGCACGGCGAGTCCGAGGTGGATGCGGGCGTTCATGGAGTTGGAAGGAATTGCGCAGTGATGAACGGCGGGATGGGCGTTTCTTTGGGAGAACGAGGCGCTGCGTCCGCGTTTGAATGCCACATGTCCGGCGTGCGGGTCGTTCGCGCCATTCGAATGACTTGTTTCTCCCGCGTCCATTGCAATCCACCTTCGTCGCAACCTTCATCCCTTCGAATTCTGCGAATCGTCTCCTCATTTTC
This sequence comes from Chthoniobacterales bacterium, assembly GCA_038227825.1. Classification (GTDB taxonomy): domain Bacteria; phylum Verrucomicrobiota; class Verrucomicrobiia; order Chthoniobacterales; family Chthoniobacteraceae; genus SXWH01. The sequence continues at coordinate 67,531 of JBBRPQ010000018.1, forward strand.
CGGCGAGCCGTCGAGGTGGTTTTGAAAATGCACGCCCTCGGGGGTGATTTTGCGCAGCTTTGCGAGCGAGAAGACCTGGAAGCCGCCGCTGTCGGTGAGGATCGGCCTGTCCCAGCCCATGAAGCGGTGCAGCCCGCCGAATTTGCGCATCACGTCCATGCCGGGGCGGACGAAAAGGTGATACGTGTTGCCGAGGATGATCTGCGCGCCGAGTTACGTGAGTTCGTCCGGCGAGACGGACTTCACCGAGCCCTGCGTGCTGACGGGCATGCACTGCGGCGTCTGGATGTCGCCGCGCTTCGTGCGCAGGATTCCGCGGCGGGCTTTCGAGGTGGGGTCGGTGCCGAGCAGTTGAAACATGAGCGGCGAGGAAGAAGGAAACGGCGGCGGAAATCCAGCACCGTCCTCGCAGCCGCTGCGCGGATGCCGGGGTGCCCTGTAGCGTAGGTCTCCTGACCTGCGCGTTGCTGGGGCACGGCCTGCGCAGCTCGGGAGATCTACGCTACAAAAAAAACCGCGTGCGACCGACTCAGAATCGGCCGCAGTTTTTAAACCCGCTGCAGACGCTTTTCGCGAGAGGATGAAGGACGAAAGTCAGACCGGAAAACTGTCTAAAAATACGTTCACAAATGGCAGCGTTTCACGTTCAGCATGAGTGGTTTGTGAAGCGAATTTTAATAAACGCATTGCCATGATGAAAATCTCGCCAATCGGAATCTATCGGGAGAATTGTATCAATCATGAGTTACTCCCTGAACATCAATGGTCAGACTTACGTGGTGGATGCTCCTTCCGCGGATACGCCGTTGCTCTGGGTCTTGCGCGACATCCTCCACCTTACGGGCACGAAGTATGGCTGCGGCATCTCCGTGTGCTGGGCGTGCACCGTCCTCATCAATGGGCAGGCCGACAAGTCCTGCGACGTCACCGTCGGCTCCGCGGTCGGGAAGACGATCACAACCATCGAAGGGCTCGCCAATTTCCGCCTCGCCTCCGATGCGCCTGGCGCGAAGGGCATGGGACAAAAATTGCAGGAGGCGTGGGTCGCGAATCAAGCGCCGCAGTGCGGCTATTGCCAGTCCGGGATGCTCATGCAGGCAGCGGGGCTCTTTGTGAATCAGCGGCATCCGGCGAATGGCGACATCAATGGCGCGATGCAGAATGTCTGCGTGTGCGGCACGTATCAGCGCGTGAAGGCCGCGATCAACGCCGCATCCACCGCAGTCTAACCCGAGGTAATCCCCATGAACGAATCCACCATTTCCAAGGCGACGGCGCTCGATCGCCGTCAGTTTCTGAAAGTCTCCAGCGGCTTCCTGCTCGCGCTTACTTTCCCGATCGTCGCGAATCGCGCCCTCGCCGATACCAACATGCCGGCGAATGCCACGGGCACTGCCTTCATCCGCATCGGCACGGATGAATCCATCACGATCCTCGTCGGCGGCGGCGAGATGGGGCAGGGGATTTACACCGGCCTCTCGATGGGCGCGGCGGAGGAGCTGCGCGTAAAATGGGAGATGGTGAAAGTGGAGCCGCTCCCTGCGATTGCATCGTGGCTCTCGGCGGGCAGCGGCGGCATCCGTTCGCGGCTTCCCACTTTTCTGAAAGCCGGCGCGGCTGCGCGCGAGATGCTCGTGAGCGCGGCGGCGGCGCAGTGGGGCGTGGCGACCACCGCGTGCCTCGCCGTGGACGGCACGGTGAAAAACACGGTGACGAATGAAGTGCTCACCTATGGCCAGCTCGCGCCTGCGGCGGCGCTGCTCCCGGTGCCGACAGCGCCGGTGCTCACGCCCGCGGCTTCGTACAAAATCATCGGCACACCTGCCGCGCGGGTGGATCTCCCGCCGAAGACAAACGGCACCGCGAAGTACGGCCTCGACGCCGTGGTGGACGGCATGGCCCTCGCGATCGTGCAGCATTGCCCGACGATGGGCGGCACGCTGGCGAGCACACCTGGAGTCCCGCCGAATGCGAGCACGGTGGTGGCACTTTACCCGGCCAGCGCCTATCCGATCACCGCGACGACCACCGCGCTGCCGAACGCATACGCACTCGTCTCGTGGCTGCCGAACACGACGACATGGACGCTCATGGAAGCCGCGAAGGACATCGGCGGCGGCGTCTGGACCATCCCGCCGGACGCCGCGCTGCTCGACAGCACGGTCTTCAAATCACAGGCCATGAGCCTGCTCGGTCGCGGCACGCCTTTCATCGCGGAGACAAAAGGCAACGTGGACACGGCCTTCGCCAGCGCGGCGCGCGTGCTCGACATGACTTACACGCTGCCCTACCTCCCGCACGCCTGCATGGAAGTGCTGAACTGCACCGTGCGCATGACGCCCGCAACCGCGCCATTCACCGCGTGCGAAGTCTGGGCGCCGACGCAGGCCCCGAATTCCGTGCTCACCACCGCGGCCGCCGTGACCGGCCTGCCGAAGACCGCCATCACGATTTATCCGATGCTCATGGGCGGCGGACTCGGGAGAAAATTCGAGCAGGACTACATCGCGCAAGCCATCGCGACGGCGATGACCATCGGTCGCCCCGTGAAACTCACGTGGCCGCGCGAGCAGGACATGCAGCGCGACCAATACCGCCCGATGGCCGTCACGCGCATCCAAGTCTCGCTCGACGCCGCGAACAACATCACCGCGTGGAAAAACCGCCACGTCTCGCCGTCCATTTCCGCGCAGCGCCGTACGACGCCGCTCACCGCGTCGGACAACAACGCCACCGAGGGCGCGACCGCGCTGCCGTATAATTTCCCGAGCCGCCTCATTGATTACGTGCAGCACATGTCGCCGATCCCCGTCGGCTACTGGCGCTCCGTCGGCTACGCGATCAATTGCTTCGCCGTGGAATGTGCGATGGATGAAATCGCGTTCGCGATGGGCATCAGCGAACTCACGCTCCGCCGGAATCTCCTGACCACGAGCACCGATCCGCTCGCCGCGCGCACGCTGGCAGTGGTCAATGCCGCCGCCGCCACCGCCGGCTGGGAGACCACCACGGTGCCGGCCGGGCGCGCCCGCGGCATCGCTGTCGGGCAGGCCTTTGGCACCATCGTTGCGGAGGTCGCGGAGATCGGCGTGACAAAAAATGCCGCGGGCGTCGTCACAAATTTCACCGTGTATAAAGTCGCGTGCGCCGTGGATTGCGGCACCGCCGTGAACCCGAACTCCGTCGAAGCGCAGATGCAGGGCGGAATTTTCCACGGCCTCAGCGCCGCGAAATGGGGCGAGCTGAAATGGACCGCCGGAAAAGCGAGCGTCACGAACTTCAACAAATACCGCATGACGCGGCTGGGCGAATCGCCCGTGATCACAACGACCATCATCAACAGCGGCGCAGCGATGAGTGGCACCGGCGAGCCCGGCGTCCCGCCGATCGCGCCCGCCATCGCGAACGCCTACTTCAAGCTCACCGGCATCCGCGTGCGCAACCTGCCCTTCTTTCCCGGCGCGACGATGGGCGGCTAGCCTTTGTGTTAAAAATTTAGCACCATGAAAACCATCCAGGCCATCGTCGAACTCGCGGCTCAGTCGCGCGCCGGCGACGTGCTCGCGATGGCGACCGTGATGAAAGTGCGCGGCTCCGCCTACCGCCGCCCCGGCGCGCGGATGCTGATGAATGCGGACGGTCGCACCGCCGGAATGATCAGCGGCGGCTGCCTCGAAAACGACGCCCGTGAGCGCGCACGCGAAGTCATCGCGACGGGCCGCCCCGTGCTCGTCACTTATGATTCCACCGCGCCCGAGGACATCGTCTTTGGCCTCGGCCTCGGCTGCAACGGCGTCCTGCAAGTGCTCATCGAACCGCTCACCGTCGGCGACGAAACCGGCCTGCTCGCCTTCCTTGCCGCGTGCGTCGCGCGCCGGCAGATGGGCCGCATCGCCACGATTTTCCAGTCGGAAAATATCCCGCTCGGCGCGCGCGTGCTGCGCTGGCCGGATGCGCGCGTGACATCCACCTGCACCGATCCCGCCGTGGCCGCCACGCTCCTCGGCGCATTGCAGGAAAACGCCACGCGCCGCAACGCCATCCGCGGAATCGTCCTGCCGGATCACACGAGCGCGGGCGTGCTCATCGAGACCGTCGCGCCGCCGCTGCCGCTCACCATTTTCGGCGCAGGCGACGACGCGATCCCGCTCGCGCAGGCGGCGAAACTCCTCGGCTGGCACGTCACCGTCATTGATGCGCGCCCCGCGTACGCGACCGCCGAGCGTTTCCCGAGCGCCGACGCCGTGATCTGCGAGCGCCCGGAAACTCTCGGTTCGCACTCGCAAGCCGTCTTCCCGCCCGAGGCGATGGTCATGATCATGACGCACAGCTTCACGCGCGACCGCACGTTGCTGCGCACGCTCCTGCCGCGCGACCTGCGCTACATCGGCATCCTCGGCCCGAAGTCGCGCACGCAGCGCCTGCTCGACGAACTCGCGGACGACGGCGTGATCTTTGCCGTGGAAAATCTCGCGCGACTCCACGGCCCCGCCGGCCTCGACATCGGCGCAGAGACTCCGGAAGAGATCGCCATTTCCATCCTTGGCGAAATGCAGGCCGTCCTCTCGCAACGCCCCGGCGGCGCACTCCGCGAGCGCAATGCACCGATTCACGATCCCGCGGATCAAACCCACGCCACCGCATGAGCACCGGCATCATCATCCTCGCCGCCGGAGAATCGGTCCGCATGGGCGAGCCGAAGCAGCTCCTCGCATATCATGGCACGACGCTCCTCCAGCACGCCATCGCCACCGCACTCGAACTCGACGGCACGCCGGTCGTCGTCGTGCTCGGCGCGCACGCCGAGAAGATCCGCACGCAGATCAGTGAGCCTCGCGTGACGTTCGCGGAAAATCCCGACTGGCTCGAAGGCATGGGCGCTTCCGTGCGGGTCGGCCTCAGCGCGATGCTCGCCGCGCACCCGGATGTTGCCGGCGTCATTTTCCTGCCGTGCGATCAGCCGCTCCTCACGGCCGCCACGCTGCGCGATCTCATCGCCGCACACGAACGCACCGGTCGCGCGATTGCGGCGTCGGAATACGGCGGCGTGCTCGGCGTGCCCGCGCTTTTTGCACGCGATCATTTTCCCGAACTGCTCGCGCTCGACGGTGCCACCGGCGCGCGGCAAATCATCTGGGCGCACCGTGCAAATGCGATTGGCGTGCCGTTTCCCGAAGGCGCGGTGGATGTGGACACGCCCGCCGACTACGCCCGCCTGCACGAACCTTTCCGCGAACATTCCATCCCTGCCATCGTATGAAAATCACGCAACTCCTCCCGATCTTCGCCTGCCTCGCGACTGCGCAAGCGGCCACGCTCAACGTGACCACCACCGCCGACACCGGCGCGGGCTCCCTCCGCACTCAGATCGCCGCTGCCGCGACCGGCGACACCGTGGCCATCACCGCCGCCGGCACGATCACACTCACGACCGGCGCGATTAGCGTGACCGGCAAGAACCTGATCATCTCCGGCCCCGGTGCGAACAGTCTCACCATCACGACCGCAGCGACGACACGCGCGCTCAGCATCGTAAATGCACAGTGCACAATCAGCGGCATCACTTTCAACAACTGCAAGGGCCTCGTCGGCGACGTGGACACCGGCGGCGCGATCGCCGTGGACAACTTCACCTCCGGCGGCGTCACGAACCTCACGACCATCAGCGACTGTGCGTTCACGAACAACCAGTCCGGCTGGGGTGGCGCGGTGGACATCTTCCAGGGCGGCCTCGCGATGACGCGCTGCACCTTCACCGGCAACACCTGCACCGGCGTCGCCTTCGGCACGAACGGCGGCGGCGGCGCGCTCAGCCTCGGCCCAACCGTCGTATCCACGATCACGAACTGCACTTTCTCCGGCAACGCGCAGAACGGAGCCGCGACCGGCCAGCCCGGCGGCGGGGCGATTTACAATTATGGCGTCGGCTTTGCGAACCCGCCGACGGTCACGGTTGAGCACTGCACCTTTATCGGTAACGTGGACGCCGGAAGCGCGGCGGGCGCGATCAAGGGCAACTACACATCCAGCTACCACACGGCTGCGAAGCTGAAGAACTGCCTGCTCGTGAACAACCAGGCACCCGCGGCGGTGCTGAGGAATTTCTCCGGCAATCCGACGGGCGCACTCACCGCGAGCTACACTTCGCTCGGCGGAAACGTCACCGATGAATTGACGACGAGCACGCTCTTCATGGCGGGCGGCGACAAATTGAACAACGCGACGATCACGGGAACCGTGTCTCCGGCGCTCGCGCCGAATGGCGGGCCCATCGCGACACACGCCATCACGCGCGGCTCACCTGCACAGCGCAGCGGTCTGTCTTCGACAGTCACCACGGATCAGCGCGGTGCGCCCCGGCACGCGAATGCGGATGCCGGCGCATTTGAACTCATCGAGCCGGAGATCAGCGTCAGCGTTGCGACGGTGTCGCTGGTGGAAAGTGGGGCGCTCGCGTTTGGCACCACGCCGGTCGGCACGCCGGTGAGCAACGCGGTGACGGTCACCAACACGCAGACGAGCCCCTTCGCGAGCGGCCCGCTCCTGCTTGGCAGCCTGTCGGCGCCTGTCGGATTTTCGGTCGGCGGTTTCCCGGCAATTTCGATTTTCAACGGCCAGTCCGCCACGTTCAGCGTCGTGCTTTCTGCGAACGACACCGGCCCATTTAGCGCCTCGCTCTCGTTTGCCGGAAATGATTCATTCAATCCCAGCCTCGCAAGCGCCATCACCGGTTCGCCGAACCAGCACGTCATCAATCTCACCGGCCTTGTCACCGACACCGTGGCTCACTGGCGCACGCAGAATTTCGGCCCCGGCGCGACGAATGCCGGCAATGCCGCCGACACCGCAAATCCCACGGGCGACGGCATCGCGAACCTGCTGAAATATTCGCTCGGCCTCGATCCGCAGGTCGCCTATCCGCAGGGCGCGGCAGTGACCACGGGCCTCGATGCCGGCGGGCATCTCACGATGATGGTGACGAAGAATGCACTGGCGGCTGACGTGAACCTCGCGATCGAAGTGACCGGGAATCTGGGCGATTCACTCGCGTGGGATGCGTCCGGCACGACCGTTGACCAGAACACTGCGACGATTTTTCAGGCCCACGACAACACGCCGGTTTCCGCCGCGCAGGCACGCTTCATCCGGCTGAAGGTCACGCGCCCGTAGGGTGTCACTTCCGCAGTTCGCGCGCGCGTTCCTCCGCGTCCACGAGCGAGAGGAACACGTTTTCCAATCCGCCTTTCGCGACGCTCGTCGCGCGCAATTCCTCAACGGTGCCGAGCGCGATGAGACGCCCGGCGTGGATGATGCCGACGCGATCCGCGAGTTCCTCGGCGACGCTGAGCTGATGCGTGCTGAGGAAGATCGTCATGCCGCCGCGCGAGCGGGCCTTGAATTCATCCTTCACGATGCGCGCGTGCATCGGGTCGAGGCCGACCATCGGCTCGTCAATCACGAGCACCGTGGGATCGTGCAACAGCGCGCTGCTGATGACGAGGCGCTGGCGCGTGCCGTGGCTGAGGTTTTCCGTCAGCTCGTGGCGGTAGTCGTTGAGATGGAAACGGTCAAAGAGCGCATCCATCTTTTCCACGATGGCCCGCGGCTCCATGCCGAAGATGTCGCCGACGAACTGCATGAATTCGAACGCGGTCAGCTTGTCGTAGGTGTATGGGAAATCGGGCACGTAGGCGAGGCGTGCCTTGGCATTCTCGGGATCTTTCTGGACGTCAAAGCCCGCCACGGATGCGGTGCCGCTGGTCGGCTTCAGCAGGCCGGCGAGCATTTTGATGGTCGTCGTCTTGCCCGCACCGTTCGGGCCGAGGAAGGCGAAGAATTCGCCCTGAGCAACATCGAGGTCGAGTGATTGCACGGCGGTGAGCGCGCCGAAGTTTTTCGAGAGGCTCCGGGTCTGGATCATCGGAGGAGATTGAACGGGGTAAGCCGCCAGCCGAATGCCGGTGCTTGGGCGGAGAGCACCTGGCCGAGCTGGCTGATCTGCGTCTCAAATATGCTTTGCTCGCCGGCCTTCAGGACGAGGAGGAATGTCTCCAGTTTCTGTCCACGGAGGGTGAGCGAGGAGGATTGGGCGGAAAAATCAAACTGTGGGATCTCGTTTTGCGTGGCTTTGATCTGGTGCAGCATCATCTGGGGAATGCCCACGCGTGACATGAGTGAGGCGAAGCCTGCCTCGTCGAGTGTGAACGCCGCCTTGTGTAAAATCCGGTCACCTGTCTTCAAGGCGAGTAGCGCATTTTTCCCCGCGAAATCCACCAGGATGTCGGCGTGCTGTCCGGGTTCCGGCATGGAAAGGTCCACGTGCAGGCGCTCCGGCGCGGACTCGGGGCTGAGGTCCAGATTCGCGACCCACGAAAGTCTTGGCTGATGGCCGCCGGGGAGTGAAAGGGTTGCGCTGCCGTTGAAGTCGAGGACGCGTTTGCCGGAGGCCGCCAAGGTTCGCGGCTGGATGTGGACGAAGCCAATCTCCTTTTCCGACGAGAAAATGCGGAGGTCTGAAGCCTGTTCGTGCTGGAAGAGGAGCTGACCGACGTAGCTGGGCGGAATGGCGTTCAGCCTGGTGGCTTCGGGGTAAAGCTCGCGCACCACGAGGAGGCTCGTCATCACCACCCAGAAGCCGGTGATGCAGATGATGGCGAGGCGATGAAGCATGGATCAGCCTAGCAGCAATTCCCGCGCACGCTCATCGCTTTGGCGCCGCGCGCGTCACTTTCTTTTCCACGAGCGCGTAGGCGTTGTGGTTGTGGATGCTCTCGAAGTTCTCTGCCTCCACGCGATACCAGGCGATGTTCTTTTCGCGGTTTGACCGTGCGGCGATGTTGCGCACGAGATCCTCGACGAAGACCGGGTTGTCATATGCGCGCTCTGTGACCGCCTTTTCGTCGGGGCGCTTCAGCAGGCTGTAGAGTTCGCAACTCGCGCTCTGCTCCACGAGCGCAATCATGTCCTCGATCCAGATCGGCTTCACGCTGCGCAGGCTGTAGGTCACTCGGCCCCGCTGATTGTGCGCGCCGCGATCCGAGATGGCCTTGGAGCACGGGCACAGCGTGGCGACGGGAACGATGACGGTGACGACGAAATCCGTGCGCCCTTTTTCCAGCGTCGCCTCAAATCGCACGACGTAATCCATCAGGCCGACCGCCTTGGTCGCAGGTGCGCGCTTTTCGAGAAAGAAGGGGAACTCGAAAGTGACGTGTGAACATTTTGATTCGAGCCGCTTTGCCAGATCGCGGAGAATCGTCTGGATATTATCGACGTGCAGGACGGGGCCGAACTCATTCAGCACCTCGACGAAGCGGCTCATGTGCGTGCCTTTGAAATGATGCGGCAAGTCCACTGTGAGCGCGACGGTCGCCACGGTGTGCTGGAGTTTGCGCGCCTTGTCGCGCACCTGGATCGGGTAGCGAAGATCGCGCACGCCGACGCGGTCGATCGCGATTCCGCGCCGGTCGCGCTGGTTCTGTGTGTCGTGCAATTTTTTGATCGGCTGCAACTCCATGCGCATGAGTGAGACGACTCGCGCGCATTCGGGCAAGACGCGAGTCGCCAATTCTGAAACGCGCAACCGACGTTACTCCGCACGGATGCGCAAGTATCCCTGTGGCGTGGAAAAATGCACGGTGTATGTGCTGATCGGCGCTGTTGCCGGGATTCCGATGGCGATCGGTTTCCAGTCCGCAATGTCGAGCGCAGCGGTTGTCTCGATGGTGTATTTTTTTCCTGCGATGGCCTGCCAGTGCAGTTCGTCATAGGCGAGTTCCAGTTTGCGCGCGTTGCTGGTCGGCAACACGGGCACGCCGAAGCCGTAAGTCGCGAGTCCGTTCAGGTAAGTGCCGATGCGCGGCGTGCGGTATTTTCGCTGCACCATTGCCGGGCCGGTCGTGATGGAGATCGCGGGCAAGGTGATGCTGGGATTCGCCGGCACGAAACGCCCCGATTCCCACGGCCAGAGCCAGCGCACGCCCATGATTTCGCCGAGGAAATGATAGGTGCCGAGCAGTGTGCCCGGCTGGCAGTCGGTGAGATTCGACCAGTCGTCCTGTCCTCCGTCGCGCCCAACGATGTAGAGATTCGAGCCCGCCGTGCGGATGACGTAGAACTCCAAGTCGAGCCCCGCCGTGCTGATGCCCGCTGCCGTCGCTGCGCTGCTCGGTCCCACATAGATGAACTTTTTCCCGGGGTAGTTTGCCTCGGTGCCCACGACGTCAATCGGCAGCGTCGCGCGGGAAATTTGCTGGATGTGCTCCTGCAATTCCTGCGCGGCAAGCGTGACGGAACCGAGCGGACCGATCTTCGTCAGGATGACCGACTGAGGCTGGCCGTTGCTCGTAAAAGTCACCTGCGCATCCGAGCGCGCATTGAGAAGTGAGATGGCGAACGCTGAAAAATACAGGACAAGGCGTCCGGGCGTTTGGAGTGCGGAGCTCATGGAGTGGAGGATGGCCGGGATGGCTAGTCATTGCGTGCTCTGAAGCAAGCTGCCGTTGCGGAACGTTGACTTCGCTGCCGGGAATTTCCTCGCAAGCCCACTTGCGCGCGCCTAGAACCCCGCGCTCTTATGCCAGACGAAATCCGCCAGCTCCGCATCGGCCTGCCCACGGGCAGCCTGCAGGATCCGACCATCGCACTTTTTGCAAAAGCCGGCTTTTCCATCGCCGTCTCCAGCCGCAGCTACAAGCCTGCGGTGGACGATCCCGAGCTGGTCATCCGTCTTTTGCGTGCGCAGGAAATCTCGCGGTATGTCGAGCACGGCTTCCTCGATTGCGGGCTCACGGGCCGCGATTGGATCGAGAACAATGGCAGTGATGTAGAGCGCCTGTGCGAACTCACTTTCAGCAAGACCAGCTCCCGTCCCACGCGTTGGGTGCTCTGCGTGCCGGAGGATTCGCCGGTGAAGAGCGTGAAGGACTTGCAGGGCAAGGTCATCGCGACTGAGGCCGTGGAAATGACGCGCGCATTCCTCGCGAAACACGGTGTCACCGCCGAGGTGGAGTTTTCCTGGGGTGCGACCGAGGTGAAAGTGCCCGATCTCGTGGACGCAATTGTGGATGTGACGGAGACGGGATCTTCGCTGCGCGCCAATAAGCTCCGCATCGTCGAGACGCTCATGGAAAGCGTGCCGCTGTTCATTTCAAATAAGACCGCCTACACTGACGTGTGGAAGCGGAGAAAATGGATCGCATCGTTCTGCTTTTGCAGGGAGCCCTCGCTGCCCGCGACCTCGTCGGGCTGAAAATGAATTTGCCAGAGGACAAACTGGAGGGGCTCCTCAAGGCGCTTCCTGCATTGCGAAATCCGACGGTCGCCCATCTTGCCATCCCAGGCTGGGTCGCAATTGAGACGATTATCGACGAAAAAATCGTCCGCGAAATCATCCCGGATCTCAAGGCTCTCGGGGCGGAAGGCATCATCGAATATCCGCTAAACAAAGTCGTGCACTGAGTGCGGTCTCAGGAACGGTGCAGGTGACGGATTGCATTGCCGGTCGGGTTCTTGTGGCTGCGCCGAGGGGTCGCGGTATTGGAGAGCGTTGATAAATTATGATTTATACGGATTTTGCTGGCATTTTCAGATAAATGGATCATCCTTTGATCCGTCAATGCCCTTCCAGATGCCGCGTTCCCCGCTAGATCGAGTCGCCGTTTCACTCAGTGTGGTGAAGGCATAGGCGTGACGAATTTACGTAACACGAAATTTATTTACAGGCCTGTTCCCCGAGTTTATTAAGTCAGAATCCCCACTCCCTGTAAGCTGAGACGCGATAGGAACGGAACCAATTTACCAGAACTGTATGACCCACAAGACGGCCCCAGCTACGACTGTCATTCGGCGGCGCTTCTCCTTAGAAGCGGCGTCCCTTGCGGTTGTTCTTGCAGCCTCTGTGCTCAGCGTGAGCGCACACGCCGGCTTGTATGCGCCCGCAGCACCCAGTGCCCCAATTTTCGTCACAAACCAAAATGTGAATCAAGTGGTGGTGGTTCCTCCCGGCGGGGGGCCGAGTACGGTCACGACCAATCCAACGGCTTTCCCTGGCATCGCCTTTGACCGCGATGGGAATCTTTACATTGCAAATACGCAGGCCAACACGATTCAGAAGTTTCCGGTCGGTGGTGGTGGTTCGATTTTTCTGGGACTGAGCAGCGGGTTGAACATGCCTACGGGATTGGCCTTTGACAGTGCCGGGAATCTTTACGTGGCAAACTATGGCAACGACAGCATCTCAAAATTCAGTTTGAGCGGCACAAGCCTGCCATTTTCCAGCCCCGGATTGAACAAGCCGAACGGACTTGCCTTCGACAACGCGGGCAACCTTTACGCGGCGAACTCAAATAATTCGATTTCGAAATTCAGCTCCAGCGGCACGCCATTGGCACCGTTGTTCAACCCGAACTTGAACCTGCCGGTGGGCTTGGCATTCGATAGCGGCGACAATCTCTTTGTTTCCAATGTGGCCGGCAATTCGATCGTGAAGTTCAACACGGCTGGGATGGGAGCGGTATTCGCGAGCAATGTGCCCACCCCTGTGGGGCTCGCTTTCGACAGCAGTGGATTTCTTTACGTCGGCGAGAATACCGGAAATTTGGTCGAGAAATACACCCCAGGCGGTGCGCATTCGCTATTTGCCGACTGCGGCCTAGGTGGCACTGCGAATCTCGCCTTCTCACCTTATTCCCTCGTCGCCGTGCCTGAGCCTGCGACGTTTGCCGTGGGTTTTCTCTGCCTCGGCGTGGCGATGGTCCGCCGACGCCGCGTAAGCGCTGCGGAGTAGCGCGGACGGACGGACATTTGCTCGAACGGAATTGTTTGATTCCAGTGCAGCAGCGGATTTGGCACGTTGCCCAGCAATCGGGGATTGCATCGCTGGTCGAAGTCATCACAATGCGTAAGATAACGCGCACACCATGAGCAACGAACCTGAAATCAATCCCAGTGCTTCGCCGGCCAACAGCGAAAGCGGAAACCCCAAAAATCAGGACGCGGCTGCGAAGGAAGCTGCAGCCAAGGCACTCGGGCATGCAAAGGAAAGCATGGCCGCGGGCGTCGCCAATTTCAAGAAGCTCGACTTGCCGAATCAGATCTATCTCGCCGGTCTCGTGGTCGCCGTGCTGTGCTCGATCATCTTCAGTGCCGTGTCGGTGACCGTGAAGGCCGATGGAGCGATGGCTGACCTGATGAAGCAGCAGGGTGAATTGATGAAGCAGCACATGCCTTCAATGCCGACGGTTTTTGATGCAGGTGGCAATGGACGATTCGCCGTGTTGGCTGCGATCGCAGGTATCGGCCTTTGGATCTGGAATTTCATGGCGAAGAAGAAGGAGGCGTGGGCTCCGCTCGCACTCGCTGGATGTGCCGGGCTCAGCGCGTTGCTTTATGTCGTGCTTTGGTTGCGTAGCGGCGGGTCATCCATGGATGCAGGGATCGTGAAAGTTTCGGCCAGCATGACGCTCTTCGGCTTCTGGCTGCCGACTGCCGGAGCGATCGCTGCAGCCGTCGTCTCTGTGAAAAGGATTCTCAATCCGCCTCCAACTTCGGCTGCGCCGGTCGTTTAGAAACGGTTCAGGTAGCGCTGGCTGAGGCCGGGAAGCTGAATTTCATGCGCATTCGCATCGCGGACTTTCGCCCACCTGTGCAGCGCTGAAAGTTGCGCAAGGGAACCTCGAAGATTTCTTTGCGCCGCCGCGTGACTCTGATAGCTACGCCGCCCCATGCGAATTCTTGTCACTGGCGGCTGCGGCTTTATCGGCAGCAATTTTGTGCGGCTCCTGCTCTCTGCCCGGCCGGCTTGGACGGTCCATAATGTGGACCTCCTGACCTACGCCGGGAATCCGGCCAATCTTGCCGATGTCGCTCCGCAGGCGGGTTCCCGCTACGTCTTCCACAAGGCGGATATCGCGGATGCCGCCGCGATGGAGAAAATCTTTGCGGAGGGAAAATTCGATGCGGTGGTGAACTTCGCAGCGGAGTCGCACGTGGATAATTCGATCAAAAACCCGATGCTCTTCATCGTGACGAATGTGCTCGGAACCGCCACGCTCCTGAACGCGGCCAAGCAGCACAAGGTCACGCGCTTTTTGCAGATCGGAACGGATGAAGTCTATGGCTCGCTGGGCCCGACGGGACGCTTCACCGAGCAGTCGCCGCTGCAGCCGAGTTCCCCATACTCCGCGAGCAAGACGAGTGCGGATCTGCTCGCGCTGGCGCATTTCCATACTTTCAAGCAAGAGGTGCTCGTGACGCGCTGCTCGAACAACTACGGGCCGTATCAATTCCCCGAGAAACTCATCCCGCTGATGATCACGAACGCGATGGGCGACATCCCGCTGCCTGTCTATGGCGACGGTCTGAACGTGCGCGACTGGATCCACGTACACGATCACAACGAGGCTGCGCTCGCCGTGCTTGAGAAAGGACGGCCCGGAGAAGTCTATAACATTGGCGGCGACGGCGAGATGACGAACATCGAAGTGGTGAAGATGATTCTCACCGAACTCGGCAAGCCGGAGTCATTGATCAAATACGTGCAGGATAGGCTCGGTCACGACCGGCGTTACGCGATCGATTCCAGCAAGACGCAGAAGGAACTCGGATGGGCGCCGAAGCATCGGCCTGAGCAGGGCATCAAGGAGACGATTGCGTGGTACGTCGCAAATCGCGCGTGGTGGGAACCGCTGAGGAAGAAGTCGTGAGCAATCGCGTCATCGTCACGGGTGCGGGAGGGCGACTTGGTGCCGCGCTCGTCCGCGAATGGAAGGCAGTGGGGCTCGATGTCACGGGCTTCGCGAGGCAGGAACTCGATCTCGCGAACCCCGGCCAAATGCGTGAGACTTTGGAGTCGCTCGAATTCGGCGTGCTCGTGAACTGCGCTGCGCAGACGAATGTCGATCGCTGCGAAACCGAGAACGACGAGGCGATGCGGATCAATGCGCACGCCGTCCGCACGCTCGCAGAGATATGCAAAGTGAAGGGGGCGCGATGCATTCAGATCAGCACGGATTACGTTTTTGACGGTCAGAAGAGCGCGCCGTACACGGAGGATGATCCGGTGGTGCCGATCAGCCACTATGGCGAATCCAAGCGGGCAGGGGAACTTGCAGCGCTGGAAGTGTCGGACAAAAATCTAGCCGTGCGTGTCTCGTGGGTCTTCGGACCGGACCGGCCGAGCTTTCTCGATGGAATCGTGAAGCGCGCGCTGACCGAGGAAAAGGTCGAGGCTATCTCCGACAAGATCGCCGTGCCGACCTATACGCTCGATGCCGCGCAATTGCTGAAACCATTCCTCTTCGATGTACCAGCGGGTGGCATCCTGCATCTCTGCAACGGCGGTTCGTGTACATGGCAGGAATACGGGCAGTATGCGCTCGACTGCGCGGTGGAAGCAGGGATGCCGCTGAAGGCGCGCACCGTCGCTCCGTTGAAGATGGCCGACCTGAAGGCATTCATCGCGAAGCGCCCGCCTTACACGGCCATGTCCACGGCGCGTCTTACGAAACTCACCGGAATGCTGCCACGCGATTGGCGAGAAGCAGTGCGCGAATACATCGCGCGCCATGTCGCTGTGAATCGCTGAACGTGCTCGCCGCGCTTAGTTCCAGAGCTCGGCCAGGTCGGGGTCCTGCCGGGCGCTTTTCTTCATTGCGGAATTGAGCTGGATCGCCGCCTGCACGCACTGGCGTGCGACGGTGAGATTGCCCCAACGCGCTTCGTAGCAGGCGAGATTGTAGTGCAGGATGCCAGTGCGTCGGATCCACTCCGGTGCGTCCAAGAGCACGCGCGCAGCCTGCTCACCCTTGTTGAGTTGATGGAGTGCAAAAGCGCGTTGCACCGTGAATTCATCCTCGTTGTGGTGCAATTCGGCTCCGTGGGCGGAGAGGTGCGCGGCTTTTTTCCAGCGACCAAGGTGCAGTAGGATACGGATGCGTGCGACCATGACTTCGCACTCGTCCTTTTCAAATTCCGCAATGGAATCGAGTTCGGCGAGCGCCTCGCGATAGAGACTGAAGAACAGAAATCCCTCCGCTGCCTGAAGCGCCTTCGCTGTGGCGTCGGTGTGCTGCTTGGTGGTGTTGGTCAACGTCAGCATGATGTCCGGTCGATGATTTAGCATCGCTCATGCCAGCGGGATTTTCAAAGGCTGCATCTGTCGCTCGATGGAGGAAATGTGCGCACGGGCATCTCTCAAAAGCTGTTTTTTTTGAAACGCAGTGACGATGCGGCTCAGGTGGATGCCGGGCCGCGTCACATCGGCGCATCTCCGTGCGTCTCACGCCATTGCTCTTCAACGGCGGGATTGTTCCGCAGTGGCTTTTTCAATGCGGCATTCGGTGCGTGTAGTGGTGGTCACTCCAAAATTCTCTTGCGCCTGCAACGGCACGCCTGCACACCCCACGGCTGCAATGCCAACGAGGATCAAGAATCTGGGACCGTGTGAATTTCGTTCTCCTCTTCAGACTGCGAGCAGCCTGGAGATCAAATTCCGCAACGATGACGAGCGGGTGCTGGTAAAGCATCACGTGGACATCAATGCGCCGCCGATCAATCCGCAGGCGGATGGTGTGGAAAGTTTCGAGATGGCCGGGCCCCGCTCGAAGCTTTTCTTTGACCCCACGCGCACCACGGCAGGCATCGTCACCTGCGGCGGGCTTTGCCCGGGACTGAACGACATCATCAAGGGACTCGTGACGCAGCTATGGACGCGCTACGGGGTCACAAAAATCTTCGGCTTCCGTTACGGCTACCAGGGCCTGGTGCAGAGTCAGGGGCACACGCCGATCACATTCAGGCCGGAATCGGTGAAGCAGATCCATCTGCTCGGCGGCAGTATTCTTGGAAGTTCGCGTGGCAATCAGCCCGTCAGTGAAATGGTGGAGACGCTCGAAGACATGGGCGTGGACATCCTGTTTGTCATCGGCGGTGACGGCTCGCTGAAGGGGGCACAGGCGATCTCGGATGAGATTTCACGGCGCGGGCTGAGAAAGGCGGTGATCGGTATCCCGAAGACGATCGATAACGACATCCAGTATCTCGATAAATCGTTCGGATTTGAGACGGCGTTTGCGGAAGCGGTGAAAGTCGTGCGCTCAGCACATGCGGAGGCACTCGGTGCGCCGAATGGCATCGGCCTCGTCCGCCTGATGGGTCGGGAATCCGGCTTCATCTCGTGCTACGCAGCACTCGCCGATGGCAATGTGGATTTTGTGCTCATCCCGGAGGTGGACTTTCAACTCGATGGCGAGCGCGGTCTGCTCGAAGCGATCCGATACAAGATCGCGCGCAAGAAGAGCGCGGTGATCGTCGTCGCCGAAGGTGCGGGGCAGCGACTCATGGAAGGCTATGAGGAAAAGGATGCGAGCGGAAATGTGCGTCCGAAGGACATTGGTATTTTTTTGCGCGACAAAATCACCGGCTTTTTCAAGGAACGAAAAATCGACCTTTCGCTCAAATACATCGATCCGAGCTACGCCATCCGCAGCGTTCCGGCCAATGCTCAGGACAACTTTTACTGCCAGCACCTTGCACAGCAGGCGGTCCATGCAGCGATGGCGGGCAAGACTGGCATGCTCGTGGGTCGCTGGCATGGCTCGTATGTTCACGTCCCGATTTCATTCGTGACGAACGTCGGTCGGAGCCACGTGGATCCACACGGCGAACTCTGGCGAGCGGTGCTCGAAAGCACGAACCAGCCGGCGAACCTGCGTTGACGCCTGCGCTCCCTTTCTAGAAGCGGATCGTAAATTCAGAACTCCTGACATACCCCCCGCAATCCCTTGTAAAGTCGAAGTTTTTTCGCATTTCGACACCAAAAGTTGTGGCGGCTATAAGCTTCTGTGCTAGGGTCCAAAATGCCCGATTTTCAGGAAAATTTGTTCGCCCCCA
>JBBRPQ010000019.1:0-78691 GCA_038227825.1 Chthoniobacterales bacterium
ACCGCAGGCCTCACCAAGACCGGCACCGGCACGCTCGCCCTGCAAGGCACCAACACCTTCACCGGCCCTACCACCATCAGCGCTGGCGCGCTCGCCATCACCGGCACCTTCACCACCAGCATCACCACCGCAGCCGGAACGCTTGCGCCGCAAGGCCTCGCCAGCACCACTGGCAACGTCGCCGTGACCAGCGGGGGCACCTACGAAGTCCAGCTCGATGGCGCAGCCGCCGGCACCCAATACGACCAACTCACCACCAACGTCAGCGTCACCCTCGGCGGCGCGCTCAGTGTCATCACCGGCCCGAACCTCGCCCCTGGCAGCACCTTCATCATCCTCAACAAAACCAGCGCCGGAGCCATCAGCGCCGCCTTCACCAGCCGCGCTGAAAACAGCACCTTCACCGCCAGCGGCTACACCTTCCGCATCAACTACACCGGCGGCGACGGCAACGATGTGGTGCTCACCCTCATCACCACCGCCATCGAGCAATGGCGGTTCACCCACTTCGGCAGCATCTTCAACACCGGCCCCGCCCTCGACACTGCCGACACCGACGGAGACGGCATCGCGAACCTGCTCGAATACGCGACGAAGATGAACCCCGCGGCGAACGATACGGTGCCACAGTCCGTGACGAAGAACGGCAGCGTGATCGAATTCATTTACACCAAAAACAAATCCGCCATTGATGTGACCTTTATCGTCGAATGGAGCGACACGCTGCTCAACGACTGGAGCAGCACCGGAGTCAGCGCGCCGACCGTCGTTCCCGGTAGCGACAACGGCATCACACAGCAAATCAAAGTCACCGTGCCAGCGGGTGCGGGAGTGCCGAGGCGGTTCGTGCATCTCAGGGTGACGAGGCCGTGAAGACTCAATTCCCGAAACATCAAAGCCACTCAGCCAGTGCAGGTGATTTTCCGGCTCAATGCCAAAACCACCGGGGACTCCTTTCATCTCGACGAAGTCGAACTTGTCCAGGCCACTTCTGCCAGGATTGGCAGTCACTGCAATGGCCCGGGATTTCCGATCCCGCCATCATCGGCCCCGGCACCGATCCGGATGGCGATGGCAATACCAACCTCATCGAGTGGGCGCTCGGGCTTGATCCCCACCTGCCGGACATCGCCCCGTTTCGCATCGTCCCCGACGGCCAGCAGTGGAAGCTCACCTATCAACGTCCCGCCAACCGGTCCGGCATCACCTACCTTGTCGAAGTTTCCCCCGATCGAAGAATCGGCAGTGGGACCAGTGCCGGGGTCACACAAACACGCACCGCCATCGGCGCTGTGGAAACCTGGCAGGCAACCTGCGCCCAGCAGACAGCCCGACCGTTCTTCTTCCGTCTGAAAGTCCAAATTTCATGAAGTCGATCCTTCTTCTTTTCCTTACCGCTTTTGCCTGTCATGCGTTCGGGGCACCGATCACCTGGACCGCTCCCCGCGACATCACCGCTGATACCGATGTCAGCACAAATGGGACGCTGGTGAAGGCGGTTTCCAAAGCTGGCAGTGCTTACCCGACCGTGAACGGAGTCACGTTCACGCCAACTTACAGCGGCGACTCCGTCTCGGGTGTGAATGCCAGCAATGCCTCCACCATCGGCGCGATGCCCGTGGGCGGCGGGGTCAGCGCGGCCTATGCGACGCTGTTGAGCCAAAACGATTACAACACGGGCAGCGCCTCGACCGTGACCCTGACGGTGAGCGGGCTGACCGTAGGCCAGATGTATGAGGTGCAGGTCTGGGCGAATGATTCGGATGCGAGCAGTGCGGGCACCCAGACGGTGAAATCTTCGGGCGGGCTGGATTCGTGGGCTCTTCTGAAAATGAATCCGTCCGGCACAAGTGGCGGCAAAGGGCAGTTCGCGCTCGGCACTTTCACGGCGGATGCGGCCTCTCAAGTCATCACGTTTCAGGGAAGCACTAACGGAATGATCCAGGCTTACCAAGTGCGGCGCATCTCCGATCCGCTCGCTGCGATTGTCTGGGATGTGTGGAAAGAGACCGCCGGCGATTCGGACGTGGGCACGGACGGTGTTCCGGTCCGGGCCTACGTCTTCGGTTCCACCGCTCCCGCCGCAGCCATCAACGGCGCGACTTTTACCCGCTTCGCCAGTCAGGCGGTGGATACGCTTTCCGGTTTCACCACGCCGAGTTCGGACGCCTTCGGTTCTTCCTCCGCGCCGTTTTCCGCACTCACCAGTGATTACAGAAAACTCCTCGGCGGCGCGGCGTCCGGCGGTAAATCCGCTTCACTCACGTTGAATGGTCTCACGCCCGGCCAGTGGTATTCCATCCAGGTCTGGGCGAATGATTCCCGTGCCGCCGGTGCTGGTCGGAGCGAACGCGTCAACGGCTCGTCGTTTCTGAATTTCAATCCCGGCGGCCCGACTGACAATCCCGCCTATGAGGGCGGACTCGGCCATCACATGACCGGCCTGTTCCGCGCGGGCGCGGCATCGCAGCGGCTGGATTTTGGCGCGGACGTCTCTGCGCAAATCAACGGCCTGCAACTGCGCTCCATCCCCGCACCGGACCCGCTGGTTTTTGAGGCGAGACAGCGCAACCAGTTCACCCGCGTCAGCTACATCGACGGCAAGATGACCTCGTCGAGCCGCTTCGAAGGCGTGCATCTCGCGTTCGGCTCCGGGCAGTTCGTCAAAGCGAAGGCAGACATGGAGGCCGCCTCACTGTGGTGGGGCGCGGGCAATGGCTACACCTTCGATGGTTTCCCGGCGGTGGATGCGGTGATTCGTTGGAAAAAATACGTCAACACCGCGAGCCGCAACGCCATCCGCGACCGCCTTCCCACTATCAACTACCGCACCCCCGGAACGTCGAACCTCCTCAAGCTTGCTCAAACGATGCGCATCCTCGGTTCCCAGGAATTTGGCGAAGGAGCGTTCCGTCATCCGGACAACGACTGGCGGCCGAGCGATCCCAGCGGGCGGAACTGGATGGTGGGCGCGCTGCGGAGTGAATCTCAGAACGGCGTCAGCGAGTTCGCGTCAAATGATTATGGCATGCACAACACGCTGCCCTCCCTGTCCCTCTCGCAGCTCTCCACCGACCCCGAAGTGCGTGCCGCAGGCGCCGCGTCATGGCCCGCTTTTATGTCGCAAATGGCCGCCGTCTGGCAGCCGGGCGAATACTACGCGGGCGTCTGGAGTTCGCGGAGTTATGAGGATCAAAGCGGATACTACGGCGTCTATGGCCGGATGCTCTGGCAGGCGCTCGGCAGCGGCGGTCGCAGCGGCGATGCGAAGGCCATGGCCATCATGGCGGCGAGTGGCTACGTGCTGCCGGCGCCGATCCTGCGCGCGGCGAATGAGCGCACCACCAGTTACACCTCGCGGCTCTACGGCGGCAGCGCCTATCAGCAAGCTTACGTCAGCGGCAAGGACTACATCCTTTTTAGCGCCTCCGACTCGCGTGCTTCTGGCAGTGGCTGGTCCTGGGGCTATGGCGTGAGGTGGAAAGGGATGACCAACTTTTTCTGGCTCATGGGCGTCGCCACCGACAACCCGGCTGACATGGCGGCGGCATCGAATCACGGAAAAATGCAGCTCGATTTCGACACGATGCAGCACCGCGATTCGGTCGTTTATACCTTCGACAAAAGCCATCCGCTCGCCCGCGATCCGCGCTATGCCCAGGCTCAAGTGCCTGGCGGCTATCTCGCGATGATCAACGACTCGACCACCTCCGGGCGCATCTTCCTGCACTACAACAAGGTCATGATCTCGGTCGCATCCGATGTGCCGTTCACCTGGGATCCCAACGCAGGCATCTACTCGCCACGCGCCACGCCGCAGCCCGGAGATTCGGAGTTTCGCGTCGCGGTCGGCGGTGTCGGTTATCCGCAGAATGACCCGAACTTCGCAGCGAACATCAGCGCCACCAACAACCGCTTTGCCATGGCCATCGAAACCTCGCTGCCTTCGGAATATCCGGGCGCAACCGCCGCGGACCAACTCGCCGCATTCCGCACGGCGCTGCTCGCCACCACCAGTATCTCGCACACGGATGTCACGGTCAGCACCTACAAGATCACGAAAGCCCGCTATGTGAACCGCCATGGCGATGTGCTCGAAAAGGAAAGCTACAACGACGACCGCACCCGTCGCGGCGGCTGGATCAACGGCACCGCCGTGGACTATGCAAACTGGCCAGCGCTGGAAAACCCCTGGATGTCCCAGCTCCGCACCGGCGGCAAAGAACTCACGGTCACCGCCGGAAACCAGCGCGTCGTCCTGGATTATAATAACTTCACCATCACACCGTCCACCGTGCCACCCGCCGCAGCCACGCCGGAAGTCTCGACTCTCGCGCCCGCCGGTCTGACCGAAACCTCCGCCGTGCTTGCGGGCGAGGTTCTATCCACCGGCACGAGCGCCACCAGCGTCACCGTGTATTGGGGCACCAGCGATGGCGGCACAACCACCGGAGCATGGGCGAACAATGTCCCGCTCGGCACCCAGAGCCTCGGCCAGGTGCTCGCGCCCATCAGCGGACTCACCGCAAACACGAACTACTTCGTGCGGCATCGTGCGACCAATGCCGCAGGCAGCGTCTGGTCACCAGCGACCCTCACTTTCAAAACGCTGCAATCCCCACCGCCCCCGCGTCCAGACGGTCTGAGCAACACGCTCACCATCGGCTCCGTGCCTTTGACATGGAACGCTTCACCGGGCGCGACGAGTTACAAAGTGTATCGCGCGGCGACCAGCGGCGGACCTTACACGGTCATCGCACCCAGCGTGGCGGCGACGAGTTATACGGACACGACTGCGGTCCCCGGCACTTCTTATTATTATGTCATCACAGCCGTCGGCCCCGGCGGCGAGAGTGGTTACTCCGGCGAAGTCACGGGGACGCCTGCAGTCACCCCGGCCGTTCCGACCGGGCTTTCCGTCACGCAGGGTTATATCTATCCGGAGCTGAGTTGGAACGCGGTTCCATTCGGCACGACCTATACCGTAAAACGCGGGACGGTGAGCGGCGGGCCATACACCACCATCGCCAGCGGCCTCACAACTCCCAGCTACGCGGACACGACCGCCCTTAACCTAACCACCTACTTCTGGGTCGTGACGGCGAGTAATGTCGCTGGCCAAAGCTTGATCTCCAATCAGGTCACGCTCGCGGTGAACGTCGCCAGCTTCATCAATGTCACCGCTGGAAACTGGAACGCCGTGACCTGGATTCCAAGTCCTCCCGGCCAGCCCGCACCCAGCGCGACCGCCATCATTGACTTCCAGAACAGCGCGCCGATTTCCAGCAACAACAACATGGGCACCTTCGCCCTGAACAAGCTGCGTTTCCTTAACCAGACCGCGAACCTCACTGGGAATACCCTCAACTTCAGCGGCACCGCGCCCACAGTGACGAGCGGTGTGCCGGACCTTCCGCACAGCATTGCGAACGCCACCACCTTGAGTGCTAACACCACCTTCGACATCGCGGCGAACGCACTCACGGTCAACGGCATCATCGGCGGGTCAGGCAGTCTTTATAAAACTGGCAATGGCACATTGAACCTCGGCGGCGCGAACAGTTATACCGGCAGCACCTATCTGAATGGAGGCATCCTCAACTACAGTGCGAATAACAGTGCGGTGAAAACGATCTTCTTCGGCGACGTGGCAGGCGGTCTCAAAGCCAGCACGCTCAGTATCGCGGCAAACGTCACCGCGCTCGCCCTCACCACGCAGACAGACGTCACCGCCGGAGAAAATAGTGCGATCATCGGCGCGGGAAAAACACTCACGATCAACGGCGCGCTCACCATGGGCGGCCTGAACGGCGGCACGGCGGAAAATAGCCATCTCACCATCACCGGCGCAGGCTCGCTCGTGGCGAATTTTGGCACCAATGCCAGCGTCCGGCGTGGCAGCATCCTCGACCTCTCCGCGCTTGGCTCCACAAGTTTCACCGGCACGAACCTCAACGTCGGCGACATCGACAACTACACCGTCGGCAATGCCTCCACCCTCATCCTTCCCGCCAATGGCCCGGCGACGCTGAACATCACCAACCTCAATCTCGACACTGCCACCGCAGGCGGCGGCACCTCGCGCGGTGAGAGCGCCACCTTCCTCGCGCCGCCCGGCAGCGGCTTGCTCACCATTCGCGGTGCGACCGGCGGTGTGAGCGCGGCGAATCTGCTGCTAGACAAACACGCCGGCAGCGGCACCGGCACGAGCACCGTCACTTTCGACACGCGCGGGCATCAATGCGACATCGTGCTTGCCAGCTTGGAAATCGGACGCCGCTCGGGCAGTCACGTCTCTGGCGATGGCACGCAGTTTTTCTACTTCGACTCCGGCACTCTCAGCGTAGCGAACGTCGTGCCCGTCGGCTTCAGCGAAGCAGCCGCCAGCAACACCGCCACCCTCACGCTCGAAGGGGGCACGATTACTTTCTCCAACGGCCTCAACCTCGCGAGTAACAGCGGCAACAATACAACCACCGCCGCCAGCGCCACGTTCACCATCGACGGCGACGCCGCCGTCACCAGCGGCCCCATCACCATGGCCGCTCTCACCGGCGCGACCGCCAGCCGCACCTCCACCGCCGCCATCACCCTCCTCGGTGGCCGCCTGACGATGACCGGCGGCATCGTGCGCGGCGACGCGAGCGGCACCGGCACGGCGTCCGCTTCCATCACACTCGCAGGTGGCGTGCTCGACATGCAGGGCAACCCGATCGGCAGCGCGGCGAATCCGATTTCCGAACTCGCCTTCGACGCCGGAACATTGCGCAACATCGCGGGCATCAATGGCGGAGCAGACCTTGTGAAAGACACCACCGACACGCTCACCCTTGAGGGAACCAACACCTACACGACCAATACGGTCGTGAACGCAGGAACCTTGAACCTCGCCCCGGATGCCCAAATGCGCTTCGCCATCGGCAGTGCGACTAGCAACAAACTCACCGGCGCGGGCGAGGCTTTGCTGGAAGGAAATTTCTACCTGGATCTCAGCGGAGCCGCTCCCACCGACGGAAAAACATGGACGCTCGCGGACATCGCCACGTCCACCTACGCGACGACCTTCGGCTTGAAAAGCACACTCGGTGATTTCATCGGCACGGGCGGCGTGTGGATCCTAGTCGATGGAGGAAATACCTGGACCTACACCGCAGCCACTGGCGTGCTTTCATTCAGCGTCACGACCGACGCGTGGACCGGCTCGACCGGCAATGGCACTTGGGCCAATGCTGCGAATTGGTCTTCATCGGTGGTGCCGGGTTCCGGCGGCACCGCAAGATTCCGCGGCGCGGGCGGCGCGGTGAGCACCATTGATCTCGGCGGCAATGTGACTATTCAGTCGCTGCTTTTCGACACGCCGTTTGCGGCTGCTTACATCATCGGCTCCGGTGCTCCCGGCAGCCAGACGCTGACGCTCAACGACGGCGGCTCCATCCAGGCAAGCAACACGATTGGCCGAAATCAGACGATTAACGCGGCATTGGTTCTCGGCACCGACGGCAGCGCGCAGAGTTACAGCCTCGTCAACAATGACGCCGACAACAGTCTCATCTTCGCCGGAGGAATTCGCGGCGGCGTCGGCGGCACCGCAGGAGTGAAGACGCTGAACGTGGCCACACCCGGCCCCATCACCATCAGCGGACCCATTTCCAATGGCGGAGCGACGAGCTTGGTCCTGACGAAAACCGGCACGGGCACGTTGACCCTCACCAATACCAACACCTACTCCGGCCAGACCACTGTCACCGGCGGCACGCTGCAACTCACCGGCAGCGGCGTCATCAATCCGACGACCGGGGCGACTTTGTCTGTCGGCCAAGGCGCCGTCGGCAACTTTCAATATGACAGCAGCGGCACCAGCAAGTTCGGACAGATCCTGGTTGGGAACGGCGCTGGCTCCTTTGGCAGCACTTTGAACCAGACCGCTGGCACGATCACCGTCACGACCCTAACCCTGAAGAATGGCTTCACGACCAGCGGAGCCGGAAACGTGAACTTGAGCGGTGGCACGATGACCATCTCCGGTGCGTCGATCATTTCCAGCACAACCGCCGCAGACAACATCCTCAGCACCTTCACGATCAGTGGTTCGGCCATCCTGAACGCCAACGGCGATTTGCGCCTTACTGGAAACGGTTCAAGTTCTGGAGTTGGGCGCAATGCAGCTGGCAAGCTCGTCCAGAACAGCGGCACGGTGAACGTGGCAGGCACGAACGGCCTGATGCTAACTCAGGGCTTTTCGGTCAGCAACACGGCAACCCGCCGCGGCCAATACGATCTCAACGGCGGCACGCTCAACGTCAACAAGATCACCAGCACCTCCTTTGCAGCAGCCGATGCCGTCGCCATTTTCAACTTCAACGGCGGCACGCTCACACCCACCTCCAGCAGCACGACCTTCTGGGCAAACAACGCCCAGACCACCGCCAACGTTCGCAATGGCGGCGCGGTGATCAACACCAACGGCAGAGACATCACCATCTCGCAACCGTTGCTGCACAGCAGCATCGCTGGCGACGCGGCGATCGATGGCGGCCTCACCAAGACCGGCACCGGCACGCTCACCCTGCAAGGCATCAACACCTTCACTGGACCCACCACCATCAGCGCAGGCAAACTCGCCCTCACCGGCACCTTCACCACCAGCATCAGCACCGCCGCCGGAACCCTCGCGCCACAAGGCCTCGCCAGCACCACCGGCAACGTCGCCGTGACCAGCGGTGGCAGCTACGAAGTCCGGCTCAACGGCAGCACTGTCGGCACTCAATACGACCAGCTCACCACCAGCGGCACTGTCACCCTCGGCGGCGCGCTCAGTGTCATCATCGGCCCGAACCTCGCCCCTGGCAGCACCTTCACGATCCTCAATAAGACCAGCACCGGAGCTGTGAGCGGCACCTTCACCAGCCTCGCTGAAAACAGCACGTTCACCACAGGCGGCTTCACATTCCGCATCAACTACATCGGCGGCGACGGCAACGACATCGTCCTCACCTTGATCACCACGCCCATCGAGCAATGGCGCTTCGCAAACTTCGGCAGCATCTTCAACACCGGCAACGCTCTCGACACCGCCGACAACGAACACGACGGCAACACCAACCTGCTCGAATACGCGATGAAGATGAACCCCCTCGCCAGCGACACCGTCCCGCAATCCGCGACGAAGAACACCGGCGCGATTGACTTCGTTTACACCAAGAACAAATCCGCCACCGACATCACCTACACCGTCGAGTGGAGCGACACTCTGCTCAACGACTGGAGCAACGCAGGCGTGAGCGCACCCACGATCCTCAGCGACGACGGCACCACGCAGCAGATCAAAGTCACCGTGCCTGCGGGAGCTGGCGGGAGGCGCTTTGTTCACCTCAGGGTCATGCGCCCGTGATCTCGGTGGCATTTGCGTTGAGGAGCGCGCTCTCTTGCGGCCCAAGGATCATGCGGGTAGTGTGATTGTGTTTCCGATGATTCGCATTTTCCCCATCATTCTCGCCATGGCACTGCCGCTGAGCGCCGCAGAGGTTTCGTTTCGCAATCATGTGCAGCCGATTCTCGCGAAGACGGGCTGCTCGTCGGGCGCTTGCCACGGGGCGGCGGCAGGGCAGGGGGGATTTAAGCTTTCGCTGCGCGGGTATGACACGGAGGGCGACTACCTCACGCTCACGCGCGGCGCGTTCGGGCGGCGCATCAGCACGACGGATCCAGCGCGCTCGCTGTTTCTGATGAAGACAACGGCGGCGGTGCCGCACAAGGGCGGCGAGCGGTTCAAGGTGCATTCGCCGGAGTGGCAGACGCTCGTGGACTGGGTCGCCGCCGGTGCGCCGGGGCCGAAGGCGGACGACGTGCGCATCGAGCGCATCGAGGTCGTGCCTCCGATGGCGAAGCTGAAGGCGGGGCAGACGCAGCAGTTTGCCGTGAAGGCGCATTTTTCCGACGGCCACGAGGAAGACGTGACGCGCTACGCAAAATACACGGCGACGAATCAGACGGTGGCGAATGTGGACGAGGTCGGGAAAGTGACGGTGGTCGGCCACGGCGAGAGCGCGGTGACGGCTTGGTTTTTGCAGAAGATCACATTCGCGACGGTGGAGGTGCCGTTTGAAAACACGGTTGCACCCGAGGTGTTCACGGGTGCGCCGCGGCGGAACTGGATTGACGATCTTGTGCTCGAAAAATTGCGCGACCTGAACATCCCGCCGTCGCCGCGCTGCACGGATGAGGAGTTTCTCCGCCGCGCTTTTCTCGACACCATCGGCGTGCTGCCGACGTCGCAGGAGGTGCGTGCATTTCTCGCGGATGTGAGCACGGGCAAGCGCGATGGCGTGATCGAGCAACTGCTGAAACGGCCGGAGTTCACCGACTACTGGGCCTACAAGTGGAGCGACCTTCTGCTCGTGACGAAGCGGAAGATGCCGCTGCCGGCGGTGTGGGCGTATTACAAATGGATCCGCGATCAGGTCGCGACGAATACGCCTTGGGATGAGTTTGCGAGGAAACTGCTGCTCGCGCGCGGGAGCACGCTGGAGAATGGCGCGGCGAATTATTTTGTGATGACGCCCGACCCGCGCGACATGTCGGAGAAGACGGCGGTGACTTTCCTCGGCATCTCGACGAACTGCGCGCGCTGCCACAATCACCCGTTGGAGAAATGGACGAACAACGACTACTTCGGCTACGCCAACCTGTTCTCTCGCGTGCGCTTCAAAAACGGCACGGCTGGGGATGGCGACAAGATCCTGTTTTCCGCGGACGATGGGGAACTCGTGCAGCCGCTCACCGGCAAGCCGCAGATGCCGCGTCCGCTCGGTGGAAAAACTATCGCGACGGATTTTGCGGGCGACCGTCGCGAGGCGCTCGTGGATTGGCTCACTGCGCCGGAGAATCCATATTTCTCCCGCGCGATTGTGAACCGCGTGTGGGCGAATTTCTTCGGCGTAGGCCTGGTCGAGGCCGTGGACGACATCCGAGAGACGAACCCGGCGAGCAATGAGGCGCTGTTTTCCGCATCGGCAAAATGGCTGCGCGACAATCGCTACGATCTGCGCGCGATGATGCGTGAGATTTTGCAGAGCGAGACCTATCAGCGCAGCAGCGTGCCGCTGCGGGGGAACAAGGACGACTCGCGCTTTTACTCGCGCTACTATCCGAAGCGGCTGATGGCAGAAGTGCTGCACGACGCGGTCGCGCAGGTCACGCAGGTGCCGACGATGTTTAAGACGAAGAATCCCTACGACAACGGCGACAAGGGCGACCAGTTCCCCGCGGGCTGGCGTGCTGTGCAGTTGCCGGATGTGAACACGGACAGCTACTTCACCCGCGTCTTCGGGCGGCCGCTGCGCGAGCAGACCTGCGAATGCGAACGCACTGAGGAGCCAAACGTGACGCAGGCGCTGCACATCGCGAATGGCGACACGCTGAATGCGAAGCTGCGCAATGCGGCGGGTGTCGCGGCAAAAGTCATCGCATCAAACAAGCCGGTCTCGCAGTGGCTCGATGACGTGTATCTCGCCGCGCTTGGGCGCAAGGCGACGCCGGGCGAAGTGCAGTCCGTCGAGAGCGCGCTCGCAGGCGCGAAGGAGGAGAAGCGCCTCGTGGTCGAGGACGTGCTCTGGGCGCTGATGAGCAGCCGGGAGTTTATCTTCAATCACTGAGCCGCGTTCAGCGTCCCTCTTGGGCAAGGTGTTCAGCGCGCTCGTAGTTGGCTCGGAAGCGGTCGGCGAGTTCCTTTGCGAGGCGGACTTGGTCGATCTTGCTCTCGCCTTCGGATAGCGATTTGCGGATGCGTCCCGTTGCGATGGCGTAGTCCACGTGCGCGACATCCTCGAATGCGGCGAGCGCCTCGGGCGGAAATTTGCCTGTATGTTCCCTTGCATCGCAGAGCGCTTGCCATGCGGCGATGAGTTCGCGGTGCGGGTCGATGCACATCACTCGCACGACGAATGCGATTGTGCCAAAGAGGGGGCCGGTGCGTTTGCCATCATAGGAGAAATGCTTCGCGGCTTCGTATGGCAGCACGTCGGGGTCGCCGCGATGCGCGCGGTGAGCTTCGGTGTAAAGCTCGGGCAAAATTGGCAGGCGGCGCAGTGAATGATGGCGCGGGCCGCCGGGCTCACCTGCGCGGTAGCCCCAGATTTTCTGACCGTCGCCCATCACGAATTCGATGAATGCATGGGCGATTCCGGGATTCGGCGCGCCGCGCAGGATGCCGATCGGATCCACGCCGTAGCTAGTGCCACCGACCGCATCCACGTAGCTGATGCGCGAGGTGCCGTCTGCACGGCGCACGGTCTCGCTTTGGAAGCGGCCGTAGAAATCAATCGTCATTCCCGCAGCAGCCTCGCCGGCCTCGATATCTAGCGCGATTTTCGCCGAGGAGTCTGAAAAGTAGCGTGCGTTGGCAGAGATGCGCTGGATGAGCCTCATCGCGCGTTCCCAACCCTCTGCCGTGGTCTTGGCGTCGTCCTTGCCGCGTTCCGCGGTGAGATTCATCTGCTGCTGGATGAGCATCTCGAACGCTTTGTTCGAGGAACTGCTCTGCGTGGGATTCGCGAGTGCGAGTGAACGGAAGTAGCGCGGGTCGGCGAGGTCGGCCCATGTGTGCGGCTCGGGCAGGCCGCGGCGGGCGAGTTGATCGCGGTTCGATGCGATGCCAAATGCGCCGATGGTCGTGCCGACCCACAGCCCGCCCTCGTCGTAATATCGCTCGCCGCCGACGATTGGCGGGATGGGTTTGCCGATGCCGAACAGTTCGGGATGCTCGCGCACATAGCCGCAATCGGTGAGCATTCCCGCACCCGCGGCTTTTTGAAAATCGTAGGAGCCTCCGCCGAAGAACACATCAATGTTACTCGTGACGCTCGATGCGAGAAAAGCGCGGCGTGAGGCCTGGCGTGGTGTGTCGCCAGCAGGCGATGCGGCGGGCGCGGTT
The DNA here is from genome assembly GCA_038227825.1 of Chthoniobacterales bacterium. Taxonomy (GTDB): domain Bacteria; phylum Verrucomicrobiota; class Verrucomicrobiia; order Chthoniobacterales; family Chthoniobacteraceae; genus SXWH01. Next base: position 12,932 of record JBBRPQ010000019.1, read on the forward strand.
TTCGAATCCATGAAGCCCTGCTGCGCGTCGTTGTTCCAAGTTTTGCCGAGCTTGCCGCGCCAGTGGTTTTCAAATCCCGCGCTGTATGCGCCTTCGAGGTAGCGGTAAATTTCACTCGTGCCGCCCGGCGTGAGCCACTGCAGCAGCACGGTGCGTCCGGTTTTCTTTCGGTACCACTCGCGGAATGCGTCGCCGAATTCGGAGCGGATTGCCTCGTTGTGCGGCGTGATGATGGTGAGCGTATCCTGCCCGCGCAGTGCCGAGCCATCGCCACGTGGACGCAGCACGATGGGGCCGAGCACGACGGCGAGAATCGCGATGACGAGGGCGAGGGTCTTTCCCATGCGTGCGGGTTTCTACGCAGGCAGCACGACGACGTCCTCGGGGTCCACGCTGGCAAAGAGCGCAGAGTGGTCGCTGCCGAATGCGAAGCGCGGATTTAGCTCGAAAATCTTCAGCATCTGCGCGCCGGACTCGAATCGGTATTGCGCCATCTCGCCGAGATAGACGCGCTCGCGGATGGTGCCGGGGATGGAGTTCACCGGTGCGCTCGCCGTCGAAAGTCGCAGCGTCTCAGGCCGCACGCTGAGGGTGACTTTCTGCCCCGCAGTCGGCGTCCAGCCGTGCGCGGTGCCAGTGAAATGGCCGAGTGCAGTCGTGAGGACGGGTTGCGTGCCTGCTGTGGCGACGGTGCCCTCGATGAAATTCGTCTCGCCCATGAAGTCCGCGACGAAGCGTGAAGCCGGGCGGCGATAGACCTCGGCGGGCGCGCCGTGCTGGCGAATGTGCCCGCCTTCCATCACTGCGATGCGGTCACCGACGCTGAGCGCCTCCTTTTGATCGTGTGTGACGTAAATCGCCGTAAGCCCCGCTTCCTTGCAGATGCGACGGATCTCGCCGCGCATCTCGATGCGAAGCTTCGTGTCGAGATTCGAGAGCGGCTCATCGAGCAGCAGGCATCGCGGGCGGATGACCATCGCGCGGGCGAGTGCGACGCGCTGCTGCTGGCCGCCGGAGAGTTGGTTGATTTTTCGCGCCGCATATTCTCCCATCTTCACTGAATCGAGCGCGGCGCGGACACGCTGGTCGATTTCCGCACGTGGCACTTTGCGCTCCTCCAGGCCGAACGCGACATTCTGCGCCACGCTCATGTGCGGCCATAGCGCGTAGCTCTGGAACATCATGCCGGTATTCCGCTGGTGCGGCGGCAGGGAGGTCACATCTTCTTCGCCGAAGAAAATTTTCCCACCATCCGGCGGATAGAATCCCGCGATGCTGCGGAGGAGCGTCGTCTTTCCGCAGCCGCTGGGGCCGAGGAGGAAAAAGATGTCGCCGGGACTGATCGTGAGATTCAGGGCATGTAGCGCCGTGCTTTCGCCAAAGCGCTTGGTGAGGTTTTCGATGCGGATGGAAATCACGACGTGAAAGGCGGTTCTATGCGCGTATTTTTGAAATGGCAAACGCCCATGCCGAACAACGTAGCGCCGGTGTGAGCCGGCCGGTGCATTTCCCCGTCCAAATGCCCGCCTGTGGGCAAAAACACAATCAGCGTGTGTTTTTCCTAGTAAGAGTGCCTCACCACCAAGTATCTACCACGGATAGATGATTCGCCGCGAATACCTTATCGTCGGTGCTGGCGCTGCCGGGGTGGCAGCGTGTGAAGCAATTCGCTCCGCCGACAAGCGGGGGAGCATCATGCTGATCAGCGCCGAGCCCCACCCCGGAGTGACACGCCCGGACCTGATGCCCGGCCTGCTCGGCGTAAAGGCCACGCCGGTCGAAAAACTGCTCGTGAAGGACGCGGCATGGTTTTCGCGGATGAAAGTGGATCTGCGGCTGAACACGCTCGTCACGCAGTTCAGCATCGAGCAGCGTGCCGCAGTCCTTGCGACAGGGCAGGCGGTGAAATTTGAAAAGGCACTGCTCGCGACAGGCAGTCGTGCGCGGCGTCCCGGTGTGGCGGGTGCGACTCTTGGCAATGTGTTTTACGTCCGCACGGCACGCGATCTTTCGGGACTCCGCGAAGTCGTGGAGACGGAGAAAAATGTCGTCGTGGTGGGCGGCGGATTAGTCGCGACAGAGGCCGCGATGCTGCTGAAAAAGCTAAAGCTGAACGTGACGCTCATCACGCGTTCCGCCGCGGTGTGGACGCGTTTCGTGGATTTGGAGACGGCAAACTGGCTCACCAGCTACCTCATCGGAAACGGCGTAAAAGTCATGGTGAACGAGCACCTCAACGGTTTCGAGGGACGCACCGTGCTCCAGCGCGTGCAGACCAAGAGCGGACAGCGCATAGATACGACAGTCGCCGTCTGCGCTATGGGATCGGAGCCGAACTTGCAGCTCGTCTCCGCATCGCCACTGTGGTCGCAGAACGGCTGCCCGGTCACCGAGCGTCTCGAGAGCGACGAACTCGGCATTTTCGCCGCGGGCGACATCGCGCTCTACCCGAACCCCGTCATGGGTGGCATGCGCCGCGAGGAACATTGGGACGCCGCCGTCGCGATGGGCAAAGCCGCCGGCTACAACATGGCCGCCAAGAAGATGGCGAATTTCACCTACATCCCGTGGTTCCAGAGCCGCATCTTTGATTTGGAATTCGACTTTGTGGGCGACTTCACACGTCCGCCGACGCGAGTGGAAATCGACGGCGACCGCGCGAAGAAGCGCAAGTTCACGCTCAAATGCTACCAGCTCAACAAGCTCACCGGCGTCGTCTTCTGCAACGAGGACGAGAAGAAGGTGAAGGCAGTGCGCGCAGACTTTGCGAAGCTGATCAAGTAGTGTGGAATAGCGCCGACGAGCCGACGGCACATTGCGTGGAGGAAACGAGCGGCTCTCGATTTTGGAAGACCGTGTGGAACCGCCCATCCTCCTGCGGTCTCACCATTCTGCCGGCGGTTCGTCGGCGCTACAGCTTCACAGCGCCTCGATCTTCAGCGCCTTAACTCGCAGCTCTGCACCCTCTCCGAGCAAGTGCAATGACGGCGACACACGGCGTCGGTGGCGCGGGTCTTCGGATTCAAATTCCACCCTGGCATCCACGCTCACAGTCAGCCGACCGTCTTTGCGCACGACTTGCACTGAATGCCACTGATCGTCACCGATCGCGCGGCTGCCAGCCTTGATGACTGCGTCGGCCGCCGCACGATAGTCCACAAGTGCGATCGCGGACGACCCTCCGAAACTGAGCGTGATGCCGTGAAAGCCGGATGCATCGCGCTCGCCACAGAGGACGAGCTCCGCCGCCGCTTTTTCACTGCGGATACGCACCTGCGCGGTCAGCTTGTAGTCTCCCGCGACCATTTCGCTCGTGAGCGAAAATGGGGCGGATGCGTTGCCGATACCGACGATTTCACCCTTCTCCGCGTGCCATGATTCCGCGTGGGTTTTGCCGGTATCGGCGATCCAGTTGTGCAGATCGCTGCCGTTAAAAAAGTCGTTCGCATTCACCTCCGTGACGAGCATCGGCACCTGCTGCTTTTGCCGCAGGTAGAGGAAAAGGTCGCGCACATCCGGCTCGTGGAGCGGTGTGAGCAGGCCTTCCGGCATCATGCTCAGCGGGCTGACTTCCGTGCTCGCGACATCCGCGCGCTGCACGGTGACGACTCCACCGCCGAGCGTCTTCAGCGAGATGGCGCGATCCGTATCCTCGGCGACGATGCCGGCGACGATCTGCCCGTCCTTCGTTTTCACAAAAGTCTGCTGGTAGTCCTTCCCGATGATCGCATTCGGATCGAGGATGTTCACCAGCAGGTATTCGAGATCCTCGAATGAGCCGGGCAGCTCCGGCCCGATCTTGCCGCCGGTGCCGAAGAGCGTGTGGCACACTGCACACGTCTGCGCGAAAAGTGCGCGGCCATGCTGGGCGTCGGCGCGCAGGACAAGATCGGTTGTCACGAATTCCCGGTATTTCGCGATGAGCTTCTGCTTGTCCTCATTCGGCGCCGAGATTGCGCCGAAGTTCTTCGCGAGCCATGCGTCGAGTGTCGCGTCCTTCAGCCCCTGAATCTGCCGCGCGACTGGCGCGGTGAGTTCCGTCTTCGGGATTTTCCCGCTCTCGATGGCAGCGGTGAAAATTTTCGCGCCACTCGGACGCGCGAGCATCGCCTGCATCGCGGCGCGCTTTTCCGTGCTGTCGAGTTTGGAAAAAGCATCCGCCGCCGTTTGCGCCACGCGCGGGTCGTGGTAACCCGTGAGTCCGCGGAGCGCGGGCTCACGCAGCGGGCCGGGCTGCGCGGCGAGCGCGAGCAGCGCATCGAGCGAAGCCGCATCGCGCTGCGCGACGAGCGCGACGAGCGCTTGCCTGCGCGCGTCGAGCGGAGCGGCTGCGTCGGCGAGCTTCTTGCGCATTTCGTCGAGCGCACCACTGCCGCCGAAGATCACCGCGAGCGCCTGCGCATGTTCGCGCACATTCGCGTCGGAGCTGTCTTTGAGCTTTGCGTAAAGCTCCGCCCAGCCCTTTGGCTCCGCAATTCCGCGCTGCCCTTGCAGCGATTCGCGCATGCCCTTGAGGATGCTGGCCTGCGCGGCGGGAGCGTTGATTTTCCCGAGCGTGGTGACGAGCAGATCGAGCTTCGAGTTGTCCTGCGCATGCGTGGTGACGGTGAATGCGAGCGTGATGAGAATGAGGAGGGTGCGTTTCATGGTTTGGAGGCAGTCAGTGGAAAGTCGGATTCTGCGAGGTGGCAAAAAGTAGTCCCGGGCTTCAGCTCGCAAAGACGCAGCAACTGGAGTGACGCCTCCGAATTCCTGCGGATCGATCGAGACAGCGGCAGGCATTGGGGGCTGCAGCCCCGGACTGCTTTGCCCGTCCTCGCCGGCATCGGCTTTCATTTTCCGGAAGCGATGCGACGTGTGATGAACTCCTGCACCTTGGGAATCTGGCAGTTCGCCAGCAACTCCACGGCCTTCGCGGTGTCGGCGGCGACGGCGGGCTCGGCGGCGTACCAGAGCATGAGCGGGAGATTCTGATCGCCTGCGTCCTCGGCGTGCGAGGCGAGCGCAGTGAGGATGGGCCAGCGATCCGCGATGGGAATCCGCTGCGTCGCGCTCGCGATGCGCAGGCGCACGTGTGCGCTCTTGTCTTCCTTCGCCATGCGCGCGAATTCCGCCAGCGCCACCGTGCTCGGCTTGCTGCTTTCGCACAGCAGCGTGATCGCCCAGCCTCGCACGAATTCACTCTCCGCCTTCAGCGTGCGCAGCGCCGTGCCTTCCGACAGCGTGCCGCCGCAGTGCAGCGCCCAGAGCGCGCGGAGCTGGCGTGTATCGTCTGCGTTTTCAAAGAGGATTTTCTCCAGCGCTGCAGTGCCCTCGGGCTTCAGTCCGCGCTCCTGCAGGATGCGCCGCGCGTGGCGCACGTACCAGTCATTTGGGTTGAGCTGATACTGCACGAGTTCGGCCTCGCTCGCCTTGGAAAGATCCACGCTCACCGGCTTCACCGAGTCCATTGTGACTTTGTAAATGCGCCCGTTCGTGCGGTCGGTGAACTCCCGCTGCTGATGGCATGGCACCTTGTCGTACCAGTCGTTGATGAACACCGATCCATCCGGCCCGTACTGCGGCGAGAGGCCGCGGAACCACTTGTCGCCGCTGTCCATGAAATCCCCGTTGCGCTCGCTCTTGTAGCCCGAGCCCGAGCGCACGACGCGCTCGTTGCGCTGCTTGTTCATGTGGATGTCGTGGAAGAACAGCGTGTCGCGCCACTCGGGCGGGAAGAGGCCGCCGAGATACACCATCATCCCGGCGTAGCCGGCCTTCTCGTAGCGGCCCCACGCGATCGTCTTGATGTCCTCGTAAGTGTTCGCATCCGCGTGCTGCCCACCCTGTCGCTGGTAGCGCGCACCTTGGAACGCGTGCCACATGTGCGGGATCACGCACGCGGCGAAGAACGCTTCGCCGTGATCATTCCAATCAATGCCCCACTGGTTGCTCGCGCCCTCCGCCCAGCGCTCGAAAATTTTCTTCGTGGGATGATAACGCCACACCGCCGCGTTGATCACCGTGCGCTCGGATTTCGGGGTGCCGGGCTTGCCGACATTTGAGAAAGTGAACACGCCGTGCGTGCCGTAGAGCCAGCCGTCCGGCCCCCATGTGAAATCATTGATCGTCTCGTGCGTGTCCTCATTTCCCCAGCCGTCGAGCACGATCTCCGGCTCGCCCGAAAATGTGTCCACGCCTTCCTTCGTGGGAAAAAGGAGCAGGTTCGGCGGGGCACCCACCCACACGCCGCCGTGGCCGACGGCGATGCCGCTGGCAAAGGTGAGCTTGTCGTAAAACACCGTGCGCTTGTCCGCGCGTCCGTCGCCATCGGTGTCTTCGAAGATGATGATGCTGTCCTTCTTCTCGCCGGGGCACACTGGGTAGTTCGTATTCGTCACCACCCAGAGCCGCCCGCGATCATCCTGCGCGTAGGCGATGGGCTGCACGAGGTCCGGTTCGCCGGCGACGACCTGCACCTTGAATCCCGGCGGCAGCTTGAATGCCTTCGCTGTCTCGTCGGGTGTCATCGAGGGCTCCGTGGCGACGGGGCGGCCCTTGTCGTGGAGCGGGTCCGCTGGCGCCGGCTTTCCACCGGGAGGTGTTGCGGCGAATGCGAAAGACGTGAGCAGGATCGCGGCGGGGACGGATGTGGCGAGGAAGAGTGGCAGCTTCATGGGTTGGGAATGGCCTTTGCGATGATGCATAACCTCGCGCGCGGCAATTCCCTTCTGACATCTTTTGTGAGAGATCGGACGCGGCTGTACTCCGCATGCAATCTGCCATTGTCACACCGCTGGCGCGCATGCGACCCAGTTCTGCAGCGCCGGGCCATATTCTGAAGCACGCCGATTCCCGAATCTTCCTGACGCGGGAATTGCAAATTTGTTCTTGTTGGAGGTGAGTGAAATCCAGTCACTGCGCGCCCTTGATGAAAACACTTTGCCGCAATTTGTTTCTAGTCGCCGCCGTTCTCCTTGGCCCGGCGTGCGATGCCGACGCCGCGCTCAGCATCGGCGGTTGGAACAGCACGCGGGCCGGGACGGTTTACAATGTCTTCGACGGCTCCGGCTACGTGGGCCTGCGGTCATCGCTCTCCACGAGCTTTCCCAGCGCGACTTTCAGCGGCACCGCGCTCCTCACCAGCGGCTATCTTTCTGGCATCAATCTGCTCATCATCCAGTCGATCTTCGGTGGTTCGAATTCCCCGATTTCCGCGCTGACTGCAGCCGAGCAGACGGCGCTCTTTGACTTCGTGAAGAACGGCGGGACGGCCATCATTGCCTCGGAAAATGGCTTGGGCTATGGGACGGCGAGCGCCAGCCTCGTCAGTCCGTTTGGGATTGTGGATTCGGGTGTGAATCTCAGTGGCACGCAGACCTGCACCATCACGAATCCCACGGGCAACCCCGTCACGAACGGGCCGGCCGGAACGGTCTCGTCGCTGACTTACGGCTTCTGCGGCGGCTACAGCTCGGCTGGCCCGTATGCGACATCCATCGGGACAGTCGGCGGACTCATCGGCCTCGCCTACATCGCGCCTAATGCCATTCAGTCGGGCAGCGGCTCGGTCACATTTTTTTCCGACACTCTCAGCGGGGCCTCGCCGATGAATGAGCTTGTCTCCAATGTCGCCTCCACTGTTCCGGAGCCTTCGAGCACGCTGCTCGCGCTTTGCGGTGGGATGGCGATGCTCGCGCGTCGGCGGCGGTGAAAATGGAGCGTCGGCGTCCTTGCTGGCGGAAGGTCGGCAGGGGATCAGGTTGGAGTCTTTCGTCGTTGTCCTGCTCCTGCTCTCGGCACCTTAGAAGCCTGTAAGGAACTTTGAGTGTGCGCTGATTCCGAGCACCAACGGCCTGCAAACTGAGCCTATCTCGGTTTCACGGACAGGATTGGGTATGCAGAACGGATCCAACTGCATGAACCAAACAAACACACCGAAAGAGAATGCGAGGCGGTGGTTTGCCCGCTGCTGGGCGTCTCGCGCAGCGGCTATTGCGACTGGCGCGGGCGCGCTCCGAGCCGCCGCCAGAGCGAGGATGCCTGGCTCACCGTGGAGTTAAGATCAGCCTTTGAGCAAAGCCGCCGCACCTATGGGCGGCCGCGGCTGCGGCACGCCCTGGCCGCACGCGGCCTGCGCGCATGCATCCGCCGGTGCTTTGTGCCACAGACCACGCAGAGCAGGCACGATGGCCCCATCGCCCCAAACCGGCTGGCCCAACGCGCCGCACAGCCGACCCGCCCCGATAAAGTCTCGGTCGTGGACATGACCTGCATCGAGACCGCCGAGGGCCGGCTCTTCCTCGCCATAGTGCTCGGCCTGCACAGCCGCAAGTTCGTCGGCTGGGCCTTTGCCCAAAGCCTGCACACCGCACTCCCGCTGGCAGCACTGCGCATGGTAATCGCCCCGCCCGCCCCGCCCGCGGCCTGCTCCACCACAGCGATCGCGGCTATCACCTGCGGACTTCGAGAATACCAACCTTTAAACATCCTCTGCTTCCCATCCCCAGCCTCTGTCCGAAATACAGGAGCAAGCTCAGTTGGATTCAGGTGCGGCCTCGCCGGGTAATGCGTGTCCCTGCCGGCCATTCAGCTCTGCGGCCTGGCGGTATCAGTCGCGGTGGTAAGGCGTGCCGGCGTTGATGCATCGGGCGCGGTAGATCTGTTCGAGGAGGACGACGAGGGCGAGTTCGTGCTGGAGGGTGAGGGGGCTGAGGGACCAGCGCCAGTCAGCCTTACCGCGGAGTTCGTCGGTGTGGCCGTCGGCGCCGCCGATGAGGAAGGCGACGGATTTCGTGCGCTGGAGTTCCCAAGTGGAGATTTTCTGCGCGAGTTCGCGGGAGGTGATTTTTTCACCGCGCTCGTCGAGGACGACGCGGAACATGCCTTCGCTGCGGGTGAGCAGGGCTTTGCTCTCCTCCTCGCGGGAGGATGCGCGCAGGGCCTCGATTTCGACGGGCTGCTTGGGCGGGAAGCGCTCCAGGTATTCCGCGATGCCGGCCTTGGCGAAGGCGAGGCGCGGCTTTCCAATCGTAAGAATGTGCAGGCGCATCGCCTACACCGGCGCGAAGTCGATCATCCTGCGGGCGGCGTCCACGCGGCAGACGATCACTTTCAGTTCATCGCCGATTTTGAAGGTGCGCTTTGTGCGGCGGTTCACAAATGTCGAGCGGGCGCGGTCGTAGGTGTAGGGGCCGTCGGGCAGCGACTCGGCGGCGATGAGGCCGGTGGTGTCGGCATCGGGCAGCTCCACAGTGAGGCCGTGGATGCGCGTATCGGAGACGATGGCGCGGAATTCTTGCGGCTTTTTTGCATCGAGCTGGCGCTGGAAGAATTCGAGTTTCTTCACGAGGCGGCTTTCCTGCTCGGCCTGCGCGGAGGTGCGTTCGGTCTCCGAGATGTGTTTTGAAAGTTCGGTAAGTTCCTTGCGGTTTCCGCCCCGCTCACCGCCGAGCACGCGGTGCGCGACGAGGTCGGCGTAGCGGCGGATGGGGCTGGTGAAGTGCAGGTAGTTTGCCTTGTGCAGACCGTAATGGCCGAGCGGGTCGGGACTGTATGCGGCGCGGCGGAGGCTCTTTAGAAAATCAATCTTCAGTCGGAATTCGTCGGGCCTGCCACGGATGGCGGAGAGCATGCGCATGACTTCCTTGCGCTGCGTCATGTCACCGAGCCGGAGTCCGGCGGTGGCGGCGTTTTTACGGAATTCATTAAGCCGATCGGGATCGGGTTTTTCGTGAATGCGATAGATGCAGGGGATGTTGCGGCGCTGGACTTCCTTCGCGACGGCTTCATTCGCGAGCAGCATGAATTCCTCGACGAGCTGGTGCGACTCGTCATTGACCATGCGCTCCATGCGATCGGCGCGGCCTTCGGCATCGAGCCAGATTTTGATTTCTGGAAAATCAAGATCGAGCGAGCCTGCGGCGAAGCGGTGCTTCCGCACGAGTGATGCGAGCTGCCATGAGGTCTGGACGGCTTTCGCGACGTCGTCCGAGAATCCTATGACGTGCTCGCCGCGAATCATCGTCATGGCCTGCTTATACGTGAGCCGGGCGTGGACTTGGATGACGGTTTTTGCAAAGCGGACCTTCGTGATTTTTCCCTGCGCGTTCAGGTCGAAGAAGACCGAGTGTGCGAGTCGTGGGATGCTTGCGCGCAGTGAGCAGAGGTCGGCGCTGAGACGGAAGGGGAGCATCGGGATGCAGCGATCCACGAGGTAGGTGGAGTTCGCGCGGCGGCGGGCTTCCTTGTCCAGCTCGCTGCCGGGGCGGACGTAGTGCGCGACGTCGGCGATGTGCACGGTGAGCTGCCAGCCGTGCGCGGTGCGCTCGACGGCGATCGCATCATCGTGATCTTTCGCATCATCGGGATCGATCGTGAGGACGAACTGCCCTCGGCAGTCCTCTCGTTTCGCGATGACGGCATCGGAAATGTCGTCGGGCACCGCAGCGGCTTCGCGCTCGCAGGCCTCGGGGAATTCCGCAGGCAGATCGTGGCCGCGAATGACGGAGAGCATGTCCACGCCGGGTGCGCCGACAGCGCCGAGCAATTCGGTGATGCGACCGGTCGGCAATTCGCCGTCGTCGGTCCAAGGGTCGAGATGGAGTGCGACTTTGTCTCCGACCTTCGGTGGCCGCGAGAGCTGTTTGCCGCCGCCTTTTACGAGGAAGACGTGCGGATTCCGCGGATCGTCGGGGATGACGACAGCCTGCCCGTGTTGCTTTTGGAAAAGGCCGATGATCGTTTCCCGTGCGCGCTTCACCACGCGGGTGATGCGCGCCTGATCGCCCTGCGATGGCGTGGCTTCCACGATGTCACCGTGGAGCGCGGTGCCCGTCATGCCGTCGGCGATCCACGCGATGAGGCGGTCGTCGTCGGCGATGAGGCGCGCGCCTCCGCGGATGTTGAAGAGGAGCTTTCCCTGGAGTGCGGGTCGTTTGCCTTTCATGATGAATTATGCGCGGGCCTTTGCGGCCGCTGATACGAATTCTGCGGCGCGAACACTGAGCGCGGACCAGTTGGCAGATTCGAAGATTTCTTTCGTGAGGAGTGTTGAGCCAGCGCCGACGGCAGCGCATCCGGCTTTGAAAAAGTCCGGCACATTCTGCGGCGTCACGCCTCCAGTGGGGATGATCTGGAGCATGGGGAGGGGAGCTAGCATGGCCTTGATATAGGAGACGCCGAGGTGATCGGCAGGGAAAAGTTTGACGAAGTCCGAGCCAAGTTCATGCGCGGTGAGTGCCTCAGTCGGCGTCGTCGCGCCGCATGCGATCGGCACGCCGTAGCGATTGCAAATCTCGATCACCTTCGGCCTCACGACGGGGGTGACGACAAACTGTGCGCCCTCCAGCATCGCCTGTCGCGCAGTCTCGGAATCCAGTACACTGCCCACGCCCATGACGATTTTATCCCCGAGCGCAGCGCGCGTGTCGCGGATCACTTTCAAGGCCGCGGGCGTGGTCATCGTCACTTCCACCGCCGTGATGCCGCCATCGACTAGTGCCTGGATGGCATCGAGCAGATGGTCCGACTTGTCAGTGCGCAGGATGGCGATGATGCCGGGATCGGTGAGCCTCCGGATGAGGTCCATTTTATTCATTCCGCACTATGCACTCGCTGTGGGGGCGAGTAGCAAGCCGCATCGCCTAGCGGTGGCGGAGCTGTCCTGTGATGACAGACTTCAGCGACTTGAGGGCGAGTTCCTGCACGCTGAAAGGCTTGGCGATGAATTCAATGGCGCCGCGGAGCGAGGACTTCACGCGATTTTCCAGCGAAGTGTCGCCGGTGACGAAGAAGATCGGCGTCTCTGCGTGCGGAGCCATGTTGCGGATTTGCGCGGCGAGCTCGAAGCCGTCGAGGTCCGGCATGTGGACATCGAGCAAAATGAGATCGTAGGGCGTCGAGGCGAGTTCGCAAATGGCGGCGCTGGCTGATTCCGTATGAACGGCTTGGATTCCGACGAGGTGCAGTGCCTCGACGGCGGTGAGGGCGGTGTTTTCATCGTCGTCCACGACGAACGCACGGACTTCGTTCAGGTGGACGGATTTCTCGATCTCCGGATCGGAGAGCAGGAGCGAGATGAACTCGATGCTTTGATTCATCGTGCGCAGGGTGGACTGAGTAATCTGGGAAGGTACTTCCAGCAGATCTGCGAGGAGGCTCGCAAATGCGGTGCCGACGCTGTGCAGGATGGAGTGCCCTTCGTGCGTCGCGCGATCGGCGATGGTGCGCGACTGCGTCTCTAGTTCACCGACAAGACCGACTTGCTTCTGGTCCCTGCTGAATGCCTGGAAGCTTCGGCGCATCGCCGCGACGGTCTCCAACTGAAGAGCGGGGGACTTGGTTCCCGCGCTGCTGGAAGGCAGGGGCTTTCCGGAAAGTTTCGCGTGCAGCCGTGCCTCTGCGAGGCTTGCGCTGAGGTTGCGGATTTCGCGGTGCGCGTTTTCGAGCTTCGTATTCAGCTCGATCATGTCGAGGCGGCGCTGTTCGAAATGCGAGACCATCTCGTGTTGATCGGAGAAGCGGTCTTCCTTGCTGGTCAGCGTCTGGGTGAGGCGTTCGATTTCCTTCGCCTGCTCGCAGGCTTTAGCATCGAGCGCGCCGGCATTCTGTTCGAGTTGCGCTCGCAGTTCATCGCGTTCCTGCACCGTCTCCTGAAGCTGCCGCTGTGCGGTCGCGAGTGCCTCGCGTGCCTCGTCCAGCACGCCAGAGTCAGCCGTGCTGCCTTGCAGCGAAAGCTCGATCTCGCCGCGCATCGCTGAAACCTCCGAAGTCAGTCGGGCCTCGTTTTCAGAAAAGATCGCATTCTTTTCCTCAGCGGCAGCGAGCCTCTTCTTGAGGTCGGAGGCATCCTTGCCTTTCACCGCAGATTTCTCCGCAGTATCGCGTGCATAGCATGCGTCCGCGAGTTCGTCCTCCAGTGTGGCGATTCGCTGATTCAATTGCGTGATCTGATCCGCCATCCCGTCTCGGGCCGCACGAATGGCGTCGATCTGGGCGACCAGGCCAGCATCTCCTTTTTTCCGTGGTGATGAAAGATCCTGCCTTGCTTCGGCGAGAGCTTTTTGGGTCAGCGCGAGATTTTGCAGTGCGAGATCATGCTTCTGCTTGAATTCGTCGCGCTCCTTGATCGCCAGTTCGCTCTTGCGGGATGCTTCCGCGAACATCTTTTCCGCTTCATCGAGAAGCCGCTGGGATTGCTTGCGCTCACGCGCGACTACGGCCTCGGGCGTTTCGGGGAGGCCGGGAAATTCGGTGATTTTGTTGGAAACTGGCGGCATGGGATGCCCTGCACCGCTCAAGGCGGAAGCCGGGCAGGCCTATTTTAAGCACGGCACGTGCCGCAGGCGTCCTCCGTTTGGACGGAATCAGGACACTCCCGCGACCTGATAGCCGCGCTTTTCGAGGAAGGCCCGGATCTTCGCCGGCTGGTCGCCCTGCATTTCGATGGTCCGTTCGCACACGGTCCCGCCGGTGCCAATGGCCCGCCGGAGATCCCGTGCCAGATCGTCGAGTGCGCCATTCGTCAGCGCAGCGGGGAAATCATGGATGACGATCACCGTCCTGCCTCCACGCTGCGCAGTCTCGCGGCGCAGCACCACGCGGCCAAGTTTCTTTGGTTTGTCGGGATTCGCCGAGACCGGAGTCGGGTCGGAAGTTGGCCTCGCGGGTGCCGCTGGCAATGGCCCGAGATCGATGCCGGAGAGGGCCTGGCCCAATCCTGCTAGGCCTTGCTGTTGCGGGTCCGTTGCGATGCGTTTTTGTTTTTCAGGGCGCATGATTCACTGAGCGTTTCGTCACGAAATGGCCAATTTACAATTCAAGAAACGAGCCTAGTGTCATCGGAAGCCAGCGCCCTATGAAGACAATCTCCCTGTTCACCTCCGCGCTCATCGCGTTTTTGATCCCGATGGCTGTAGCGGAAGTGGCTGTGGTCGCAAAGCCTGCGCCACTCGGTGCGGATGCGGTGAAAAGGCCGCCGTTTTCGATGGCTGGGCAGGTCATTTTCCGCAGCGGGCAATCGTTTTATCAGGGCAGCGGCACGGTGGTTTACACCAGGAGCGTGCTCACGGCTGCTCACAATGTTTGGGATCCGGTGAACGGCTGGAGCACAGGCATCCAGTTTAATCGCGCAAGGAGCGGTACGACCAGCGCGTCCAGTCGTTTTGCCAGCCGGCTATTCGTGTTCGGCACCTACCGTACTTCCGCTGCGCACTACGGGCAGGACTCCATCCGCACCTTCGCCAGTGACCTCGGTGGGCTTCGCTTCAATGTCGCGCCTGCCAGTGGCGCATACGCGGGATGGCGCTCGGATTCCTCGGTTCTCGCATCCGGCGCGCAGGTGCTGTGTCTCGGCTACGGTGCGGAGTTTCACAGTGGGGATGAGATGCTCGCCGTTCGCGCACCTGCGGCGTTCACGCCGGTCTTCGGCGCATTCATGGAAAGTTCGGCGCTAACTTTTGAGGGCGGCATGAGTGGAGGTCCGGTTCTTACCGAAGTCGCACCGGATGATTACCGCGTCGTCGGAGTCATTGTTGCAGGCTCGGACACACCGCCTGCCGCCGGCATCCGTGCGCTCGATGCGGCTGGGGCTGCATTCATCGCCGGCTACTTGCGTTACTGACGGGTGGAGGGAACTGCTCACGTGCGATACGGCCGTGTCCTAAACTTCGTGGCGCTCCTCGCGCTGCTGATTGCCGCAGGTTACTTCGTCGGGCGGCATTTTCAGAATGCGCGTGATGCTCGCCGTGCGCTTCCGCGCGCGACATCCGAAAACGTAGCTGCGTCTGCCGCAAAAACGACCGGAGCGCCCGCTGAATCCCCAGCGAGTGTGCTGGCGCGCATTTTCGACCGCCTGCGCTCCGGCAATCTCCAGCCCGGCGAACTTGCAGCGCTCCGCAGAATGCTCCTCGCGGCAGATCCTCATGAGGCGATGACGGCCATGCTCTCTTTTCTCTCGACAGGACAGGATGCGCGGACTGGCGAGACGTTTGGCATACAAAAGGGCGGGGGACTCGCCGGTGCGCCCACCTTTCGCGTGATGCTCCTCGACCTGCTCGGTCGCATCGCCCGGGACTCGGGCAGTGATGAGGCGTTGAAATATTCCCGCGCGCTGCTCGCACGCCAAACTTCCGCCGATGAATGGGCAATCGCCCTCCGCAACGTGGCGTGGAGTGCGCCGGAGGACCGGACATATCTCGCCACGAAGATGCGTGAGATGCTCGCGTATCAACCGTGGCGGCAGCAGCCGGGCGCGGGATTCCTCGAAGCGTTCGATGTGATCGTATTCACTCGCGATGTCACGTTTTCTGCGGACCTTGCTGCGATGGCAAACAGCGAGGACGACTCGCTGAAACGCGCCGCCGCCACCGCAATGGATCGCCTGAGCGAAATGGCTCCGCTCGACGTGATGAACTACCTCAATGGCCACCCGGCCGAATTTTCCGCGCTGCCATTTCTGCGCGCTGACTATTTTTCGAAGGCGGACCTTTCACAGGTGCAGCAGCGGCAGGCTGTCGAGACATACCTCGCACGGGCAGATGTCACGGCGGCGGAAAAGGACAAGCTGCTCTCGGTTCTCGCCAGCCCCGGAAGCTTTGTCGGAGACACATTGCTCACCGATCCAGCACCGGCAGATGAACCGCCGCAGCGATCGTCCGGGCTGCGCGCCGCGGTGGGGGACTGGCTGAAAGGGAACCGATTTCCATCGCTGACCGGCCCGCTCGTGCAACTGCAGCGACGCCTCGAAGAGTAGATTTTCCTAGCGTGTGCGGCGGATGCGCACGCCGGTGAACTCCGCGTCTGGCAGGAAAAATTTTCGCAGCTCCACCTCAACCGCTGCGACGGTAAACCGACGCAGCACCAGCGCAGCGATCTCCTCTACGAGAGTCTCGATCAGCGTACGTTCGCCCTCATTTGCGAGCGCTTTCACCGCTTGCGCCACCGCATCGTAGTCCACAGTCCGGTTCAGACGGTCACGCAATTCGGAGAACCCGACGCTCGGTTCGATCACAAGCGATACGAGCAGTCGCTGCGGCTTGCTGCGCTCGGCCTCCGTTGCGCCGATGCGTGTCGAAAGCTCCAGGCGCGAAATGAGGATTTGGTCAGGACGGGGATCCATCGGAATTTCACCCCACGCGGAATTTCACATCGCGCACCGTGCGTCCGAAGCGCGCTTTCAGCTTTGCGACGATGTCTGCGCGCAGCGTGCGATCGAGTTCGTAGAGCATCGAGGGCTGGAGGACGCGGATGTGTAGAACGCCTTCGATCAGGCGCTGAGGTGTCGAGTGCTGGGCGATAAAAGGGCCGACGATATCGCTCCACGCGCGCATGATTTCCTCCTCGCGAACACGCTTCCCGAGGCCGAGCTGCGTGATCAGTTTTTCCAGCACGCCAGCGACGGGCTTCCAGTTATCCTGTGGAAATGGCCGCTCCGGCATGCCGCGCCATTCGGCAATCACTTTGGAGCGGAGCTGAGGATTCATGCGCGGCGAGCTTCGCCTGAAAAGGAGCGGGCGCACGCTAATTAATTCCGCGAGCGCGTTCAATGAACGCCGTTCAAAAAATCCGGATGCATCGCGAGAGTATGCGGCATCCTGCCGCTCTGCGTTCTCCTTTCGGAGTTATTCGCCGTCGCTGCCGATGGCTTCGACCGGGCAACCTTCCATGGCTTCCTTGCAGAGCTTCTCCTCGTCCGGATTTTCCGGCTGTTTGTAGAGGAAGCTGTGTCCGCCATCATCGTTGCGCTTGAAATTGGCGGGCGCGGTCTCGCGGCAGAGGTCGCAGTCGATGCACTGGTCATCCACGTAGAATTTGCCGCTGACGTTTTCGGGATACTTGTTTGCTTGGTCGGCCATGGTCGGATTTGGGCGGCGAAGCTAGCGGTGCGTTCCCGTTCGGCAACGCATTTTTTCATGTCGGCTCAGGTAGATGGAGTTTGATCAGGGAACCATGCTGATTCGTAAAAAGTCGCTCGCGTCGTCCGTGCCTGCCGTGGTCAACCCAGCGCAATATTCGTGTGGCTGCGTAATTGGCCGAGGTGGGCATGCCGAATACCGGTGATGGAGTCAGGTTTGTATTCCCGCTTTCATCGCTTCCAAATTCAACGTTTCCATGCACCCTCCATTCATCCCATGACCGACAAACCCGTTCCCAAACTCGTCTCCGCCGAAGGCTGGCACGTGCTGCATCTCTTTTACAAGGTCGAGCACGGCCAGTGGTCCCTGCTTTCGCCGGAGGAAAAAATGTGCGCGCGCACAAACCTCAGCGATCTCATCGAGGAAATTCGCAAGACTGAGGCGTGTCAGGTGCTCACGTTTTCGATGGTCAGCCCGAAGGCGGACATTGGGTTCATGCTGCTGTGTGCCGATCTGCACGACGCAAACCGGATTGAGAAACGCCTCACGCTTTCGCTCGGCCCGGATGTGCTCACGCCGACGTACAGCTTTTACTCAATGACCGAGCGCAGCGAATACACTTCCACCGAGGAGGAATACATCGTGGAACTCACCGGCAAAGGAAATGCGCCAGGAACGCCGGAGCACGACAAGGCGCTCGGCGAATGGCGCACGCGGATAGAGCACGACCTCCAGCACCGGCTCTACCCCGTGCTGCCGCCGTGGGAGGCGATGTGTTTTTATCCGATGTCGAAACGCCGCGGCACGGACAACCAGAATTGGTACGCGCTCACGCACGAGCAGCGCAAGGAACTCATGGGCGGGCACGCGCGCGTGGGCCGCAAGTGGGCGGGGAAGATCCTCCAACTCATCACCGGCTGCACGGGCCTCGACGATTGGGAGTGGGGCGTGACGCTCCTCGCGCACGACCCGATGGATCTCAAGGGGATCGTGTATGAGATGCGCTTCGACGAGGTCACGCATCGCTTCGGAGAGTTCGGCGATTTCTACGTCGGCCTCCAGTTGCCGATGGATGAAATTTTCCGCCGCCTGATGCTGTGATGCTGCTCATTCTCCTGCTCGCTTCCGCTGCGTTCGCCCTCGGCGCGAATCCCTATCTGCACCTGCCGGACGACAAGCTGGTCGTGCGTGAATTCAAGGGCGAGGAGTGGGATCAGGATCGTCTCGGCATCAATGAAGCGGGCGATGGCGGAAAGCGTGGGCCGCTCACCGCGTCCGTCACCACGATCCGATTGGAGACGATGCCGTGGGGCGAAATTTACCGTATCACTTTCAGGATTCTGCCAGCGGCATCTCAGCGGAATGCCGGGCCATACTACCTGCTCGTGACGGACAACGAGATCCTTCAACTGAGCAGCGAGGACATGGACCGCGAGTTGCGGGTGATTCGGGCGATGAAGAAACAGCCGCGCTTCGACAAGACAGATGTCGCCGCACTGACGAAAGGGTCGCTGAGATTCAAGGACGGCTCTTGGGTGACCGAAATCACCGTCAAGGGCGACATCTGCCACAATGAACGATGGCACGATGGCTCCGGGCATTTCAGCCGCATGCTCTGGCGGAAAGGCGAGGGACTCGTGGGAGTTGCGATGGGCCGCGGTGCGGAACTCACCGGCTACGATCTCAAACTGGATTTGTCCGCCGGGAAAAAATGAGCGCCATTTCCGCCATGGACACAGCAGCAGCCGCCATTGCCACGGACGCAAAACGCGCGCGGCTGCATGACTTGCTCCGGCAGTATTCGCCGCTCGTCATCGCATACAGCGGCGGCGTGGACAGCGCATTCCTGCTCGCCGAAGCGCGACGTGAACTCGGCGACCGCGTGCTCGGCGTCATCGCTGACAGCCCGAGTCTGCCGCGTGCAGCGCTCGCTGAGGCGGTCGCTCTGGCGCGCGCGATCGGCGCGCCGGTCGAGGTGGTGAAGACGCTGGAACTCGATAATCCCGAATACGCCGCGAACCCGCCGAACCGCTGCTACTTTTGCAAAGCGGAACTCTTCCAAACGCTCGACGCACTCGCGCGCTCGCGCGGCTATCCTGCGATTGCGTACGGCGAAAATGCCGACGACATGCAGCACGAGCGTCCCGGTCGCGCTGCCGCCACGGAGTTTCACGTTCTCGCGCCGCTGCGCGACGCCGGTCTCACGAAGGCCGAGATCCGCCAGCTTTCCCGAGAAATTGGCCTGCCGACCGCCGATGCACCTGCGCAACCGTGTCTCAGCTCACGCATCCCGTGGGGCACGCCGGTCACGACCGATGCACTTGCGATGGTCGAGCGCGCCGAAGAGCACATCCGCGGCCTCGGCTTTCGCGTCTTCCGCGTGCGCCACGTCGTGAAGAACGCCACGTCGCCCGCGGCCCTCGTGCAAATCGCGCCCAACGAACTTCCGCTCTCTGCCACCGTGCAGACGGAGATCGAGCGCGGCATCCGCGATGCTGGCTACATGGCGGTGGAAATCGATCCGGCAGGCTACCGCGGGCCGTCGCTGTAGGTCCGCGAATTATTGGCAGGGCGGCCTCGCCGAGGCCGCACACGCTGCGGAAAGAGCAGGCGCTTTCGGCGAAAGCGCCCTATCTTTTGAGCCGCGCAATTTTCTCCGCCGTGGAAAATCCGAGCACCGAATAGATCACACGGTAGCTGAGGGGTGCAGCGGGACCAGCGAGTTGGATGAGCCCCTTTGCCTTTCGTTCCGCGTGATATGCGGCGGCACCGGCGAGATCGTGTTTTGCGAAAGTGCGCGACATTTCAAAACACGCGCGTCCGAGTTCGCGGCGATGCGTTTCGGTGAGGAGACTCCTTTCCCTCAGATGTGAAAGCAACGTGTCGAAGAGCCCCGTGCGGACGCGGATGACGAGCAGGGGATCTTTCCGGCAAAGGGTCTCCTCGCTCCAAATGCGATACACTGCTCCGGGCGTGGGCGTGAAACGGAAGCGGAGCCCGGCCATCAGCGCACGGAGGTAGAGTTCATGCTCCTGGCAGCACGGCTGGCCCTCTTTCCATCCACCGGCGCGCACGAGTGCCTCGCGCCGCCACAGGCACCCGCCGGTTTGCGGGATATGCCAGCGGATCCATTGCGTAAAAATGTCTGCCTCCGGGCTGCTCTCACTCGCGACCCGGCTGGAGGAATCCGCCCTCCACGTCTCGACCCACACGGGGCTGTAGAGGATATCGGCGTCGCTCGCGTCATCCGACTCGCGGAGTTGTGTGATGACTTTCTCCGGTTGGAGATAATCGTCCGCATCGAGGTATTGCACCCAATCGCCGGTGGCGTTTTGCAGGATGAGATTGCGCGCGTGATTTGCACCCTGATGCCTACCCTCGATGACTTTCACCTGACCGCCAAATTTTCGCGCAATCGCCGCCGAGTCATCACTGGACCCGTCGTCCACCACGATGACTTCCACATCCACGCCGCGCTGATCGAGCGCACTTTGGATGGCCTGCGGGATCCAACGTGCAGCGTTGTAGCAGGGGATGCCGACCGTGATTTTCATTTCAGCATCGTGCGACGCCAGACTTCATAGAGCCACAGCGAGTAAAAGGTGCGCCCCCCGTCCCATCGTCCTGCGACGGTGTCCTCCCACGCGGAGGTAAGAAGCTTTCGGTCGAGTTGCTCGCAGACGGCGGAGTCCTTCGCAAAAAGTTCATCGCGCACACGATCATGCAGCGGCCCGGCAAACCATTTTGCGAGCGGGACGGGGAACCCGAGTTTCGGTCGATTCATCGGCTCATTCAGTTTCCGTGCGAGCACCTTGCGCAGAATGAATTTTCCAGGCCCGCCAGCGGGGAGTTTCAGTGCGGTCGGGATGCGCGCTGCGACTTTTGCGACCTCCGTGTCGAGCAGTGGAGTGCGGAGCTCGATGCTCGCACCCATGCTCATTTTGTCGGCCTTTTGGAGGAGTGACTCCGCGAGCTGCCAGCGGATATCGAAGCAGAGAAGTTCACTCAGCCGGTCGCGCTGCGTTCGGAAAATCTCACCACCGAGCACGTCCATTGCACCGTGCAGTTTTGCAAGTTGCGCAGTCTTCAGCCCGCGGGGATGGGTCACGTCACCGGGGAATCCCTCCATCCGTAGCATCGCCATCTCGGCTGCGGGTGAAGAATTGGCACGCCATTTCATGCGCTTCCAGCGCGAGGAACTCGCAAAGCAGCCGCGAGGCATCAGGGATCGCCAGCGCCGCAGCCGATCGGTGCGTTCCATGGTAGAAAGCATGCCAGCGTAGCGCCCCTCGTAGCCGCCGAAAAGTTCGTCACTGCCCTCGCCGCTGAGCAGCACCTTCACATGCTTGCGTGCGAGCTCGCACACTTTCAGCACTGCAAAGGCAGCGGGATCGCCGACGGGTTCATCGAGATGCCAGGCGATTCGTTCGATGTTGTCGGTGAGATCTTGCGCGGTCAGTTCGAGTGAATGGTGTCTGCTGCCGATTTCCTGCGCGGTCTTCGCAGCGCCGACGAGTTCGCTGTCCTCCGCGCCGAAGCCGACGGTGAATGTCTGCATCGTGCCGCCTTGCAATTCCTGCGCGTATGCGGAGACGACCCGTGAATCGAGCCCGCTGCTCAGGAGGACGCCGAGCGGGACATCCGCCCGGAGATGCACGCGCACGCTTTCCTTGAGCGCAGCATCGAGTGCTTCTGCGGCTTCACCGGGATTTGTGAGATCAGGCTCCTGCGTGAGATCATAGCGCCACGCCGTCAGTCGTGTCGCAGCGCACGGATTGTCGAGCGGTACGTGGAGTGATTGTCCTGGCTGGAGTTTTCGGATTTCGGCGAAGTGCGTCAGTCCGTCCGATCCGATCGGTGGCACGGAGAGCCATGTGGCGTAAATGAGGAACGCATCGTCCCGCAAATCGCGATTCACCCAAGGGAGCGCGAGCAGGCATTTCAATTCGGAGCCGAAGGCAAACCGATCCCCGCGTGTCGTCCAATAGAGTGGCTTCTGCCCAAAATGGTCGCGCGTCAGCAGAAGCGAGCGTCGCTTTTGATCGAGAATGCAGAATGCGAACATCCCGCGCAGGCGCTTCGGCATGTCCGCGCCCATTTCCTCGTACAGGTGCACAAGCACTTCGGTGTCTGAGCGTGTCCGGAACTGGTGGCCTTTGGCTTCGAGCTCCGCGCGGAGTTCGAGGTAATTGTAGATTTCGCCGTTAAAGACGACAGCGATCGTATGATCCTCGTTCCAGATCGGCTGCTTGCCGCCTTCAAGATCGATGATCGAAAGCCGGCGCATGCCCATGGCAAGACCGTCCGATTTGGAAACATGCGTGCCTTCGCCGTCCGGGCCGCGGTGAACGATGCGCGCGAGCATGCGTCCGAGCGCGCCGCCGGGGTCGGGCTCTGTTCGATCTACGATGCCTGCGATGCCACACATGGATTTGAAAAAATGAGTCGGAACGAATTAGCGAAGAGCGTGCCAAGGCTCACTTTGCGAGAGCCATTCGGTATCCATCGGCGGTGAGTCCGGCGACCGTGTTCCATGAGCATTCGGCCCGCCATTGCGCTGCGGCGGAGAAATCGGATGCAACGCGGAATGCCTCGTCGAGCCTTGTGGCAAAGTCGGAATCGAGTCGCTCGAAGCGGTGGACGAAAGGCGAGGGCTCATCCAGCGCCACGGTATCGAGGCGCTTGGGCAGGAGCATGGGCAGGCCCCACGACCGTGCGAGATTGGCGGCTCCAGAAGTGAAGATCTGGCGGTAGTTGAAGATGGTCACATTGGCCGCGCAGAGCCAGAGCTTCAGTTGCGCATCATCGAGCCATCCAAATTGGGTGACGATGTTCGGCTCGCCTTCGCTGAGTTTTGCAATGTGCGCACGGTAATCATCGGTGTGCGGTTTGCCGGCAATCACGAGTTTGGCCCCCGGCTTCGCGTGCTTCCACCATTCGATGATTTCTTCCTGACCCTTGTAGGGCTCCACCGCTCCGAAAATGAGCGCGACTTTCTCATTCTTGAGCCCGAGCGCAGCT
This sequence comes from Chthoniobacterales bacterium, assembly GCA_038227825.1. Lineage (GTDB taxonomy): Bacteria > Verrucomicrobiota > Verrucomicrobiia > Chthoniobacterales > Chthoniobacteraceae > SXWH01. The sequence continues at coordinate 35,788 of JBBRPQ010000019.1, forward strand.
CTTGCTTCGTCGCCGGATACTGGTGTGCCGAGTGTCACTGAAAGGTCACCGTGCGGGATGATGCGTATCCTTTCCGGCAGAAGGCCGAAGGTCTCTATGAGCCGCTTCTTCGCGATCTCAGAGTGGGCGAAAACAACACCCGCCATGCGCAGTGCTGCACGGGCATTGCGAAACTCGAACGGTTCATTGCCGCGATTGTGCGCATGGAGATTGTGCGCAGTGACCGCGAGTGCGCGACCGCGAATCGCGCCGGCGAGGTCGAAGGGAAATCGAAAACGGCGAAACCAATCCCACATGTCGCCTTTCACCGGGTAGTATGCCTCCGGCCAGTGCAGGTGCAGCACGTCGCACGGCTGGGTCTTCATCAGGCGGCGAAGGGGGAATACGCGCCTGTAGTTCGCGAGGAACGAGACTTTCACGCCGTGAGCCGGCAGCGCCTCTGCCAGCAGGCGCTGATAGGGTACGCCGTTTCGCCAGTCGGGTGCGAACGTGGACTCGATCACTTCGATTCCCCGGCGAGGAGCACGGGCCGCAGTCGTTTCATTCCTTCGGCAAAGAAGCGGTGGCGCACTGCACCGACGTAGTGGCGTGCGACGCAATCTTCCGCCGAATGTTTGCCGAGTGAAACTTCGTAGCTTTTTGGCAGCAGTCCGCCTTTGGCGTTCCGTGATGCGCAGAGCGCAAAGAGTGTCTGTTCCACCCGCCACATGTGGCCTTTCAAAATGGGCGTCTCACCGAGCGCGCGATCACAGAATTCGAAATCAATCGCCTTTTTGGAAACGAGCGCCAGTCCGCTGTTCACTCGTGGCCATAGCTTCACCCCGAGATCGTCCTGCGCGTCCGTTTCAGAGAGCAGGCTGCCCTCGGCGATGTCCTCGTTGAACCAGCATTCGTCCGCGCCATTGCCCGCCCAATCCATGATCTCGCGCGGGTGATTGAAGAAAAGCACGTCGCTATCGAGCATGATGAAGCGTGGGGCTTCGCAGTAGTACGGCATGTCGAAGATTTTCAACGCGAGCGGATGCATGCCCCTGTATTCGTATGCGAAGGGCAGGGGCTTCAGCACCGTGTCGAGCGTGGCATCCGCCTGTGCGCGCGGGATGATGCGGGCGGTCTTGAACAGCGCGGAAAATTCGCGGCGGATCTCCTCAGTGAGCGTGCCGTCATCGTGGATGACGATATTCCACGTCTGCTCGGTGTAGTGGAAAAAGCTTGCGAGCATCCATGCGCAGAGCTGCCAGTCCTTTTCGCCGGTGAGGACGTGGACGGGCACGGACATCGGAGCGTCGTTCCAGAACGGCCAGCTCCATTTCTGAATAAGAGGTCTGATTTTGTAATCATGGTAGCTTGCACTCAAACCGCGCTTGAGGTCGCGTTTGAGCAGCCACCAGAGCCGTCCCGGTGAAATCATGTCTTACTATGACGCTCCAAACCAAGCAGCCTGGCAAGCGCGGCCTGAATGCGTTTTCGGACGGGTTGGCAGAGGAGCCACTGCGGGTGAGAAATGAGGGCTTGGGGAAATCCCTGCGCCGCATGGCCGGTGGGCTGATTTTTCCCGAGCTGGTAGATGTCGTAGCTGAGGTGCGCCCGCAGCTTCAATTTTTTCCAGAGGCCGATCGGAGCGCGGGCATCCAGATGCTGGCGGACGATTGCGCGGATTTCATCGGCCACCTTTTCGTTGGCGCTGGATTTTTGCGCGGAATGAATCCGGAAGCGCGCAAACACTTCGGGGATGTGCGCAGTGCGTGCGCCAGCGATGATGCAGCGCACCCAAAAGTCATAGTCAAAGGCGAGGTTCCAGCGTGTGTCGAAGCCGTTCACCTTTTCCCAAAGGCTGCGGCGGAAGAAGACCTCGGGCTGCACCCATTGGCGCTTACACCACCAGACATTGTAAATATCGAGCATCTCGGGGAGCGACGCGATGCGTCCGCTATGGATGCCGGAGGGATTTCCTCCACGGTCGATCCATTCGACCTGCCCGTACACGAGATCGATTTCGGGGTGCTCGCGAAAGTAGGTGATCACGCGCTCTGCCGTTCCGGGCGCGAGGAGGTCGTCGCCATTGATGAAGCCGATGATGTCGCCACCCATCACGCGGAATGCGCGATTGATCGCATCGGTCTGGCCACTGTCCTTTTCACTCTGCACGGTATCGCCCTCGCGTGCATATGAGCGTGCGATCTCGACGGTGCGATCCTTTGAGGCTCCATCCTGCAGCCACCACCGAAGATGCGCTCCCTGCGCGTTAAGCGATTCCAGTGTGGCGTGGAGAAACTCCTCTGCATTGAACACGGGAAGCGCGAGGACAAGCTGTTCGGCAGGCGTCTTCATGCGGGCACCGGATCCTCGGAAAGTGTGCGTACCTCCCATCGAATCCGCGGGCACACGACGCCAGGCCATGATTCGGGAAAGCTGGAGGATTGATTCCCTGCGCCGGAGATGACGAGGCTCAGGAGATTCCGCATGTGGATGAGGAAACGCTCGCCGGGAATGTCGCATTGCACGCCGACTGCATAGCCGCGGCGATTCAGCAGTCCGCCGGGCACTGTGCACTTGGTCTGGTAAAGGCCGGGTTCGTGGATGTCGTTCTGGAAATGGTGATCGGTGGCGATAAACGCCAGTTCGCCCTCCTGAGTCGTCAGCCCGATTTCAAAACGCACGCCGCGCAGACGGCGTTTCACGCGGTAGTTGATTTCCACGGAGACCGGTTGATCGGCCTCAAAAGTCGTCCTGACGGTGCCATCGCGATCGAGCAGTCTGAGGCGGGTATATTCGATGTCGTCGCAACTCGGTGCATCATCGCGTTCACTCCAGTCGAGTTCCCCGGCGGTTTCATCCGGCACGGTCGCAGCGAGGTAGCGGCTGATGATTTCAGCGGGCTGGCCGTCCATGGTCACCTGTCCGTTCTCGATCAGGATGGCATGTTCGCAAAGCGCGCGAACTGCGCTCATGTTGTGACTCACGAAAAACACCGTGCGACCCTGATTGCTGGCGACCTCTCCCATTTTGCCGAGGCACTTTTTCTGAAAGCCTGCGTCGCCCACTGCGAGCACCTCATCGATAAAAAGGATCTCCGGTTCCAGGTGCGCGGCAACCGCGAATGCCAGGCGCACGAACATGCCGCTCGAATAATGTTTCACCGGCGTATCGATGAACTGCTCGATCTCCGCGAAGGCGACGATCTCGTCGAACTTCGCGGCGACCTCCCATCGCTTCATGCCGAGGATGGTGCCGTTGAGGAACACGTTCTCGCGGCCAGTGAGATCCGGATGAAATCCCGTGCCCACTTCCAAAAGCGATGCGAGCCGGCCGCGAAGAATTGCACGACCGCTGGTGGGCTCGGTGATGCGCGAAAGGATTTTCAGGAGGGTGCTTTTTCCAGCGCCGTTGCGACCGACGATGCCGACGACTTCGCCTGCTTTTGCGGAAAAGCTGATGTCGCGGATGGCCCAGAAAGTATCCTGCGTCGGGCCTTGGCGTCCCGAGGGCGCAGTCGGCTTTTCCTTTTGCTGCGAGCCCGCGACTCCGCGACGTCGGAAACGAGAGGTGAGGCGCTCCAGTGAGTCGCGGAGGCTGGTCGCGCCGATGCTGCCGAGGCGATAGAGCTTGGAGAGTGATTCGACTTCGACGCGTGGTTTCATGATGCGAGAACTTGTCTTTTTACCGCGCTCAGCCATGGCCGGAACCACATGAGGGAAGGATGGGAGATCGCCTCTGACATGAGCCGGAAAAGCCGCGCGTATCGCGACTTCTCGGTCGGTGAATGCAGTGCGCGGCGGACGAGGTAGGACTTCCGGTGCGTGACGATTTCGCGGGATAGCTCTTCGCGATCAGAAGGAGCGAGACGGTCAGCGTAAGCTACGGCGATGCGGAGCTCTTCTTCGAGAAAGCGGTAAGCGCTTCCGTCCTTCACGGTCTTGCTTGCCGGGTGCCAGCGCCAGCGGCCGAGCACATCCGCGATTCTATGGAGGCGGTAGCCGGCAAAATGGGCGCGAGTATAATACTCCATATCCATCGAATAGCCGTAGCTCTCATCGAAGCCGCCGAGCTTTTCATAGATCGATCGGCGCATGAAGCAGACATTGGAACATGGAAAGACATGTTCGACCGAGCGGGACCAAGGCGTGAGGATCTCTTTGGTAGTCTTTGGCTCCTTCGGAGTGACGTTGCCACGTTCGGATTCCGCATCGAAGATTACCGAAATCCCACCGACCCAATCCAAATCGGTTTTTTTGAACAATTCACCGATACGTGCGAGCGAACCGGGGAGGAGGAGGTCGTCGCTATTGAGGTAGCACCACACGTCGCCGGTTGCCCGTGCGAGGCCCTTGTTGATCGCATGGGACTGGCCCTGATCTGGTGCGCTCTCCAGAATCGCGACATCTCCCTTGAAGCGTTCGAGAATTGCGGGAGTGCCGTCTGTCGAACCTCCATCCATGACGATGAGTTCCAGGGCCGGGTAATGCTGATCCAGGACCGATCGCAGCGTGCTCTCGATGAACTCGCCCTGGTTCAGCGTGGGGATGATGACGGAGATCCGCGGCAGTGCGTTGACCGCGGGATTGTCGGTGGAATTAGGCACTGTCTGTCACCGTCCTTTCTGCCCGACCGAATGCCATGACTCCGAGCAAAAGCAGCACGGCGCTTGCGAGGGCTGAAACGATCAGCATGCGACCGTCCCATGTGCCTCGGCCGAGTAGCGCAAAGCGGAAGCCTTCGACAACCGGCGCCATCGGATTCATCCACGCGATCCATGCGAACTGACCATCGCCACCAGTGAGTTTTGAAAGGGGATAGATGACTGGCGTGGCAAACATCCAGAGCTGCAGGAGAATTGGAGTCAGATGCGAGAGGTCGCGATATTTTGCCGTCGATGCGGAAATGAGCAAACTCAGGCCGAGGCTCAGGGCCGCGGCAATCAGGAGAAGTGGGATCGAAAGCAAAATCTCCGGTCCGAAGTGAATGGCGCTTCCTCGCAGTGCGAACCAACCCGCGAACATAAAGAACACCACGAACTGCAGCCCGAGTGCGAAGAGGTTCGAAAGGATGGTCGAAATCGGCACGACAAGTCTTGGAAAATAGACTTTGCCGAAGAGATGCGCGTTTGCCGTGAAGGTGAGCGCACCGGTCGTGACATTCTGGGCGAAATATCCCCACGGCAGCAGCGCGCAGAGATAGAAAAGAAGGGGAGGGATGCCGCCAGTCTCGATGCCGGCGACCTTGTTGAAGACCACTGTGAATACGAGCGTGTTCAGCAATGGCTGCAGAATGAACCAAAGCGGGCCGAGAACCGTTTGCTTGTATTTCGCAAGAAAGTCCCGGCGCACTAAAACAAAGAGAAGGTCGCGGTATTCCCACAATTCACGCCAGTCCACGCGCAGCCAGCCGCGCCGGGCTTCGATGTGAATCTCGTAGTCCGGCGAAATGCCTGTGGCGGTCGGGCTGTTCTGCAAGTCGGGCATCACGATGGGTTACACATTCCAATGCCAGCACGCCAGTTGCCACTCATGACCTTCGCAAGCCACGGCACCGGCATAGCCGAGGCCGGGGCTGAGGTTCCGGACACCAAAGCGATCGGTTCGCGTCTTCAAACCGAGCCCAGTGCCCTCGGCTTTCACGCATGCCTCTTTGCGCGTCCACAGGTCGAAAAATTTTCCCACACGCTCATGCGGCGGCGCCGTGCGGAGATCCCAAGCTTCCGTCGGTTCAAAATAGTGCTCAACGATCGGATCAAACTCAATGTCGCGCTGGACCCGCTCGACATCCACGCCGACTTCTCGACCCCGCGTCACTGCGATGAGTGCAATCTCGCCGGAGTGGCTGAGGTTGAACCGCAAATCGGTGAATGTCTGCACGAGTGCAGGCTTGCCCATGGGTCCGGTGCGGAATTCCAAGGACTGCGGATCTGCTGACACGTAAAGTCCGAGGACCATTCGCAGTGCACCGTGGGCCGCAATAAACCGCTGGCGATCCAGCGGTCGCGCAAACCGGCCGGCACGGAACAGCTCATCTTTCGAAAGCACGGCTTCAGCGCCCGAGAGACGGATCGGATCATCAAGTGTGGCACGCCAAAGGTGGATCTCTCCCGGCGCGAGCTTCGGATGCACGGGTCCGGCGGGCCAGTTAAAGGGTGGTGGTTGCATCTTGAATCTTGGGCGTGGCCTGTCGGAGGAGGGTGCGAAGGGCCTCGGCGGCAGTCGCGGCATTTTCGCGAATGTAGGTGAGATGGGTTCCTGGCAAAGCGCGAGTTTCGAGACTTCCGAGCGAAATATCTTCCCATCCGAGAGTCCCGGCAGTGGTTGCGGACTCTGCGTCCAGCACCAGCGTGACGGTTCCACCGTAGGGACGCAAGGGATGCTTCAGCAGGGTCACGGGATAATCCCTCTGTCCCCGCGGGTGCTGCTGTTCAGTCGATTGCAGCGAAGGCGGGACCGCAGGTTTTCGCCGAAGTGCCTTGTCGAAGAGATACCCGATTTTTCCGGAAAGCGGCAGGGATGACATCTGCGCGAGATGGTGACTGATCCTCTTTCCAAGGGCGAACTGCTGCGTGACGGCAGCATGCTTTTTCTCCTCGGCGGCGAGGTAATTCTGCAGATGTTTTTCGTTGGGCACCACCGTATCCAATAGCACGAGTAGCGCCACTTTCTCACCTGCTTGCTCAAGCTGGCATGCCATCTCGTAGGCGCAGATGCCGCCGACGCATTCGCCAGCGAATAGATACGGGCCGTGCGGCTGTAGCTGCCGGACCTCCCGCAGGTAGTCCGCGGCCATTTCGGTCACGGTCGGATGCGGTGTTTCGCCGGTCCCTGCGCCCCTGGCCTTCAGTCCCCAGACAGGCTGCGCGGGATCGATCTGGCGCGATAATTCTCCGTACACGAGAAACTCGATTTCGCCGCCCCATCCGCCGGCTACGAGGAAGAGCGGACGTCGGCCCGCGTCCCCTTTTTGAACCGGGAACAGGAAATCTTTTCCCGGTTTCGTCTGCGACGCGTGCGCGGTGACGTAGTCGGCAAGTCCCGCGATGGTCGGTGCTTCAAAAAGACGCCGCGCGGGCACTTCGATGGCAAACTCATTCCGAAGCTCACTAAGGAGTTTCAAAGCGAGGAGTGAATGGCCGCCGACGGTGAAAAAATCCTCAGAGACTGAAGATGCCTCGTGTCCGAGTGTCCGTTTCCATATGGCCGCGATGCGATGCTCGCATTCGTTGCGGGGAGCAATCGCGTCGGTCGTGATCAAGAGGTCACCAAGATTGGGCGGAGGGAGTCTCTTCGTGTCGAGCTTGCCATTCGGCGTGAGAGGCAGAGATGCCATCCATACGAAAGCCGATGGGATCATGTAGGCTGGCAACCGTTCGTGGAGGAAGGCCCGAAGCTCTGCATTTTCCACACGGGCTGCAGACTTGGGGACGATGTAGGCGACTAGCGATTGCGCAGTGCCTGCTTCCGAGTGAGTGGCGACGGCCGCTTGGCGAATCTGCGCATGCTGTCCGAGTGCTGCCTCGATTTCGCCTGGCTCAATCCGGAATCCGCGCAACTTCACTTGCTGGTCGATCCGTCCCATGAACTCAATCGATCCATCCGGCAGCCAACGACCGAGATCCCCAGTGCGATAGAGGCGTCCGTAAGGAGTCGGAATAAATTTTTCTGCGTTGAGCTGTGGTGCGTCGTGATAGCCGATCGCGACTCCGGGGCCGCCGATGAAAATCTCGCCGGCGACTCCGATCGGCACGGGCTGGCGCGTTCCATCGAGGATAAACACGCGCGTGTTTGCGATGGGTCGCCCGATGGGAATCGTGGTGCCCTCGATCTTTTCGATCGTATGGCAGATCGCGAATGTGGTCGTCTCTGTCGGGCCGTAGCCGTTCACGAGGCGCTGCGGCCTGCCGTGCGTGAGCACCAGCCGGACACTTGCCACATCCGCCGCTTCGCCGCCGAAAATCAGGATGCGCAGCGGGCCAAACATAGCCGGCGACTCGTGAGCGAGCCGGTTAAAAAGCGCGGTCGTGAGAAAGAGCACGCTGATGCGGTGCTTCGCGATGCGAGATCGCAGGGCCTCGGGCGAAAGCAGCACATCGCGCGGCGTGATGACGAGCTGCGCGCCGTTTAGCAGTGCGCCCCATATCTCGAAGGTCGCTGCGTCGAAGCACACATTCGATGCGAATGCGACGACATCGCCGGGGTGTACCGGCGCGAAATCGTTGTTCACGGTAAGGCGCATGATGCCGCAGTGAGGCACGATCACGCCTTTCGGCACACCCGTGGAGCCCGAGGTGAAAAGCACATACGCGGGACTTTCCGGGCGGGCCGTGCTCGCGCCGGGCATCAAAGGCACGTCGCACTCCGGTTCTGAATCCATCACGAACGCGCAAGCCGCCTTCATCGCTGCAAGTCGCGCGGCTGGCTCCTGCTCATCGAGCGGGATGTATGCCGCTCCGGCCTTCGCGATGCCGAGCACATTGATGACAAACCTCATCGAACGTTCCGCGCGCACGCCGACGAAATCCCCAGCGCGAATTCCACGCGATTGGAGAAAACCCGCCGCGCGATTTGCACGTGCATCGAGTTCCGCATACGTCAGATTTTGATCACCTTCGACGAGCGCGACGAGATCAGGATTCCGCGCGGCGCATTCCGCGAAGCGCTCCGCGACCGTCTGGCCGTCGGGATACGGGCGTTCCGAGCCACTCCATTCCGTGAGGATGCGATCCCGTTGCGCGGCGCTGAGGATCGGCATGCGCGAGAGCGGCGTGGAAGGATCGGCCGCGACGCCTGCGAGCAGCAGCTCAAAACTTTCAAGCATCCGATCCGCGGTCGCCGCGTCGAACTGATCCGCAGCGTATTCCATCATCGCGTTCATGCCGTCGCGAGTCTCCTCGATGAAAAGGGTGAGATCAAATTTCGCAGTCGTGATCGCCGGTGGAAGCGGAACGACGGTGGTGCCGGCAAATGCCGGCGTGGTGTCGCCCGGCGGCTGTAGCACGAATGCAACTTGGAAGATCGGTTGATGACTCAGATCGCGGGAGGAATGCAGCTCTTCCACGATTTTTTCAAACGGCACATCCTGGTGCTGAAACGCCCCCAGCACCGTCGTGCGCTCGCGACGGAGCAGCTCACGAAAATCCGGATCGCCGGAAAGATCGCTCCGAAGCGCGAGCATATTCAGGAAATAGCCGAGCATGCTCTCGGACTCCACATTGGGCCGTTGCGCGATCGGTGAGCCGACGGTGACATCCGTTTCACCGGAGATACGCGCGAGCAGCGCCCGGAATGCCGCAAGCGTGAGCATGAACAGCGTGACGCCTTCCGAGCGCGCGAGGGCGCGCACCTTTGCCACGAGTTCGCCGGGAAGTTCGCGCGTCCGCAGCGCACCGCGGTGGCTCTGCCGCGCAGGACGCGGACGGTCCGCCGGGATGGCCAGCGGAGCGCGTTCACCGGCGAGTCGTTTGCGCCAGAATGCAAGCTGCGCGTCCATTACCGTGCCCGCGCACTTTTGCCGCTGCCATGCTGCGCAATCAGCAAATTGCAGTGGCAGCTCGGGCAGCGGGCTCGGCTGGCCGGAGCGAAATGCCGCGTAAAGCGCCGTGAGTTCCCGTGCAAAAATTCCCGACGACCACGCGTCGCAGATGATGTGATGCCATGTGACGAGCAACGCATGATCGGCTTCACCGAGCCGCGCCAAGGTTGCACGCCAGAGAGGGCCGGTCGTGAGATCAAAGTGATTCCCGGCCTCGGCATCTGCGATCGGGTGCAGCGCTTCCGGCGATGCGGAAACCCTGCGCAATGCCAGTGCGCCCGGTGGATGAACGACCTGCATCGGCGTCCCATTTTCCGTCGTGGAAAATGTGGTGCGCAAGACATCGTGCCGCCGCTCGACCTCCCGCAGCGCGCACTCCAGCGCATCGGCATCGAGCGGGCCGGTGATGCGCCAGCAATGCGGCACATTGTATGCCGTGAGTCCGGGTTCGAGCCGGTCGAGCACCCACAGCCGCTCCTGTGCAAATGAAAGCGGGATGCCTGCGTTGCGATCCGCCCGCGGAATTGTTTCCGCCTGGGTGCCACTGGCAAAATGAGCGAGCAGCTCCGCCTTGCCCGCGGTGATCCGCGATTTCAGTTCGGCCGTCAGCGCGCCGGGCGGCGCACTGAAGCGGAGATTGTCGCCATCGCGCCAGAGCTTGATGTCGCGCTGGCGAAGCGCTTCGAGCAGTTCGTTCACAGTACGCCCTCCTCGCGCGCCTCAGTGGCGTGCGCGCTCTCCAGCGATGCGGCAAAGTCCGCAACCGTCGGCCTCTCGAAAATGTGGAAGGCATTCAGCGCCGGGAACTGCGGCCCGCGCAGTCTGCTCGCGACTTGCATGGCGCGCAGCGAGTCGCCGCCCAGCTCGAAAAAATCATCGTGGATGCCGACCCGCTCGATCTTCAGCACATCCCGCCAGACTGCCGCGATGCGGATTTCCAAATCCGTGTGCGGATCGCCAGACTGCCGTGTGCTCCCACCGCCGGACTCCGGCACCGGCAGTTTGCGCGCATCGAGCTTGCCGTTCGGCGTGAGCGGAAGTGAGTCCATCTGCACGAATGCGGAGGGAACCATGTAGGCGGGGAGCCGCTGCGAAAGAAATTCGCGCAGCGCGGAATCCTCCGCACGCGCGTCCGGTTGCGGCACAACATACGCGATGAGTGCCTGCGCCCTGCCGGACTCGGTGCGCGCGATGACCACCGCCTGCCGCACGCCGGGATGCGATTGCAGCGCCGATTCGATTTCACCCGGCTCGATGCGGAAGCCACGAATCTTCACCTGCGCGTCGAGGCGACCGAGATATTCGATGGTGCCGTCCGCGAGCCAGCGTGCGAGATCGCCCGTGCGGTAGAGGCGTCCGAATTCCGTCGGCAAAAATCTTTCCGCCGTGAGTTCCGGCGCTCCGTGATAGCCGAGCGCCACGCCCGGCCCGCCGATGAAAAGTTCGCCTGCGACGCACTGCGGCACGGGCTGCATCGCGCGGTCGAGGATGAATACGCGCGTGTTCGCGATGGGGCGCCCGATGGGCACGGTCGCACCCGCGACTTTTTCAATCGTGTGGCAAACCGCGAATGTCGTCGTCTCCGTCGGCCCGTAGCCGTTCACGAGCCGCTGCGGTTTTCCATGTTCGAGCACGAGCCGCACGCTCGCGGCATCCGCCGCCTCGCCGCCGAAGACGAGGATGCGCAGCCCCGCAAACATCGCGGGCGATTCCTGTGCGAGCCGGTTGAATAGCGATGTCGTGAGAAACATCACGCTGATGCGGTGCTGCGCGATGTGCCGCGCGAGCGTGTCCGGCGAGAGCAGCACTTCGCGCGGCGTGACCACGAGTCTCGCGCCATTCAACAGCGCGCCCCAGATTTCAAAAGTCGCCGCGTCGAAGCAGACATTCGAGGCAAACGCCACGACATCGTCCGTGCGGAATGGCGCGTAGTCGTTGTTCACCACGAGCCGCATGATGCCGCAGTGCGGCACGACGACTCCCTTCGGAGCGCCCGTGGAGCCCGAGGTGAAAAGGACATACGCCGCGCCATCCGCCCTGGCATCCGTGGCCGTAGATTGCGCGGAAAAATCTCCGCCCGGCTCCGCATCCAGCACCGTCGCGCACGACGCGCGCATCGCCGCAAGGCGAGCAGGCGGCTCGTTTTCGTCGAGTGGCACATACGCCCCGCCAGCCTTCGCGATTCCGAGTGCCTGCACGACGAAGGATGCAGTGCGCTCTGCCCGCAGACCGACAAAATCACCGTTGCGAATGCCGCGTGATTGCAGAAAATTCGCGACGCCATTCGAGCGCGCATCCAGCTCCGCGAAAGTGAGGCGCGCATCGCCGTCTGTGATCGCGATCACGTCTGGAGTCTTCGCGGCGCATTCGGTGAATCGCTCTGCAATCGTCTGCGAATCCGGGTACGGGCGCTCCGCTCCGCTCCACTCGCCCACGATGCGCGCACGCTCGGCTTCACCGAGGATCGGCAGGCGCGAGATGGGCGTGCCGGGATTCTCCACGATGCCGCCGAGCAGCCATGTGAAAGCACTCGCGAGACGCACGATGGTCTCCCGTTCAAAAAGCGCTGTGCAAAACTGCAGATGCCCGAGATAGCTGCCGTCGTGTTCCTCGAAAAGATGCAGCGCGATGTCCGCCTGCGAGAAGCGCATCTCGAAATCAAACCGGCTCACGCGCAGGTCGCCGAGGCGCGCGCGGAAAGGAGGCAGCACCTGCATGAGCGCTTGGAAGATCGGGTTCCTGCCCGGGTCGCGGTGCGCACGCAGGCTCTTCACGACGGCCTCGAAGGGCACGTCCGTATTCGCCAGCGCATCGAGCGCAGTTTCACGGCAGCGCGCGAGAAATTCCGTGAATGCCGGATCTCCCGAGGCATCGCCGCGCAGCGTCACGACGTTCAGAAAATTTCCGATGAGCGGCTCGAATTCCGGGAGTGGTCGGCGTGCCACCGGCGTGCCGATCAATATCTGCGCGTTGTTGGAATGCCGCATCAGCAGCACATGAAACGCTGCGAATGCGACGGTGAAAAATGTGCATCGTTCTCGGGCAGCGATGGCGCGCAGTGACTGCGCGATGTCGCGTGCAATGGCGAAGCTGATGTGTGAACCGGCAAACGATTGCCGCGGCGGTCGCGGATGATCGGCGGGGAGTTCGAGCGCGGGTAATTCGCCGGAAAGCACCTGCTGCCAGTGCCTAATTTGCTCCGAATTCCGCTCGGCGGAAAGCTCCTGCGCCTGCCATGCGGCGAAGTCGGCATACTGCGCGCGCAGCTCCGGCAACTGCACTGCGCCGCCCCGTTTCGCGTCCCGGTGAAAGGCGTCGAGTTCGTCGAAGATCAGGCTCAGCGAGAGCCCGTCCGCGACAATGTGATGCACGACGACGAGCAGGATGTGATCTTCCTCGGCGAGCTTGAGCAGCGACACGCGAAGCAGCGGCAGGCATCCGAGATCAAATGGGGTCACTCCCTCCGCCGCGGCGCGCGAACGGGCCGCGTCCTCACATTGCTCCGGCGGCAGGCGGGTGAAGTCTTCGTGCGAGATCCGAATCCTGCACTTGGCGTGGACTTGCTGGAAGGAATCCCCGTCGCGCGTGCCAAAGGTGGTGCGCCACGATTCGTGGCGCTGGATGATTTGGTTGAATCCTTCCTCAAGCACAGCCGTGTCGAGGATGCCTCCCAGCCGGAATGCGACCGGAATGTTGTGCGCTGCAATGCCGGGGTTCATTTGCTCGATGAGCCACATCTGGTGCTGCGCCGCGGAAAGCGGCGCGGGCTGCCCGGCCTCACGGTGCGGGATGCTGGGTGTCTGCGCGGGTGGTCTTGCCGCGCCTTTCAGCCGCAACTCCAGCAGCCGTCGCCTTTCATCGGACAGCGACGGCTGGCTGCCCTCCGTTCCACGCTTTGCGTCGAAGCTGGCGGGCGGCTCATTCATGCGGCTGTGTCTCGCGCGCGAGCAGTGCGCGCACCTCCTCGTCGCTCAGACTCGCGATGTCCTGCACGAGTTTCTCCCGGATGCAAATGCCGAGGCGGGCAATCGTGGGCGCTTCAAAAAAATCGCGGAGCGTGATGTCCACATGATAGCGCGCGCGGAGGCGTCCCACGGCCTGCATGGCGAGCAGGGAGTGGCCTCCCAGATCGAAGAAACTCTCATCGTGGCCGATGTCCGTGATGCCGAGCACCCCGCGCCAGATCCCTGCGATCACATCCTCCGGCTCCTGCTCGGTGAGCATCGCGATATCTTCGCCGCGCGTTTCGTTTCCCGAGGATCCCGGTCCGCCCGGCGGCAGCGTGCGAGATTCATCGAGCAATGCGTGCAAGTCCTGCGGACTGACGATCACCTGCGGCAAATCCGATTCGAGCGCGCGGTGAAAAGCTTCCAGCCCATCGTTCGTCGAGATTGCCTTGGCGAGCGCCTCCTCCTTCCACTGCTGCATTCCCGGTGCCGTCTCCATTTCCGCGAGGATGCCGACTTCACGCCAGCCGGGCCAATTGATCGTCAGCGTGCGCGGCCCACCCGTTCCGCTGACTGATTGGCTGAACGCATCGAGACAGGCATTCGCGGCGCTGTAATCAATCTGCCCGCGAGGCCCGAGCACGGAGGCGGTGGATGAAAAGAGGACGAGAAAATCCGAGCCCGCACTCTTTGACAGAGCGTGCAGCACCTCGCAGCCGCGGAGCTTCGGGAAAAGCACCGCTTCCGCGATTTCCCGGGTCTTGCCCTCGATGAGGCCATCGTGGATCACTCCCGCCGCGTGGATCACGCCGTGGATCGCGCCGTGCCGGTGCAGCGTCTCAGTAAAGACCCGCTGCATCTGTTCCCGGTCGGAGACATCGGCGGCAATTACCTCCACTGTTGCGCCGATGCTTTCGAGTTCGAGCAATTGCCCGAGAATCTTTCGCAGCGCCACGGGCGTATCTTTCGCAACGGCGAGTTCCGCCCATCGTGATTTTTCGGGAAAGGCGGACTTCTTCGTGAGTACGAGCGTGGCGCGATACGTCTGTGCAAGATGTTCCGCCAAGGCCAGGCCGATGCCGCCAGTGCCTCCGGTGATCAGATATACTCCGCGCTCGCGCAGCCGTGTGGCTGGTGATCCTGCTGAGCATGATTCCGCGGCGCTCAACTGTACGCGGTCAAATTTCCTTCTCCAGCGGTGAGTCCCTCGAAAGGCGACGATCTCCCCGCACACCGCTCCGGCAAACTCCGCTGCGACTTTTTCAGCGATGCCATCACCCAGCGCACGCCGATTTTCGGAGTCCGGCAAATCCACGTTGAAACAAATGACGTTCGGAAATTCCTTCGGAATCACGCTGCACGGTCCGAGCACCGCGGCCATCTGCGGATGCAAAGTCTCACCGCCTGTGACTTCGTGGAGGCCGCTGGAAATGATCCCGATTTTTACTGGAACGGAAATGTCCTGCGCGCCTATCGCCTGTGCGATGGACATGAGGCTGAAGAAACCGGAATCCAGATCGGGCGCTTCCGCGAGGCATCCGAGGTGAATGATGTGGATCGCGCTCCAGTCGCGGCTTTTGATCTCGCGGAAAAGTTTGAGACAGTCGTCCCGGCTGGGCGGATTGATTTCAAACACTCCATCGGGCGAGCGCGCAAATTTTCCTCCGAAGATCACAGATTGAACTTCCGTTCCTCGGGAGGTGATGAGTTTCCGAAATGAGGTCGCGTGCTCGGGACGATCGGTAACGACGAGCCACAGAATGCCGTCAGGTTCGCTTTGATTTTGGAGGTTTCTGGGAAAGAGCGTCCGTTCCCAGGAAGGCACATAAAACCAATCATCAATGCCGAGCGACGAGGGCCCTGCACTTTTCGAGCGGGATGCCGCTTGTGTGGACTCGTTTCCGATCCAAAAGTTTTGCCGCTCGAACGGATACGTCGGCAGTGAAACTTTCCTTGCGGCGCGTCCGGCATGGAACTTTTCCCAGCGGAGATCCGCCCCGGAAATCCACAGCCGTCCGGCTGCATTCAACAGCAGTTCGAGGTCGGATTCGTTCTCGTAGTGATGCCGTAAGGAGGCGACAGGCACTGGATTCCCGGCTTTCTGCCGGGCCGGATGCTGCATCGCCAGGACGCCGAGCGTCTTGCCGGGGCCGGCTTCGAGGAGCAGCGCATTTTCCATCTGCCAGAGCGTGCGCAGCGCATCGTTGAATCGCGCGGTGTGATTCAGGTGCCGAGCCCAGTATGCGGGATCCGTTGCCTCGGCCTTGGAAATCCAGTTGCCAGTCACGTTCGAGACAAACGGGATCTGCGGCGGATTCAGGCGAATCTTTCGCACTTCACTTTCAAACTCGCCGACGATCGGATCGAGCAGCCGTGAATGAAATGAGTGTGTATTTTGCACCGGCCGGAAAGTGACGCCGCGCGTGGCGAGTGCGCGCTCGAAATCTACGACAGCGGCTGGCGGCCCGGCTACAATGCAGAGGCTCGGGCCATTGATGAGCGCGATGGAAAGTTCGCCGGTGAGCAGCGGTTGAAGCTCGGATTCCGGCAGCGTCACCGCGAGCATCCTCGCGGGCGGGAGCGACGCGACGAGCTGTGTGCGCCGCACGATGAGATGGAGCGCATCTTCGAGTGAAAAAACGCCGGACACACATGCCGCGACATATTCGCCCATGCTGTGGCCGACGATGGCTTGCGGTGTGATACCGAGATCCATCCACAGTCGCGCGAGTGCATATTCGATCGTAAATAGCGCGGGCTGTAGGTGTGCCGGTTTGTTCAGTCGCAGCGTGTCCTCGTCGTCGGGCGGCTGCGTGTTGCCGGCGAGCATCTTTTTCAGATCAATACCGCGCGCTGCGGGCTGCTGCTGCCAGTCCCGATTTTTAGGCCAGAGGATTTCGCGGATGTCGCAGCCGAGTTGTGCGCGCAAAATTTCCGCGCACCGATCCACCTCCGCACGGAAGGTGGGGATTGCCGCGTAGAGTTCGCGCCCCATCCCGACGTAGTGATCGCCCACTCCGGGCAGTAGCAGCACGAGCGGGCGGTCCACGCTGCGGTCCGCGTGAGCTACGGACATGCGCTGGGGCTTTTCCGAAAGCGATGCGATGGCTTCCGCGCGATCCTTCGCAACAACGAAGCGGCGGTGCGGCATCGCGCGACGGCCCGTCTGGAAAGTGAACGCCGCGTCGTCCAAATTCACGGTTGGGTTTGCTTCGAGAAACGCGCGGAGATTTTCCGCGGATGCGGTGAGCGACGACTCGGTGCGGGCTGAGAGGATGAAAAGATTCGGCCGTTTTGATTCGGACGTCGAGGCGATCGCGGGCGCTTCCTCGAGGACAACGTGCGCATTGGTGCCGCCCATTCCGGTGGACATGATTCCTGCGCGGCGCGGGCCGCTCGCAGAGACCCATGGACTGAGCTGCGTGTTCACGAAGAAGGGCGTCGCTGGGAAATCAATCTCGGGATTGGGCCGCGAATAATTGAGGCTCGGCGGAATCTGCCGGTTCTGCAGTGCGAGGACGGTTTTGATCAATCCCGCCATACCCGCGGCGGCGTCGAGATGGCCGACATTTGTCTTCACTGAACCGATGGCGCAGAAGCCGGTCCGCCGCGTCGAAGTGTGGAACGCCTTCGTGAGCGCGCGCACTTCGATCGGATCGCCGACCGGCGTGCCCGAGCCATGCGTCTCGATGTAGCTAATGCTTTCCGCAGATACGTCTGCGTTCGCGAGCGCCTCAATGATTGCATCTGCCTGGCTGTTCACGCTCGGCGCCGTGTAGCCGGCCTTTTCCGCGCCGTCATTGTTGATTGCCGAGCCTTTGATGATTGCGCGGATGTTGTCACCATCGGCGATGGCATCGCGAAGTCGTTTCAGCACAATCACGCCGCCGCCGCTGCCAAATACTGTGCCGTTTGCATCCGCATCAAATGCGCGCACATGCCCATCTGGGGAAGAGACGCCGCCTGGGTCCGAAAAATATCCCGCACGATGAGGGACTCGCACGGAGACCGCGCCAGCCAGGGCAATGTCACATTCCTCGCTGAGCAGACTCTGCCGCGCGAGATGCACTGCGACGAGCGAGGTGGAGCATGCGGTCTGGACGGTGAGGCTTGGTCCCTTGAGGTTGAGCTTGTACGAAATGCGGGTGCTGAGGAAATCCTTGTCGTTGAAAATGAGCGTCGGGATGTAGTCCTCGGCAAAATTTCGGTTCAGCCCGGCGTGCATGAAATAGGTATTCATGGCCGACCCGGCGAAGACGCCGACGCGGGCGGGAACATCGGAAGGGACGCATCCCGCGTCCTCGAATGCCTCGTGCGCAAGTTCCAAAAGGAGGCGGTGCTGCGGGTCCATCGTCCGAGCCTCGCCTGGAGTGAATCCGAAGAATGCAGCATCGAACGCGCCGGGGTCATCCAGCACTGGCGCGGCTTTCACGTAATTTGGCGAGGAGAGGTGCGACTTTGGAGCGCCTGAACGCAGAATCTCCTCATCGGAAAGGCGCGAGATGGATTCAACGCCAGCAGCAAGATTGCGCCAAAATTCCTCCGGGTTTTTCGCACTGGGGAAACGGCAAGCGAGACCGACAATGGCGATGTCCAGATCGTCGTCCATCACCGCGGTCCTCCGTTGAAATAATGATGGTTGCTCATTTCCTGATGACATCGGGTTCCGGGAGGGCTTTGCGGTCAGCTTTGCCGGTCGCAGTGAGCGGGATTTCCGCGATGGCTACATAGTGGCTTGGCACCATGTAATCCGGGAGGCGCTTCTGGAGATGTGCTTTCAAAATCGCGGTATCGACCGGCATTCGTTCAACGACGTAGGCGACGATGAGAATCACGTTTTCGGAATATCGCTTCACGGTGACGATGCAGTCCGTGATGCCGGGAAATTCTCGGATCGTGTTTTCGATTTCGCCGAGTTCGATCCTCAGGCCGCGGATCTTCACTTGGTGATCTTCTCGCCCGAGGTATTCCACATTTCCATCAGGCAGCCATCGCGCGATATCTCCGGTGCGATAGATGCGCTCTCCAGGGTGCAGCGGATTGTCGGTGAATTTTTCCGAAGTGAGCGCAGGGTTGTTCAGGTATCCGCGCGCGAGTCCGACTCCAGCGATGCACAGTTCACCCGGTTCGCCGAGTGATGCTGGCTGGCCATCCTTGATGATGTGCAGGCGCGTATTGTGAATCGGTCTGCCGATCGGAATCCGTTCGATGTCGCCATTGGCGGGGCAGTCGAACCATGTGACGTCCACAGTGGCTTCTGTCGGACCATAGAGATTCGTGAGCTTCGCGGTGGTCGTGCCTCCGAGCAGTGCGTTGAATTTCCGCACGTGCGCAGGCATGAGCGCCTCACCGCTCGCGAAGACATGGCGGAGAGTCGAAAGTCCGCTGAGCGTTGTCGCGTTGCGACCGTCGAGGTATTCGAGGAAGACATTCAGCATCGAGGGAACGAAATGGAGCACGCTCACATGCTGCCTGCGGATCGCATCGAGCAGCACCATCGGGAGCTTCTCACCTCCGGGCTTGAGGAGGCAGAGCTTCGCGCCGGTCATCGTCCACCAGAAGAGTTCCCACACGGATACGTCGAAATAGTAAGGCGTCTTCTGCAGCAGCACATCATCGGGACCGATCGGATATGCGGCTTGCATCCAGTGAAGGCGGTTCACCACGGAACGATGCTCGACCATCACGCCTTTTGGACGACCGGTAGAGCCGGACGTGTAGATGACGTAGGCAAGGTCATCCGCCGTCGCGAGTGGATGTGGATTTGCATCCGAGCCCGAGTAGATATCCGGATCCTCGATGCAGATGCTTTTTCCGGCGAAGGGGATGAGTCCGGCGGTCTTTCCCTGCGTGAGCAGGACGCGGACTCCCGCATCGTTTAAGAGGTAGTGGATTCGATCGGGTGGATTGTCGGTCGCGATGGGGAGGTATGCACCGCCTGCCTTGAGGATGCCGAGCAAGCCGATGATCATCGAGAACGAGCGTTCGACGAGCATCCCCACAATGCTGCCTGGACCGACGCCGGATGCACGCAGCAGGTGTGCGAGTTGATTTGCCCTCGCATTGAGTTGATCAAAGGTGAGCGACGATGCTCCAAATGACTTGTCGTGCTCGCAAATGACAGCGACCGCAGATCCGTTGCGTGCGACCTGTGCTTCGATCAGTTCATGCAAAGTGAGGGCATCTGGAAAAGGATGCTCTGTCCGATTGAAGCATTCGATGCGCTCCAGATCATTTTTTTCCACATCGATGTTTTGTGAGACTTGCATTGGGCCTGCAGGAAAATGGGACGCTTGTCAGCGCTGGGCCGCGTCAATGAAGGTCCGTCCAAGTAACTCTTCATGGATTTGCGTGGTGCCTTCGAGGATTTCGAGCAGCTTCGCGTCACGATAGTAGCGGGCCACGGGAGCATCCTCGTGGCAGCCCGCCGCGCCCCAGATTTGCACGGCATCGGATGCAGCCCGGACGGCGGCGCGTGAGGAGAAATATTTTGCCATCAATGCTTTTGTGAACGCTTCCGGGAGGCGTTCATCCGTCGCGCGGCATGCCGCCAGGCAGAGCAGTCCGGCTGCGTGCATATCCGTGCCCATTTGGGCGATCTTCGATCGAATCATGCCTAGATTGCCGATGGTTCCGCTGCCTGTCTTGCGGACTGCGGCGCGGGATGTGGATTCTTCGAGGCATGCCCGAAGCAAGCCGAGCGACGAGCATGCGGTGCTGATGCGGCCATATTGCAAGCCGACTGGCGTGATGTAGCTCAGCGCGACTCCGGGTTTGCCTATCACGTCGCTTGCAGGAATCGCCACATCCTGAAAAGTGATCTTCGCCAGGCCGGCTGCGCGATATCCCAGCATTCCGGTGATGGCTTCGATTTTCACTCCGGCTGAGTCCCTCGGAACCATGCATGCGAGCGCCTCCGACTCGGCGTAACCGATGACGAGAAACACATCCGCAGTCTGGCCGTATGAGATCCAAGTCTTCTCACCGTGCAGGCGATAGGAGCCGCTGCCAGCATCCGTGAATTGAGTCGCGAGCGATTGCAAATCGCTGCCGCCGCCCGGTTCCGTGAGTGCAAAAGCGCCGATGCTGTCGCCGCGCGCGAGTGACGGCAGCCACCGTGATTTTTGCTCATCGTTACCCCATTTCAGCAGCGACATGGAAACCATCGCCTGCACCGTGAGCAGGTCGGTGAGCGCGACACTTGCACGACCGAAGGCTTCATTCAGCAGCCCGAATGTGACGGTGTCCCAGCCCTGTCCGGCAAATTTTGCAGGGAGCGTGCTCCCGAGATACCCGGCGTCCGCGATCAGCTTCACCGTCGCTTTCGGAATCGCCCCATCGCGATCCCATTCCGCTGCAAACGGCATGATGTGCCGCGCCACGAAATCGCGGAACTCGCGCTGGCGCGACTGCTGTGCCTCGGAGAGAAATTCGTGCATCATCTGTCGTCCTCAGGGGGTGGCAGGTTGCGACTGCTTGCGAACCACGAATGAGGCCGAGGCCGAGATGGATTGGAAGTTTGAAATCTCCAGGTCGTCCATGCCGACCTCGATTCCGAAGCTCTTCTCGATGAAAGTCATGAGCTGCACTGCAAAGAGCGAATTCACGATGCCGCTCTCGAAAAGGTTGTCGTCATCCAGGATATCCGGAACGTGGATGGAGTTGAGAATGAAGCCGCGGATGATTTCGCGGATCGCTTTTTCTTCGGTCGTGTTCATACGTGTCGTTTTGGAGTTCTAGGCTTCCGGATAAGTGTAAAAGCCCCGTCCGGTCTTGCGTCCGAGGTTTCCTGCTTCCACGAGTTTCCGCATGAACGGACAGCAGCGGTATTTCGGATCGTGGAAGCTGTCGAAGAGAACGTCGAGGGAGTTTGCAACAGTATCGAGGCCGATGAGATCCGCGGTCTCCAGCGGCCCCATCTTGTGTCCGAAGCACTGCTTGAAAATCTGATCAATCTTCTCCGCCGTGGAGACTTGATCCTGGAGCACGAATGCCGCCTCGTTCATGAAGACATGCGAGATCCGGTTTGAGACAAATCCCGGGGAGTCCTCCACGATGATCGCCTGTTTTTTAAGCTGATCGAAAAGCGCGTTCAGCTTTGCCACTGTATCGTCAGAAGTATGGAAGCCACGGATGACTTCAACGGTGGGCTTGAGATGAACGGGGTTCATCACATGCAGCCCGATGATCTCTGCGGGTCGCTTGGTCGCTGCGGCGATTTTCGTGATCGAAAGGCAGGATGTATTGGCACCGACGCAGACACCGCGTGGCAGAATGGTGTCGAGCTGCTCGTAGATGGGGCGTTTGATTTCCCATTTTTCCGGCACGTTCTCGATGACCAATTCGCAGTTTTTCAGATCACTGAGATTCGTCGTGAACGTCATCCGCCGCGTTGCATCGTCCGGTGCGACGCGGGGCAGTGTCTTGGAAAACAGGGGCGCAAAGCGGATGTTCTTCAGGACTTCGTCGTGAGCCTTTCGCAGTGCGGTATCCGAGATGTCCACCACCACGGCATTGAGGCCGTGCAGCACGAGGTCCGTGACTACCCCAGTTCCGATGTTTCCCGCGCCGATGACTCCGATGGTTGAAAATTTCATGTCAGGCTGTCTTGCGTTTGATGAGTTTGCCCCGGCGCTGCCGGCCGCGGGATTCAGCGGCGGCTCCTGCCGAGCTTTCGTCGCCTTCGGGCTTTGCGGAGTTGTCCAATTTTTCGGCGAGAAGGCGAATGGTCGGAGACTCGAAAAGACTGATGATCGAGACGTCCTTTTTGAGCTGATTTCGAATCATTGCGACCACCATCACGGCCTTTAGCGAGGTCCCGCCGGCGTCGAAAAAGTTTTCAGTGAGACCGATGGCTGGCTTTGCGAGCACCTTCCGCCAGATCTCGTGCAGCGAGCGCTCAAGGTCGTTCGCATCGTGTCGAAAGTTGGGCGAATCGGGAGAAGCCTCAGGCTGGGCGCTGGCGTGCACCCGTTCGATCGCTTGAACGACGTTTTCGATCGTGCCCAATTCATCGCCGAGCCGCTGCATTGCAGCGGAGAGGCTCGTGCGGTCAAAGGTATGCGTGGTGTTCGCGGCACCTCGGAGAGTGGTGTTGGTTTCGCCGCGATCCGTTCGTTCAGACTTCTCCTCTGGATTATAACGCAGCTCGGCCAGTTCTGAGGCGTGCAGTGCAAAGGCGCTGCCCGATTCAAGGGAGGTTTTCGTGATCCTTTCGAGGAAATCTCCCGCTGGCTGATTTCGCTCCGAATGCTGATACCGGAGTTCGACGATCGCTTTTCCGGCGCGAATTGCGCGGCCTGCGAGGTCTGCCACCATGTGGTGCTCGACGCCTTTTCCGAGTGCGCGGCAACTCAGGAGCAGCGTATCCACGATGAAGCGATCGGCGGTCGTAGTGTAGAGAACCGCGCCGACAATCCCATAGTCGCCGAAGCGGTCACTTACTGATGCCACGAGGCACTTTGCACCTGATTCGATGAAATCTTTCAACGCACCCTCGGTGCGGCGAATCGAGGTGAAGTTGAATTGATTGGTTCGCAGCGTCATCTGGGCGACGCGCGGGAGTTGCTCCTTTGAGGCCTCCGTCACTTCGATGCGCAATTTCAAGCCGTCGATGAAATCGCGCAGTGTCGGTGCGGCCGCGCGCATTTCATCCCGCTCCGAACTCGTGCGATACCACTTGTTGCGTGTGCGATCTTCGACAGTTGCGGCGACGCGATCGAATATCCAGATGCTGTCGAGAAAGGTCGGGATACGCTCGTTCGCCCCAGGGACTTGGAGAACGAGAACCTCAGGACATGCTGCCCGCACTGCAGCGCATTCCAGCGGGTTATCATCGAGGAACACAAAGCTGTCCAAGCCCACGTTGAATCGCTTGGCGAGCGAGCGGAGGTTGTCCGGCTTTGGCTCCCAATTGACCCGCCAGTCCGCGAGATGCTCGCGACGAAGGATCATTTCGGGGTGCTGATCAAGCACCGCAAGGACATCGGCCTCCTGATTCTTGCTGCACAGAGCAAGCAGGACGCCGGCCTGCCTCTGCGCGAGCATGAATTCCTGGAGCTGCCGGAACCCCGGTGAAATGACGACTCCGGTCGCGCCATCTTCACCGCAGAGACCCTGCCAGAGTGTGTTGTCGCAATCGAGGACGATCACTTTCACCGGAGGCGTGACGACGCTGAAAATTGCGCGCGAGATCGCGGTGCCGAGAGCGGCATAACCTTCGCGCGTAAAGGGCATGTGGCCAAGTCGCCCGGTGTGAGCATCGTGAAACTCACGGACTCGATGCCGGGCCAGGATTTCCGTCGAGCTGATCGTGCGGATTTGTGGATGATGTGAAGCTCGTGCGAGGATCCGCTGCTCGGCTGTATCGAGGGTGGCGGCATTGCCATTCACGCACGGGGCGATGGCAAGCACGAGAGGGGCGGGGGAATCTGCGATGAACGTGTCGAGCGTGT
Organism: Chthoniobacterales bacterium; assembly: GCA_038227825.1. GTDB lineage: Bacteria > Verrucomicrobiota > Verrucomicrobiia > Chthoniobacterales > Chthoniobacteraceae > SXWH01. The sequence continues at coordinate 59,702 of JBBRPQ010000019.1, forward strand.
CGCAAAAATCCTCGACTTTCTGAGCAAGGCCGCTCGCGGGTGTTTTGGTCGCTGTGCGACGCGTGGCGTAGATATTGAATAGGCCCGAATGCTCGAGCAGCTTTTCCTCGACGACTGAGCAGTGAAAACCGCGCTCCGTGAGCTGCTCAGTGATCACGTCCACGGCTGTTCGGGTGCGGTCGTGGACTTCGATTACGATTTGCTCGATGAGTGGCCAGTGCGCTTCCTCGATGCCGCGAAGAATCCCCAATTCGCTTTTTTCAGCGTCAATTTTCAGCAGGTGTATCCGCTCGATTCGGTTCTCGCGGATGATCTGGGACACTGATGCGAGGGGGCATTCAAAAGTCTCTGAGCGCATGCGCTGAGAGGTCAGTTCCGCGATGTCCGTTTCGTGCAGCACCGCAGTTCCGGCAAGCTCTTGTTCGAGGACATTGCGAACGACTGCCTCCACGGCGGCGCGATCCTCGCGATCATCCGGATGAAAGCTCGAAAATACCGATGAATGCTCGTAGAATGTGAAATGTGCGCTGCCTTTCGCTTCAGCAACGCCGCAGTTGAACGCTTGCACATGTGCGGGATCTCCGTAAGCGGCGCAGTTTGCGCGCAGAAGGTCGAAGACGCTGGGCGAAGGCTCGAATGCAAAAATCGTCGGGTCCTTGCAGCGGCTCATCACGAAGAGGGAGAAGAGGCCGATATTTGCCCCGATATCGATCACCGTTGCACTGTCGGGGATTTCGATTCCGTGACGGAGATACGACTCATCTTCGAAGATTTCCTGATAGACGTATTCGGTTTCGTAGCGGTTCAGGTGGACGATCTCCGCGCCGTTCGGGAGCTTGTGCCGCTGCCGCTCGCCGAAGCATGCCTTCGCGCGAACCGGTTCGAGCGAAAGGAGGTTCCGGCGGGTTTCGCGCTGCCAGTCTTCGATGTTGAGGACGATGGCATTGAAGCCGTCCCGGTTTGTCCGGAAGTCGCTGGTGGGGTCCAGCAACTGTTGAAACACCTGATTGTAGGGTGCGAATTGTATGCCGAACGGTTGGGCCACGTGATCGCCCCAAAAGCGAAGGCTGTCCTCCAGCGGCTCCGCAGTGAATGTGGATGCGACGCACAGTCGGGTTGCATGCGGCAAATCGGACACTGCGGATGCCTGACTGCCCAGGAATGCGAGCGCGATATCTGTGGCTGCCCATAGCGGCGCGCCGGTTTTATCCACTGCGGTCACAGAGCCGCGCAAGGTCTCGCCACCGGAAGCGGTCTTCTCGGCGAGCGTGGCGAACGCACGGTGCGGTCGTGGGCCGGTATTCGGGAAAATGGTGAGATGTCCGATGGACTTCAGGATAAACGTACGGCCAGCGTTGAGATTGAAGATCGCGAGTATCTGAGACGCAGAATCGATCTCTGGAGGCGTGGGAAAAATGGCCTGCACCGACGGGGTGGCGCGTAGCTCCGCAAAGTGAGCCATGAAATTTCCACCAATGCCGGAGATGTCGGCGACAGTCTGGAATTGCGGTCCGTATTCGTTCCCGTTCGCGCGGAGCTGCCGGTAGAATTCGCGGCCATCCGTTGATGATGGAACGCCGCTGGTGGAAGCGATCGAGACCACGCATTTTGCCTTCTCGGCGGTAAAATCGACCCGCATGCGCGCGCACGGCTGTGCGTTGCCGGAGTCAATGATCTCATCGCTCGTGGCTTCGAACAGCGTATAATCCATGGTCCCGTCGCCGCGTTCCTCGAATCGGACAGCGAGGCTCGCGACGGCGTCTGAGAGAATGACCGGCTTGGTGAATTCAATGTCGCGCAGGCTCACCGCCTCGGTGTGGAAAAACTCGCGGTGCACTTTTTGAACAAGTGCGATAAGGAATGCGCCAGGCAAAACGACCATGCCCTGAAAGCCGTGATCGGCGAGGTAGGGAAGCGTACGGATGCTCACGTGGAACTCTGCGAGCCATACGTTCGTTTTTCCTCCGACAAGGACGGGCGGAGAGAGCGATTCCGGCAGCCAGCACCCGGAATGGATCTCGTCCATTCCCGCGGTCGCGGTGCTTTCTGCCTTCAGGTCCATCCGTGTCATTTCCCTGAGAGTAGCCGCCCGTGTGCCACTCGGTTGCATAGTTTTCCCTCCGGGAGCCGTGGGTGCGGCATCCGGCTTTCCGAAATACCATTTGGGCTGGATGGCTTCAGATGCATCGAATTCGTTTGCCTCAGGCGGAGTCGGGCGTGAATCCTGCGGTGCAGACACCCCGACAACGAGACTGATAGCGATAGAATGATTTCTGCAAAACTAACTGCGGTCCTGCAATCAGCAATGACGATGCCATGCAGTTGAAAGGCTATACTGTTGGTGATTTCGACCGCGGTGCGCCGCGCTGGAAGGAGGCCATCTGGGTGCTCGTGAAGTGGGCATTTTTCCTGAATTCATTCCCGTGGCCGTCCGCGATTCGTGTTGCGCTGCTCCGGATTTTCGGCGCGAAAATCGGCGTCGGCGTGGTCATTCGTGCAAATGTGAACGTGAGCTACCCGTGGCGTCTCACACTCGGGGACGACGTATGGCTCGGCGAGGAAGTGATGATCCTGAGTCTCGCCCCAGTCGCGGTCGAATCGAGCGTGTGCATCTCGCAACGCGCGTTCCTCTGCACCGGCTCCCATGATTTTCGCTCCGAGAAATTCAACCTCGTGACGAAACCGATCACGGTACGCGGCGGATCGTGGATCGCGGCACAGGCATTCATAGCGCCCGGGGTGGAAATCGGTGCAGGAAGCATGGTTAGCGCCGGTAGCGTGGTCTTGGAAAATGTCGCCCCGAAGACCATCGTGCGCGGGAATCCCGCGTTGGTTGCAAGGCAGCTTTCGTGATGCGGATTCTCTTTCTGAACCAATATTTCCCGCCAGATCCTGCTCCGACAGGAATTCTTTTCCGTGAGGTTGCGGATGAGTTTGTGCGACTCGGGCACGAAGTGGATTTTGTGGACGCGGGACAGGACTATCGCGCGGCGCAGGCCGGCGGTGGACGCATGAAGCGCGAACTCAGCGCACTGTGGCGGATGCTGCGCGAAGGACGTGCGCGCCCGCGTGCGGATGTCGTGGTGTCTGGCAGTTCGCCGCCGTGCCTAGGAGTCGTGGCGGATCGCGTGGCCCGGAAGCACCGTGCGGCGCACATTCACTGGGCGATGGACATGTATCCGGAGCTTGCCGTGGAACTCGGCGAGATTCGCCGGACGTCCTTCGTTGCCAGACTCACAGGATGGGCGATGCGCGGAGTTTATCGTCGCGCGAAAACGGTCGTCGCGCTCGATGATGACATGGCTTCCCGCTTTCGAGCGCAGCGGCTCGATCCAGTGTGTATCCGGCCCTGGGTGACGCAGGGTGCAAATAGCCCGGCGGCTGTCGCCACGGGGCCCGCCGGGCCGTGGACGTGGATTTACTCCGGCAATCTCGGTCGTGCGCACGAATGGGAGACGCTGCTGCAGGCACAGGCGCTGCTCGAAGAGCGTGGCGTCGATGTGCGGCTGCTTTTTCAAGGTGGCGGGCCTTCGTGGAAACTTGCGCAGGCACATGCGACAGCACTCGGATTGCAGCGCTGTGAGTGGCAGGGCTACGCAGCCGTGGAGGATCTTACGCCATCGCTTCTTCGCTGCGAGACGCTGGTCGCCACGCAGCTTCCGGCCGTTCGCGGGCTGCTCTGGCCGAGCAAACTCGCCCTGATGCTCACTCTGCCGCGCCCGATTCTTTTCGTCGGGCCACCCGATGGTGCGATCGCGAGAGAGCTCCGCGACTATGCCCATGCAGGCACTTTTGCGCCAGGGGATGGAGAAGGTGTCGCCGCGTGGATCGCGGCGCGACGCAAGGAACGCTCGTTGATTCCTTTGGATTCCGTCTCATGTGCGACGCGGCAAAGGAATGAGGCCCTGTCCGCTTGGCGAGATTTGCTAGTGCGTGTGAAACGATGAACGGGATTTTTTTTCCCAGTGCGCCTGCTTCTTGCGTAAGGTGACACTCCAAACCTGCGGGCGGCAGTCTTAACCGGACGGCCCATCGCAAAAGCCCATGGCAACCATTTTCCATATTTTCCATCCTGAAGGCGGGCGCGACTGTGCATGACGAATATCCTCCTGTTCCTCACTTTTGGCTTTCTCGTTTCTGTGATCCTCACTCCGTGGATGATCCGGCTCGCGCACAGCGGCGTGGGCTTGGATGCGCCGGACGAAGGGCGGAAAAAGCAGACCGTTCCGATTCCCCGCATCGGTGGTATTCCGTTGATGTTCAGCCTGGTGCTCGGAGTGATTGTGATCCTTTGGTTCCAGCCGCCCAGGTCGTTCGAGTGGTTTCCGATCATGGTCGGCCTGTCGCTCATGTTCGGGCTCGGGCTGTGGGATGACATCCACGCGCTCGGGGCGAAGAAGAAGCTCATCGGCCAGGTCGCCATCGCGAGCATCGTGACTTCACTTGGCCTGGGCATTGAGAAATTTTCCCTGCCGAGCTACGGGACGATCGAATTGGGCGGCTGGAGTGCACTCGTCACCGTCATCTGGCTGATTGCGATTCCGAACATCGTGAACCTTATCGACGGGTTCGATGGTCTCGCGGGGGGCTTGGGTCTTTTCATGTCGGTGACCCTTGGGCTGGTGGGATTTTATTCAGGCCATCTCGGACTTGCATGGTTTGCTTTCACCCTCGCAGGTGCGCTGATGGGTTTCCTGATTTTCAATTTTCCGCCGGCGCGAATCTACCTCGGCGACGGCGGTGCATATCTGATCGGTTTCACGATCGCAGTGCTCTCGGTTTCAAGCTCCCACAAGGGCTCGGTCGCCGCAGCGTTGCTGGTGACGATCGTGGGTCTCGGCCTGCCCATTCTCGATACCTCGTTTGCGCTGGCGAGACGCGCGCTGCGTGGGTTCCCGCTTTTTCATGCGGATGATGAGCACGTGCATCACCGTCTCGAAAAGATGGGCATTTCCAAAAGGCGGATCCTCTTTGGCCTCTACGGCATCTGCGTCATCCTCTCACTGATCGGGCTCACGATTTTCTGGAACAAGGGCGGCACGCTTCCCATCTCGATCGGTCTCGGCATGCTTTTCCTGATGGTGCTCGGCGTCGTCCGTCATTTCTTGCGGGTGCGGAGTTGGAGGGACGCCCATCAGCAGATGAAGCGCGTCCTCAGTCGCCGTCAGGCCGTTCAATACACTGTACTGCAGGCAAAGCTGCTGCTCCTCGAGGTGGACCGCTGCGGAACCCCGCAGGATTTCTGGCGCATCTTCGATCAGACCATGCGGCGCGTCGGCTTCGTGGAGTCCAATGAGACGGAAAATCAAATCGTCATCCACCTCCGCCAGAACGGGGCAAAGCCGGTGATGCTTTTTGCATCGCTCGACGAAGGCACGGTACCCGAATGGCAGCGGATCGCGGAATGCTTTCGACCTTCCTTCACGAAGGCGCTCGCCAAGTGGGGCCCGAGGTGACGGAATAGGGCGATGCCCATAAGCCCCCCAACCACCCGCCGCGACCCGCCTGTGAAATGGAAAATGCGGCGAACCGCGGCGCTCGTAGTCTTCGGGCTGATCCTTACTCTTGGGCCGCTCGCCTTCGGTGCAGTGGATCGCGTGGTGCAGGTGGCACTCGTGTTTCTGCTGACCCTCGGAATTTTCCTCGAACAACCCGCCATTTTGCCACTCGGAAGGCGTGGAAACATCCTGGCAATCTCGCTCATTGCCGTGCTGGTGCTGAAGGAATTCCTCCCATACGAGTGGTTCGGCGGATCTCTCTGGCGGACTGAAGCGCAGGCAGTCCCCGGCCTGGAACTCGCCAGCACGCACCACCCTGAGCCAGCGCGCGCCTTTGACGCCATGCTCGGGGCGCTGGTAGGGCTCGTGTGGTTGCAGTGGATTCGCACCATGGCTGCTCGTCGTGAACTCCGCGTGGCACTCGCATGGATCCTTTTCGCATCAGGCGTGGCGCTCGCTGTCACCTGTTTTGTGATCGTCCCGAAAAGCTCGCAAGGCATGATGATCTACGGCCTGCGGGCGACACCGGGATGGTCAGGCTGGGGGCCATTTCCAAACCGAAATCACACCGCCTCCTTCCTCGCAATGACGGCACTCGCCGGACTCGGGTGCGCCGTGTGGGCTGGAGCGCGCAGCCGTCATCGACTCACGGTGCTGGCGACCGTCGGGGTATTCATGATCCTCGTCGCGCTGCTGATGAGCAAATCCCGTGGCGGCCTCGTCGCACTCGCGGCAGGCATCGCGGTCTTCGGCGGGATGATCCTCTGGCGGCATCGGAGCAAGCGCACCATCGCGCTCCTTCTTGGCGGCGCTGCGATCATGGCTGTCATTCTCATGGTCTTTGGCGGACAGGTGATGGAGCGTTTTTCCTCCGGAGAGGGGAAGCTGGTGGCCAATCAATTGCGAAAGGACATCTGGGCCAATACGCTCACGATGTGGCGCGATGCGCCGCTGCTTGGTCACGGGATTTCCACTTTCAAGGGACTGTTCCCATTCTACCAGAGGCTGACTCTGGATGACAACGTGGTGCTCCATCCCGAGAGCAGTTGGCTCCAGTGGCTCGCGGAATTGGGAATCATCCCAGTGCTGATCCTTGCCGGGATATGCGTGCGGCTGCTGGCGTCGCGGATCGGTCCTCTTTTCAAAAGGCGCGGCACTTTCTATCTCTCCGCCGGAGCGATCGCCGGCCTCTCCGCATTCGTCCTCCATTCCGCGATGGATGTGCCCGGTCATCGCTGGGCGACGGCAGGGTATGCGCTGGCACTTTTCGCACTCGTATGCCCGATCTCCCGCGAGGCACATGTCATCGGCGCGGAATCCCCGAGTGCAGCCTTCATGCCGCTGGCGATCGGTGTGTATTGGGCGCTGCCGTTTCTGGGTCTGGCATTCGCATGGCAGCCGGTGGTGGTGGATCAGCTCCGTGCCCGCGATGCCGCAGGGATACCGCCGAGACCAAGTCTCGCAGAGTGGAACAGTGCGCTGCGCTTTTTCCCGCTGGAGGCGGAGTTGCACCACTTCGCAGCGTTGCGCGAATTGGAACTCGGAGTGCCGAAAACCTCCGAATGGCAGAGGCATATCGAGATCGTCCATCGTCTCGTCCCAGGGAGTTGGCAATATCCCATCAGCCACGCCCGTGCGGTCAGGCGCCTCTCTCCCGCGCTCTGCATCCAATACTGGCAGGTGGGCATCGTGCGCTCCGGCTGGCGGGCGTCGGAAATTCTCGGGCGGGCGCTGACCGACACTGCTGGATTCCCAGGTGCGGAATCCAACTGGGAGGAATACATCTCCGCCAATCCTTCACTTGCGCTCGCATACGCACGCACGATGCCAGAGGCGGAGACGCATCCATTGTTTGAGATCTGGTGGAAGGCGCGCAGTGGTGCCGAGGATCTCTCAGCCGACGAGTTCCGTGATTTTTATGCGCTGGCCCCACGCTGGATCACCGGTGAACAGGTCCTCGAATGGATGCACCTCCACCCTGCACGCCGACGCGAGGACTTCCAAAAATGGGCCGAACTCCTGCATCGCACAGGCATGGACGATCGCGCATGGCCGCTTCTATCCGGACGGATCGAAAATCCCGCCTATCCTGCGAGCGGAAGCACGCGCTCGCGGGAGGATGTAGAGGCGCGCATTCGTATCTCACCGGAAAACACGGAGAATCTCGCGGATCTCGCCCGCGTCCATGAACAGGCCGGCGACCTCGCTGCGGCGGCAAAAATCATCCTGGAAGTTGCCCGCTCGAAGGACGCAAAGCCATGGTTTCTGCGCAAGGCGGCGCACTTCCTCGCGGCTGATGGGGAATTCACCGAGGCGGTGGATATGATGCTTCGGGCAAAGTAGCCTGCCGTCCGACACCTCGTTTCCGCCCTTGCGCCAGACCGCGCGATAGGCAATCTCCGCGCCTCATTTTTCCACATGGACGCACCACTCGAAGCACTCCGCACCGAAGCAGTCGCCGCCATCGCCGCCGCTGCGGACGAGGCTGCGGTCGAGCAGGCGCGCATCAAGTATCTCGGACAGCAGGGAGCGCTCACGGCGCTGAGCAAGAGCATGAAGGACGTGAGCAAGGACGACAAGCCGCGTATCGGAAAACTGCTCAACGACGTGCGCGCCGCCGTGACCGCGGCGCTCGACGAGCGCAAGGCAGCGCTGCAAGGCGATGCGGACAAGGCGGCGTTCACAGGTGTGGATGTGACGCTGCCGGGCACGCCTGCGGGCTTCGCAGGGAAGGGGACGCTGCATCCGATCACGCAGCTCCTCGACCGGACGATTTCGATTTTCCGCCGCATGGGATTCGCGCTCGCGGACGGGCCGGACATCGAGACGGAGTGGCATTGCTTCGACGCGCTCAACACGCCCGCCGATCATCCCGCGCGCAACGAGCAGGACACTTTCTACATGCCGGACGGACGCCTGCTGCGCACGCACACGAGCACCGTGCAGATTCGCACGATGGAAAAGAACGCACCGCCCATCCGTATCATCGCACCCGGCGCTGCTTATCGCCGCGACGAGATTGATGCGACGCACCTCGCGCAGTTCACGCAGATGGAGGGGCTGTATGTGGACGAAGGCGTGTCGGTCGCGGACCTCAAGGGCACGCTGGAGTTTTTTTTCCGCGAGCTGTTCGGCAACGACGCGAAGTTCCGCTTTCGCCCGCACTTTTTCCCGTTCACCGAGCCGAGCTATGAGGTGGATATCAAAACCAGCGCGCTCGGCTCCGGCGACCGCTGGCTGGAAATCGCCGGCTGCGGAATGGTGGACCCCGCCGTGCTGGAATCCATCAACACCAAGCGCGGCGACCGCGCCTTCGACCCGGAAAAATACACCGGCTTCGCCTTCGGTTTCGGCCTCGATCGCCTCGCGATGATCATGACCGCCACGCCGGACATCCGCTACTTCACCAACAACGACCAGCGCTTCCTCGCGCAGTTCTGAAGTGCCGCCATGTCGCGCAAACGCCTGCGAAAATCCAAGCCACTCTGAAGCAAAGCTATGAAGGTGACTACGAAGGACGCGAAGAACGCGAAGGAAGCGATGACACGCGAGCAGGTCGAATATCTGGCCAAGCAGGTGATTGATTCGCTTTTTGAGGTGCATCGCGAACTTGGGCCGGGGTTGCTGGAGAACGCCTATGAGATGGCGCTTTGCCGCGAGTTTTCGCTGCGGAAAATCAGCTTCGAGCGGCAGAAGCCGCAGCCGGTGTTTTATAAAGGCGTCCAGCTTGAATGCGGGTTCCGCATTGATGTCCTCGTGGAGGACGAAATCGTTTTGGAACTCAAGAGCGTGGATGGGCTGTTGCCGATTCACGACGCCCAACTCATCAACTACCTCCGCCTCTCGGAAAAGCGTCTTGGCTTCCTCGTGAATTTCAATGTTCCGCGCATCAAGGACGGCCTCAGACGCCGCGTGAACAAACTCGAAGACGACGAGCGCCGTCCCCGTGATTTCAACCTTTAGCAAAACCTTCGCGTCCTTCGCGCCCTTCGTAGTCACCTTATGAAAGTCTCACTCAACTGGCTCCGTGAACTCGTCGAACTTCCGCCGACTGTGCCTGCGCTCGTGGATCTCCTCACGATGGCGGGCGTGGAAGTCGAGGGCATCGAGACCACCGGCTGCTCCATCGCGAATATCGTCGTCGGCGAAATCCAGGAATCCGCGCAGCACCCGAACGCGGATCGCCTGAGTGTCTGCAAAGTGGACGACGGCAGCGGCACGCAGCGGCAGATTGTGTGCGGTGCAAAAAATTACCGTGTCGGCGACAAGGTGCCTGTCGCGCTGCCGGGCGCGCAGCTCGCGCCGGACTTTGTGATCAAGGTCGGCAAGCTGCGCGGAGTCGAGAGCCAGGGCATGCTTTGCAGTGCGGGCGAACTCGGCCTGCCCGCGACGCTCGGCGCACGCGGCGCGGAGGACGGCCTGCTCATTTTGCCCGAAGGCGCAAAGCCCGGCACGCCGTTCAGCGAAGTGTTTCATTCGGACACCGTGCTCGATCTCGAAGTCACGCCGAACCGTCCGGACTTGCTGAGCGTCACCGGGATCGCCCGCGAGATCGCGACACTCACTGCGAAGACTTTCAAGGATCCGCGTGCCTCCATTCCGCAGTCGGTGAACGCCGAGGTGCAAGTCGCACTCGCCGTGTCCGATCCGGTGCTCTGCCCATTTTACACCGCGCGTGCGGTCCGTGGCGTGAAGGTCGCGCCTTCACCCGAATGGTTGCGCGCGAAGATCGAGGCGGTCGGGCTTCGTTCCATCAACAATATCGTGGACATCACTAACTACGTGATGCTCGAACTCGGCCAGCCGCTCCATGCGTTTGATGCGGACAAGCTCGATGGCACGCTGCAGGTGCGCCTCGCGCACGAGGGCGAGGAATTCAGCGCGCTCGACGGCAAGACCTACAAGCTCGCGGCGAACCAAATCGTGATCGCCGACCAGCGCCGCGCGGCGGCCATCGCAGGAGTGATGGGCGGCGAGGAGACCGGCGTCACGGATGGCACGGTGAATGTGATTTTCGAAAGCGCGTGCTTCCAGCCGCAGAGTATCCGCCGGACATCGCGCACCCTCGGGCTTTCAAGCGACAGCAGCTATCGTTTCGAGCGCGGAGTGGACGCGGAGAGCGTGCTCCCCGCCAGCGCCCGCGCGACACAACTCGCCACCGAGATCGCAGGCGGCGCTGCGGAAAATGGTGTTTGGGCTTCAGCCCAAAACACCGGCGAGATTGGGCTGAAGCCCAAGCCACTTTCGCTCCGCGCCTCCCGCGTGGCCACGCTCCTCGGCGTCGAAGTCCCGCAGCCACGAATCGATCAAATCCTCACCGGATTCGGCCTCACGAAATCCGCCGAAGGCTGGCAGGTGCCCTCCTTCCGCGCTGACCTGACGCGAGAGGTGGATCTCATCGAGGAAGTCGCGCGCGTCGTCGGCATGGAGACGATTCCGGCGCGCACGCAGGCGCGCTTCGCCGGGGCGAGCGGGACGGATCGGAACTACGATCGCGCGATGGCGCTGCGGCACGCATTTGTCGCGCAGGGATTTCACGAGGCGCGCAGCATCACGCTCGTGCCCGCGGAACCGCTCGGGCTGAAATTCACGCAGACCGACACCGCGAGCCTGCTGCGCGTGAAGAATCCGATGAACGACGACCAGGTCGTGTTGCGTCCGGGGCTGCTGCACGGGCTGCTCACCGCCGTGCGCGACAACTTGCGCGCGGGCGCGAAGGGCGTGCGGCTGTTCGAGATCGGCCGCGTCTTCAGCACGCAGCGCCCGGAAGAATTCACGCACGCCGCTGCGGTGCTCGCAGGCCCGCTTGCTGAGCGGAACTGGCGCTCGGGCGAAGGTCGCGGCGCGGACATCTTTGACCTGAAGGCTGCCGTGTGCGCCGTGCTCGGCGAGGGCATCACGCTCGATGCGGAGGAGAATCCCGCGCTCGCACTCGCGCTCACCGTGAAGGCGAACGGCAAGCCCGTCGGCTTCGCCGGACTGCTCTGGCCCGCGGACGCGCGCGCACTCGATGCGGATGTGCCGCTGCTTTTCATCGAGGTGGATCTCACCGCGCTTTGGAAAGCCGCCGCCCCGGATGCCGCGCAGAAGTATCGCGAGATCCCGCGCTTCCCCGCAACCTCACGCGACATCGCAATGCTCGCGCCGCTCACACTTTCGCATGACGCCATCTCCGCCGTGCTCGCGAAGGCAAAGGAGCCGCTGCTCGCGGGCGTGGAGCTGTTCGATGTCTTCACCGATGCGACCGGCGCGAAAGTCCCCGCCGACAAAAAGTCGCTCGCCTACTCGCTCACGTATCGCAGCGCCGAGCGCACGCTCACCGCGGATGAAGTGAACGCCGCGCATTCACGGCTGAAGCAGCGCCTCACAAGCGAACTCGCCGTCGCACTGCGCGAGTAGCGCGGTGGAGCGCCGCGCGTCTCGCCGGCCACGTCCATGCGCCGCAGGCCCGATTTTCTCCGGTGTGTGTGAGACGCGAGCACGAAGCGTGAAGTGACGCTGCGCGCGGTGTCGTCGTGGCCGCCGGGACGGGCGGCGCTCCACTCGCTCCGCGCCATCCTGCGGCTTTCTTATTCCTCGTCCTATGCGGGAAAGATTCTTGCCACACATCATCTTGCCGTCATTTGCGGCGTGGGAGAAAAGGCTAGTCGTCACGCGCATCTGCCGTGGCGACCCCGAACCCAAAACCAAACCAGGAACAACACCAACCCACATCATGAAAACTCCCTCGACCCTCATCGCCACGCTCTGCGCGGCGCTCACGTTTGCATGCACGGCACTTGCCGATGACGCAAAAATCCCCGGCATGAAGAAGGCTCCCGCTGCTGCCGCGGAGGCTTTGAAAAAATACGCTGCTGATGCAGGTATGACGATCGAGAAGGTCGCCGTGGAAAAGCACGGCAAGGTGACGGTGTATGTGGCGGAGTTGAAAGCTGCGGGCAAGGCGGATCGCGAAGTCGCCGTGACCGCCGATGGCAAGGTGAAGGGCGAGGAGGAGACCATCCCGCTCGACAAAGTCCCCGCCGCCGCACGCAAGGCGATCGAGGAAAACGCGAAGGGCGCGAAGATAGAGCGCGTGCAGCGAATCAAGGAAGACGGCGAGATCACTTTCGAGGCAGCGTATGTGCTGAAGGGCAAGACGACGGAGGTCGTGTTTTTCGCGGACGGAAAAATCAAGCCCGAGGAGAAATAGGGACGCGGGCGACGGCTCGGTGGTGTGCAGAACGGCAGTGCCGACAGCATCGCGGATCATCGTGTGCGCGCTGTATCGTGAGCATGTGACTTTCGACGCGACGGGTGGAGACGAGGACGGAAGATTTTTCCCGGCCATCATCTTCGCGTCATTTGCGGTGTGGGAGAAAGTGCGCGTCGCCCGGCTTCCGTCGTGGCGGCGCAAAACAACAATCCAACCAACAACAGCAAACACACCATGAAAATCAAACACACACTCCTCCTGCTCGCCGCGATCGCGGTGCCGCATTTCGTCTTTGCCGCCGAGGAAGGCGACAAGCCTGTCAAATTCGCAGACCTGCCTCCCGCAGTCGCGAAGGCGATGAAGGATGCGGCCGGCGATGCGGAATTGAAGGACATCGAACTCGGCGACGAGGACGGGACTCCCGCCTACGAGGCGGTCTGGACTGCGAACGGCCACAAGCACGAGATCGCGGTCGCGAAGGACGGCACGGTGCTGAGCCTCGAGGAAATCATCTCGCTGAAGGAAGCGCCGGAAGCGGTGCAGGCGGCCATCACGAAGGAAGCGGGAAGCAACGAGATCACCGAAGTCGAGAAAGTGATCGAAAAGGGCACGACCTCGTATGAGGCGACGATCAAGCAGGCGAAGGGGAAGCTGGTCCTGAAATTGAGCGCGGACGGCAAAGTGCTCGAACGCGAAAACTCCGGTGCGGAGAAAGAGGAGAAGGAGGAAAAGAAGAAGTAGCACGGGTTTCCGACAGCGCGGGCTCCGCTGTGCCGGAAGGCCGGTGGAGCCCGCTCTCGGACCGCGCGTGATTTCCTCACTCGAAAATGCGCGCGGACGTGTGCCAGGGAAACCAACCAATCTACTGCAACCAAACAAACATCATGAAAATCATCATTCACAAGACGGCGGTTTGGATCGCCGCATTCGCAATCGGCAGCGTCATGACTGGCGTGTGCTTCGCGGGAAAACCGCAGAAGTGGGAGAACGTCCCCGAGGCGGTGCGCAAGACGATCCTCGCCAACGGCGGCACTGAGAAGAGTCCCGTGGATCTCGAAGGGAAGAAGATTGACGGGAAGGCGGTGTATGAGGCCGAGGTGAAGGACAAGGATGGCAGCATCGCGGACCTCGTGATCACATCGGACGGCACGCTCGTGACGACCAAGCACGACGATGCGGCGGACAAGGCGGCGGAGGAGGCGGCGAAGGGGAAGAAGAAGGACATCCTCGCGGGCGTGAAGTTCAGCCATCCGCGGGAGATCATGAATCCATTCCTGCCGCTCGCATCGCTGAAGCAGGACATCCTCGAAGGCACGGAGGATGGTAAAAAAATCCGTATCGAGCGCACGGCGAAGCCGGACATGCACAAGACCTTCGAGATCGGCGGGCAGAAGGTGGAGACGCTGGTGGTCGAGGATCGTGAATACGAGGACGGCGAACTGAGCGAGGTGGCGATTGATTATTTCGCGCAGTCCGACGACGGCACGGTGTGGTATCTCGGCGAGGAAGTGGACGAATATAAGGACGGCAAGGTGATCAGCCACAAGGGCGCGTGGATGTATGGAAAGGACACGCAGACGCCGGGTGTGCTTTTTCCGGGGAAGCCGGCGCTGGGTGTGAAGTTCAGGTCTGAGGATGTGTCCGAGACGATCCGCGAGAACGACGAGGTGGTGTCCGTCTCCGAGACCGTGAAGACGCCGACCGGGGTCTATCACGATTGCGTGAGAGTCCGTGAGGCGCTGGCCGATGGCAGCATCGAGTACAAGTGCTACGCGAAAGGCGTGGGCGTGGTGAGCGAGCAGACGCCGCCCGATGGCAGCGTGCTGCTGAAATCGCACACTACCAACGCGGCGAAGTAATCGGGCGACTGTGGAATCACCCCGGCTCCGGCCCTGTCTGGGCGGTGTGCGGCGGCCGGGGCTTCTGCTTGCATCCATATTTTCAAAATGCGCGTTCTCTTTGTCGAAGACTCACAGGTGCTGCGCCGCTCGGTGCGGCGAGCGCTGCGGCATGAGGGTTTCGCGGTGGACGTGGCCGAGGATGGCGCGGAGGGACTCGCGGCCGCAGAGGCGAATGAATACGACGCGATCGTGCTCGATGTGATGCTGCCAAAACTCGACGGACTCACCGTGCTGCGCCGCTTGCGCGCCGCGGGGAGGCAGACGCACGTGCTGCTGCTCACGGCGCGGGACACGGTCGCGGATCGGGTCGAGGGACTGCGGCAGGGAGCGGACGATTATCTTGTGAAGCCGTTCGCACTCGATGAACTGCTCGCGCGTGTCGCCGCGCTGTGCCGCCGTGCATACGGCGCGAAGGAAAGTGCGCTGCGAGTCGGCGCGCTCGATCTCGATTTTTCCGCACGGCGTGTGAGCCGCTCGGGAACGCCGGTGGAACTCACCGCGCGCGAGTGGCGGCTGCTGGAATATCTCGCGCGCCGGCTCGGCGAAGTCGTGCCGCGGGCGGAGATCGAGGCGCACATCTACGACGAGATGGTCGAGCCGATGAGCAACGTCGTGGACACGGCGATCTACGCGCTGCGGCAGAAGCTCGGCCCCGGCTTGATTCACACGCGGCGCGGGCTCGGCTACGTGCTGGAGGCGCGCGAGGAATGAAGACGCTGCGCGGACAACTCACACTGCGGCTCGTGGTCGTCGGCGCGCTGCTGCTTGGCGCGGCGGGTGTCGCGCTGCACTGGCAGGTGAAGCGTGCGCTCGGCGCGGAGTTCGACGCGGGTCTTCACGGCTTGCTGCAAGCAGTCACGACGCTCACCGAGCAAATGCCCGGCGGGAAAATCGAGATTGATGTGGCGCACGAGAACGCGCCGCAATTTCAGCGGGAGCGCGGGGCGGATGTGTTCGTCCTGCGCGCCGAGGACGGGCGGGAGATTCAGCGCTCGCTCTCGCTCTGCGATGCCGCGCTGCCGCCCGTGGCGGGCTCGCCGGCACAGCCGGAATTTGCCGATGCGATGCTGCCGGATGGCCGTGTGCTGCGGCTCGCAGGCGTTCATTTTTTTCCGGCCATCGAGGACGAGGAGCGGCTCTCGGATACGAAGGTGGCGCTCGTCGTGGGACGGGACCGCACGGCGATGGATCGCTCGCTCGCGATGCTGCGCGCCGCGCTTTTCATCATCGGTGCCAGCGCGCTCGCAGTGCTCGCCATCGCGATCGCGTGGGGCGTGAACTCCGGCCTCGCGCCAGTGCGCCGCCTGCGCGATGAGGTGTGCGCGGTGGATGCGGGGAAACTGCGGACGCGATTCGATGTCGCGCCGCTGCCCGCGGAATTGCAGCCGGTGGCCGCGAGCCTGAATGAACTTCTTGCGCGGCTGGAGTCGGCCTTTGATCGCGAGCGCCGTTTCACCGGCACGGCCGCGCACGAACTGCGCACGCCGCTCGCGGAACTGCGTGTGCTCGCCGAGGTGAATTTGAAGACACCGGCGACGGCGGCAGAGCAGGCGGAGTCGTGGCGCGATGCGCTGGCGACCACGCAGCGGATGGAGCGGCTCGCCGTGCAGTTGCTCGCGCTGACTCGCGGTGAGGACGCGGGTGGCGTCGCGCAGAGGATGCCGGTGGATGTCGCGAGCGCCGTGAGCGAAGCGTGGAAGCAGCACGAGGCGCGCGCACAGTCGCGCGGCATCGCGCTGGAGATGTCGCTGCCAAAGGATCTGGGCATTCCAAGTGATCCGACCCTGCTTGGTGTCGTGCTTGGAAACCTGTGCGGAAATTCCGCCGAACATGCGCCGCAGGGATCGCGGGTTCGCATCAGCGCGGCGGCGGAGTCTGGCGCGGTGCTTGTGCTTTTCCGCAATCGCGCCGACGCGCTCACCGCTGCGGACATGCCGCATTTGTTCGAGCGATTTTGGAGGAAAGATGCGGCCCGTTCGGATGCGCGACACCACGGGCTCGGGCTCGCGCTCGCGCAGGAATTTGCGGTGCTGATCGGCGGCACGCTGGACGCGCGGCTGTGGCCCGCGGCGTCGGATTCCACGGGGCAGGAGATAGAATTCACGCTGAGGCTGCCATGCGCATGATGAAGATTTTCACTGCAAAAGTGACGCGCGCTCGAACATTCTCGGCGCATCTGATGAATCTCCGAATCCTCCTCACATCACTGCTCGTGATCGGCTGCGCAGGCTGCACGCACTTTGCGGCAATGCCGCTGGATGCCTCGCGGAGCGCGGCGAAGCTGAGCGGGCGGCGGCTCGCGGCGAAGACTTGGACGATCAGCGGGCTGATTGACGAGGCGGTGCGGAATCATCCCGATGTCGCGATGGCTCGTGCGCAGTATGAGACGGCGAAGGCGACGATCCGCACGGCAGGCGAGAGGCCGAATCCGACGATGCTCATCACGCCGCAGATCGTCACGCCGCTCGACTGGATGGCGGGCACGTACGGCGTGGAGTTTGACTGGACATTTGAGACTGCCGGGAAGCGCGGGAAGCGCGGCGACGTGGCGCACGCCAATGTGAACGCGGCGGCGAGCCGCGTCGTGGATGCGACTTGGAAAGTGCGCGCGGCGGTGCGCAAAGGGCTGCTCGATCTGTATGCTGCGGAACGGCGCGGTTCGCTCGTGGCGGCGGCGATCACGAAGCAGGAGGAGCTGGTGAAGCTGATTGATGCGCGCGTGAGGGCGGGCGCGGTGTCGCATATCGAGATGGCGCAGCCGCGGCTGCTGCTCGTGCAGATCCGCATGCAGCAGGCCGATGCGGGAAAGGCCGCCGCGCTCGCGCGTGCGTCGCTCGCGGAGGCGCTCGGCATGAGCACGGCGGGGCTGACAGATGCGAGGTTTTCGTTTGCGGCATTTGAGAATACGAGGGGCCTGAGTGTGTCGCATCGTCGCGCGGCCCTCACTCATCGCGCGGATGTGCTCGCGGCGCTGGCCGACTATGCGGCGGCCGAGGCGTTGCTGCGTCTGGAGATCGCGAAGCAGTTCCCGGACATCCATCTGAATCCCGGCTATCAGCTCGACGGCGGCGCGAACAAGTGGGGGCTCGGCATCGGCATCACGCTGCCGATTTTGAATCAGAACCAGGGCGCGATCGGCGAGGCCGAGGCGAAGCGGCACGAGTCGGCGGCGAAGTTCAATGTCGTGCAGACAAAAGTGCTCGCGGACTGCGATCGTGCGGCTGCGGGAGTAAGCGCGGCGCGGGTGAAGCTCTCGACGGCGGCGAATCTCATCGGTGAGCAGCAGCGGCAGTATGAGACGGAGAAGCGGATCGTCGCGGCCGGTGAGGGCGACAAGCTCACGCTGCTCACTGGCGAAGTGGAGCGCGCGACGACGGAAATTACGCGACTCGACGCTGCGATCGAATTGCAGGCGGCGCTCGGTGCGCTCGAAGAGGCCACACAATCACCACGAGACAAATGAAGAAGCTGCTCAACATTCTGATCACACTCGTGCTGCTCGCCGCACTCGGCTGGACGCTGTGGCGCGGGCTCGATCACCGGCGCGAGCAGGAGCGTGAGAAAATGGAGGAGGCTGCGAAAGCTGAGGCGGAGAAGAAGGACGAGCCGGTGGAATTCAATGTGAAGATTGAGAAGGGAAAGTGGAAGGCGCTCGGCATCGAGATGTCGGAGCCGGAGAAGGCGGAACTGAAGCCGCAGCGTGTGGCGTTTGGCCGCGTGATGGATCCGACGCCGCTCGTCACGCTCGACGGTGACCTCGCTTCGGCGGAAGCCGCGCTCGCGGCTTCGCGTGCGGAATACGATCGCACGCAGGCGCTGCAGAAGAGCGGTGAGGGGATGTCACGCAAGGTCGCGGAGACCGCGGAGGCGCAATTTCGCGGCGACGAGATCAAGGCCGACGGATTGCGCAGGCGCGCGCAGATCGAGTGGGGCGCGGCATTTTCCACGATGCAGGCGGCGGAGCGGCGGAGTTTCGTGGAGCAGCTCGTGCGCGGGGCGGCGGCGCTGGTGCGGGTGGACTTGCTGCCGGGCGATGCGCTTGCGGAGATGCCGGTGTCCGCGCGGCTGAGTGTCATGGGTCGTGAGGGCGAGATGATCCAGACGAACATCATCGCGCCCGCGGCGGATACGGATGCGAAGACGCAGGCGCAGGGCTTTGTGCTGCGCGTGGAGAAGCCGGCGTTTGAGCTGCGACCCGGCATGGCCCTGACGGCGTGGCTCGAACTCGCGAAGGAGCCGGAGAAGGGACTCGCGATTCCGCGCTCGGCGGTGCTGCGGCATGACGGTGGGACGTGGATTTTTGTGCAGGAGGAAGAGGAGCGCTTCGTGCGAAAACGGGTGACGCTCGTCGCGCCGCTCGAGGGCGAGAAGGGGTGGTTCATCGCGGACGGCGGGG
>JBBRPQ010000020.1:0-75759 GCA_038227825.1 Chthoniobacterales bacterium
ATGACGAGGCAGCACAAGTCCGAGCGGCCGATGCTCGCCTCGCTGCGCATGACGCTGAAGATTTCCACGGAATTGTCGCGCTTCCCGCGCGGGCGGATGCCGGCGGTATCGATGAGCATGTACTCGTGCTTGCCGCGCGTGTAGAGGATGTCCACGGCGTCGCGCGTCGTGCCGCTGATGGGCGAGACGAGTGTGCGCTCGTCGCCGAGGATGCGATTCGTGAGCGAGGATTTGCCGACATTCGGACGCCCGACGATCGCGATGCGCAGGGGCCGGCCCTTTTCCTCGCCCGGCTCCGCAGGGATGTGCGGCGGGAGCAATTCCTCGATTTCCTCGACTAGGCGCGTTGTGCCTAGATCGTGCTCGGCGCTGATCGTGAGCAGGCGCTCGAACCCGAGTTTCGTGAATTCATTCGCGTACTGCCCGTGCTTCGCGTGGTCTATTTTGTTCACGACCAAAATGATCGGCTTGCGCGCGCGCCGGAGTTTTTTCGCGAGGTCGCCATCGATTCCCGTGAGCCCTTCCTGCCCATCCACGACGAAGAGGATCACGTCGCTCGTCTCGATCGCGATGTCCACCTCGGTGTGCACCTGTTCGGTGAAAGACATGTCCACATCCGCGCCGATGCCGCCTGTATCCATGACCGTGAAAGGCCCGCTGCCGAGCTTGCAATTCGCCGAGATGCGGTCGCGCGTGACGCCCGGCTGATCATGGACGATCGCGATTTTTCTCCCGGCAAGACGGTTGAAGAGAGCGGATTTGCCGACATTCGGGCGGCCTACGATTGCGACTGTGCGGGACATTGGACGCGGAAGGTGGAGGCGATGAGGTGCATTGGCGAGCGCGATTGCGACAGACCGATTATGTTGCGCGGGATTCGTTCGGGCCTGTCTTGGATACGTGAGCCTTTTTCAAACTTCAGTTGTGACTTCCAGCGCCAGCGCCCGAGTGGCGCTCAATGCCCGCGCAGTCTTTGAGTTACGTTGCAATGAATCGGAAAAATCTTTGAACGCCCTTCCTCCCGCATTGTCTTAAATACCGCTCACAGACTTACTTTCCTGAAAAATGATTCCGTTTCTCATCGCCGTTTTCAGTATGATTCTGCAGTTTCTCCTCATGTCCGGTTCTGGCTCGTACTCACCTGAGTGCGTTGCCGCGACTAAATGACCGCCCTCTCACTGCCACTGCCCGCCCTGGTGTCCTCGCCCCTTCCAGCCGAATCGGCCTTTCCTGCTGCCGCGCTGGCCGGTAGGAAGAGTGCTCGCGAAATGGATGAACAGGAGCAGAGCCGCCGTGAAGATGAACAGCTTGTCGCCAAAGCGCAGGCCGGTGGATAGACGGCTTTTGACGCCTTGATCGTGAAGCACAGCCCGCGGCTCTACGCGCTGGTGTACAACATGACGGCGAACCACGACGATACGGATGATCTTCTGCAGGACATATGGGCGAAGGTGTACCGCAGCATCGGCGGCTTCCGCGGCCAGTCGCAGTTTTACACGTGGGTGCATTCCATCGCGGCGAACACCACGATCAACTTCCTGAAAAAGCGCGGCCGCCGCTGGACGATGAGCCTCGACGATCTCGACAACGGGATTTTGCAGGACAAGGAATTCACCGAACTCCAGGCCGCGAGCACACCGGTGCGCGACGCGGATCTCGGCGAACTGCAGAAGAAAATCAACGAGGCCATCCAGCAGCTCACGCCCGACCACCGCGCGGTCGTGACGATGTTCGACATCCAGGGGATGCCGCACGCGGACATCGCGAAAATTCTCCGCATCAGCGAGGGCACCGTGCGCTCGCGACTTTTTTACGCACACAAGCAGCTTCAGGCGTGGCTCTCCGAGTTCGCGCCGATCGCTTCCAACTCCAACCACGCATAGCCATGGAAAATCAACCGCTCAACCAATCGCCGATGCTCAGCGAATCCCAACTCCAGGCCCTCCTGCGTCTCAAGCGCCACGAGCAGCCGCCTGCAGGCTACTACGAAAATCTCCTCAATCGAGTGCATCGCCGCCAGCGCGAGGAAATGCTGCGCCGCCCCGCGTGGCAGATCGCCCTCGAACGCATCCGCGCATTCTTCGCTCCGCTGAATATGGATTGGCGGCAGGCGGGAGCGATGGCCGCAATTCTCGTCGCCGGCATCTTTGCGATCCGCGTCGCCATTCCCGAGCGTGTGGTGGATTCGGCGCAGGTCGCGAGCATCGGTGAAGTCGGCAATCCGCAGTCGTCTGCGCGAAATATTACACTCCAGCCTGCTGGCGCACAACGGGTGGCAGATCAGCAACCCCAGCGCATCCAGCGCGACCCGTCGGCACCCGTCCGGTTCATTATTGATACGCAGCCGGTCAGCTATGAAAGGACTCAGAGCTTCTAGCCTCGCGGCGATCGTGGTGAGCGTCCTCGCGGCTGCGCATGCTGCCGATCCAGCACGCATCGCTGTACCGACAAAGCAGGCGGTGGTCGGCACTGAGGCTTCCGCGCGCGAAGTCTTCCTGAAGACCGGCGATGCCATCTGTCGCATTGAGGGCGAGGATGAGCACGGGCACCTGCGCGGCACGGGCTTTTTCATTGATGCCGATGGCACGCTGCTCACGAGCTACAGCGTCGGCGGCGCATCGCAGGATATTACCGTCGCCATCGGCGAGCAGCGTTATCCAGCCACCCGACTCGTTGCAGATGCGCGCGCCGGCATTGCCGTGCTGAAGATTGTCGCCGAGCGTCCGGTGCGGTTTTTGAAATTTGGAAAATCCACCAATCTCGCGGTGGCATCGCCGGTGATGACTGTCGGCTACCCGCTCGACCTGCCACTGTCGCCGAGCCTCGGGCTCGTCGCCGGTTTTGATTTGAAGATTGCGGTGGGTGCGGAGGAGCGTTTTTTCGCCACTCGCCACATCCGTGCGAACGTTCCTGTGCAGCGTGGCCAGGGAGGTTCGCCTGTGCTGAATCTTCGCGGCGAGGCAGTCGGCATCCTCATCAGCACCGTCGAGGAAAACAGCGGCATCTTTGCACTGCCCAGCGAGGCGGCGCAGAAAATTCTTCACGACTTCCGCACTTATGGGCGCATCCGCCAGGGATGGGTGGGCGTGGACGTGCGACCGACGGATAAGCCCGAAGGCGGAAGCTCCGCGCGCATCCTCAAATTGCGCGAGGATTCCCCTGCGTTTCTCGGTGGGATCCGGCCGGGTGACATCCTGCTCCAAGTTGGCGCGCGAAAAGTCACAAACCCGGAGGATGTGCATGATGCCGCGTTCTTCGTCACCGCCAGCGAATCGCTTCCCATAATGATCTCGCGCGGCGGAAAGGAAATGAAAGTCACCGTCATGCCCCTCGATCCGCCGGATGGCACGATGCCTACCATTGTGCGCGAGCCGACTCCCATACTTTCATCGGACGAGCCAAGGGGGCTTAATTTCGGAAAGTAGGAGGAGCCGTGCGATGCAGACGCATCACTCGTCGCTCTCGGTTTTCAGATCCGGCACGTGGTTGAACGCGATCCGCATCGGTGCGGATTTCAGCGCACCGTGCGCGCCTGCGAAATAGGCGCTGCGTTTTCCGAACCGCTGATTCAGCGCGTCCACGGCGCGGTTCAGCTTCGTGCGATCCTTCGCCTCGGGGAAAAGTGACGGCGTGCTCTGGCCCCGCTCGATGAGGTGGAAAAGATTCACGCCCACGGCGAGCGGCGTCGCATCCGTGGCCGGGCGGCGGCTCCAGAGCGTGCGCAGCGCGTGCGTAAAATCGAGCGTGTCGTCCGTCTCGTTGAACGCGATCTCGTCGCTCCAGCGCGTGCGATTCATGTGCTTCAGCGAGACGGAAAGTGCGCCGGCGAGATAGCCCATGTGCCGCAGCCGCATCGCCGCCTTTTGCAGGAGCCGGTGAATCACCGCAAAGGCCGAAGCGTGCGTGCGCTCCTCGGGCGCGAGCACATGCGAATGGCCCACCGTGCTGTGCGAAGTCTCCAGGTACGGCACCGCATTCCCGTGCAGCAGCTCGTAAAAGCGGTTGCCTTGCACGCCGCCCCACACGCCGTGCAGCGCGAGCTTCGGTGCGGCGCAGAGTTCCTCGACGGTGAAGATGCGCGCCGCGTGCAGCCGCTCCTCCATCGCCTCGCCGATGCCGCAGAGGTCGCGCAGTTTCAGCCCATGCAAAATGTGCGGCAGCTCGTGCTTCTCGATCACCACGAGCCCGTCCGGCTTCTGCATGTCGGATGCCGTCTTCGCGAGGAACGGATTCGGCGCGATGCCGATCGAGCAGCGCATGCACTCGCCGACCTGCGCGGCGATCGCCTTTTTGATTTTGTGAGCAAGTGCGATGGCCTCTTCCTTTTGCTGCCAGCGTCCCGTGAGCGGGCACAGCATCTCGTCGATCGAGAGCACCTTTTCCACGTGCATGCACGAGTCCACGGCCTTGATGAGTTCGTGGTGGTAGCGCACGTAGATTTCGTGCCGCGCCTCGATGAGCACGAGGCCGGGGCACATCCGCCTGGCCTCGCGCACGAGCGTGCCTGTCTTCACGCCGAACTTCTTCGCCTCGTAGCTCGCCGCGATGGCGCACGTCGTCTCCGCCATCATCGGCACGACCGCGACCGGGCGCCCGCGAAGTGCAGGCTGCTCCTGCTGCTCCACCGAGGCGAAGTAGCTGTTAAAATCCACGACCATCGAGCTGAGCGACACGATTTAGAATAGACCTGAAATCCGCGGATGGAAAACCACGAATGAACACGAAGGGGCACGAATGCCGGATGACGGGATTTTCAAAAGGAGTGCGCTCCTGCTCCCTCATCCACTTGGCGGAGGCACGGACACACTTGCTTCCCGCACTGCTCCCTTATTCGTGCCCCTTCGCGTCCGGCTCTGGTTTCCACCGATGCGGTTTTTGGATAATGCCCGCATCGCGAAACGCCCGGCGCGCGTCAGCGGAACTGCCGGTAAAACATGATCACGGAGATCGTGAGCCCGATCGCTGTCACCAGCCTGCGCACGGCCTGCTGCGGGAGGCGCTGCGAAAAGTGCGCGCCGAGATAGTAGCCGCCCAGCGCGCCGACGCTCATCACGCCGGCCTTCGGCCAGTCGATGAGCCCCGACCGGATGAACCATGCGGCGGCGACGACATTGATGAGCGAGCCGAGGATATTCTTGAGCGCATTCATCTCGTGGATGTCGCGCAGCCCGAGGAAGCCGAGCGACGCGAGCATGAGGATGCCGATGCCCGCGCCGAAGTAGCCGCCGTACACCGCGACCGCGAACTGGAACACGATCGCAATCCACACGCCGCGGTGATGCGGACTTGGCGGCTCCTTTCCCGCGAAGCCCGCAAAGCGCCGGAATGCACCCTGCGCGAGAAACAGCACTGTCGCGAAAAGGATGAGGAACGGCACGAGCTTTGCAAAGACGCTCTCGCCAGTGCGGGTGAGCAGGACGCTCCCAAGCCATCCGCCGAGCACACTCACGGGGACGAATCGGATCAGCCATTCACGCACCCCGCCGATCTGCCGGCGGAATCCAAAGATGCTGCCCGCGGTGCCTATGACGAGCGCGAGCGTGCTCGTGGCATTTGCGATCACGGCGCCAGTGCCGAAAAAAATCAGCACCGGAAAAGTGAGCAGCGTGCCGCCGCCCGCGACGGCATTGATGGCTCCGGCGGCTGCCGCGGCGGCAGCGAGACCGAGAATTTCAGCGGGCGGCATCATGAGCGGTATTCGGTGGAGGCTCTGTAAAAGTGGAATGCACGGGCACGGAAGCCCATGAAGGCGAGCCGCATCGCGATGCACAAGAAGTACTGCGCGCGTGCATCGTTACACGAGCAGGCTTGACTCTGCGGGACGGGTGCCGTTGCTGTGCGCCGCATCGAAGGCAACCGTTAAAACATGAAGCGCATCGGAATTCTCACCGCAGGCGGCGACACGCCGGCATTGAACGCAACCATCCACGGCGCGATCATCCGCGCAAACCAACTCCATATCGAGGTGTATGGGCTGATGAAGGGGTTCAACAGTCTCTTCAATCCCAAGGTGCCGCACGTGCATCTGAACCCGCTTTTCCAGGAAATCCCGGAGATCGATCCGACCATGGGCGGCACGCTCATCGGATCGTCGCGCGATTTTGTGGACCCCAACGACAAGGCTCAGCTCGACATTGTGATTTCGCGTCTCGAAAAGCTCGGCATCGAGGGGCTCATCTGCGTGGGCGGTGACGGCACGCTCAACGGCCTGCAGCCACTCGCGGAACGATTGCCCACGGTGCTCGCTCCAAAGACGATCGATAACGATCTCGGCCTGAACTACCCGAGCGAGCCCGACGAATGGGTGCGCACGAACGACACTGCTGCAAAGAGCGGCGTGCGCTACCGGCGCACCGAGGCGCAGGAGGAACTCGTCCTCGAGCACATGGTCAACTACGTGACGCCGGGCTACGCGACCGCGGTTTTCGTGTCCGCGAGCGGCGTCGAGCGCCTGCGGACTACGGCGGAGAGCCACCGCCGCATCGCGATCGTCGAGGTCATGGGTCGTCACTCCGGCTACATCGCACTCGGTTCGTCCTATGGCCGTCCGGATCTCGTGCTCGTGCCCGAGGTGCCGCTCGATCTCGATCATCTCGCTGAGCGGGTGAAGCACATCTATGATTTGCAAAAGAACGTCGTCATCGTCTGCGGTGAGGGAATCGTGGACGCGCAGGGCAACGAACTTGGAGCCGAGTCGAAGACGACGGATCCTGCCGGCAACGTCGCGCTCAGCGGTGCGGCGGAGGCGCTGCGCACGAAGCTCATACAGATGCTGGGCGACAAATATTTCCAAAGCTACCGCCGCGGTGAGTCCGCGCGCGAGGCGGTCTTTACCCGCAAGGTCGGCCATACCCAGCGAGGTGGCCGGCCGATTTTGTTCGACCGCTTCTACGCGGCGCAGCTCGGTGCGAAGGCTGTCGAGTTGCTCAAGGAGGGCCGGAATAATTCTGTCTCCGTGCTCCAGTACAGCAAGTCGGAGGGATTCAATGTGCAGGGCTACGATGCGAACCGTTTCCGTGATCGTTGGGGTCTCATCCACGCGCGACAAATGCACCCTGCGCTCTATGATGCGGATCGGATGAAGCCGTCCAAGCTCGGCATCGAATACCTCATGCCGATCTTCACAAACGCCATCGGCAACGATGACATGGAGCACACGCGCCAGACACTTTTTGCCGCAGGCAATCTCACTCAGCCGTACCACTCCATCAACACGGACATCAACAAGCGCATCCGATTCCTCCCCGGGGAATAGGGCGTCACGATTTTCCCGCGGGTATCATGGGATACGTCAAAAATGAGAGTTTGCCGTGCACAGACGTCGATGCTCGGGCGGAGTGGAAATGTTCCGAAGATCGGAACGGAATTGCGCGACTGAGTGCTTCAAGGTTTTGACTTCGGCAGCCTGCGAAACTACAAACCGAGGCGTTCCCCCATATGGCCACCTTCGCAAGAGTCACCCGGTGCAAACGGTGCAAGACCGCTTTCCATGACCTCAATGGCTACTGCCCGCAGTGCAACCTGAGAACACGGAAGGGGCGGAGGGTGCTCGTGAAGAAAGCCGTGTGGATTGTCCTCTCCGTGACGGTCGCGATCCTCTTCGTCTATCTCCTCATTCAAAAAGGCCTTGAGCCTGATCTGGTTTTTCCGCCCGACGCAGGAGTGCCTTAGCGACTGATCAGCTAGTTGAAAAGCAATCGCATGCAGCCCGTTCTTGCGCCGTGGCGGCGGCTGCGGAATGCTCTGCGCCCTATGTGGAAAGGCCGATTCAAAGAACAAACCGCCGCGCTGCTCCAGTCGTTCAGCGAGAGCATCAGCTTCGACTGGCGGCTGTGGATGCATGACATCGAGGGCTCCATCGCGCACAGTGCTGCGCTGGAAAAGGCAGGGCTGATTTCCAAAAAGGAGCGTGCGCAGATCCTCTCGGGCCTGCGCGAGATCGGTGCGGAGATTGCGGCGGGAAAGTTCAAGTTCAAGATGGAGCTGGAAGACATCCACATGAATATCGAAGCGGAGCTGACCAAGCGCATCGGCGACGCGGGCGCGAAGCTGCACACGGCGCGCTCGCGGAATGATCAGGTCGCGCTCGATATGCGACTTTATCTCCGCGACGAGTGCGATGCGATGGGGGATCTGCTGCGCGACTTACAGCGCTCGCTCGTGGGACTCGCATCGCGGCACGATGATGTGATCATCCCCGGCTATACGCACCTTCAGCGCGCGCAGCCTGTCTATTTTGCGCATCACTTGCTCGCATACGTAGAGATGCTCGATCGCGATCTCGGTCGCGTCGCGGATTGTCGCAGGCGGATCAACGTCTTGCCGCTCGGTAGCGGGGCGATTGCAGGCTCGACGATCGTGCTCGACCGCAAGCTCGTCGCAAAGCTGCTCGGCTTTCCCGCCATCACGCAAAACTCGATGGACGCCGTGAGCGATCGTGATTTTGCCGTGGAGCTGCTCGCCGCACTCGCGCTCGTGGCCGTGCATCTTTCGCGACTCAGCGAGGACGTGATTTTGTGGGCTTCGAGCGAGTTCAAATTCATCACCATCAGCGATGCTTACACGACGGGTTCATCGCTCATGCCGCAGAAGAAAAACCCCGACGTCGCAGAACTCACGCGCGGGAAGACGGGCCGTGTCATCGGCAATCTCGTCTCGTTGCTCACGACGCTGAAGGGCCTGCCGATGACCTACAATCGCGACATGCAGGAGGACAAGGAGCCGGTCTTCGACAGCGTGGACACGGTGAAGGCCGCGCTCGCCGTCTTCGCCGGAATGCTCGATGGCACGAAGGTGAACGACACCACGTGCGCCGCCGCCGTCGCCGATCCGATGCTGCTCGCGACCGATGTCGCAGACTATCTTGTGAATCGCGGCGTGCCGTTCCGCATGGCGCACGAAGTCGTCGGCAAGGCCGTCGCGCTCTGCACGCAGCGCAGGTGCGATTTGCCGCAGCTCACGCTGGATGACTGGCGCGCGCTGTCACCTGCGTTTGAAAAGGACGTGGCCAAGTGTTTCGACCTCCGCTCTGCGATGGTCGCGCGCAAAGGGATCGGCGCACCTTCGCCGAAGAACGTCTCCGCGCAGCTTGCGCGTTGGAAAAAATCACTCGCCTAGTCCCATGGAAAAATTTCATCGCTTCATCCAGAGCACCGAGGGCTGGAACGTGATCACGGGCGAGGCGCTGTTTGCGAATCCGCATGTCGAAGTGCATCGCGCAACAGTCACGTCGCCGACGCGACCGGAACCTTTCACCTGGACGGTCGTGCATCGCAAGGGCGCGGTGGTCGTCGCGCCGGTGACGGTGGATGGAAAGTTCATCCTCGTGCGGCAGGAGCGCGTGCCGATCCGTGCGACGATCTGGGAGTTTCCCGCGGGGCAGATTGATGACGCGTCGGAGCCGGATTCGATCCGCGCGACGGGGCTGCGCGAATTGGAGGAGGAATCGGGACACGTCCTCGCACCCGGCGGTGAGGTGATTTCGCTCGGTCATTTTTTTCCGAGCTGCGGATTCACGGATGAGCACAGCCATCTCTTGCTGGCGCGTCCGGTCGTCCCCGCAGCCGGTGGCGCAAAGCCGGACGCGGCGGAATCCATCACCGAATGCCGCGCATTTTCAGCGGATGACCTGCGTGCCATGATCGCTTCCGGGGAAATCTGCGACGCAAATACGCTCAGCGCATTTGCGCGGATGGTCGCGATGGGGTTGCTGTAGGCGCGAGCGGAAGCTCGCGCGGGAAGGCCGGTGACGATTTGCCGCGAGCTTCCGCTCGCGCCTACTTTACGCGTCAGTGCGGCTGAGGATCCATGCCGCGCCGCCGCAGGTCACGACTGCGCCGACGGCGAGGAAGAGGAGATCGCCGGCGAAGAATGAGATGTCCGCATTTCGCAGGCTCGCCATGCGGAAGGCTTCGCAGAAATGCGTGAGCGGAAAGATATCCGAGATGAGGCGCACGCCGTCGGGCAGCCGCTCGATCGGTGCGAATGCGCCGGAGAGAGGGAAGACTGGGAGGAGGTAGAAGACGGCGAATTGGATCGCCTGCGTCTGCGTGTGACAGAAAGCGGAGATGAGCAGACCCGAGCCTAGCGAGCAGAGCAGGAAAAGCAGGCAGATGAGCCCGATCATGAGCGGCTGTCGGAAATGCACGCCGAAGTGGAAATACGCGACGCTGATCGTGATGCCGATGAGGAACAGCGAGATGCCGAGGTAGGGGACCACTTTCCCGATCACGATTTCCAAGCGGCGCAAGGGTGTGACGATGAGTTGCGCGAGCGTGCCAGCCTCGCGTTCGCGCGCGATGGTGCAGGCCATGAGCGTGACGGTGAGGAGCTGCAGGATGAGGCCGATGATGCCGGGCGTGACGTAGTCGATGAACCGCAGCCCGGGATTGTACAGAATTTTCGTGTCCGTCTGCCACGGCTTCACGAGCTTCTGGAATTCCACCTTCAGCTTTTCCCGTCCCTCGGGCTTCATCGCTTTCATCGCGTCGAAAACTTCGGACGGCAGCTCGTCGAGAAGCGGTTTCACCGTGAGTTCCTGCACATTTTCCTGCCCCTGGAAATCGCCGAGCATCTCGCGCAGGCGGCCTTCGAGTTCCTCAGCGGAGGTCGCATCGGTGCCGTCGATGAAAAGCTTCAGTGGCGCCGGTGTCCCCGCTTCGAGCGTGCTTGCCCAGTCTTTTGGGATGACTACGGCGGCGCTGATGTGGAGAGGCAGGAGGTCGGGATCGGCACCGGTGTCCTTGGCTTTCTTCCATGCGAAGGTCTTCTTTTTTCCCAGTGTCTCCGCGAGCTTTGCACTCTGGTCGGACTGGTCGCGGTCGATGATCATCGCGGGCACGCCGGTCAGCTCCGTGGCCTCGAAGGCGTAGCCGAAGAGCAGCGTGAAAAACGGCGGCAGGATGAGGATGAGTGCGAGGATGCGCTTGTCGCGCCAGACGTGGAGAAATTCCTTCAGCGCGACGCTGGCGATGGCGTTCCAGATGGAGCGGATGTTCATGCTGCTCATGCGCAGGGCTGGTGCGTCGGGATGGAGCTGCGGTTCGAGGAGCGGAGGGCTGGAGCGGGCCGGGCGACGGCTGCGGCGGGATCAACGCCCAACGCCCAACGCCCAACGCCCAACTTCCAAGGCAAGCAACGCTTCGCGTTCGGATTCTTTCTCTGGACGTTGGGCGTTGGGCGTTGGGCGTTGGGCGTTGACTGCCCATTTTTCCACTCGTGTTTTTGTTGTGTCAGTCCCGTGTTCATGCGGCGTTGCTGTCGAGAAGTGAGGTGTAACCTTGCGACCACGCCTTGAATACGTCCTCCATATCCGGCTCCACCCAGGTGTGTCCCAGCCACTTCAGATCCGGAAAAGGCCATGCGTTCTGCCATCCGGCAAGCAGGCGCTCGGGCTCGGCGGCGTAGATGCGTGCGTGGCCGCTGCGCAGAGTGGCATCGAGTACGCCGGGTGCCTTTCGCAGCTCGGCGAGCGCGGGCATCACGGGATCGATTTGGAGTTCGAGGAGCTTCGATTTGAAGGAAGCCTTCAGCTTGCGTGGCGATGCTTTCGTGAGCAGGCGACCCTCGCTCACGAAGCCGACTTCCGTGCAGCGTTCCGCTTCATCCATGTAGTGCGTGGTGACGAAGATGGTCGTCCCGCCGGTGCCGAGTTCGTAGAGCAGATTCCAGAGCTGCTGACGGTGCACGGGGTCGAGGCCGGAGGTCGGTTCATCGAGAAAAAGCAGTGGCGGCGAGTGGACGAGCGCGCACGCGAGCGCGAGGAGTTGCTTCATGCCGCCGGAGAGGCTGCCGGCCATCGCGTCGCGCTTGCCGACGAGGTCCATCTGTTTCAGCAGCGTCTCGATGCGCGGGCCGAGCACCTCGCGCGGGACTCGGAATGCGCCGCCGAAAAATGCGAGGTTCTCCGTGACAGTGAGGTCCGGGTAGAGGCTGAATTTCTGCGCGACGTAGCCGAACTTCGACCGGATTTTGTAGCGGTCGTCCCACACATCGAGGCCGTCGATAAACCCGTGGCCGGACGTGGGACGCGTGAGGCCGCAGAGCATGCGGATCGTCGTGGTCTTGCCCGCGCCGTTTGCGCCGAGGAAGCCGAAGATTTCGCCGCGCGGGATGGAAAGGTTCAGATCATTCGCCGCAATCGTCGAGCCGTAGGCTTTGCGTAGGTTTTTAAGGACGATGATCGGATCCGGCATGGACGCGCAGGCTTAGCAGAATGAATCAAAACCGCAACAAGCCCGGCATGGATTGGTCGCGCGTGTTTCGCGGGCGGCTGAAATACTTACAGCCACTTTGAGGCGCCGGACGATTCCATGTGTGTGCATCTGATTCAGAAATACTCTCACCATCAAGGCTGTCGATGGACTGCGAACCGATCCCGCTGCGCAGATATTTCCTCTGAATTTTCCGCCAGATGGATGCGTCTCTCATGCGCCACGGGCCGTTGACAATAAGGGCTCACGTTCGCAAGCATCGCAATCCATCCGACTAATCGACCATGCGCCAATTCCCGATTCTTCCGCTCATCGTTTCCATCGCTATCACTGCCTGCCGCGTCATGGCGGACCCGGTCGCGGAAGTTGCGGCATTTTCGGTTTTCAAGGAAGTGGACATGAAGAAGCTCGCGAAAGGCGACGTGATCTCGGCGAGCGGGCCGACGATGAAATTTGCGCGAGGACTTGAGGTGGAGTCGCTCTTTGTCCTCCCGATGCCAGTTGCGAAGGCCAATGAGGCGCAGCAAAAGTGGGATAGCACGAGGCATTCGGAGTTGAAGGTGTATCAGCATGTGGATCTGCCTCGCCGCCCGTCCGCCCAGGATTTCCAGCGCCTCGCGTCCGCGCCGGGCAATTCGTCCGTGTCGAAATTCGCCGCCGCGACAGAGAAGCTGAACCCTGAGCGGCCGGAGCTGCAAATGAGCGCGGCGGAGGCGAAGAGTGCGGGCAATCTTGGGACCGGAGGGAAGGGGATGCCTGCTAGCGTCGCGGCATTTTGGAGCGGGCTGCTGAATGCTCGGACGAGCGCATTTCTCTCGGGCGGGCTTGCGGGGCAGCCGGCCTATTTCGGACGCGGCGGGTCCGTGCGTCCTTCGGGCGAGGCGGCGGCGCTGCTCGGCGAACATCCGTCCATTCGCAAACAATTTTCCGCGCTTGCGGGCTCGATGACGGGCGGTGGCGGCGGAAGTCCGTCGCTCTACTATGAACTGTTCGACGTGGAAGGCCGTGCGGCACTTTCGCTCGGCGCGACTTACACGCACGCCGCCGGCGAGAGCATTCAGAGCGGAACGGTGCAGTTTTACTCCAGCGACGGCTTCTACGTGCTGCTGAGTTTTTCGCAGATGTGGCCGGTGCAGATCGACGGCAAGGCGGCCACGCTCGTGTGGCGCGGCGACATGCTCGCCTCCAGCCAACTCGGCGACCTGCACGGCATCGAGCGCTCCGGGTCGTCCGTCGCGATGCGCAAGGAAATCCAGAAAAACATCAGCGCGATGGTGAGGGATATTTCCTCGCAGCGCTGACCACACAAAATCAACCTGCAAAAAATCATGAAACCATCATTCGTTCTCACATCGTTGTTCCTCGGCGCGGTCGCATCTTCGCCAGCGGGCCAGGTCGTTCAGGAGCCTACGCCGAGCAGCACCAGCTCCGGCACCTTCAGTCAGGAGGTCGAGGCCAGCTACAACGCTAGCGCCGGGGCGCGCAGCAACGTGAGCCCTTCGCGCAATGCCGACGTCTCTGAGCAGAATACGCATTTTCAATATGTGCTCTCCTATGCCTCTCCGGATCGGGCCGTCATTCGCTTCGGTATGGGCTACGACCGCTACGATTTCGGTTTCGCCGGTCCGGGCCTCATCCCCGGCGCGCTCCAGTCGCTGAATCTTGTCGCCGGGCTCGACCTGAAAATCCGCGACATCCTCATCCGCATTGAGGCGCAGCCCGGCTTTTTTGGCGATGACAGGGGATTCAATTCAAGCGATTTCAACATCCCGGTGCTCCTCGGAGCATCCTATCTCGTCAGCAAGGATTTCCAGTGGATCGCCGGCCTGTATTATAACCCGAATGCGAGCAATCCCGTGTTGGGTGGCATCGGCTTCCGTTGGAAAATGGCTGATCGTTGGACACTGAATTTCGTTCCGCCGAACCCGCGCATCGAGTTCAAAGCCACCGACGATCTCACGCTCTATGCAGGCGGGCAGATTCTCAGCTCGACCTTCCGTGTGAACAAAAACTTCGGCGGCGCACCCGGCGCGCGGAACTACAACAATGCGCTGGTGGACTACACCGAAGTCCGCGCTGGTGCAGGTGCCTCCTGGAAGCTCGGCGGCAAAGGCTCGCTTGATGTTGAGGCCGGCTACATGGCCTACCGCGATTTCGACTACCACAAGGTCGGCGACAATTTCCAGACGAAGAGCGGATCGGTGTACGGCCAGGTCGGTGTGAAGCTGGGCTTCTAGCCGCCTGCGGTCGAAATCGCGCGGCCTTCGCATTGCCGCTGGAAAGCCCTGCTGATTTTTCGGATTAAAATATCCGCGAAGGTGTGAAGCGGATCACGATTCACTTCCCGATGGAATTCCGCTTCCCACGCACCGCCCGACTCAGCATGTTCCGCCGCCCATGTGGTTTTTAAAGAGCCTTTTCAAAAAGCGCGACGAGCAGCTTGCCGGTGACGGCGATGTCGTGAAGCCGTTCCTCGATCACCTTGAGGACCTGCGCTGGACGCTTATCAAGATGGTCTCGGTGCTCGCGACGGCGATGATGCTGGCGTTTGGGTTTCGGAAACAGCTCGCCGCGACGCTTGCCTATCCTCTGCGGCAGGCGCTCGGCACCGGCAGCGAAAGCACTTTGATCAGCATCAATCCGATCGAGTCGGTAACGATGTCATTCACGCTGTCCTTTTACGCGGGCATCGTGGTTTCGTTCCCGTTTCTGTTCTATTTTCTCGCGGAGTTTCTGCTGCCCGCGCTGACGAAGAAGGAAAAAAAATACGTCCTGCCAGCGGTCGGTGTCGGGTTCGGGCTTTTCCTATTTGGCGTGGTGCTATCCTTTCTCTACGTCTTGCCGCCGACCCTCAAGTGGTTGCACTCGGATGCCGCCGGTTTCGGTGTGAAGCCGAGCTGGACGATGAAGGAATACTACGGATTCGTGACGCATATGTGCATCGCGGTCGGCCTGATTTTTGAGCTACCCGTGGTGATCGTGACCCTCAGTGCAATCGGCCTCATCAGTTATGCATGGCTGAAAGGCATGCGCATGTATGGCTACGCGATCGCACTGGTGCTCGCGGGCATCATTTCGCCCACGCCGGATTTGTTTATGCTCTTCATCTTCGCGCTGCCGATCATGGCGCTGTTTGAGCTGTGCATCTGGATCGTGTTCTTCCTGGAGAAACGCAAAGCCAAAGACGAGCAAGTGGAGGCGCGCAAGGAGCAGCCCATTTCGCCTGCGCCTGCGCCATATCCACACGAGGATCCGCACCACGGCTACTACGACGAGCACCATGATCCGCATCACGGGCATGATGACTTCCATGATGAGCACGGCAACTATCGCGATCCGCATCACACGGGTGATGAGCACCACGCCGGCGAAGGTGAAAGTGGCGGGGAGAAAAAGGACACGCCTGAAAAGAAGGACGATCCTGAGAAGCCGCAGACCCAGTAGTTTCCTGCCGCGCTCCTGAGGTGTCGACCGGTGTTGGGTCCATGCCCGCGCACTTTACGTTGGGCCGATCGCACGCCATTCTACCGGGAATGAAGTCCATATTTTTGCTGCTCCCGTTGCTCCTCTTCGCGTGCATCGGCTACGCGGTGAATTCGCTGGAGCAGGAATTCCTCTGCCCCGTGTGCGGGACGAACTGGCATCAGCGCGTCGAGACCTCCGGGCGCGCACGGGGGCTGCGTCTTGATTTGCGACAGACGGGCGACGTCGTCGATCCGCCGTCGCTGCCGCAATGCACGAAGTGCCGCTTCCCGCTTTTCAGTGAACGTCTCGCAGAGCAGGCCAGCGATCCCACGAAGGCGCGGGCCTTCAAGCAACTCAGGACGTTTGTCCTCAGCCCGGATTTCCAGATGCTCGCGGCGAAGAATCCGCCCTATTTTGCACTCGCGCAGGTGCAGCAGCTTCTCAAGGCACCGCATCGGGTAATCGCGCTCAGCTATCTGCGAGCGTCGTGGCAGGTGGAGGGTCGCGACATCATGTGTCGCAGGCTTCTGGAAATGGCGCGCGAACACTATGTCGCCGCGCTAGCCGACGCGGCCAGGGACGACGGGCAGCGCCGTGATCTCGTTTTGCTCTGCGGCGAGATCGAGCGGCGTCTCGGAAAATGGGACGAAGCGGAGAAGCGGTTCCGGGAACTGCAGTCGTCCGGATTTCTGAACGGCACGCCGCAGGCAAATATCCCGGCGCTGCAACTTCGGCTCATCGCGCAGCGCGATTCCACGCCGCATTTGATCGACGGTGCTGATGTCGTGCAGAACGCGCCGGTGGATGGAAAGCCGATGCTGCACTTGGAGAATCCGGCACCCATCGAAAAGCAAGACGAAGCGCTGAGGCTAGAACGACCCACGACCCCTCCGATGCCAGCGGATCTCCCGCTCCCATCCGGCCCGGCGGCACCGGCCTCGCATCCGACCCTGTTGCCGGGTGAACCGCAAAAGATGCCGCCTGCGAGATTGCCCGCTTCGGGCGCGCTGCCGGAAAAGTGAAGAATGAAGGCGTCCGCAACTCCGTTTGCGCACGATGAAACGAAGCTCTAATTTCTGAGGAAATCCGGACTGATATTTCTGCATGCCATCACAGCCACTTAGCCGCCGCACTTTTCTCCATGGCCTCGGGGTCACCATGGCCCTGCCAATGCTTGAGGCGATGATGCCGCGCACCTCATTCGGAAAAGCCGCCTCCGCCTCCGCAGGGCGCCCGCCGATTCGCACGGGATTTTTCTACGTGCCAAACGGCGTGAACACGGCGGACTGGACGCCCAAGCAGTTCGGTGCCGATTTTCAATTGCCCTACATTCTTGAGCCGATGCAGGCGCACAAAAATGATGTACTCGTGCTCACAGGCCTCGCGCAGGATAAGGGTCGTTCGAATGGCGATGGTGCCGGAGACCATGCGCGCGCCGCGTCCACGTGGCTCACGGGAGCGCAGCCGCTGAAAAGCGAGAGCTCACGCATTCGCGTCGGTGTTTCGGCGGACCAAGTGATGGCGGATGCCATCGGACGGCAGACGCGCTTCCCGAGTATCGAACTCGGAATCGAGCCCGCGCGGCAGGGCGGCAAGTGCGACAGCGGTTACGCGTGCGCTTACTCGAACAATATTTCCTGGCGCAGCGAGATGACGCCGAGCGGCGCGGAGATCAACCCGCGCCTTGTCTTCGAGCGCCTCTTTGCATCGTCAAATCCCAAGCTCGCCAATGAAGGCACCGTGCGCCGCGAGCGGCAGCGCAAGAGCATCCTCGACTTCGTCCTGCAGGATGCGCGCGCACTGAGCGCGAAAGTCGGCGGCAGCGACAAACAGAAGCTCGATGAATATCTCACCGCCGTGCGCGAGATCGAGGAACGCGTCGAGGCCGCGCAGCGCAGCGTCGCCGCGGTGCAGCATTCCGGAGTCATCGAGGCCTACGACGTGCCTGAGAGCATCCCTGAGAGCTACGAGGAACACGCCCGGCTCATGCTCGACATGGTGGCGCTCGCTTTCCAGACGGATACGACGCGCATCGCGACGTGCATGCTCGCCAACGAAGGCAGCAACCGCGCCTATCGCAATCTCAGTATCACGCGCGGCCACCACGAACTCTCGCATCACCAGAACAACGCCGACAACCTCCGCCAGATCCGCGACATCAACCGCTTCCACATGCGGCAGTTCGCGTATCTCGTCGGCAAGCTCAAGGGCATGCCCGAGGGTGAGGGAAGCGTGCTCGACAACACGATGCTGCTCTACGGCGCCGCGCTCGCTGACGGAAATCGCCATGAGCACGAAAACCTCCCGCTCATTCTTGCTGGCCGTGGCGGCGGCAGCATCATGACAGGCCGCCACGTGCGCTACCCCTCCGAGACGCCGATGTGCAATCTGCTCATCACCATGATGGATAAGGCTGGAGTCTCCGCAACACGCCACGGTGACAGCACCGGGATGCTGCGCGGATTGGAAGGCTGATGTGACGCGGACATTCCTGTCCGCATCGCGCAATGCGGGGCATTGATCTGAAACCACGAATGCACACGAACGGGCACGAATCGGAATTTACGTCCTTTGGGCAACGCGCTGTGACGGAAATCGAAATGAGTGCCCTCGATCTCCATTCGTGCTCATTCGTGTCCATTCGTGGTTCAACGAAATTCACCAGCATCATCCTCGCCGCATCCGCATGGATGCTTTGCGCACATTTTTCCATCGCAGCCGATGCCCCCGCCGATGTCGCAAAGCTCGCGACGCAACTCAGCGCCTCCGATCGCGACATGCGGCGTGAGGCCGGCCATCAGCTCGAAAAACTTGGCCCTGCCGCAAAGCCCGCGCTGTCCGCGCTCATCGCGGCGATTGGCGATTCGGACAAGCAGGTGTGGGCCAATGCGCTTGCGGCCATCGCCGCAATCGGCCCCGATGCGGCGGAGGCGATCCCGCAGTTGGTGGATTCATTCGATTCGCGAAAGGGCAGCGACTATCGCCAGCGCGACAAATCGCAGAAGCTCATGCGCGCCGCACACGCGCTTGCATGTATAGGCGACGCCGCGCGTCCTGCGATCATCGTTGCGCTGAAGGCAGACGATACGGGCCTTCGCCTCGGCGCTGCGAAAGCACTCGGCGAAATGGGCGAACGGGCCGTTGAGGCGATTCCCGCGCTCATCGAAAATCTCGGGCACAGCGACGAAGACCTCCGCAGTGAAGTCATTGAGACATTCGGTCTCATCGGCAGGGATGCCGTCGCCCCGCTCACGAAATCCCTCTCGTGGCCCGACCCGAAGCTCCGTTCCGGCTCGGCTCGGGCGCTCGCCGCGATCGGCGTGAGTGCCGCCGCCGCCGGCCCAGAAATCCTCGCGCGCCTCGCCGCTGAAAAGGAGCGTGACGTGCGTCTCGCATTGCTTGGTGCTCTGCCGCGGATCGGGCTGCCTCAGGAGAAAGTCTCTGCGCCGCTCGTGCAGGCATTTCGCGATGGGGATGAACAGCTCCGCTCAGTCGCGCTGAACGGCATGCTCCTCATCCGTCCTGCGGAAAAATCCGTCGTCCCTGCTATTGCCGCGATGCTCGCGGATCCGCAGCCCGGAGTCGCCGAGCGCGCTGCACTAGCTCTAGGCCGCTTCGGTGAATCTGCGCGTTCTGCCATTCCGGCACTGGTAAAGGGGGCGTCCCGCAACGACGCGATGAGCCCGGCTTTTGTCGCGGCATTGACCGAGATTGGCCGCGCCGCCGTGCCGGAATTGCTGAAGCAGATCGAGAATGCGCCACCCGCTTCGCTCAATCGCGAGCATTGGACAATCAGGCTTCTCGCTGGGATCGGCGCTGCCGGATTGCCCGAGCTGGAAAAGGCACTCGATTCACCGATCGCATCGGTGCGCGTCGCCGCGCTCGGCACGCTGAACGAACTTGGCGAACAGTCGCGCGAGGCGCGCCCAGCGGTGAGCAAGCTCACGGGCGACAGCGATCCTTTCGTGCGCGCGACCGCGCTCAGTGCACTCGTCTCAATGGCCACCGACACCGGCGGCACTTTGAAGAAAATCGAAGCCGCTATGCGCGATCCCGCCCCGATCGTGCGGCTCTCTGCCTCGATGTCCGCAGAAGCATTCGGTGCGACTGCGCGCGGCCTTGCGGCTTCGCTCACGACGCTGCTCGACGACAAGGATCC
This sequence comes from Chthoniobacterales bacterium, assembly GCA_038227825.1. Lineage (GTDB taxonomy): Bacteria > Verrucomicrobiota > Verrucomicrobiia > Chthoniobacterales > Chthoniobacteraceae > SXWH01. Next base: position 19,837 of record JBBRPQ010000020.1, read on the forward strand.
CGGCGTCCGGGCCGCTGCTTTACGTGCTGCCGGCGCGATCGGTGGCAGCGATGCCGGTTTGCTGAAACGTCTCGCGTCAAGTCTCGACGATCCCGCGACTCGGAGTGCCGCACTCGCGTCGCTCGCGAAGACCGGTGCGGAGACGGCCACCGCCGTGAAGTTGATTGATCTTTACCCGAAATCGGCAAAGCCGGATCGGCTAGCGATTTTAGCCGCGCTCGGTGCCTCCGGTGCATTCGTCGCGGCGGAACCCGCGAAGCTCGTCGCCGCAGCCATGAAAGACGGTGATGCGGAGATCCGGGCGGCTGCATTGCGTGCGAATGTGAAGGTGCATTCTTCTGCGAAGGATTCGCTTCCGGGCCTGATCGAAGCGCTGCGTGACCCGCAGATTTCGGTGCGCCGCACCGCAGCGGAACTCATCGGGCAAATCGGCGATAAAGAAACGGACAAGGTCTTGCCCGCGCTCGCCTCGCTCGTCGCGATGCTCACAAATGGCGAGGATCGCGTGTTTGCGCTCGAAGCCCTCCGTTCCTCGCATGTGCGAGACGCCGCCACAATCGAGCAGGCGCTCGCGCTGCCAGTGGTCGAGGCGCGTGCTTGGGCTTGCGAGCGCGCGGCAAAGCTTGGTTCAAAAGGCCGCCCGCTCATCGAGAAGCTGCGGCCGCTGCTTGCCGACGGAAACGACTACGTCCGCCGGGCTGCGAAGAAGGCAATCGATCAGATCAACCGTTGAGCGGGACCTCAACGTGAGGCGTGCGAGGGCGATTGGTTTGTATGGTGGATGTTCGCGTACGGAATTTTGGCGCCCGTTTTATTCAAAAAAAGTCCAACTTTTTGTTTTGGTGCGAACCGAAAATGTATCGCCAATCATGCGCTGATATTCATCTTCCCGGCCCTATGAAAAACAAACTCCTAGCTGAATTCTTCGGAACCGCCTGGCTCGTCTTTGGCGGCTGCGGCAGTGCCGTTCTCGCGGCGAAATTCCTCACCACAGAGGGCACCACACCCCTCAATCTCGGCATCGGCCTTGTCGGCGTGTCGCTCGCATTCGGGCTCACGGTGCTCACGATGGCGTATGCCATCGGGCACATCTCGGGCTGCCATCTGAATCCCGCAGTCTCCGTCGGGCTGTGTGTCGGTGGTCGCTTCAAAGCCTCGGAACTGCTGCCGTACATCGTCTCGCAAGTCCTCGGCGGTCTCGCGGGTGCGGGCGTGCTCTATGTGATTGCGAGCGGGCAGGCCGGATTTTCCACGGCGGGCGGTTTCGCCTCGAACGGCTTCGGGGAGCATTCGCCCGGCCACTATTCGCAAATGGCCTGTTTCGTCTCGGAAGCAGTGCTCACCTTTTTCTTCCTGCTGATCATCCTCGGCTCGACGGATAAGCGCGCCCCGCAGGGCTTTGCTCCCATCGCGATCGGTTTCGGCCTCACGCTCATTCACCTCATCGGCATCCCCGTCACAAATCTCTCCGTGAATCCCGCGCGCAGCACGGGTCCGGCGCTGTTCGTCGGAGGCTGGGCGATTCAGCAACTCTGGCTGTTCTGGCTCGCACCCATCGTTGGCGCGGCGCTGGCCGGCGTGGTCTATCCGCTGATGGCCGGCAAGCCTGACGAGCGTCGCTAAAAACCAACACGTTCCATTTCTACAAAAGCGCCCCGGTGAGAAATCGCCGGGGCGCTTTTTTTTCTGCGGCTAGGTGCGTGACCCGAGCGGGTCATGCCGCCGCTTCAGGGGCCAAAGATCCGTGAATGAAAATCGGCCTGCCATTCCTTTCATCTGAAAGGGAACGGCAGGCCGATGACGAATCGTTTGCGGAAAGCCCGGCGGTTACGCGAGGTCGAAGCGATCCAAGTTCATGACCTTGCTCCAGGCCGCGACGAAGTCCTGCACGAACTTCTTCTGCGAGTCCGACGTGCCATAGACTTCCGCCAAGGCGCGAAGCACGGAGTTTGAACCGAAGACGAGATCGACGCGCGTGGCGGTCCACTTGGATTTGCCGGTCTTGCGCTCGATGCCTGCGAAGGCATTCCCGCAGGGCGAGACCTGTTTCCACTCCGTGCCCATGTCGAGCAGGTTCACGAAGAAGTCGTTGGTCAGCGCTTCGGTGCGCTGGGTGAAGACGCCGTGCGGAGCGCCGTCGGCATTGGTGTTCAAGACGCGCAAGCCGCCGATGAGCACCGTTACCTCCGGTGCGGTGAGCGTGAGCAGTTGCGCCTTGTCGATGAGCAACTCCTCGGCTGACACGCTGTATTTGCCCTTGAGGAAATTGCGGAAGCCATCGGCGATCGGTTCGAGCACTGCGAAGGACTCGGAGTCTGTCTGCTCCTGCGATGCGTCCATGCGTCCCGGTGTGAAGGGAACCGTGACTTCGTGCCCTGCATTTTTCGCAGCCTTCTCGATGCCTGCGCATCCGGCCAGCACGATCAAGTCCGCCAGCGACACCTTTTTGCCGAATGCGCCCTGAATGGTTTCCAGAGTCTTGAGCACCTTCGCGAGTTGGGCGGGGTTGTTGATTTCCCAATCCTTCTGCGGTGCCAGGCGAATGCGCGCGCCATTTGCACCACCGCGCTTGTCGGAGCCACGGAAAGTGGATGCCGCCGCCCATGCGGTGGAAACCAGTTCGGAGACCGTGAGACCCGAAGCGAGGATCTGGCCCTTTAAGGAGACGATGTCCTGCGCATCAATCAACGGGTGATTCACCGTGGGAATGGGATCCTGCCAGATGAGTTCCTCCGCGGGGACTTCCGGCCCGAGGTAACGGGCGCGCGGGCCCATGTCACGGTGCGTGAGCTTGAACCAGGCGCGGGCAAATGCGTCCGCAAACTCAGCGGGATTTGCGAGGAAGCGGCGCGAAATTTTCTCGTAGGCCGGGTCGAATCGCAGCGCAAGATCCGTGGTGAGCATGGAGGGCGCGATCTTCTTCGATGGATCGTGAGCGTGCGGTACAGTGCCCGCGCCCGCGCCATTTTTCGGCGTCCACTGCTGTGCTCCGGCGGGGCTCTTCGTGAGTTCCCATTCGTAGCCGAGGAGGTTTTCGAAATAATTGTTGCTCCACTTTGTCGGCGTCGTGCTCCACGTCACTTCGAGTCCGCTCGTGATTGTGTCGCCGCCTTTGCCGGTGCCAAAGCTGTTCTTCCAGCCCGTGCCCTGCTCTTCGAGGCCCGCGGCTTCGGGATCAGGCCCGACGTGAGAGGCTGGGCCAGCGCCGTGCGTTTTGCCGAAGGTGTGGCCGCCGGCGATGAGCGCGACTGTCTCCTCGTCGTTCATCGCCATGCGGGCGAAGGTCTCGCGGATGTCGCGCGCCGAAGCGAGCGGATCGGGTTTGCCGTCCGGCCCCTCGGGGTTCACATAGATGAGTCCCATCTGCACGGCAGCGAGCGGGTTTTCGAGATCGCGCGAGTGCTGCACTTTGCTGTTGTCGTCCGTGACGAGCGCATTGTGGTCCTTTTCGGTGCCGGGCGAGCCTTTTGAATAGCGGATGTCGCCGCCCAGCCAGGTTTTCTCGCTGCCCCAATAGACATCATGGTCCGGCTCCCAAGTGTCTGCGCGTCCACCGCCGAAACCGAACGTCTTAAAGCCCATCGTCTCCAGCGCGACGTTGCCCGTGAGAATCATCAGATCGGCCCACGAAATTTTCCGGCCATACTTTTGTTTAATCGGCCAGAGAAGGCGGCGCGCCTTGTCGAGGCTCACATTGTCCGGCCAGCTATTGAGCGGCGCGAAACGCTGCTGCCCGCGCCCACCGCCGCCGCGGCCATCGCCGGTGCGATAGGTGCCGGCGCTGTGCCACGCCATGCGAATGAATAATGGGCCGTAGTGGCCGAAGTCCGCCGGCCACCAGTCCTGCGAGTCGGTCATGAGCGCCGCGAGATCCTTCTTCAGCGCCGCGAGGTTGAGACTCCTGAATTCCTTGGCATAGTCAAAGCCCTCGCCCATCGGATCGGACTTCGAGGAGTGCTGGTTCAGAAGTTCGACCTTGAGATGGCTCGGCCACCAGTCGCGGTTCGTCGTGCCGCCACCTGCGGCGTGATTGAAAGGGCATTTGGCTTCTGTGGACATGGTTATTGGCGTGGGTCGGTTGAGGTGAGTTCCGTGGAGGATTACAAGTGTTCGGCATCGCTACGTTCGCGGTCAACTGCTGGCTGCGGGGAATTTCCTTTTTTCCCTCGATACGGCACCTGCTGGTGAGAGCCGTGGACAAATGGAACAGCATGTCGCGCCATATTAAAAGTTGAGCGCTCCTTTTTGCCGGAAAGAAAAAACTCCGCCTGGCGGGATGCACCCGGCGGAGTCTTTCAAAATCCCAACTGCGAGCCGTTACGCAGGAATCTTGTAGCGGCCGGGCATAGCGACCTCGGGAGTCGGAACCTTTGAATTCCATTCGAGCTTGTTCACGTCGATGGCGGACCAGGTCTCCTTGGATTCGAGGACTTCGTCCCACGTCACGGTCTTGCCGGTGTAGGCGCTCAGGCGGCCCATGATGGCGAGCAGCGAACTGTGCGCGAGCTGGTCGCCCATGTTCACGGGCTTGCCGGCCTTGATGCTTTCGATGAGTTCCTTGTGCTCCTGCACATACATGAGGTTTTTTTCGCCGGGGCCATTGCCGCCCTCACCGCCGTTCTTCTCATACATCCAGCGTTTGCCGTCCGTCGTGTCGAGGACGTGCAGGGGCTTGAAGCCGTTCACCTGGCCAGTGCCGTTTGCGCCCACGATGTAGTCCGCATTTTCATTCGAGCAGCCGCCCTGCTGGCGTGCGTAAATATGGCCGCGTCCGCCATTCGGGAACTCATACATCACGGCGAAGTGGTCATACACGTTGCCGAATTCGGGCTCTATGCGCTGCTGGCGTCCGCCGAGCGCGGTGCACTTCACCGGCGGCACGTCCTTAAAGGCCCAGCTCATTTTATCCACGGAATGCACGGCCTGCTCGACGATGATGTCGCCGCTGAGCCAAGTGTAGTAGAGCCAGTTGCGGAGCTGGTATTCCAGATCGGGCCAGTCGGCTTGGCGCTCGTGCGGTGCCCAAGGGCTGCTCGTGAGATAGGTGCCGTAGTAGCCGCGGATGTCGCCGATGAAGCCTTCGTGCATCTTCGCCCATGTCGCGCGTTCGGCCAAATTATAGCGCCAGCAAAAGCCCGTCTGGATCGCGAGGTTCTTCTCCTTTGCCTTCTTCACGGCTTCCATCGCGTGGCGGATCGCCGGGGCATCCACGCCGAGCGGCTTCTCGCAGAAGACGTGTTTGCCGGCGTTGATCGCCTTGTGCAGATGCGCGGGGCGAAAGCCGGGAGGCGTGGTGAGCAGCACGATGTCCACATCCGTCGCGAGTACCTTGTCGATCGCGTCCCAGCCGGCGAATTTCTGATTGTCCGGCACCTTCACCTGATTGGGGCGCGAGCTGGAGATGTTTTTGAAACTCGTCTCCAAGCGATCCGGATGCACGTCTCCCATCGCGGTGAGGACGACATTCTTGTCCGCATTCATCGAGTCGGTCAGCGCGCCGGAGCCGCGTCCGCCGCATCCTACGATGCCGATCTTGATGGCCTTCGCAGCCTGCGCATTCACGATATGCGGAAATGCGCCGACGAGCGCGGCACCGGCAGCGCCAGCAGCGCCACGATGGAGAAAGGAACGACGGGTGACGGGATTCGGGGTGATGATGCGGTTCATGTCTTGTATTGGAGAGGTGTGAAAGCTAGCGCGCCGGTGAAGCGTGTCGAGAATGGGTGTCGCCGGCCGCGCAAGTAGAATCGCCGGTGTGCCACGGGCTTTGAAAAAATCCGCCCGAATGCTTTTCCAAAATCACACGATGCTCGCCCTTTGCTGCTAGATGGCGCAGCTTCGGTGGATGCAGTTCGATTTTCTCAGGCACCTCTTTGGAAAACGGGATCGTCCGCCTGCTCGCGAGATACGCGCTGCGACGGAGGAGGTGAAAGTTGTCGCCGAGCCACGGGAGCCACTCCTTGAGGAAGCCCGTACGCTGCTGCGTGCCGTCGGTGCGCCAGCACTCGCGGAGCGGGTCCGCCTCGAATGGAACGCCCGCATGCGCAGCACCGCCGGGCTCGCATTTCCGGGCCGCTCGCTCGTGCGGCTGAATCCGCGGCTGCGTGAATTTGGCGACACGGAAGTCCGTCGCACGCTGCTCCACGAACTCGCCCACCTCCTCGCTCACGAACGCGCGGGCCGACGCAGAATCGCCCCGCATGGTGCGGAGTGGCGTCGCGCATGCGCGGACCTCGGATTGCCGGATGAAAAGCGAACGCACGACCTCCCGCTGCCGCGTCGGAAAATCACGCGGCGTCATCATTACCGCTGCCCGGCCTGTGCCGTGACTATCTCTCGTGTGCAGCCGTTGCGTCGTGGTTCCGCATGTCTCTGCTGCTGCCGTGCGCACAATCGCGGGCGCTACGATGCCCGCTTCCGTTTCGAGCAGGTCGATCTACCGACCGCTTGAATCACTGAAAGACCTGGTCGCCCTTGCGCGGTGTGCCAGTCGTGATGTCCGCGATCACATGCGTGCCCTGGTGCTCGCCGCTTACGATCAGGACGCCGGAATCCGCGCCATCGCGGAGGCACTTCAGCGCCATGCCTGCCTCGGGCTGCACCCCGCCGTGCGTTTCGATGAGCACAAATCCCGCCTCCGCATTCACGAGCAGGATCGTGCCGATCTGTTTGCGCTTTCCGGTCGCGGCGTCGGTTGCGTTCGCCTTTGGAAAACGGATCGGCGTCGCCTTCGGCACTTCCTGCTTCCGCGCCCATTTCGGCAAGCGCACCATCTGGCTGGCGCGGGGAAGGGTGCAGGCCGCCGCGACACAGCACACCAGGGCTGCGAGCAGTGTGCGGGCGACGGGTAAAATCATGGTCGTGGCGTAGTGCGTTTTTTCTCCGAAGGAAAGTGCGCGCCTAGTTGGCTGCGGCAGCGTCCGCCGTGTTCTGCTTTGCCGTGGCCAGTTGCGACTTGGCTTGCTGGAAGGCTTCCCGCCGCGCGCATTTCAGCACGTATTCCACATCCGCAGCAGTGAGGCCGTGCCGCTTGCCGACTGCCTGGATGAGGGCCGCCTCCTGTTGCGATAGGCCACCCGTGAGGTGTGCCGTAATTGCGATCTCTAGGAGCCACGAGCGTGCCTGCGAGGAGTTGGCAGGGTTTGCCACCTCGATCTGACCAGCGGCCCCGGAACGAATCATCGCATCCACCTGCTCAGCACTCATGCCACTCTTCTTGCCTGTGGCGCGGAGCATCTCACGGATGGAATCATCCGCAGCGCTGCCATCGGCCACGACCGAGCTGATCATCCAAGCGAGCGCGCCGGTGCTTCCGGATCGCGCGGGCGATCCGATTCCGCGGAACTCGGCCATCTCGCGCTGCGAACCCGTCACCGCCTCGGCGCGCAGTGCGCGTGCCGCATCCGATCCGCTGGGGAAAATGTCGCGCACCACCCAGTGCTTTGAGCCGTCATTCAGCACGGTGTGGCAGAATTCGCACGCATTCGACGTGTCGGCCATCACTGCGCCGCCGCAGTTCGGGCAATGTGCGGAGGAAATGGAATTCTCCGGCGTGCTCGTGGCTCCAGTCTTTCGCGCGAGGACCAGGAGAGAATGCCGCAGGCTCATCTCGCCGCCAAGATCGCGGAGTTCCCCGGCGGGATCCGCCTCGAAAGCCCGTCCCATCCAGCACACATCCACGAGCGCGCGATTTTCCTCGGTGCCCAAAATCACACCGATCGTATCCACCGCACTCACGGCGCAGTCACACAGAATCCTGCGGGATGAGCCGTCCCCAGAGGACAGCGAACGTGCGTAATTTTCGCAAAAGTCCTCCGTCGCGATTTTCCTCAGCGGATCGATCTTCCCCGTGCGATCCGCCGCGGCCCTGCGCCAGAAAACCACGGACGCAGTGTCCTCGAGGTCCTGCAGGTTGAAGCCCGCATCCGTCTCGCGCATCCTTTGAATTCCCGGCGGCAGCGTCGTGTTCGGCCTCCATTCCTCCTGCTGCGTGATCTCAGCGAGCACCCAGTCGTATTGCCCGCTGCGCAGCACGGCCTGGCAGTATTCGCATTTCGCGCCCTGGTTCATCGCGATCGGCGCACTGCAGTTTGGGCAGTTGCCCTCGATCAGCCCGGTTGCATTCGGCTTTGTCGCGCTGCCGCGTGCGCGGATGAAGGACCAGTGTTCCGTAAATTGCGCTTCCTCATCCGAGCCGCGGATCGGCTTGCCTGTCTCGGTGGATACCCGCCGGTCCTTTGCCCTCGCGCTGATGCGCATGGTGATCACATCGAACACCGGGCCGCACTCCACCTGACCGGGCGTGCATTCGAGGATGCTGAGATTTTCCATTGCGGGTCGGTATCCGAGCGCGTGCTGCTCCTCGAATTGCAGGCTGAACCGCTCGTGGATGCCATCGGAAATAAACGGACGCACCGAGGTGAGTGACTGCTCGCACCACGCGCTCTGGAGTTTCGTAAAGCCGTCCTTCACCCGTTTCGCAAACACAGCGGCATCGAACGCAGGATCATTTTGCCGGAGCTGCCGCAGCCCCGGGTCCACGAGGTTGAGGTTAGCCGCGCGTGAGCCGAGCGCGATGATCTTATCCTGCGAGTCGGCCTCCGAGCCTTTCACCGCCCGGTAGATGATGTAAATAAGCACGCCGAAAAAGATCAGCGCAAAGATGGCTCCGCCGATGCTGCCATCGCCACCGCCGCTCCCGTGGGATGAGCTGCTGTTGCTGTGGCTGCTTCCCGAACTGTGGGAACTGCCCGAGCTGTGACTCCCAGAACTGTGTCCGCCGCCTGCGCGCGCGAGCACATCAGCCGCGGACATGAGCAATGGCAGCGCGACGAAAGTAAATTTTGCGAGGAGGGAGCGTGGAGAAATATTGGCCACGGGATTGATCGGAAAATGTAGTTCCCTGAAATCGGGTCATGCAAGCGCGCGGGTTTCGGTGTGCGCCGCTTCGGGCTTGCATCGTCGAGACGCTGCGCCAGCGTTTCCGCATGAAACGCCGCACCTTCTCCGTCCTGGTCCTCGCCCTCGCTGCATTCACCACATCCGCATTTGCGGAGATCAAAACCGCGACTGTCACCTACAAGGACGGCTCCGCGGAACTCGAAGGCTTCGTCGCCTACGATGATGCCGTGAAAGGCCCGCGCCGCGGCGTGCTCGTCATCCACGACTGGACCGGCCTGCAGGACTACACGAAGTCCCGCGCCACGCAGCTCGCCGAACTCGGCTACGTCGCATTCGCCGCCGACATCTACGGCAAAGGCGTGCGCCCCACCGACACGAAGGAATGCGCCGTGCAGGCCGGCACTTACAAAAACGATCTCCCGCTCCTGCGTCGCCGGGTGCTGCTCGGCCTCGACCAGCTCAAGGCGCAGCCCGGCGTGGACGCAACGAAGCTCGCCGCGATAGGCTACTGCTTCGGCGGCACGAGCGTGCTGGAACTTGCGCGCAGCGGCACCGACGTGCGTGGCGTCGTCAGTTTCCACGGCGGCCTCTCCACTTCGCAGCCTGCGAAGCCCGGCGACATCAAGGCCAGCATCCTCGTATGCCACGGCGGTGCGGACTCGCACGTGAACGCCGAAGTCCCCGCGTTCAAGGCCGAAATGGACGCGGCGAAGGCGAAGATGGAATTTATGACTTACGAAGGCGCGCAGCACGGCTTCACAAAAGCCGGCCCCGCGTATCAGGAAAAAGCCGACAAGGAATCGTGGGCGGCGATGAAGAAGTTTTTCGCGGAGATCCTGAAGTAGCCACTTCGCTCCGCGCACTTTCCGAAAGCGTCACCCGAACCCGACTCCCCCATGGCCATCCTCTCCGACTCGTCATTCCGCGCTCCGATGCTCCCGAGCCTGCAAGGTGAACCGCAGCGGGCGACCGCGGCTGCGGTGGATCCGATTGCCAGCCTCGTCATCCCGTTGGCCGATGGCAAAGTGCTGCGACCTGCGGATGCGGGATTCAATGCTGCGCTGCCGTTCAATCTCCGCACTTCCGTCCGTCCGCAAGTCATCGCGCAATGCCGCACGCCGCATGGCGTGAGCCTCGCGGTGCAGTGGGCGCGGCAAAATCAGTTCGCGCTGTGCGGCCACGGCGGCGGGCATTCCTACGAGGGATATTCGTCATGCGCGGGCATCATGATTGATGTGCGAAAAATGGACTCCATCGTGATTGATGCCGCAAACCAGACGGCGCGAATCGGAGCCGGCTGCCTGCTCGGAAATGTCGCCGAGACGCTCTTCGCACAGGGATTTGCGCTGCCGGCCGGCACTTGCAAACCAGTCGGCATCGCCGGCCTCACGCTCGGCGGAGGTCACGGGCTTGCGTCGCGGAAATTCGGCCTCACGTGCGACAACCTGATCGCCGCACACATGGTCGATGCGAATGGCAACGAACTGAATGCCAGCGCAACCGAGAATCCCGATCTTTTCTGGGCGCTGCGCGGTGGCGGCGGCGGAAATTTCGGCATCGTGACCGAGTTCACTTTCAAAATCCATCCGGCGAATCGCGTCATCGCCTTCCGCATCGTGTGGCCGAATAATTTCCCGACGAGCGTGCTGAAAAAATGGCAGGCCTTCGCGCAGACTGCCTCGGATGAACTCGGCTTCGTGCTCGTGATGACTGGCGGCAACGGTGCGATCAGCGGCATTCGCTGCACCGGACTTTTCCTTCCGCAGACCGCAGGACAGACGCCGACGGTGAGCGATCTCAGGACGCAGCTCGCTCCGCTGCTCTCGATCGGGAATCCGACTTTCACGACGAAGCAGTTCAGCTACGTCGAGGCCGCGCGTTTTTTCGCCGGCAATGGCGATCCCGACCGCGTATTTTTTAAGGGCAAGTCCGACTATTCACTCGGTGCGTGGACGAATGAAGCGGTCGCGACTTTCATCAGCGCGCTGAAGAATTCCGCGTCGCCCGTCGCTGCCATCTTCGAGGCTTACGGCGGTGCGATCAATCGCGTGCCCGAGGCGGACACCGCCTTTCCCCATCGCGGCGACACGCGCTTCTGCCTGCAATATTACGCCGAGTGGTCATCGAGTTCCTCGACGAATGGAAAGGTCGCCGCCGTCCGTGCGCTGTATGCCGCGATGCGCCCGCACGTGCCCGGCTTTTCCTACGTGAACTACATTGATTCGGACCTGCACGATTTCGCGCCCGCGTACTACAAGGGCAACCTGCTGCGCTTGCAGACGGTGAAGCAGCAATACGATCCGGATAACTTCTTCCACTTCGCGCAGAGCATCCCGCTGCCGGTGTGAATGATTTCTTTCGTCTTGGAATCCATCCGGCCCGCTGGCAAGTGCGGGGATGGCTTCGACAGGTGACTCCGAACAGATCCGATCCTTGCGGGACGCAGTGCGTCTCTCGCCGGAAAATGTGCCGCTGCGTGTGGCTCTCGGCGATGCGCTGCTCGCGCACGGTCTCGTCGCAGAGGCGGAGACGGAATTCAAATCCGCGCTCGCGCAAGCAAAGGATAGCGCGGCGCTGAAGCTCGGCCTTGCACGCGCCTTTCTCGCGGGAGGCAAGAGCAGCCATGCGCTCGTGGTGCTGGAGGATCTCGTGAAGTCGCCCGCTGCACCGGGGCGCGCATTCGTGCTGCACGCGCGGATTCTCGCGGGCATCGGTGAAGTCGAGCAGGCGGTCCGGCAGTATCAGCGCGGCGTGGAAAAGGATCGTGAGGCGGCGGATGTGGATTTCGCGCAGCGGCTCGGCATCCGCGCGCTGCCGGAGCCGGAGGAGGACGAGACCTTTGTGCCGCCGAGTGATCAGGAAGAAGTCGTGGACGGCCGTGTGCGCCATTCGTGGGAAGGCGCGGACGATGCGCCGGTGCTGGAGATTGAAAAGCCGGAGATCACTTTCGCAGACGTGGGCGGCATGGATGCGCTGAAGGAGGAAATCCGGCTGAAGATCATCTATCCGCTTTCGCACGCGGAGATGTTCAAGGCTTACGGCAAGAGCATCGGCGGCGGCATCCTCATGTATGGGCCACCGGGATGTGGAAAGACGCATCTCGCGCGCGCGACTGCGGGCGAGGTGAAGGCGGGGTTCATCTCCGTGGGCATCCACGACGTGCTCGACATGTGGATTGGGAACAGCGAGCGGAACCTTCACTCGCTCTTCGAGCAGGCGCGTCGCCATGCGCCGTGCGTGCTTTTCTTCGACGAAGTGGACGCGCTCGGTGCGAGCCGCACGGACATGAAGACGAGCGCCGGGCGGCATCTCATCAACCAGTTCCTCTCCGAACTCGATGGCGTGAAGGCGAGCAACGAAGGCGTGCTCATCCTCGGTGCGACGAATGCGCCATGGCATCTCGACAGCGCATTCCGCAGGCCGGGGCGATTCGATCGCATCCTCTTTGTCCCGCCTCCGGATGCGCCCGCACGCGCCGCAGTGCTGCGCCTGCAACTCAAAGGAAAGCCGCAGGAGGATCTCGACTACGATGCGGTGGCGAAAAAATGCGACGGCTTTTCCGGTGCAGATCTGAAGGCGGTCGTGGACATCACCATCGAGAACAAGCTGCGCGACGCGATGAAATCCGGCACGCCGACGCCGATTCGCACGAAGGATTTGCTGGCCGCCGCCGGTGTGCAAAAGGCCACGACTCGCGAGTGGTTCGCAACGGCGAAAAACTACGCGCTCTACTCGAATCAGGGCGGGACGTACGACGACATCCTGAAGTATCTGAAGCTCTGATTGTGAGAGAGTCACCCCACCTTCAGCGCGCGCTGGTCCTCCAGTCGCAGGGTCGCCACGACCTCGCGGAAAAGGAACTCCGTCAGCATCTCGCCGAGGCGCCGACGCATGGATTTGCGCACGCGGTGCTCGCGCTGAATCTCGCGGAAATGGATCGGCTGGACGACGCGCAGGAATCCGCGCGCGAAGCGATCGGGCTCGCGCCGGACTCCGCATTTTCGCACTACGCGATGGCGCGCGTGCTGTCCTCGCGCAACCGCGAGGATGAAGCTGCGACGGCGATCCACGAGGCAATCCGACTGGAGCCCGCGGATGCGGATTATCACGGAATGCTCGCGGCGATTGAATTTCACCGCCGCCGCTGGCAACCGTCGCTCGACGCAGCGGAGACGGGACTGCAGTTCGATCCCGAGCACGTGAACTGCAACAACCTGCGCGCGATGGCGCTCGTGAAACTCGGGCGCAAAGCCGAGGCCGGGGCGACGATTGATGCGACACTTTCGCGCGACCCGGACAACGCCGTCTCGCACGCAAACAAGGGCTGGACGCTGCTGGAGCAAGGCAAGCGCAAGGAGGCGATGGGCCATTTCCGCGAGAGCCTCCGCCTCGATCCGACGAGCGACTGGGCGCGCGCAGGACTCGTCGAGGCAATCAAGGCGGGCAATCCCATCTACGCCGTGATGCTGCGATATTTCCTGTGGATGGCGAAGCTCTCCGCGCGCGCCCAATGGGGAATCGTGCTCGGCGGCTATTTCGGAAACCGTATGCTCGGTGAATTGTCGCGGAGCAATCCCTCGTGGTCGCCGTGGATCGATCCGATTCGCGTCGCGTATGTCGCGTTTGCGCTGCTCACGTGGCTGGCGCATCCCATTTTCAATCTGATGCTCTTCCTGCACCCGCAGGGCCGCCACGCACTGAGCAACGACCAGCGCGAGCAAGCTTCGTGGATCGGCCTCATCCTCGCCCTCGCCCTCGCCGCGCTCGGCATGTGGTTTTACACGGAAAAAAAGATCGAGTTCATCCTCACAGCGCTCGTGCTCGGGCTGCTCGCGATTCCGACCATGGCCGTCTTCGGCTGCACGCGCGGCTGGCCTCGCAGGACGATGGTCGCCGTCACCGCCGTGCTCGCCACGACGGGCCTCTTCGCCGTGTTCGTGATGCTCTTCTCGGACGCCTCGCCGAATTCCCCGCTCGGATCAGCCGCGATGAATGCGCTCAATTTCTTCTTCATCGGCATCTTCGCCACGCAGTTCCTCGCCGGCTGGCTCGCGACCCAGCGCCCGCGCCGGTGAACAAAAAAGCCGCCCGGTTTCCCGGACGGCTTTGGTGATTGATGGGATGCCGAGCGGTTTCGCCGTCGGGTCCTTTCTCGCGTTGGTTCAGCGAATCGAGATCAGCTCGACTTCGAAGATCAGCGTCGCATTCGGAGGAATGGGGCCGCCGGGCGTGCCGCGCTCGCCGTAGGCCAGCTTCGAGGGAATCGTGAACTGATACTTTGAGCCTTCCTTCATGAGCTGCACGCCCTCGGTCCAGCCGGGGATGACGCGGTTCAGCGGGAACTCCGCGGGCTCGCCGCGCTTGATCGAGCTGTCGAATTCCGTGCCGTCGAGCAGCGTGCCCCTGTAGTGGACCTGCACATTGTCGGTGGCCTTCGGGATCTTGCCGGTGCCCTCCTTGAGCACCTTGTATTGCAGTCCGCTGGCGGTGGTTTTCACGCCTTCCTTCGTGGAGTTTTCTTTGAGGAACGCTTCGCCTTTTTCGAGAGTGGAGTCAGCCATAAGAGGCGTGACGCTGAACGTGGCGACGGTGGCTGCACAGCAGATTTTTGCGAGAATGGGGAATTTCATTCGGCAGGGAGTAAAGGGCCGGGTCGTGCGCGACGCAAATGCGTTTCGTTTTGGAAGTGGAGCGGTCTTCCTTGATGAGGCTTCAATCAAATGCCCGCGGATCCTGTTCGAGTCGCCTGAGCGCGGAGACATCGAGGTGATCCTTTTCGCGGACCGAGGCGGACTTCAGACGGATGAGCGCGACCTTCGACGCGTAGAGCAGCGTGTGTCCGCCGAGCGAGTGAGTGAGGGCGTCGGTGGCGAGGTCGGCGTAGTGCAGGCCAGCCATGCGGGTGAAGACATCGAGCTGGCAGTGCTCGCTTTCCTCGACGATTCGGATGGCACCTTCCTCGTCGGTGAAATCCGCCGGGGTCAGTTCGCGCGCGAAGCCTTCGCCAAAGCCGGCGAGACACGCGAGGAAGCGGCGCAGGTTTTCATCCGAAGGTTCGAGGAGAATGTCCACGTCCTCGGTGAGGCGCACGTAGCCGTGCAGCGCGACAGCGAGTCCGCCGACGAGGATGAAGCGCACGCCAGCCTCAGCGAGCCGCGCCAACAGTTTTTCGAACGAGGGTTCCATCATCGCGGGGTTTCCATTTTCCGCCGAGGAATGCGCGGGCATTGCGGCGGAGCGCCTCGACGCGCGCGAGAGGATTCCCGCCGGCGAGGCTTCCGCCGACGCGCTTGCGCACGGGCTCCCGGAGCGAGTTGGATTCGTCGGCTTTCACGATGCGGAGGCTAGGCGCGGTTCGTGGACTTGGCAATCGTCGCGGGGTGCGTGCGGAAACGAAAAAGCCGCCCCGGTTTCCCGAGGCGGCTGTGATTCGTGGCCCGGACATTCTTGTCCGGGTGGTCCTGCTCGCGGGCAGGAATGCCCGCGCTACTTTTTCTTCGCCGCGCGCTTTTCCCCGATCGCGGCCTGCGCCGCCGCGAGGCGCGCGACCGGCACGCGGAGCCGAAACGAAGTGGAGACAGCCTGCCGCAGGCAGCCCGCAGGGCGAAGGCGAAGCCGAGGCAACGGCGAGCAGCTCACGTAGTTCAGGCCGACGCGGTGGAAGAACTTCACGCTCTCCGGATCGCCGCCGTGCTCGCCGCAACCGAACGGAGCGAGATGGACAAAGGGCGGAGCCTTTGCGCGAAGCGCGGGCGCGGAGGCGCACGTCAAATGCCGAGCTTGATGTCGGGGCGCGTCTTGCGGCCATTCTCGATGGCGATCTGCACGAGCTGGGCGACGCCGCTCTGGTCGAGCAAGGCGAACGGGGTCTTCGTGAAGACTTCGTTCTCCACGTAGGCGCTGAGGAAGTTGCCCATGTCGTCGCGAGAACCGGAGCGCAGCGGAGATAGCCGCCCAAGCCCTCTCGCGCGAAAATCTCGCTCGTCAGACGCGTTCATGCTGACAGACTTTGCAAAATGGAAGCTGAGTTTCTCCCCGGCGAGCTTGTTCGTTTGAAAGCCAATCCGGCACGTTTGGGGAGCATCACCAACGTCATTTCTCCGCCCGATGGACGGCGGCGTTACCGCGTGTTCCACGGCAGCAATGATTTCCGCGAATATTATGCGGAGCAGATCGAGCGGGTGCCTGAGCCGCCGCGTTCCCGTCTCTCAGCAGCGGAGTTTCGCGCCCGGCTCACTGCTGCGAGGCTGGCTCATCCGCTGACAGATCACCTCTACGCGCTTCATGCGGCGCGAATCCGCTTTATCCCATTTCAATTCAAACCGCTCTTGCGCTTGCTGCGATCGGATCGCCCCCGGCTGCTCATCGCGGATGAAGTCGGCGTCGGCAAAACGATTGAGGCGGGATTGATTCTCAAGGAACTGCAAGCCCGGCAATCGCTCGGCAATGTGCTGATCGTATGTCCGCGTGCGCTCGTGGGAAAGTGGCGGGCGGAAATGCGGCGCTTCGATGAGGACTTCACTGCACTCGACGGCGATGCGTTGCGCTATTGCCTGCGCGAAACTGAACTCGATGGCGCGTGGCCCGCGAAATACTCACGCGCAATCGTCCACCTCGAATTACTGCGGCAGGAAGATCACCTTCTCGGCAACGCCTCAGCGCGTCGTCCGAGACCCGGACTCTCGACACTCGAACCACCTCCGCAATTCGGTCTGACAATCGTGGACGAGGCGCATCATTTGCGAACCCTCTCGACACTCTCACACGAGGCGGGGCGGCTGCTTTGCGACTTGAGCGAGGCCGTCGTTTTCCTCTCCGCTACGCCGGTGCAGCTTCGTTCAGCGAATCTCTTTTCCCTGCTGAATCTGCTCAGGCCGGATGTTTTTCCGGCGGAAAATATCTTCCGGGAAATGGCAGATCCGAACCGGCACCTTCACGAAGCTGCGCGGCACATCCGGCGGCTTGGCACTGGCTGGCGGAAGCCTGCGGCGGAAGCGCTCCGCGCCGCCGCTGCGACAGCGTGGGGCAGGCGCACGCTCGCCGACGATCGGCGTTTCGAGGATTGTGTGCGTCTTGCGGAAGCGCAGGAGGAACCGACTCCGTCGGAACGGATCCGGGCGCTGCGCGATTTGGAGGAATTGCCCACGTTTTCCCATGTGATGAACCGCACGCGCCGTCGCGACATCGGGCGCTTCACCACGCGCGAGCCGCATACGGTTGTCACGCCGTTCACGGAGCCACAGGCCGAATTTTACCGCGAGTTGCGGGCGTTCCGCGCCGGTTTGCTCTTGCTGAAACACGAGCCGTTTGTGGTGCGGCTGCTGCTTGACACGCTGGAACGGCAGGTTGCGAGTTGCCTCCCCGCTCTCGTTCCGGCGCTCGAAGGTTTTCTTTCCACCGGGCGGCTCAGCAGCGCTGCGCTTTCCGACGACATGGACGAGGAGGAAGAAGCCGAACTTCCGCCCGCGTTGCTTGAGCAGGCGCAGTATCTCCGCGACCTCGCTGCGAAACTGCCCGAAGCCGACCCGAAGGGCGACGCGTTGCTCGAAATCGTCCGTGAAACGATGCGCGCCGACGGGCCGAACAAGCTCCTCGTGTTTTCGTTCTTTCTTCACACCCTGCGGCACCTCCACCGGCGGCTGGAAGCTGCGGGCGTGCGGGTCGGTTTGGTCACTGGGCAAGTGAAAGAGGAGGAGCGCGAGGAGTTACGCCTTCGCTTCCGCAGTCGCGCGACGGAGACGGACGCAATTGATGTCCTGCTTTCGTCCGAGGTCGGCTGCGAGGGCCTCGATTACGAATTCTGCGACCGCCTCGTGAACTACGACATCCCGTGGAACCCGATGCGAATCGAGCAGCGCATCGGACGCATAGACCGCTTCGGGCAGCGTGCAGAAAAGGTGCTCATCTTCAACTTCATCACGCCCGGCACCGTCGAGGAACGCATCTTTTTCCGATGCTTCGAGCGCCTCGGCATTTTCCGCGAGACCATTGGCGACTGCGAGGAAGTCCTCGGCGAGATCGCTCTGCCTGCAAGGTTGGCGGAGATCGCGCGCGACCCCGTGCTTTCGCCAGCGCAGGCGGACGAGCAGGCCCGGCAACTCGCCGACAACGCCGTCCGTCTTGCCGAAGAACAACGCCGACTGGAGGAGGAAAACGGCATCCTGATGGGCTTGAATGATGGGTTCGCAGGCGGAGCGGAAGAATTGGAAAAGGAAGGCCGATGGATCTCCGCAGACGACCTCTCGGCGATGATCGGCTTTCACGTATCGCAGGAATCACTCGGTGGCAGATTCGAGCGCGACGGCTCCGATGTCGCACTCCACCATCTGCGCCTCGCGGGCGACGCGCGGGCCTCACTCGCAGCCCGCTGCCGGGACTCCCGCGGAACCGGGCGCGATGCCGTGGGTTTTCTGCGCTGGCTGGAAGGCGAGGAGGCGCACTGGCGTTGCACGCTCGATCAGGCCGTCGCGTGCGAGCGCCGCGAAATGCCATTCGTCACGCCACTGCATCCGCTCACACGAATCGCCACGCGCGACCTCTCTCGCCCCGGCGAAGTCCTGCACACCGCCCTCCGTGTCCGCGACGCCAGTGTTCCGCCCGGCCTCTATGCTTTCGCTTGCGACCTTTGGGAATCCATCGGCCTGCGCCCGTTTTGCCGGCTGGCCATCTTTGCGTGCCACGGCGAAACGCAAGAGCCGGCCCCGGCAGTCGGGGGCGCGCTGCTCCGCCTGCTCCGCACTGCCGAGGACGCGCTTGTTCCGCCCGCTGCGGAAACCCTCACCGCCGCATGGTTCACGCTCGACTCCGAAACCGACGCCGCGCATACCGCCGAATTGGCCGCCCTCCATCAGCGCAACGAAGAACTCGCTATCCGCCAGCGCGCCAGCCTCGAAGCATGGAACTGCAGCCGTATCGCCCATCTCGACGAAGAAATCCGTGGCGCGACGGATTCACGTATCCAGAGAATGAAAACCGCCGAGCGATCCCGCATTGAAAAAGAAGCCGAACGCCGCCTCGCCGATCTGGAGCGTCGCTCCCGTACGGACCTCATCCGCCAGCGCCTCGCGACGGGAACCATCGAAATCATCGCTCCATGAACGAAGACGACTTTCTGCGTGAACTGCTCGAAAGGCGCCTAAGATGGGTGCAGGCGAACGAGGAAAACGAATTTGCCGAAGGTTTGAAACGGTTGCTTTCACAGCTTTATCCACAGGAGGCGCATTTCATCTACGAGCTGCTTCAGAACGCAGAAGACACGGGGGCAACGTGGGTGTCCTTTCAACTCAGCAATGATGCTCTGCGGTTTTCGCACAATGGCGCGGTGTTCGAGCCCGACCATGTAAAGGCAATCACAAGCATCGGGCAGAGTTCAAAGCGGACGGACGTCAACGCCATCGGGAAGTTTGGCGTCGGCTTCAAAGCCGTATTCGCGATTACCGAGACCCCTCGCATCACGTCGGGCGCTTTTTCGTTCGAGATTCGCGACCTTGTTTGCCCGCATCCGCACGCCCGGCTGAGCCCAGACTTCACGGTCACGGTTTTTGAGTTTCCATTCAATCACTCGTCGAAAGACGCGAAACAATGCCGGGATGAGGTACTCGCTGGATTGAAGGCAATTCGGGACAGCGTCTTGCTTTTCCTCCGCAAAATCCAAAGAGTCCGATGGCAGAGCGACGGCAGCTCGAAGGTCGTGATCGAGCGGTTTCCACGAAGCACGGAGATCTTGGAAATAGTCCGCGATAACCAATCGGGCAGCCAAAGCGGCAGTTCCCTTTGGCTGAGGTTTGAGGAACCGGCCAAGCTATTCCCCGCTCGTACCATTGCGGTTGCCTGCAAACTGGAATTTCGCAGCGGACAAGCCATGCTTATTGATGAACGCCCGCTGGCACAGCAGGTGAAAATCGCGGAAACCGATGACCAGCTTCATGTGTTCTTCGCTGTCGAAAAGGAGCAGACCGGCCTTCGCTTCCATCTTCATGGCCCCTATTCAACGACCGTCGCGCGCGACAGCATCCCGCACAATTCCGACAATCGGACATTGCTCGTTCAAACCGCCGGTCTGGTTGCCAAATCTCTCGAACGGATTCGCGATCTTGGATTGCTCGATCGTGAGTGTCTCAACGTCCTTCCAAACAGCCGGGACAAGCTGAATGAGTTTTTTGCGCCCGTCCGTGAGAAGGTTCTGGCTGCGTTGCGCGAGAAGCCGCTCGTCCCGACCCAAGGCGACGTTCACGCGCCTGCGAAAGTTTTGTGTCCCGGCTTTCGCGGCATTGATGAAGTGTTGGGCAGCGGCGATCTGGCGGTCTTGTTAAAACGGCCCGGCATCCAGTGGGCGATCCGCGTGGCTGTGGACACGAACGCGGCTCAGCTTCTCCGCGACTTGGAAATGCCCGACATGGGCTGGAAGGAACTTTTCGAATGCATCACCGCCCGATTCGGCTCCACGCATGATGAAGCAGCGTCGCGCTGGCTGGCGACAAAGGATGATGAGTGGGTGCGGCGCTTTTACGAAATGCTCCACAATGTGGTGAATGAACTCGGTTATTTTGACAAAGATGAAGTCCGGGCTGCTGTCCGAAAGTGGAGCATTGTTCGCCTTGAGAAAGGGGAGCACCGCACTGCGATCGGCACGTTTTTTCCGCTGGAAAGCGCGGAAGAGAACGAGTTTCCAACCGTCCGTCGTGCAGTTCTCGAATCGCCGGAGGGCGGAGGCGGCGCGAAGAATCTAGACGGGCGACGCATCTCCAAGGCACGCTATTTTTTGATCGCCATTGGCGTTCGCGAAGTGGACGAGCGAGCGCGTATCGAGAATTTGCTGGCGAAGCACTACGCCACGGCGACTCCGCGCCCATCGTGGGAAGATCACGTTTTGCACCTCCGGCGATTCGTCGCATGGTGGAAGCAGAACAAGGACGACACGGAGTTTCTGGGACATTTCCAGCGCGCCGCTATTTTTGCAGGCGAAGGTCATGCCACATGGCTTCGCCCGCAATTGGCGTATCTCGACAAGCCAATCCGCGAGACTGGCCTTGCCGCTCTATATTCATTGCGAATCCAGAATGTGCCCGTGCGCGAGGCTCTGGACGCCCGCTATGCAACGGCGGGAATCGAGGCACTGGTGGATTTCACTATCGCACTGGGCGTGAAACACGAACTGACGATCCAGAAGGTGAAAACGGATAGGAACCAGGATCACTCAATCCTACACCGCCCCGGGGACACTCACACCAACTACGAAACTGATGTGGACTACCTAATCGAGTATTGCGCCGAAATAGTTGGTGCGAACCGGCCTGAACTCGCGGCCCTCGTATGGCGAACCATGTGCGGTGCACGATCCGCAATGCTCCAGGCGCAATACAGTCCAAACAAAAAAACGCCCACACGCACTGCGCCTTCACGGCTGATCCACGTTCTCAGGAGCCATGCATGGTTGCCCGACAACGCCGGCAAATGGCGCAAGCCTGCGGACATGACACGTGGAGAATTGCTCTCGGAATTCCCTTACGACGACGGCAACGGCTGGCTGACGGCAATCGGCTTTGGCGCGTCGCAGAGCCAGAAGTCCAAGGAGAAGAACGAGCGACGCAAGACCGCCGAGAGCGTCGGCATCCCCGGCGACTTGCTCGATGCACTGGAGGGTTTCTCGTCGGCGGAAAGGACGAAAGAGGTCGAGCGCATCGTGGAGGAATTGAAGCGCCGTCAACGTCCGGTGTCAGAGCCGGTGCAAGCCGCGGACTTTCCCACGGAGCTGCAGAAAGCCGTGAACCGTCCGGGAAAAATGGGACCTTTCGATCCACCCGCAAACAGCGATCCCATCAGCGATCCAGCGCGACGCGCACTCAGGCTTGATGCTGAAATCAAAGACGCCCGCGACAACGAACGCCCTGCGGGAGAGCGTCAGCGAGCGACAACCCGGACGATCTGGGAGGCCAAAGACCCGCAGACACGCGCCTTTCTGGTTCAGGAATATGCCGGACACTGTCAGGTCTGCGGCGAGACCTTCCGGCAGCGCGACGGTAGCCCTTACTTTGAAGCGGTTCATTTCGTATCCCGCACCCACGAGGGCATGGCATGGGCGGATCGCTCCGGCAACGCGCTGTGCCTTTGTCCGACTTGTTGCGCAAAGTTCAAATTCGGCGCAGTCGAGAGCGGGGATTTCATTGAGCAAGTAAAGTCGTTGAAACTGCGCGCCGAGGGCGGTTCTGGCGGACTCAAGGTGCGAATCCGACTGTGCGGAGAGGAGGTATTCATCCAATACGAAGAGCGGCATCTTCTCGAACTGCGACAGATGCTCGATGCATCGAAAGCCCCGCCCTCAGACACGCTCGCGCAATCCCCTCCCGCACGCATCCAGTTGGTCCAATGCCCGCATTGCCTAGCCAAAGTCCGCAGCGACCGCCTCGACTTTCACATCCAGCGCATCCACGGGAACGGAGGCTCCGGCGGGCAACCCCGTCATGGCATTCGCAAAACCGCCACAGACGACATGACGCAACGTACCCGCTGTCGCGACTGCGGTCGGCCCGCCATGCCCGGCGACGACCGTTGCTATTCGTGTGCTTGAACAGAAGCGGAACGCTGCGTGTGCTTCACAAACAGCGCCGCCCCGACCTTGCGACCGGGGCGGCTGTGATCTTCACCTTGCGGTGAAAGGTGGTTATTTCTTCTTCGCGGCGTTGGCGCGCTTTTCCTCGATCGCCGCCTGCGCCGCGGCGAGGCGGGCGACCGGCACGCGGAAGGGCGAGCAGCTTACGTAGTTTAGGCCGACGCGGTGGAAGAACTTCACGCTCTCCGGAACGCCGCCGTGCTCGCCGCAACCGAGCGGAGCGAGATAGACAAAGGGCGGAGCCTTTGCGCGAAGCGCGGGCGCGGAGGCGCACGTCAAATGCCGAGCTTGATGTCGGGGCGCGTCTTGCGGCCCTTCTCGATGGCGATCTTCACGAGCTGGCCGACGCCGCTCTGGTCGAGCGAGGCGAAGGGGTTCTCCGAATCGAAGTTCACCATGATTTCGATAGCTGTTTGTGCGACCTCCCGTCGGCAGAGGCGAGGACGCGCCGGGTCACTTTCTCCGCACTTCACCACAGCAGCTTCACCCCGTACACGGCGAATTCCGAATCGCACGAAATAAGGAGGATGTCCTCCTCCATCGCTTGTGCGATGATGAGGCGGTCGAACGGGTCGTGATGGTGCGTGGGTAGTGCGCGGTGGCGATGGAGATGCGGCACGAGGATGGGTAGAATGAGGAAGTCATCGGCATCGAGACGGCTCGGAAACAAATCGCCGAAAGGAGCTGGGAGGGTCAGTTTTCCAAGGGAGTCTTTGATGCTGATTTCCCAAAGCGTCGCCGGACTGACGAAGAGAACGTTTGACCGATCTTGCATGAAGGACAGTGCCTTCGGGCTGAGTTTCGGGTTTCCACCAAAATACCACAGCAGGGCGTGTGTATCTATGAGCGCCTTCACGGACGATACTCGGCAAACTCCGGCAGCGGTGCGTCGAAATCATCGGCTAGAACAATGCCTGGGCATGAGCCAAAACCGGCACGGGTGCCCGTCTGCGGGGAGGCAGTGCGCTCTGCGGCCTGCGTTTTGAGAAACGTCAGGTAGTGAAATACTTCGCGCAGCAATGGCTCGGGCTGCTGCGAGATTTCAGTGATCAGAAGTTGATGGATACTCATGGTTGTCGGGATTTTCCAGACCAAGGCACATGGTAGGCCCAAGCTGTGATGTGGGCAAGGCTCGGCTGTGAGGAGCCATGCACAGGCTGGAAAGCGTGAGCTGCGTTTTCTGGTAGAAAGAAAACCGCCCCGGCCATTGCTGGCCGGGGCGGTTTGCGTTTCACGTTAAGGTGAGAGTGGTTACTTCTTCTTCGCAGCGCGCTTTTCCTCGATGGCGGCCTGCGCGGCGGCGAGGCGGGCGACCGGCACGCGGAAGGGCGAGCAGCTCACGTAGTTCAGGCCGACGCGGTGGAAGAACTTCACGCTTTCCGGATCGCCGCCGTGCTCGCCGCAGATGCCGAGCTTGATGTCGGGGCGCGTCTGGCGGCCCTTCTCGATGGCGATCTTCACGAGCTGGCCGACGCCGCTCTGGTCGAGCGACGCGAAGGGGTTCTTCGTGAAGACTTCGTTCTCCACATAGGCGTTCAGGAAGTTGCCCATGTCGTCGCGCGATATGCCGAGCGCGGTCTGCGTCAGATCATTCGTGCCGAAGCTGAAGAACTCCGCGGTCTGCGCGATCTCGTCGGCGGTGAGCGCACCGCGCGGGACTTCGATCATGGTGCCGACCTGGTAGCTCAGTTTCACCTTCTTTTCCTTCTGCACTTCCGCCGCGACGCGGTGGACGATGGCGACCTGCAGATCGAGTTCCTTCTTGAAACCCACGAGCGGAATCATGACCTCGGGCTTCACCTTGATGCCTTTTTTCTGCACCTCGGCAGCGGCCTCGAAAATGGCGCGCGCCTGCGTCTCGGTGATCTCGGGATACGCGATGCCGAGGCGGCAGCCGCGATGTCCGAGCATCGGGTTGAACTCATGCAGCGCGGCGACGCGGGCATGGACTTTCTCCTTCGTGATGCCGAGCTTCTTCGCGAGCGCGGCCTGCGAGGCGTCGTCGTGCGGGACGAACTCGTGGAGCGGCGGATCGAGCAGGCGGATGGTCGCGGGGAAGCCTTTGAGCGCTTTGAAAATGCCGATGAAGTCCTGCTTCTGGTAGGGCAGGATTTTCTTCAGCGCGGCGCGGCGGCCCTTCTCGTCTTCGGCGAGGATCATCTCGCGGACGGCATCAATGCGGTCGCCCTCGAAGAACATGTGCTCGGTGCGCGTGAGGCCGATGCCGGTCGCGCCGAACGCGATCGCGTTTTCGGTCTGCTCCGGGTTGTCGGCGTTCGTGCGGACCGCCATGCGCGTGGCCTTCGAGCACCACGTCATGAGCTGGTTGAAGGCTTTGAATTTTTCCGTCTTCTGCGCGGCCTTGTCGCCGCCGATCGTGCCGGTGATGATTTCGCTCGGCGAGGTCTTGAGCTGGCCGCCATAGACGATGCCGCTGGTGCCATCAATCGAGAGGAAGTCGCCCTCCTTGAACGTCTGGCCGGAGATGGTGGCCGTCTTCTTGTCGTAATCAATCAGCACGCCCGACGCGCCGCAGATGCACACCTTGCCCATCTGCCGCGCGACGAGTGCGGCGTGCGAGGAGACGCCGCCCTTCGCCGTGAGGATGCCCTCGGCGGCGATCATGCCGCGGAGATCTTCGGGCGAAGTTTCATTGCGGACGAGGAGGACTTTCTCCCCACGCTCAGCGGCGGCCGCGGCGCGGTCGGCGTTTAGGTAGATTTTTCCAGACGCCGCGCCGGGACCGGCGGGCAGACCCTTCGCGAGTTCCTTCGCCTTCTTCACATCGGCGAGATCGAAGATGGGCGCGAGGAGTTGGTCGAGCTGATCGGCGGGGTTGCGCAGGATCGCGGTCTCCCAGTCGATGAGCTTTTCCTTCACCATGTCCATGGAGAATTTCAGCGCGGCGGCAGCGGTGCGCTTGCCGTTGCGCGTCTGGAGCATGAACAGCTTGCCTTCCTGCACGGTGAACTCGATGTCCTGCACGTCCTTGAAATGCTTCTCGAGGATCTTGCGGACCTTCATCAGCTCCGCGTAGCTCTTCGGCATCGCCTTCTTGAGCTGCGACACGGGCTCGGGCGTGCGCACGCCTGCGACGACATCTTCGCCCTGCGCGTTGATCAAAAATTCACCGTAGAATTCATTCACGCCATTCGCCGGATTGCGCGTGAACGCGACACCGGAGCCGGACGTTTCGCCCGTGTTGCCGTACACCATCGCCTGCACATTCACCGCCGTGCCCCATGCCTGCGGGATGTTGTATTTGCGGCGATAGACGATCGCGCGGTCATTCATCCACGAACCAAACACCGCGCCTGCCGCGCCGCGGAGCTGCTCCCACGCGTCGTTCGGGAATGCCTTGCCGGTGCGCTCCTTCACGAGCTTTTTGAAACGCACGACGAGTTCCTTGTAGTCGGCGACCGTGAGGTGCGCGTCGTCCACCTGCTCCTCGTGGTGGTCATGCTTCAGGTGCTCGATCACGCTCTCGAACGGATCGTGATCCTCACCCGCGCGCTTCTGCACGCCCATCACCACGTCGCCATACATCTGGATGAACCGCCGGTAGCAGTCCCACGCGAACCGCTCATTTTTCGTCGCCGCCACCAGCGCGAGCACCGTCTGGTCATTCAGGCCGAGGTTCAAAATCGTATCCATCATGCCCGGCATGGAATCGCGCGCGCCGGAGCGCACTGCGACGAGCAGCGGCATGCCGTTAGTCGCGCCAAATTTGCAGCCCATGATCTTCTCCATGTTGAGGACGCCCTTCTCCATCTCGCTCTGGAGCGTCGCCGGATACGTGCGCTTGTTCGCATAGTAGTACGTGCAAACGTCCGTCGTGATCGTGAATCCGGGAGGCACCGGCAGGCCGATGCGCGTCATCTCCGCGAGATTCGCGCCCTTGCCGCCGAGCAGCGCCTTCATGCTGCCATCGCCGTCCGCTTTCGCAGCGCCCCAAGTGTAAACGTATTTCACAGACTTGCCCTTCGAGGGCGCGGATTTTTTAGCGGATTTTGTGGATGCCATAGAGGTGTTTTTGGTGTGGTTCAGGGTTTCTAAATCATTGCGTCGGTACGGCGCGCGCGGGGCGTTCCTTCCGGGCAAAAAATGGGCGCGCTGTATGCCATAGCGGGGAAGGGGTGCAAAGGGATTTTGTGCGGAAATGCGCGGCCCCTATTTTTCCAAGGAAGCATACCGCCGAAACCTCATCCTCCCGCGAAAGTGCTCCGATGATGTGCCCCTTTGCGAAAATCTCCTCTGATGATAGCCTGTGCGGTTCATGGCAGCCCAAGTGACAAAGGAACCGCCGCCCGAGAAAAGGCGCGGCTGGATGCGGCGAATCGCGAAATGGATCCTCTGGATGCTTCTCGCGCTCGTCGTATTTCACCGGCCGCTGCTGCATTTCGCCGGACGGCGCATTGCGATCTGGTTTGCGGCGAAGGAGCACATGGCGCTCGATTTTCACCTCGCTGGAAATCTTTGGAATCATCTGGAGATCCGCGATGTCTCGATCCGCGCGGACGGCAAAGGTCCCGCGCCGATTGACCGGCTGAAGCTCGATCGCCTCGCGCTGGACTACGATCTGTGGAAGGCGATCCATTCGGATTGGACGCATGTGCTGCACCGCGTGGACGTGGGCGATCTCGATGGCGTGATCACTTTGCAGCCCGCGAAAAATGATGGTGAGCCGGACCAGCCGTTCGCGGAGGTCTTCCGGAAACTACTCTCAAATTCGCTGCTGCCCGTGGAGCAGGTGACCATCGGACGGGCGAGCCTTGAGGTGAAGGACATCGCGGCGATCACCGGATTTCACGTCGAGTTCCAGCAGCGAAAGCCCGGCCAGATCGCGTGGGAAAAAATTCACGTCGCCGGCCTGCCGGATTTCGGCAAGGCGAGCGGGGAATTCACGACGGACGATTCGAGCATCTCGATTGCCAAGCTGCCGCTCTTCCCGCAACTGGTCGTGCGGCGGCTGTCGCTGAACCGCATCACGCCGACGATGCCGCGCGGCGGCTTCGAGTTCCTCGCCGAGGCGGGCGGCGGCACCGCGGGTCTGCGCGTCGAGCCCTCGCTCACAAAAAACGCGCTCGACGTCTCCGTGGATGTGGACGCGGTGCGGCTGAACGAACTGGCCCGGCCTTTCGGCATCGACCTGCCTGCGCCCGCAACGATCGAGAGCTTTCACGCGAAGCTCTCCGGGGCACCGGAAAAAATCGAGGACTCCACCGCGGACGCAGGCTTTGTTTTCCGGCTGGAAGAAAAGGATTCCATTCCTCCCGCGGTGATCCGCGGCGCGGCAAAATTCGGGCGCGGCGTCTTCCGGATTTCCGAGCTGTCGCTCGTTTCACCGGGCGCAGAACTGAACATCGGCGGCGAACTGAATGTCCCGCTGCCGAATTACGATCCGGCCAAGCTCAGCGGGGAAATCACTTGGAAACTCACCGCGCCGGATCTCGCGGCGCTCCATCTGCAAGGCTTGCCTGAGGTTCACGGCGCGGTTTCTGGCGCGGGAAAGCTGCACTTGGAAAACGGCGAGGCGCACACGACGGGTCAGCTTGAAACCGCAAAACTTTCGCAGGTTGATGTGGCGGTGGATTCCGCGGTATTCCACCTCGACGCGCGGCGGAAGATCGCGGCGCTCGGTGACATCATCACCGGTCTGCTCGCGAATCTTTCCTTCGAGGCCAAAGGCGTCGCTGCGCACGGCATCCGCGTGGATGCGATTTCCGTGAACGGCAAACTCGACGGGCAGAATGTGAGCATCAGCGAGTTCACAGCGACGAGCGGCGAGAATCGCATCACCGGCTCCGCCCGCGCGCTGCTGAAGCCCGGTGCCGCTGGCATCGAGGGCTCGCCAGAGATGGATGTGAAGATCGCCGCGCCGCGTCTGGAGCAATTTGGCGTCGTCGTGAATGGCACCGCGCTGAACGGTGCGGTGACTGCCGAAGGAAAGTTGCAGCTCGATGGCACGCAGGTCGCGGGAAACCTTCAGGCCAACGGCACCGGGCTGCTGCTCGGCAATGCTCCGCTCGGCGGATTCCGCGCGCAGGTGAAATTGGAAAATGGTGCGGCGATTCTGGAGTCGCTGATCGTCAATGTCGCCGACGCGGGCGAAGTCACCGCGACAGGTCGCACCACGCTTGATGCTCCGATGGCGTACACGGGTGAGTTGCACGGCGCGTTTGCCAACCTCGGCAAGCTCGACGCGATTTTCGCCGCCGCCGGCCATCACGCAAAACTCGGCGGCGCGCTGACGCTCGACTGGTCGGGTGATGGCCGGATTTCCGAAAAGGCACACAACGGAAAGCTGAAACTCGCCGGAAAAAATCTGCGCCGCGACGCCCTCCTGCTGAATGAAGTTCGCATCGGCGGCGCGTACACGCCCACGCAGTTCGACACGGACGAATTTCTCGTGATCGCCGACAAGGCGAAGCTTGGCGCGCGCATCCACTGGAGCGATGCCCGGCTCAATGTTTCGGATCTGTCGCTCGCGATCGGCCGGGACGAGATCGTGAAAGGTGAGGCATCCATCGCGCTGAATCCTGCGAATCCAGACGGGATGTTGCCACTGGATCAGCCGCTGAACGCACAGATCGCCTGCAAGAATGCGGACCTCGGCCAGCTCCTCGCGAGCGCGGGGATCTCAGCGCCGGTCACGGGCAAGCTGTCGTTCGACCTCGCGGCGGGCGGGACACTGGCCAAGCCGGACGTGAAGCTCACCATCGCCGCGCGCACGCTGAAAAGCGCGCAGGCTGCGTCGGTCGCGCCCGCAGATTTGGATGCAACGCTGATCGTGCGCGATGCGCGGCTCACGCTGGACGCCGTCGGCCGGCAGCGCGACATCCAGCCGTTCACGGTGAGCGCGTCGCTGCCGCTCGATTTTGAAAAATTGCGCACGCACCCGGAACTCGCGCGCGAAACTCCGCTGGAGGCCGTGGTGAAACTGCCCGCGACTTCGCTCGGGATCGTCCCGCGATTCGTCCCGGCCATCGCGCGGCTCGATGGCACGGTCGCGGCGAATGTCGAGGTTCACGGCACGTTCGCGAAGCCGATCGTGAGCGGCGAGGTGACGCTTGCGACGAAGTCCATGCGCCTCGCCTCGGGCGCGCTGCCGCCGTTGTCGAATTTCACGTCGAAGCTCAATTTCCACGACAGCGCGATCACGTTCCGCGACACGCGCGGCGAAATCGGCGGCGGCAAGTTCAATGTGGAAGGCAGTGTGAATCTCGCGGCGCCCGCGCAGCCGGTGTTCGATCTGCGGCTGCGCTCGGACAAGGTGCTGGTGCTGCGCGACGAGGCCATCACGGTGCGCGCGGATGCGGACGTGACGCTGCGCGGGCCGCTGAATTCCGCAACCGCCGCGGGCACGGTGTTCGTCACGCAGAGCCGTTTTTTCAAGGACGTGGACATCCTGCCGCTCTCGCTGCCGGGCAAGCCGAAGCCGCAGGCGCGCTCGGTCTCGCGGCCCATGCGCGTGTCGTTCCCGAATCCGCCGCTGCGCGACTGGAAATTCGACATCGCAATCAAGTCGCGTGAGAACGACTCGTTTTTGATCCGTGGAAATCTCGCGAAGGGCGCGGCGGCGCTGGACCTGCGGCTCGGCGGCACGGGGCTGAATCCCTTCCTCACCGGGCATGTGCAGATCGAGAATTTCACGGCCATTTTACCCGCGAGCAAACTGGAGGTGCAGCGTGGCTACGTGACTTTCTCGGAGGATGATCCCTTCCAGCCGCAGCTCGACATCGTGGCGCAGTCGCGCATCGGAAAAAACACGGTGACCACGACGATCACGGGCAGCTCGACGGCGCCGCATCTCGAACTCGCGAGCGAGCCGCCGCTGCCGCAGAAGGACATCCTTTCCCTCCTCGCGACGGGGACGACGAGCGGCGAACTCGGCTCCAATGCGAGCACGCTCGCGACCAAGGCTGCGCTGCTCACGGTGAAGCGGTGGTATCGGAAGACTTTTAAGAAAGGTGCGGAGGAACCGGCGGCGGACGGGCAGGGTTCGTTCGCGGATCGTTTTGATCTGGATGTCGGCAACGTGGATCCGAAGACGGGTCGGCCGGAAGTGAATGCGAGTGTGCGAATCACCGACGATGTTTTTTTCCTCGGCGAAATTGACATGGGCGGGCAGTTCACGGGGAAGGTGAAGTATCTGCTGCGATTCCGATGACGAACGGACTGGCCCAATTTTTCCGCCGCGCGATGACGGTGACGGCGGCGCTCTTCGCAATGTGCGTGCTGCATGCTGCTGCGAACGGCGCGGGTGCGGAAGTGAGTTTTTCCGGCGCGACGAGCTTCACGCCGGAGAAACTCCGCAGCGCGCTCACCGAGCAGATCAGCGAGATCGGCGCGTCGGGCCTGACGACTGCGCGCGGCGACGATGCGGCGTGGTTTCTCGGATTGTTTTACCGGAAGCAGGGATTCCCCGCGGCAGAGGTGGCGTATGAGATCCGCGGCACGCGGCTCGTGCTGAAGGTGCGTGAGGGCGTGCGCACTTTCGTGCAGTCGCTGAAGTTTGTGGGCAACCGCGCATTCGATGACAAGACGCTGGCCGAATACATGGTCGGTGTGGTGCAGGAGCGACTGGCGGAAGCGAAGCTGCCGTACAACGAGACGGAGATCGCGGACGGCGCGGGACGGGTCGCGGCATTTTACCAGTCGGAGGGATTCCCCGATGTGGCGGTGGATGTGAGCGGCACGCGCATCAGTGCGAATGGACGGAGCGCGGACATCGTGGTGCGGATCACCGAGGGGACGAAGCAACTGCTCGGCGCGATCACTTTTGCCGGACACCCGGTGCTGACGCGCAAGGAACTGATCGAGGCGCTCGGGCTGAAGGCCGGTGCGGCATTCACGCCGGAAGCCGTGGACGACATGCAGCGCGCGCTGCGGGGCTTTTATCGGGGGAAGGGATTCTTCGCTGCCAAAGTCGAGGCGCGTGCGGATCGGTCGCGTGCGCGCGGCGGGCAGGTGCCGGTCACGTTCGTGTGCGAGCCGGGGCCGCGTTTCCGCGTGGGGCGCATCGTGCCGAGCGGGACGGATCGGCTGGCGCCGCAGTTCATCGAGAAGCGTTTCGCATCGCTGACAAACAGGATTTACGATCCGGCGGAACTCGAGACGCGCTATCGGGAACTCATCAAGACGGGCCTTTTCAAGACCCTCCACGTGCGACCGGTGCAGGCAGGCCCGGAGACGCTGAATCTCGAAGTGGAAATCGCCGAGGCGAAGGCGAAGGAGATCGGCTTTGAACTTGGCTACGGGACTTACGACGGCGTGTCTGCAGGTGTGATTTTGCGTGATCGGAATTTTCTGCGCCACGGGCGTCCGCTCTCGCTCGGCCTGCAGTATTCGCAACGCGGATTTCGCGGCGAGATGCTCCACGTGAATCCGTGGCTTTTCGATTCCGATTGGATGCTCCGCTCCCGCATCTACTCGGAAGTGCGCGACGAGATCGGCTATTCAAAAGCCGCGGCTGGTCTGCGGCTCGACCTCACGCGGCACCTTACCCCGCACTGGGAAGCCGGCGGCTATGTGCTGGGCGAGCGCACGGACATCAGCGGCCTCACCATCGCGAAGCCGCTCGCCGGGCCGACGACTTACACGCTCGCGGCCATCGGCCTCACGCAGACGCTTGATTACCGCGATGATGTGATGAATCCGACGCGCGGCTGGGTGTTCACGACGTCGGCGGATCTCGATGCGCTGGATGGAAAATTCGCGTTCGCGCGCGCGTCACTGCGGTATTCGTGGTATCGCAAGTTTGGGAAGTCGCTGCTCGGCGTCGGCGCGCGCGCCGGGTGGATCATTCCCGCGGATGGCGCGGAAAATGTGCCGATCGATCTGCGCTTCATCAACGGCGGCGGCTCGACTGTGCGCAGTTTCGCAGAGCGAAAACTTGGCCCGAAGGACACCGGTGGCAATCCGCTCGGCGGGGAATTTTACACGGTGTTCAACGCCGAGTGGGATTTTCCCATCGCTGGCGCGATCGGCGGCGCGGTGTTTGCTGATGCGGGCAATTTGCTCGGAAGTTCCGATGTGTCGCTCGACGACATGCGCTATGCGATCGGTGTCGGCCTCCGTTACCAGCTTCCGATCGGGCCGATGCGGATCGACTATGGCTACAATCCCGCGCCCAAGGCGGGCGATTCTTCGGGCGCGTTTCACCTGAGCTTCGGCTTCGCGTTTTAGAGCGAAAAGGCCGGTGCGTTGAAGTTGGCATTCGGCAGGCGAAGTGTGTTTGAGTGCGAGGATTGCATGGAAGAGGTGACCCCAGATGCGAAATTCAAAATCCCGCCGCAGGCATTTGCCGCGCTGCTAATTGTCGTCGCGATCTTCCTGGGTGGCGCGACGGAACGCGTGCCGCAGGGAATGGTTCTCGCCGGGATGGGCGTGCTGATGCTTGTCGCACCGCCGTCGCAATGGCCGGATCGAAAATGGATGTTCGCCGTGTGCGGGTTGCTCGTGCTGACTGCGCTTTCGTTCCTGCCTTCAGTATTTTTCTACCAAGCCTCATGGCGCGACATCGTGCAGGACGCTGGCATTTCCGTGGCCTCGACGCTGACGCCGCAGCCGCGGGTCACGCTGGAGGCCTGGCTTTTGCTCGCTTCCGGGATCGCATGGATGGGCTGGCTCATGTCGATCCCGTGGAATTCCGCATCGCGCACACTCGCTGCACGATGCCTCGTGTGCGGGCTCACGGTGATTGCGTTCCTCATGCTCGTGCAATGGAGTCTGGAATGGACTCCGCCGGGCTGGCTTTCCGCGGAAAGGCACGGACCTTTTCCAAACCGCAACCACACCGCGCATGTGCTCGCGCTTGGCGGCGTGCTCGCGGTGGGCTGTGCGGCGGATGCCCTGCGGCGCGGGAGATTTCGCATGCTGCCATGGCTGGTCGCGGCATGTGTGATCCTCGCAGGGCTTGCGGCGTCGTATTCGCGTGGTGGGATCGTGATGCTTTTCTGGGCTCTCGGCCTGTGGAATGTCTCGGTGGCGTGGACGCGCAAGTCGTGGAAAATCCTGCTGCTCGGCCTCTCCGGGCTGTTCATGGTGGCGGCAGTCATGCTGGTTTTTGGCGGGCCGGTGGCGTCGCGCTTTGCAGGCGGTGCGGATTCGAGCGTGGGGTTTCGTTTTCGGATTTGGAGCGACGCATCCGCTCTCGCCGCAGACTCGCCCTGGTGCGGCTCGGGGCTCGGGAATTTTGCCGCGCTGTTTCCATTCTATCGCTCCGCTTCCATCATTCAGTCGTCGATCATCCATCCGGAAAGTGACTGGCTCTGGCTGGTCACGGAAGCCGGCTGGATCAGCGCTGCATGCGCACTTGCGATCGTGGTGTCCGTGCTCGCGGGTGCCTTCCCAAACCGGCGCGGCACACAGCGCCGCCTGCGCAGCACTGCGCTGGCTGTATCGGTCGCGGCAGTGATGCACGGATTTGTGGATGTGCCTGGGCACCGTCTCGCGTCGGTGATGGCGGCGATTTTCGTGATGGTGCTCGCGCGCAAGGATGCTGTGCCGGCGGTGGCTTCGCGGGCCGCGGTGGCGGTGTGGCGCGTGCTCGGCCTCGCGCTGGTCGTGCTGGCTGCATGGTGGGTGAATGTGCCGGACGACGAATCCCGCGCGGAGGCGCTTTTGAAAGCGGGGAAATTTTCCGCGGCAACGGAACGCGCGAGCCGGGCCATCGCGCGTGAGCCTCTTGACTGGCGTCCCTATTTCACCCGGGCAGTCGCGATGGGATCGGCAGGGAAGGTGCTCGGTGCGGTCGGTGATTTCCGTCTCGCGCGAATATTGGAGCCTCACCATGCGGGGATTCCGCTGGAGGAGGGGAGATTCTGGCTCGGGGTTCAGCCGGAGCTTGCATTTGTCGCATGGCAGGACGCGTTGCATCGCTGCAAGGATACGGAGGCTGCAGACACGTTTGCGCGGATGGGTCGCATGATCCCGGATGATGCGGCTTATCGGGAGAGGATGCTCGCGCTCGTCGATGGGCGGGATGCGCTGCAGATCGATTGGTTCCTCAATGCGCCACGCGCGGAGGCGTTGCCTTATCTGAAAGAGTTCACTCCGATTGCCGAACGATGTGATGAGCGGCGTCGCATGGCGTTTGCGCGACGTGCTGCCGAGTTTGCGCCGCCCGCTGCGCACTAGTCGCGCTTCATCGCTTCTGCGGCACGAGGATCGCTCCGAGGAATTCCGCGGCCACTTTCGTGCGCGCCTCCGCATTGCCGGGATCCGGGATGTAAATGAGCAGCTCTTCGGTGATCTGCCGCAGAGGTTCCTGCCAGAGGCGTGCGAGCCTGCTGTAAGTGCCGGGGATTTGAGAGGGATCCATCAGCCGCAGTTCCGGGCGACCGTTTGCGGAGAGGCTTTGCAGTGCGAGGAGGCGTGTGCCGTTGCGGATGAATGGAAACGCGCCGCAGGGGATTTGGTCACCGTGGATTTTGAGGGTGAGCAGGAATGGCGTGCCGGCTTGCGTCCAGCCGGCTGAAGGCATGCAAACGGCGGGCGTGTGATTCGTCACAAATGCGGGCATCCGTGCCGATGCACTCCATGCGAGGCGGATGAAGTGTGCGACGATGCCATCGGGATTGCGCACCTTGAGCGATTGCCATTCGGTGAATCGGAGCATCACGTGCGCGGCCTTCGTTGGCGCGACGGATTCCGCGGCCCAGCCCGGAGGGAGACGGTCGGCCGAGATTTTCCAGGCTGGCCCATTGCCCGTTGGCGAGCCGCCTTTTTGAAAACTGGAAAACCAGCCGTGCGTGGCGAGGGAAGTCGCAGACAGGATCATGAGGATCGCCACACCTTCCGGCATGGGGACGGGTATGGATTCGGAGGCCGGGGCCAGCGTCGCGATGCGCCCGCGCGAGAGCAGGACGGCAATCCCGAGCAGAAGCGCGAGACCGCACAATGTCGCCGTGCCACCGATGAAATCATGCCATTCCATCGCGCTTGCGTGGCCTTGCGAGTGTGCCAGCATGGTGAGCGCGAGCACTCGCACGTTATTGATGATAAACGAAAGCGCCGCGCCCGAGAGGATGAGTGAAATGCGACTGGGTGCCCGGAGCAGGAAAAATTCGCCGAGAAAAAATGACGTCATGAGCATCGCCTGCAGCGACTGGATGCCACTGCACGCATCGTCCACGCCAACGGTGCAGGCTGCGAGTTCGATGGTGTTGCCGTGTTGCATCGCCGCAATGCCGAGAAGATTTGCCGCGGATGTGGCGACATCGGTGACGGCGGCTGCGAGGTGATGGATCGTCCACAGTTCCACAGGCATCGGCCATGGCACCGCGAGCGCGGCGAAGAGCAGCGGGAAAGCCTGCCTGCGGACCAGTGGCATTCCCCCGCGCCGGAGCAGCCAGGCGATGGTGAGGAGGGTCGCGCCGATTTGCAAAGTCGCGCCCGTGAAGCGCCAAAGAGGATCGTGCCACGTGAGTGTCCCGCCTAGCGCGAGGGTGAGGAGTGCCATCGCGGTGAGGCCAAGCCACGCGAGCCGCGGAGGCGACGGATTCATCGGTCCCGGGAAACGCCTCCGCATCATCCACGCCGCGAGCATCGGCACTCCGAAGCCGTATCGGTATTGCTCATCCGCATTCCACTCCGTGGAGAGGTGCCACCACGTGAGCAGCCAGGCCAGCAGCACCGCGGCAGGCCACGCAGAGCGATTCAAAAAGGAACTCACGGTCTGCGACCCAGTGCGCCCGCGACCATCGCCGCTTCCTCGGGGAAAAGTTTTTCCTTTTGCTTGTCGGCGGCCTCAAGGAATGGGCGTGCCTTTTCCAGTTCGCCATTTTCCGCGAGCAGGAATCCGTAGCATGCCGCGATCGAGGGATCTTCCAGGGCGGCTGGCGGGACTTTTGAAAATATGGCGACCGCGTCGGCAGTGCGCTTTTGGCGATGCAGGGACATCGCGTAAGTCGATGCGGCGACGGGCTGCGCCGGGGACTGCTGGTAGTTTTCCTCGGCGAGGCGATGCGCCTCGGCTTCGTCCTCGC
This sequence comes from Chthoniobacterales bacterium, assembly GCA_038227825.1. GTDB lineage: Bacteria > Verrucomicrobiota > Verrucomicrobiia > Chthoniobacterales > Chthoniobacteraceae > SXWH01. The sequence continues at coordinate 56,338 of JBBRPQ010000020.1, forward strand.
CGAGGAGGAGCGCGAGTGATGCGACGTTATTCCTTGCGACTGGATTCGTGGGTTCCACGTGCAAGACACGCTTTGCCACGCGATAGAGGCCGCGCGTGTCCTTCTGCTCCGAATAAATCCTGAAGAGCACCTTCAGCGCAGATCGCTGGCCGGATGGTTTCGCCGCGAGGAGCCACCACACTTGGGCTGCCTCGTTCTTCCAGCCCCAAGTGGTCACGAGCCGCGCGAGCATGGAGAGTGCATTCGGATTGCCGATGGTAGAGCTGGTCGCGCGTTCCCAGTGTGCCTGGAAATCGGCCTTGCGCGCATGTCCGGTGGTTTCGTCCACGACCTTTGCGAGCATCGCGAAACGCAGGAATTCCAAGTCGCCCCATTCGCCTTTGTTGAGCAGTTCGCGCAGTTGTTTCCAGTCGCCGAGCGCTGCACAGACCTCGGATGTCGCGAGCTGCACCGGGAGTGATGCGCGCACTTTTGCCGGAAAGGTGGCGAGCCACTCCGCGGTCTGCTTTGCACGGTCGTGGGTCGTCATCCAGCTCGCCACGACGTAGATCAGGTCGCCATTCTGGCCTGCGCCGGCTTTCAGAATTTGGAGTTCCGCGTCGATGCCGGGATCGCCTGCGTGCTGAAGCTCGTCGAGGTAGCGCAAATTATCGGCAAGCGATGCGCCGGCGCTGTGGCGGAGTTCCGAGGCCAGCTTTAGTGCTGCGGGGGAATCGTCCCGTTTCCGCGCATCGGTGAGCAGTGCGCGGGTCGCTGCTAGCGCGAACTTTGGCTCGGTGCGCAGGGTCGTGAGGAGCTTGCGCGCATTTTCCGCATCCGGCCCATCGCTCACGCCGATGCGGAGTGTGGCGAGGGCAAGCTGAAGGTCCTTGTTCTGCGGTTCCAATTGCAGTGCCTGCTGGTAGCTCGCCAGCGCAGCCGGATACTGCTTTTGCGCGATCGCGAGGCTCGCGGCGACCTGCAGGAATGCGGTGGTGCCGCGCTTTTCGGGTGTGATTTGCGCGAGTGCGTTTTCAGCGATGAAGGTCTCGCCGAATCCCGTCGCCGCCGCAGCGAGATCCACGAGCGGGCCGGGTTCGCCGGGGAGAATGTCCACAATCCGCTGCCGCCAGAAAATTGTGGCCGGCGAATGTTCCGCCTCGGCGACGGAGGCTGCGATGCGGCAGGCGGCGATGCTGCGCGGGTCGTTCTGAAAGGCGCGGTTCGCCATCACGTAGGCGCTGCGGGTGTCGCGCTTTGCGAGAAAGTCCATGGCACCGGTGATGAGACGATCCTGCTGCCATTTTTTGAAGATCGGCCTGCCCACGAAGACACCGATGCCACACAGAAGGACGAGGGCCGCAAAAATTGCAGACTTCCGCCGCCACAGGGCGGGGGGCGGGCCGGCCTCTGGTGTTTTCACACCGGGCCGAAAGAGATTCATGCTACTGCCAGGTCCCGCCGTGCAGGACGCCGACGCCATGCTGCGAAGAGACCTCCGCAGGTGGCCAGTGCGCCGAGGCTGCTGCCGATTTCCGGCACCGGCGCGGCGGTGAATGAGATGTTTCCGAGTGCGATGATCTGAGGGTCAAACTGCGGCCCGGGATTGTTCCAGGTAAACGTGATGCTAGTGATGGGAGTAGTCGCGTCGCTGCTGATGGTGAAATCACCCGTGTGGTCGGTGACGCCCGAGGCCGGAAGATTGCCCTGCACTTCCATCCCGAGGGTTCCCGAACCCGTGAGGGTCGTGACGGTGCTGCTGGCATTTACCCCCGTAAGGGCGACGGAATTTGCAGGGCCGCCGACTGGTGTTGCGGTGATCGAACTGATCCTGTCAACGTAGCCGGAATCGCCTGTCGATGCATCCACGTCCAGGATGGAGAACGACACATTGTTGACGCCTTGAGCGTAGTTGAAGGTGATGGTCACCGAGACCGAACCGTTGGTGTCAATCATCGTGGCCGTGCGGAGGCGCAGGCTGGATGCGTCGTTGTTTGCGATGGTGCCGCCGACGGTACTTGAATTTACCGGATAGCCCGCAGAGAACGCGACTCCGCCGTTTGCCTGCACCGCGATGGTGATGTCGTTTCCGGCATTAGTCGCGTCGGGGTCAAAGGAATTGCTCAACGAACCAGATGCCCAAGTTGCCCCGCCGGGGAGACTGCTCCAGTCGAGAACGACTGCGGAGCTGGTCATCGTGAGTGCCTTCAATGCGGTGACGATGAGCAGGGTTCGGATGAAATTTTGCATGAGCTGTGCGATTTGGAGCCGGCTATTGTCGGTTGGGTTTTGGGCTGCAGATGGGTGCCTTGCGAGCAGTCCAGCCACAATTACTGCCAATCCGTAGCGGCCGGCTAGCGAACCGTCAATGCAAAGAAAGCCCCATCCGAACGGGCGGGCTTCCTGAAGGGAGTTGCGTCAGGGTTCGGACCGGCCCGCCTCTTTCCGCCGCCGAACGAATGCGAGCAGCCCTCCGCACATGCACAGCGCTCCAGAGGCGGTGCCGACCTCTGGAACAGGTGTGAAGCTGATATTGCTGATGGCGATGACCTGCGATCCGAGATTTGGGCCGGGGTTGTTCCAGTTGAGGGTGAGACTTTGGATCGGTGGCGCACCGGTGGCGAAGGTGACGTCGCCGGTGTGGTCGGTCACATTCACGCCCACGCCTTGCACGGTCATGCCGAGTGTTCCGGAGCCGGTGACTGTCGCGACGGACGTGTTCGCGCTGGTAGCGGTGAGGGGGACTGAGTTTGGAGAGCCGGTGACGGGAGTGGCGGTGATGGAACTGAAGCGGTCGATCCACCCTGTAGTGCCCGTGCTTTTGTCCACATCGATCAGCGTGAACCCTACATTATTCACGCCAAAGGCGTAGTTGAAAGTGATGGTGATCGTCACGTTGTTGGTCGCGGGATTCGTTCCGCCCATTCCGGTCGTGCGAATCTGCAGGCGGGTCGCGTCATTGCTTCCAATGACGGAACTGCCTGCCGCCGTGTTGATCGGATACCCTGCGGTCTGTCCTGCACCCGTGAATGCGACAGTGACCGTGATGTCGTTGCCCGCGTTGGACGGGTCGATATCATAAGATTTCGACAGCGTGCCACCGGCCCATGTGATGGCGGGTTGCGTCCAGTCGAGCACGACTGCTTGGCAGGAGGCGATACGGAAGAAACAAAGAAGGCTCGATACGATGAGCGCCTTCAACGGACGGTATAGTGGTAGCATGATGAAGCCTAGGCAGATGGGGCGTCCGCCTGGGCTTATGACACTTTAAAGCTGAAATTATGCCAACTTCAGCAGTGTGGATCGTAGCCGTTCAAATATTCCGATTGGCTGCCCGAATGGAGCGAGCCGCTCATTGCCCTGACTCAAGGCGATGAATGAAACAGGGAATTTGCGCAGAGGGCCGGCAGGAAGCCGGCGGAGATGGTCAGCGGCTGACGACCGGGGGATTCGGAAGGGGGACAATTTTGCCACCCAAGGTGCGGCGGAGCGGTTCATTCGCGACGTTGCTGCTGCCTGCATCGCCGACGCCGGAGATGCTGCGCGAGCTTAGGACGTAGCGAAGTAGCGTGGAGGGGTCGGTATTCAGGGCGACATCCACAGCGGAAACGAGCTCTGGGAACGAGAGCCCGGGCTGTGCATCGAATGCGGTGCGGGCGATGGCTTCTGCCAAGGTGAGCGGTCCGTCGCTCGTGCCATGCGGATTGGGCGAACCCGCTCCATTGCCGTGCCCAGGTGTTTGGCCATCGAGATCGACGATGTGCTTGCCATCCGAGCCGCCCTTGAAGTCATGCGCGGCCTTTTTGCCCGGCTGCGTCATGATGCGGTGATAGGTCACCGACTTCCAAGGGTCCGGGACGGCCGCAGTGGCTGCGGTCACGATTGCTGGCGCTGCGCTTTGCGGGGAGACGCGTGTTGCGGCATGGACGATGGCCAGCACATTTTCCGGTGAGTTGCGGACCGCAGCAAAGACGACATTGGAAATCTGGCGGTTGGTCGGGTTTGCTCCGAGAGCCCCTATGGCTGCGGCAGTTTCCGAGGCGGCACGGCGATTGGATTCCCGGGAGGATTCAGTGGACTCCGCCTTCTTCGGGATGGCGCTCGCAGGTTTGTCTGCGGCCAGCGCAACGCCGGAACCGATGATGAAGATGGTGAGAAAGGCGTAGGAAATTTTCATGGGCGAAGAGTTCAAATTTGCTAGCAGCAACAATCTGGCCAATAATTTGTTTTGTCAATAACCGCCTTTTCCTGCATGCAGTGTCTGGAATAGCCCAAACATTCCATGCCACGCCCATCCATTCTTTTGAATTCCCGTTTGACCAAGACCTTGTGCGCGTGCGCATTCGCCGGCATCTCCGTCGGCAAAGTGATTGCCCAGGAGTCGATCCGTCCCTCGGGGATTGGAGCGGCTGCTGCGGATGCGCGGCAGGATCAGGCGTCAAAGGCGCGCGGCTCTTTCATGCAAGTCGGTCCTGTGAAGGTGGACGCTTCGGTGTCGCTGGACTTGGAAGTGAACGATAACATCGGCCTCTCCGAAACCAACAAGGAGGGGGACATGATTTTCCGTCCTCGTCTGAATCTGAATACGGAATGGCAGGTGAGTCGGCTGAACACCATCCGGCTCGGTCTCGGTGTCAGCTACGCGAAATACCTCAACAACTCGAAGCTCGACACTCAGGCGCTGCTGCTCGACCCGGGCACGCAGCTCGGTTTTGACATCTATGTCGGCGAGCATCTTCGGTTGAACATCCATGACCGGATCCAGATCACGCAAAACCCGATTGATGAGTCATCCTTGAGCAATGTGCAGCGGTTCGCCCGCCTCCAAAACTCCTCAGGCGTGACCGCCTTCTTCCGCTACCCGGATTGGGATTTCGTCGTCGGCTACGATCACTTCATCTACCATACGCTCGATTCGCAATTCAGCTTCCTGGATCGGTCCGAGGAACAGTTCTTCGCCAGCGCCCGTCATCGTGTGAGCGATGCACTCGGCGTGGGTATCGAAGGCAGTGCGGCCATTGTAAAATACAAGGACGATTTCAACAACGACGCTACGACGTGGACCGTGGGTGCATTTGCCGACGCCACACTCTCGCAGTACACGAAGCTGCGGATCAGCGCCGGCTATCAGGACATGAGCTTCGACGGGAGCGGCACGAGTCTCGATGGGAGTAATTTCGGAGGCTGGTATGCGAATCTTTCAGCAGCGCAACGCCTCACCCAGTACCTGAGCCACTCCCTCACCGTCGGGCGCGAGGCCCGCCTCGGACTCAGTGTGAATTATACGGATTACGTCTTTGCCCGGTACGCCGCGACGTGGCGGATGAATGAGATGATGACTTGGTCCCTTGATGCGTTTGTGGAAGACGCGCGCGATTCCGGTGGTGCGGCTCTGTTTGCAGAGAAGTCGCTTCGCGTGGGTGGCGGCGTCGGGCTTGCGTTCAAGCTCTCCAGCCACACTACGCTCGGCCTGCGCTACAACTACGTGAACAAGGATTCCGATCTGGCGGCGCGCAGCTACATTCAGAACGCAGGCACGCTCAGCCTCAATTACCAGTTCTGACACGCATGATTCACCGCCTTTTGCACGGGATGCAGATTCGCAGGGCGGCACTTATTGCGTTTCTCGCGCTGTTTGGAACTGTCACGCTCCTTGCCCAGCAGCGCAATGAGCGGGATCGCTCCGAGACTTCGTCCGCAGCGGGAATGGTAGCCGGCACTACTTCGATGGAGGTGCTCGATAATAGCCGGCGGATCGGCCCTGGGGACCGGCTCAGCTATCGTGTGGTTCAGGAAAAGCGCCCGCCGCTCCCGCTTTCTGTCACCGATAGCGGCGAAGTCGAGGTGCCGCTGATCGGACGCGTCCGCGCCAGTGGCCGCACGTGCAAGGAACTTGCGGAGGCGATCAAGCCCATGCTCCAGCGGGAATATTTCATCCGCGCCACCGTCATTATCGGCCTCGACTCCGCCAGCGTGAAATCGCGCGGCACAGTGTATGTGAGCGGTCAGGTCCGTTCGCAGGGACCGATCGAAATGCCAGCCGAAGATCGCCTCACCGTGAGCAAAGCCATCCTGAAGGCTGGCGGATTTGCGGAATTTTCCGACATGCGAAAAGTAAAGCTCGTGCGCAACAGGCCGGACGGAAAAGTCGAGACGACCATCGTGGATGTCGATGCGATCCTCACGAAGGGCCAGATCGACAAGGACCCGGTGCTTCAGGCCGATGACCGGATCATCGTCCCGCGGAAGTTCATCAATATCTAGTTCGAGATGCAGGGTTCGTCAGCGCGTCATAAATCCGAGCCAGTGAACCCAGGCGGCCTGCTCCGCGCCCGCTTCATCCGGTATCGGATGCTGCTGCGGAAATATTGGTGGGTGGTCGCTTTTGGAGTCGCCCTCGGCGTCGGCATCTCCGCATGGATGATCGCCGCGCAAAAGCAGATATACGTCTCCGAGGCGCGCATGATGGTGAGCGGCAAAATCACAATCCCGGATGGAGGTGCGTATTCCGAGGAAATGTCGCAATTCATGAATACGCAGGGCGAGCTGATGAAGGATGAAGCCGTTCGGGCTCGCGCCGAAGCGTATGTTCGGACCACTTCGCCCGAGACGCCAGTCAGTTCGGTCGCCCTGTTGGTCGAGCCCATCCGGATGACGTCCATTTTTGCCCTCGTGGCAAAAGGCGTGGAGCCGGTTTACGCACAGAAATTTCTCGACGCCGTCCTGCACGAATACATCGCCACCCGGCGTGAGATGCGCAGTTCCAAGGGGGAATTTGCCGCAGGCGCGATCGACGAGGAAATCGATCGTGTGGCCACTGAATTGCGGAAGGAGGAGGAAAAGCTCCTCGCCTTTCAGCGTGAGAACAAGACGGGCTTTCTGGAGCAGGAGGGCAATGCCGCCGCCGCCTATCTCTCGAAGCTCAATACCCGGCTCGCCGAGCTGAAAAATGAGGCGGAATTGCTGAAGCTCTTCGAGGTGGATCACCAGATCGCGCGCGACCGCAAGGTCAAGCCCGCCGACATGGATGATTCCCGTGAAGGCGACCCTCGCAATCCGGCAGCCGGTGGTCCGACGATGGAATTTGAGCGCGCACGTCAGAAGATCGAGTTGCTCAAGTCCGAACGCGCCGGCTATGCGCGCGACCTCACGCAGCGGCACCCCATCATGGTCGAGATCGATGAGCAAATCGCCCAGCAGCAGCACCTCATCGACACCTTCCGCAAGCAGAGCACCGAGGAACTCAAGCGCCGCCGCGACGCGACAACCTTGGAAATCAGAAACCTCGAGACCACCATCAAGGATTGGGAGGCCAAGGCCGCCTCCAACAGCGAACGCCTCAACCTGCAGGCCACCATCCAGACCGGCATCACCCGTCTTCGCGCACAGCTTGAGTCCCTCGGGAAATCGAAAGGCAACGTCGAAATCACCCGCAACGTGGATCAGGAAATCATCTCCATCCGCCAAAAGGCCACGCCTGCGAAGCTCTCTCGTGTCGGCGTCGTGCAGACGCTCCTCATTGGATTATTCCTCGGTCTCCTCGGCGGTCTCCTCGGCGTCGCGGCCATCAATCCCTTCGATGACCGCGTCGATTCTGTCGTCGATTTCCAAGCGACCTTCCCCGACCGGCTCCTCGCGACCATCCCGCATATCTCCGCCTCGCCCGGCGCGGCGGACGTCACACCGCTGCTGCCTGACGATGAAAGGCACAGCTTCGTGGAATCCATGCGCTCGCTGCGTTCGTCGATCTTCTTCCTCCCGGTTGAAGGCACCGCACCGAAGGTTTTTCTCATCACCAGCGCCGTGCCGAATGAAGGCAAGAGCACCGTCGCCATGAACTTTGCCATCACCATGGCAATGTTCGACGTCCGCGTGCTCCTCGTAGATGGCGACATGCGCCGCGGCGAACTCCACGCCGTATTCGATCTTCCGAACGGCCCTGGCTTTGGCGATGTCCTGAACGGCGACTGTGCCCTTCACAATGCTGTGCAGGTCACCCGCGTCCCCGGTCTCTCCCTCCTCTCCCGCGGCACCACCGTGATGAATCCTGGCGAGCTTTTTCTCAGCAAGGATACCGATCGCTTTCTCAAGATGGCCGTCTCGCAGTACGACTACGTCATCATGGACAGCGCGCCCGTCACCGCCGCCGACGACACATCCTGCCTTGCGCCGAAGGTGGATGCCGTCCTTTTCGTTTTCCGCTTTTCCGCATCGAGCATCCGAGTGAGCAGCAAGGCACTCGACACCCTCCGCGAACGCCAAGTGAATGTACTGGGCATCGTCTGCAACGACGTGAACGAAAACCTGCAGGACTACTACTACTACCGCTACTCCGAGTACTACGGTCCGCAGAAAAAGGAAGTCTCCCGCTCATAGTGGCACCTGGGCGGATTTCCAAGGGTAGTTGGTAACCGTTCAGCGACTTTATTAAAAAGTCCGCGGCATCGAGTTTGGAAGTGTCGAGCCCAGGAAGTGAGAGGTGAAATGGGCGGATTTCACGGCTTCATGGCTTCCAAATTCAGTCCCGACGTTGCAGATCTACCTGCTTCTGGAAGGCGATCCGCCGGCACAGGTGATCGTGGACAAGCTCGATGAGCGGACCGATGCACTGAGGTGTTTGAGGTCGCTTGTTGCAGCGCATCCGGCGGGCATCAGGCTTTGCGCAACCGGAGGGCGATCCGACTGCGTTCGCGCCAGGCGATTCCCAGCAGGAGTGCGCCTGCGCCAAAGATGGTGCCGGGCTCCGGGACGGGGGTGATGCCTGCGATGGCCTCCAGCGTGCCGGCACCTGCGTTGACGAATTGTCCGACGTAGAAGGTGCCGCCGACATTGAACTGGATCTGGTAGGTGCTCGACCCGGCGGTGAAGGACGAATTGCTGAAGAGCAACTGGTCGGTGCCGCCGCCGGAGCCTTGCGTGCCGGTCCAGTTCAGGACGGAGAGCGTGGAAGTGCCGAGGCTGCTGATGCCGTCGAAGGTGAGCAGGCTGGCACCGGCTCCGAGATCGAGGGTGGAATTCGCGCTCAGCGTCATCTTGCCGGCAGTCTCGCTGAATCCGCCGCTGTTGAGTGTGCCGCCGGCCAGCGCGACCTCGGTGGTGTTGCCGATGCGATTATTTCCCGCCGTGGTGCCGAGCAGGACGGTGCCGCCGGTGTTGATAGTGACTTTTGCCGTGGCACCGAGCGCGCCGTCGGCATTTGCCGCGAGCGTGCCGCCGCTCACGGTGGTGTTCCCGGTGAAGGTGTTCGCGCCGGTCAGAGTCATCACTCCCGCTCCTTGTTTCGTGAGCGAGCCTCCGGCCACGATGGAACTCACCGTGAGGTCGCTGGTGATCGTGGCGTCGCGCGCCACCGTGAATGTGGTCGGCGCTCCGATGTTCAGCGTGCCTCCCGAGATGAGCGCGGTCTGGTGTGCGCTGTTTGTGTTGGCGGTGATACTGCCGGTCGGGGTGAGGCTCAGTGTGCTGATCATGGTCACCTGTCCGCCGTTGAGAATCAGCGATCCCAGCCCTGTGGACCCAGTCACGCCGGCACCGCCAGTCAGGGGAGCGGTCCCCAAGTTGAGGGCACCGTCGGAATTGATCGTCACGACGGAGGAAGTTGAGAGCTGGTTGTCGTAGGATGCATTCCAGATGTTGACGTTGACGGTCCCCGCCAACGCCGGATTCGACGGACCGGTGCCGATGGTCAGCGCACCGTTGATGGCATATTGACCCGCCGAGAACGGGCCGACGGCCAGCTCCAGCGAACCCGCATTCACCGTGGTCGCACCGGTGTAGTTGGTGTCGTTGCCGTAAAAAATCAGCCTTCCGGTTCCGTTTTTGATCACGCTGCCGGTATCGCCAGCGACTCCGACATTTGAGTTCAGCCACGTGTCGCCCGCGCCACTGAATGTGACGGTGTTGCTGCCCATGGTGAAAAGGCTGGTGACCGACACATTCCCGATGGTGAGCTGGTTTGCCGCCGTGGAGGAGACGATGGTGGCGTTGGAGGCGATCGTCACGTTGCTGTCCCAGGCGTTGTTGCCGCTCACGTTCTGCAAAGCTCCGGCGCCGCCGCCGGTTCCGTTCAGGATCAAAGTCCCGGCATTGGTCGTGGTGATGTTGTTCGTGATTTGGAGAGCCGCCCCGTTGGCCACGGTGGTGCTGGCGGTGTTTGCGGACGTGCCCAGAGCACCGGCATTCTGAATGTTCAGGATGCCCGCGGTCACGTTGGTCGCGCCCGTGTAGGTATTCGCGCCGGAGAGCGTCCACGTGCCTGCCCCGGTCTTGGTGAGGGTGCCGCTGGTCGTGCCGATGATGCTGGAAACGGTACCATTTCCCGCGCCAGCGAGCGTGAGCCCGAAGGTCGCGCCGGTGATCGTGCCCGCGTTGGTCAGATTCAGCGTGCCGCTGTCCGAGGAAAGCGTGGTCGCACCCGCCAGTGTCAGCAGTCCGCCGTAGTTGTTCGTGCCGCTCACATTCACGAGCGCGCCGGTCTGGCCGGTGGCTCCGGTGCCGGCGATGTTCAATGTTTCCGCCCCCACGGTGATCGAGCCTTGCATTTGCAAGGTCGCCCCGCTGCTCACCGTCGTGCCGGATGCGGTCCCTCCGAGCGCAGCCGCGTTTTGAATGTTCAGGATGCCTGCGCTGACAGTTGTCGCGCCGGTGTAGGTGTTCGCCCCGCTCAAGACCATCGTCCCGAGGCCTGCCTTGGTCAGTGCGCCGGCTGCGGCCCCGTAATCAGGCGACTGGTTCACCAGGGGGGCCGAGACGATCAGATCGGCCGAGGAATCGCCGCTCGCGTCTGCAACGGTGAAGACAGTATTCGTGGAGAGGTGATTTCCCATCCCGTTCGTCGTCGCGATCGTGGACGCCGCGCTGCCGCCGACGGTGATGTTGCCCAGGAATTGGTAGCCTTCGTACCCGGCCCCAGAAATCGCGGCCTGGGTGAGCGTTGCTCCGTTGAGGGTCAGCGGGCCGAGGACATTGTAGCGCGTCGAGGTCAGGGTCGTCCCGGCGTTGAGTGCAATGGCGGGCACGTTGGCGTTGCCGACACCAAAAACATTGTTGGTGGTGAAACTCAGGACCGTGCCTGAATTGTTCACCGTCACCGTGCGCCCCGCGGCAGTGGGGTCACCGAGGGCGAAGGTGGTGCTCGTGCCGCCGGCGATGAGCGTGCCCCCGTTGATCGTGACATTGCCAGTATAGGAGTTCGTGCCCGTGATGGTCAGGGTGCCCGCGCCATTCTTGGTCAGCCCGCCGGTGCCGCTGATCCCCCCTGTGACGGAAATATCCCCCGCACCACTGAACGTGGACAGGAAACCGCCATTGGCGATGCTGCCCGACAAGGTGAGCGTGCCCGCATCGGAGGTAATCGTGGACGCGGAGCCCAAAGTAGCCGCGCCGCTCCAGGAGTTGGTCCCGCTGATATTGCGCAGCGCACCAGTATTTGAAATCCCGGTGCCATTGAGCGTGAGGGCTTCTGCGCCCACCGCGATGCTGCCTTGAATTTGCAGCGCCGCCCCGCTGGTCACGGTCGTGCCCGAGGCGGTTCCTCCGAGTGCAGCCGCGTTTTGAATGTTCAGGACGCCGACGCTCACGGCAGTGGTGCCGGTGTAAGTGTTGGTGCCGCTCAGAGTGAGCGTGCCGGTGCCAGCTTTCGTGAACGCGCCCGCACCGCTCATGACGCCGGTGACGGTGGTGTTTCCGGTGCCGTCAATCGTGAACGCCTTGCCGTTCAGATTCACGCCGCCCGCGCCGACGGTGAAAAGGTTGCCGGAATTATTTCTCCAAGTTTGTGCGTTGGCGAGTGTGACCGGCGCGGTCATCGTCAGCGTGAATGCGTTCGCGTTGTCAATCAGGATGCCGAGCCCGGCCGTCCCATTGATCGTGTTGCCGTTCAAAGTGAGCCCGGTTCCCGAAACGGTCACGTTCTGGCCAATACTGCCCGTCATCCAAACACCGCCGACAGTCAGAATGGAGCCGAGGTTCGGCTGGTTGGTAAACGTGCTGTTGAACACGGCATTGTCGGCCCCTCCCGGTAAGCCACCAGTCCAGTTTGTGCCAGTGCCCCAGGCCGTGCTGGTGGCTCCGGTCCAAACCCGATCCACTGCGAACGCGGGACGCGGGCATGAGCACAGAAGGGCCACCAGCCCGATCGCGACCGAGAGCTGACGCGCCCACGGGCGTGCCCGGCCACCGGCTCCGACGCGATTCTGTGCGAAGCGATTCACCGGATTCTACAGTTAGCCGCCACCTTCAAAGTGGCGAAAGAAAGCCCGGAGTGGCCGCACGGGGGGCGGGTTTCGGAATGGAATGGCGCACGCATTATAGTTATTATAAAGCAATTCGGGTACCCGAATGACTTCAAGTTTCCGTCCCGACGGCAGAGCTGACGCGCCAAGCGGCCTTGGACGAATTCTGGCGTGGCGTCGCCGCACGGATTCCGGGGTCTTGGAGACTGTGTAAAAAGTCACGGGTGCGCCCAGACGCGCGCAGGGAAACGGGAGCGCACGCTTCCAGCGTGCCGCGTCCGGCATCCCTGCCGGGCGCAGGGCGAAGGCGGCGGGGATCCCCGCTCCTCAAAAGGCCTGCCGCAGTCCCGCAGCCCGGCGGATCTTTCCGGCAGGATGCCGCAAAGGACACGCTGGAAGCGTGTGCTCCCATTTTCCTTCGTCCTGCGTCCGCCTTCCCTGAATCGCCTGCAGGTGCATGGCAGACACGGAACTTTTTGCGCAGTCTCTTATGCGATTTCCACAGTGAGACTTCGTGATGGTCGGCGGCGCGGCGAAGAGCAGGGGCGCCCTCGCCCCGTCGCTCAAACGGAAACGCGGGGCGAGGGCGCCCCTGCTCCTTGCCCGCGCTTCCGGCATTTTGACCGTGGAAGTCGTATCACCGCGCGGACAGACTCCCCAAGCCTGCAATCAACGCCCGCTCTTCCGCCTTGAGCCGGGCGACGTGGATCTCGCGCGCATGGCTGGTCGCGAGCGCCTGTTCGCCGCTGGCCGCGAGGACCGCGGCGTAAACGGCATGCCATCCCGGCTGCGCGGTGCTCCAATCGGTCGCGATGCCGGCATAGACCGCGCGGGCCGCAGAGGCGTCCCCGTTTCGCAGGTGACCCAATGCCAGCGTGGTGCGATACGCCAGCACGTCCGGAAAACGCTTCACGCGCTGTGCGGCGCCTTCCAGCGATGGGGCGATGTTTTCGTTCAGGAGCAGATCCAGATAGGCGAGATCATTCTGCGGCTCGAATTCGCCGGAAAAACGTCCGGCAAATTCCTTCAACTGAGCGCGCAATTTCCGCGTGTCGCCGGATTGTTCCGCGAGGAGGATCAAGCCCAGATAGCCTGTGCGCTCGGAGCCACTCATGCCCGTGAGCATCCGGAAGGCCTTGGCCGCATCGTCGCGCATGCCGAGGCGTTCCGCATATTGCGCCACGTAGAGGATGGTCTTCGGTTCGGCACTCACCATGGATTTTCGGACAGCCGCCCAATGCCCGCGCGATTCCTCCTCATGCCCCAGGGCGAGTGCGGTGCGGACTTGGTAAAGATGCCGGATGGTCGGCTCGATGGGCAGCGGTGTCTTTGCGGCGAGGAGAAACTGGAGATCCTGCCATCGTCCGAGTTCCGCCAGCGCATCCATGTAGATGAGAAAAAGCTCCCTGTCCTCGCGCGCGGACGCCGCCGTGATGAGGCTGAGCGCCCTTCGCGTCTCCTGCTGCTGGACCAGCCAGCGCGCGATCACGGCGAGGCGTGCCGGGCTGCCGTCGCGGAAAGTGGATACGGCCCCGGCCACGATTTGCTCCCGGTGTGCCGGATCAAAACGCAGCGCCCATGTGAGACCCAGCAGCCGCTGTTCATCGCTCGCGAGCGGATGATGCCCGAGGCCTTCGCTGATCCGCAGCGCTTCATCTTGCGAGGGTGCCGCCTTGCAAATCTCGCTGAGCAAAAGCAGCGCATCGAGTCCCGCGCGATCGGCCCGGCCTGCAACTTCGAGGAGGAGTCCCTTTGCCTCGACCTGCTGCGATGCATCCGGTGCCGGTGCATTTTGCGGCGCGGCTTGCAGGAGCAGGCGGGCGAGGAGCAGCTTTGCGTCGCCGCCCTGCACCGCATCGCGCGTCCGGGCCAGAGCCTCCCGCGCAAACAGCACCGCATTCGACCGATCGCCCGAACGGCCATGCCATTCCGAAGCGAGCAAAAGGACATCCGGGCGGTGCGCCGTCCGCGGATCTCGCCGCAGCACGATGAGATGTTTCTGCACCTCGGTGAGCTGCCCGATCCGCAGGGCCAGGCGGATGAAATCAATCCGATCCTGCACCGTGCCTGCGGGCGATGCGCTCAGCATTTCCAGAAAAGCCAAAGCCTGCGGGTCGCCGTGTTCGCCGAGGAGCCGTGCGGCACCGCGGGTGATGCGGGCATTTTCCGGAGCGAGCAGATTAGCCGAGTGCAGGGACGCGTAAGCATCGTGCCATTTTCCCTGCGCAGCCTGCTGCTCCGCGCTCACGAGCAGCCGGTTCGCACGCCAAGTTCTCGCCGCGTGGTAGGCTGGTTTCGCCGTCACGAGGAATGCGGCCACCATGCTCGCCGCGGATATCGCCACGAGAATCCGGCGCGATTTCGGGACAGGGTTCATCGAATCTGGGCTTCGTCCCCGGCGAATGCGGGCGCGACGACGCCTCCGCAGATGCGGAGGCTGGGCAATGTGGAAAGCGTGGTCGCGCGCATGGCCAGAGTTGGGAAAGCACGAAGGGAGCCAAAGTCGTGCTTGGCCGGTGTGCCAAAACCCGGACGCGTGCGTTTGGCTTGCAAGGATTTGCGGCAGCCCTGCCGGAGCCGCCTTACTCGCGAATCTCGAAACCCTTCATTCCCGCCGGCGCGGGTATGACTTGCACGTCCACTTTCTTGATGTGACTGCGCAGGTCACTTTCCTCGATGGCTTCGATGAAGCCGTCCACCTCGTCGGGATCGCCGCTGGCCTGAAGCTCCACACGGCCATCGGGGAGGTTCTTCACCCAGCCGGTCACCTCGTAGCCGCGGGCGAGATTTTTCACCGTCCAGCGGAAGCCCACGCCTTGCACGCGGCCTTCAAAGAAAACGTGGCGGCCGATCATGGTGCGTCGGGCAGGGTGCGAAGGTGGTTGGCGGCGACCTCGGGCCAGATGCCGTTCACGCGGCAGCCGGTGGCGGCGTGCAGCGCATCGAGCGGGCGCAGGACGGGTGTGATGGTGATGTGCCAGCGGAATCCCTCTTCGAGGGACTCGGATTCCTCCGCGAGCGCAGCGCGCGAAGGGGCGGTGGTGAGCGTGAGATGGTAGGGCGGGAAATTGATGGCGCGATTGAGCTTCCGCAGTGCGAGGCCGAGGGCGAGCGCGAGGCTGTCGGCTTCATCGTGGGTGATGCGGTTGAAGTCGGGGCACTGGCGCTTCGGCCAGATGGCGATTTCGAAAGGCGCGGTGGCCGCGTAAGGGCAGAAGACGACGAAGTCGTCGTTCTCATGCACCATGCGGCTGGCATTGCGGCGCTCGTGCTCGATGATGTCCGAAAAGAGCGAGCGCTTCCGCAGCACGAAATGCTCGTGCGCATGGCGGAGCTTCCGGCGCAGTGAGGGCGGCACGACGGCCATGGCGATGATCTGGCTGATGCTGTGTGCGACGGTCTGCCCCGCGGCGCTGCCGACACTTTTCACCACGGTGAATGCCCTCATGCGGAGATCGCGCATGAGGTCCTCGATGCGGATGGCCCATGCGCGGATGACCTGCGCGATGGCACCCGGCGGCAGATCCTCAATCATGCGCGAGCCGGGATCCTCGATGACGATTTCATTCGCGCCGACCGCATCCAGATGTTCGTAAAGGCCGTCTGCCTGCGCCTTGCTGTCGCCTTCGATGCGCAGGACGGGAAGCCGGTTTGGCACCACGCGGACTTGCCAGCCGGATTCGCCGGCGGAGTGGTGCAGCGCGTGTGCTGCGAAGTGCTCCAGCCCCGCGCGGAACGGGCTCTCGGCGAGTTTGTCGTCGCGCACGGATGCGGTGGTCGGCGGCAGGGCGCGGCTTTCGTTGAAGATGGTCCAGTCCCGCGTGAGTGGGTCGAGGCGCAGTTCGGTTTTGTCCATGATGAGTGCGGAGTGTTGCTGGGGGATGCGAGGCACCTGTGAAAGCACGCGCTATGCGCGAAGGGAAGGGCGGAATCCGTGGCGGCTCAAATTGAACTGCGAAGCGCGCGGATAACACGACGGGCAGGCAGGAGATGGGAAGGGGAATTCCAAAGGAATACTTCGTGTCCTTTGCGCCCTTTTCCGGAAATTCCAAATGGAACCGAAGCGTGGTTTTGTTTTTTCCTCGGTGGCTAAAAATGCACAGGCGTGCGTACCGGAAATCAGTGTGATTTTGAGGCCAAAAAAGATTTTTCCCCTCTGTACATCCGCAGAAAAGCGCGGCTGGCATACCGGGTGCTAAGGGGTTCTGTGTCCGCGCAAGTGGATGAGAAATACATATCACAGGGAGGTAGTCTGGCCGGTAAAACAGGGTTTTGCCGCAACGGTCCGGGGGGAACCGGTGCGGCAGGGGCCGGCCAGACTGCCAAACTGTGATATGGCCGGGGAAAAAGCCTCCCGGTCGCGAGTATCGCGAGGTCCGCTACTCCAGTTCCTTCTCCAGCCGTTCGCTCAGCCACTGCTTGATCATGCTCTGGTAATTCAAATAACGCGAACGGGCGATGCGCTTCAGGCGGGCGAGGAGGCGGGGGTCGAAGCGCAGCGTGATGGTCGTGCTCTCGCGATTGTCCGCGCGCTGGAGCGCCTGGTTCATCAGCCGCGCGTCGATCCTCGAATCGGCCCAAAAGACGGCCTCTTCGTCCTCGGACTCGAATCGTGGGACCTGCGTCCATGCGGTGAGGGTTTTCATGCGTCAGCTCAGTTCGGCGGTCTTGCGGTCGAAAAAGGACACCTCTTCGTGGCACATGTCGCGGGCGAGGATGCAGCGGATCTTTTTCCCGTCGCTCCAGAAAAGGGTAAAGACGGGGCGGCCTTCGACGCTCTTGCCGAGATTAAAATAGCGCGCATGCCCTTCGCCGGCGATCTCCACGTCCGGCATGATGCGCATGCTGAACGGATCCTCGAACGACTCCTCGATCTCGCGAGGAGAGAGCTTCTTCAGGTCAAATGGGGAATCGAGCCAGTCAAATTCCATCGGGTTGCTGATTTCTGAAAATGCACGTCACGTCACCCGCCAAATCCGAGATTTGAGATCTGAAATCTGAAATCATTTCGGCCTTTGGATGATTTCCACTTCGTAGCCCTCGGGCGCGTCCACGAATGCGATGATGCTGCCCATGCTCGTCTTCGTCGGCCCATCGGAAAGCGGGTGACCTTTGGACGCGGCATGCTTCGCAAAGACTTCGAGGTCGTCCACCTCGAAGGCGAGATGCGTGAGGTCCGGCCCGACAATCACCGGCCCGCTTTCGGCAAATTCGCAAATCTCGATGAGTTCCTCGCTCTGCGGCGCCTTCAGGAAGACGAGCTTCGAGCCGCGCGGCGACACCTTGCGATCCACTTCTTCCAGGCCGATCACCTCGCAGTAAAAGGCGACGGTTTTTTCCAAATCAGTGACGCGGTAGCGGGTGTGGAGGAGCTTGGTGACCATACGGTGAATATGTGCTTCTTATCGTCGTGACCGCGCGGTGCGGCAACGGAAATTTGGAACGTCCCGGTGCATCCCGGAACTGCCCGAGGTCTTGCCCGCCTCCTCTCGACGTCAAGCACGCAGCCTTGGCATTTGCCCCCAGGTTGACGTTTTGCGGTGAACGATTTTGGATCATCTTGCTATTTAGAGGTCACAGTAGCTATGGGGGAACGATGATTGCTAAACGACTTATTGCCGGAGTTCTGTGCAGTCTCCTTTCTGCCCGCGCATTTGCCGCGAATCTGATCTCCAACCCTTCTTTTGAAACGCCGTATTTCGGGACTGGTTTTACCTTTTACCAGATCGGTTCGACCAGCATCACCGGCTGGACCGTAGTTGGCGGCGAGATCGGGATCGTTCCAGCAAATATGCTTGCGCCAAGCGACGGCCTGCAATGGATCGATCTCACCGGGAATTTTGGTTACGATAAAGGTCTGCGTTCGGACAACGTCACCACTGTCATTGGGAGCACCTACCGCGTTTCTTTCGACATCGGTGACTACAATTCGCCGGGCTTTGGCAACGCGACTTTGGGCGTCAGCGTGAACGGTGGCACGGAAATGCTCTTCAACAACGTTTACACGTCCGGCGTGATGGACTGGAAGCGCTCCAGCTTTGACTGGGTCGCGGACTCCACGAGTGCAAATCTCACCTTCACGGGCCGCGCCAATGGCGCATTGAGCAACGATGCGGGGATCGGATTGGACAAGGTGAGCGTGGATCTGGTGCCTGAGCCCGGGACTTGCACGATGCTGCTAGTCGGCCTGCTGGGATTGTCCGCGCGGCGCAGAAGGCAGCCGGTGGCCTGAGGCAGGGCAAAGCGGCACCCATGCAAGGCGCGTCGCCGTGGAGCGCCGCCCGTCCCGGCGGCTACCACGACACCACGCGCCGCGTCACTTCCACTCCCCCGTCGCCGCCGACATTCCGTCGCCGAAAGAAAGATCAGACCTGCGGTACACAGACGTGGCCGGCGGGACGCGCAGCGCTCCACTCGCGACGCCCGCCCGCTTTTTCTCATTGAGCCGCCCCTCTCCGCCTGTGGAGTATGCCAAGACATCCATGATCACCCTTGGCATCGACAGCGGCACGCAGAGCACGAAGTGCATCGCCCACGACAACAGCACCGGAAAAATCCTCGCCAGCGCCTCGCAGGCCTACGGCATGATCGCCGGCCTGCCGCCCGGCCACCTTGAGCAGGATCCCGCCGAATGGGTGAAGGCCGTGGACCACACCGTCCGCGCGTGCATCGCGCAGCTCGGCAAGCGCAAGGATGAGATCAAGGCCATCGGCGTGAGCGGGCAGCAGCACGGCTTTGTGCCGCTGGACAAAAAGAACAACGTCATCCGTCCTGCGAAGCTCTGGTGCGACACCTCGACGACCGAGCAGTGCGCGCAGTTCGAGGCGGAGTTCGGCGGTGCGGATGAGCTGATCAAGCTCGGCGGAAATACGATGCTCCCCGGCTACACCGCGCCGAAGATTTTGTGGCTGAAGCAGCATGAGCCGAAGAATTTCAAGGCCCTCAAGACCGTCCTCCTCCCGCACGACTACCTGAATTTTTACCTCACCGGCGAGCGCACGATGGAATTCGGCGACGCCAGCGGCACCGGCCTGCTCGACGTCCGCACGAAGCAATGGTGCAAGCCGCTCGTGGACTTCATTGATGAGGGCCTCGAGGAATGCCTGCCCGTGCCCGGCAGTTCGCGCCGCGCCATCGGCCTGCTCACCGACAGCCTCCGCGAGGATTGGGGCCTCGCGAAAAGCCCCGTCGTTTCCGCCGGCGGCGGCGA
>JBBRPQ010000021.1:0-74416 GCA_038227825.1 Chthoniobacterales bacterium
CGCCGCGAGGTCATTCGCGAGGCGGTCGAGGCGGCTGCGGACGCTGGCGTCCACGACATCGCTGCCGACCTGAATGCGGAGGCCGCCGATGAGCTCGGGGTTCGTCTTGAATTCCGTCGTCACGTCCGCCCCGTACTTTGCGCGGATGGTGTTGATCGTCGCCGTCTTCTCCGCCGCTTCGAGTTCCGCCGCGCTCTCGATGATCGCATGGCGTCGCGCGGTTTCGAGACGGATGAGGCGAGCGAATTCCTGCAGCACGCCGATGTATTGGCGCGGCTTAGCGCGAACGACGGTGTCGGTGACTTTGGTCACCTTCGCCGCGTCCAGCGCGCCATTCGTGAAGCTCTCACGAAATAGCTGCTTGGAAAGTTTGCGGGCCTCTTTGTTGAGTTTCATTTCCGAATGATTTCCGTCGTTGGGAAAAAATTAAGCGGCGAGTTCCTTGTTCGCGTCCGCAGTGATCTTCTGCTGGTCGGCGGAAGTGAGCACTTTGCCCGTGACCTTCGCCGTGGTGTCCACGACGAGGCGGGAAAGCTCCTTCCTCAGCTCGGCCATCAGGCGCTTCTGCTCGGCCTCGCCGGCCTCGCGGGCCTTGGCGATGATCTCCGTAGCCTGCTGCACTGCGCGCTGGTTTTCCTTTTCGGAAACCTGCTTCGCAGCGGCGCGGGTCTCCTCGATCATCTTCGTCGCGTCGGCGTTCGCCTTTGCGAGGATCGTCTCGGCGCTCTTCTGCGCGTCGGCGAGTTGCCCCTTGATTTTGTCCGCATTCGCGAGCCCGTCGGCGATGCGCGTGCGGCGCTCATCGAGCATGGCGAGCACGGGCTTGTAGGCAAAGCGGTTCAGCAGGAACGCGACGATGCTGAAGCTGATGACCTGGCAGAGAAATGCCCACGGGTTCCAGCCGAACTGTTCGAGCGTTTCCTTGACGCCACCTTTCTCCGCAGCGGCGGGAGCGGCGTTGGCGAGCAGAAGATAGAGGTTCATTGGTCTGAGTTTGAAAAAATCGTTCGGCGCGGAGCCCTACGAGGTCGTGGACCCCGCGCCGAAAATGGTTACTTGGCGAGGTAAATCGCGAAGAACACGATGCCTTCCGCGAGCGCCGCGAGGATGATCGCGATGTTGCGGATGTCGCCTGCGGCGCCGGGATTGCGGCCCGTCGCTTCGGCGGCTTTGGAGCCGATGAGACCCACGCCGATGGCCGCGCCGAGCGCAGCGAGACCGATGTGGAAGTTACCAGCGAGTTCAGCCAGGATGTTCATGTGTGTGTGTTGTTTTGGTTTTCCCGCCGGCGTCCGCTCACTTTGGACGGTCCCGCCGACGAAATTGTTTTGGTTCAGTGGGCGTGGCCCTCTTTGCCGTGATCCTCTTGGTGCTCGCAGATGAGGAGCGTGAAGACCGAGGTCAGCAGCATGAACACGAGCGCCTGCACGAGGCCGACGAGAAGTTCGAGAAAATAGAACGGCACGGGAATCAGCCAGCCGAGCGAGGGGACGAGCTGCTGCATGGATTCGAGCGTCGTCTCACCGGCGAAGATGTTGCCGAAAAGACGGAAGCTCAGCGACACCGGGCGGAAGGCGATCGAGATCAACTCCAGGACACCGACCATGGCGAAAATCACGATCATGAACACTTTCATGACGCCCTTGTCGTTGCCCTTCGGCGCGAAGATGTGCTTCACGAAGCCGACCGGGCCATTCTCCTTCAGCGCCCAGATGACCCACCACACAAAGAACGTGAGCGCCATCGCCGAGGTCATGTTCAGATCCGCATTGCCGCCACGAAGCAGCGGCCTCTCGACGTGCGCGAATGCATGTGGTGCCGCCGCATCGTAGTGCGAGCTCCAGCCGATGGTGCCCACGCCGGGCAGCAGGCCGAACCAGTTCGTCGCGACGATGAAAATGAAGATGGTCGCGAAGAACCAGAACATGTGCTTCACGAGCTTGGGCCCGAGGATTCCACGGAGGAAATTTTCCAGCCCCTCGACGACAAACTCCCAAGCATTCTGAGCACCTTCCGGCACCGCCTTCGCATTGCGCATAGCGCGGCGAGCGCCCCAGATGATCAGCGCCGCGACGATCCACGTCACGATCATCGAGTTATTGATCACCCCGCCCCAAATCTTCGGAGCCGCAGTCGGCAGCCCGTGTTCCTCCGCGTGCCCGGTGATAGCCGCGACGTGTTCTGCGGCAGCGGGAGCATTTGCAAAAGCGCCCATAGTCACAAACGCAAAAACAATGCACAGCATGGCGAGCATCGCGGCGATGGAGCCGTGGGATTTTCTGAGATTGCTGTGAGATGGAGATTTCATTGCGCTTGCTTCATCCTGCGAGGCAACTGTGCGGCCCAAATTGCGATTCAGAGAGACGCAAATGGGCGCGGCAGGGAGCCGTCAACAGGGCGAAATTGGGCGCACAGAAAAGGCCGACACTTGATGCTAGGCAAGAACTTTGTGAAAAATTTCACAAAGTTTCTGTAGCAGATGCCCTCCCTGCGCGTTTCTGCGTCCTGCGATTACTCGTTCGGCGACGGCAGTTCCACGATCTGAAACCAATGCTGCTTGAGCGTCTGCAGCGTGTCCACGATGGCCTCAAACGTCACTGGCTTCACGATGTAGCTGTTCACGCCGAGATCATAGCTGCGGAAAACATCCGCGTCGTCCTCGGAAGTCGTAAGCACGGCAATCGGGATGTTATGCAGGTTCGGCGTGTTCTTGAGTTCCTTCAGCACGGTGCGGCCGTCTTTCCGCGGCATGTTCAGATCGAGAAGGATAAGCCCCGGTCGTGGTGCTGAGGCGGGTGGCGCGAATTTTCCTCTCGCGTGCAGATAGTCCAGAAGTTCCTCGCCGTTTTCGACGAACCTAAGCTCATTCATGAGCCGTGCGTCCTTCATAGCCTCCGCAGTCAGCAGGCGATCGCCGGGATCGTCGTCCGCCATGAGGATGGTGATTGGCTTCGGTGCGGGATTCATCGCTTGCAGTAAGGTTAGGGTGATGCGCTTCGCGGCATCATCTGCTTGTGCGATGGATAAGGCAATCCTGTTCCGCGCGCATCTTCCTTTGTCGATACACAGTGACGCTGTGCGCCATTGTCTTGGCGCTTAGGTGAAAGCATTGCTCTCACCGGGAAGTCGCGCACACCTAGAGATCGTGCGCAGCAGGTCTGGAAAATCTGGCTGGAAGCCAGTTGCGAAACGCCGACTTACGCAGTCCTGCGACGGCGGAATGCAGCGATCCCGACGCACGCGATGCCGAACAGTGCTGTGCCGGGTTCCGGAACCGCGATGGGTTCGTAGGTATAAATGATGTTGCCGTTCGCACTCGCCAAGCTCACCTGAGCCGCAAACGTGTTCCCTCCGCTGTTGGAAAGAAGCGTCTGCGTGAAGGTGCTGGCGGTCAGGTTGATGTTACCGGCGCCCGTGAATTCAGCCAAGATAGCAGGCAGGGTGTACATATCGCTGCTGGTTCCGGTCTTGGTTAGCAAGGGACTGGTCGAAGTCTGCCCTGCGCCAAGATTATAGGAGTAAGCGGAGCTTATCAAATCGATCTGCGGAAATGCCAGAAAGCCGCCGGCATCCTTTACTGAAAGTAGCAGCTCAGTCTTCGCCGTCCCATTGGAAACGCTGGCAGAGGCGTTGGTAATGGTCAAAGTGGTGTTCAGCGTGCTCGTAAGATCGAGCTGGAATTTGATCAAAGTTCCAAGGGCGGAATTGAATTTTGGAAACGACAGAATGTTGCTCCAGTCCACGGGCAAAGAGGGGATCGGGGTGGTGGACGCTGCAGAAATCATCAACGCTGCGAATGCATTGGTGGAGCAGGTTCCAGCGATGAGACTGATGCAAAGCAATCGACGGAGGGTTTTCATAAAGAATTTTCTCATTCTTATCAAGGATACGGCCTCCCTGTCCAGTTAAAAGCGACTTTGACGTTGAGGTTTTAGCCTAAAACGGCAATGGACGCCAAAGGAATGGAGGCAAAGTAAGGAGTGGGAAGGAGTTGTCTAAAGTTCCCCTTCACCTTTTGGAAGACCGGTGCGCGGCCTGTAACCTCATCAGTTCCATTCCCTTGTCCCCATTCACGTTTTTAGGTTTAAGCCATTGGTGCAGTCGTCATAGTGTATCGCCATGGATGGCGGGGCCGTTCGGGACACGTCGTGGTGCTGCAAGAATCTCCCTGAGAGATGAAGCCTGCAACATTCCTGCCCGAATCTGCCCCGACTTCGGAGATCGTTTGGCACCAGTCCGAAATTAAGCTGGTCGGGGGGGTCTGCCGTGGAAGGCTGGCTGGGCCGTCGAGCAATGGCGGAGGGGGCGAGATTCGAACTCGCGGGACCTTGCGGCCCGTCGGTTTTCAAGACCGATGCATTAGACCGCTCTGCCACCCCTCCGATTTGTTGCACATATTTGGCATACGCGCCGCCGGCTGCAACAGCAATGTCTAGCCGCTGATGTCACAGCGCCGGGATCGCATGCACCAGTAGATCCGCGAGTGCCGCCGCAGCGTGTGCGCCTGTTTCCATGACTTCAGAATGGGCGAGCGGAGCGTCATTTAGCCCTGCGGCCCAGTTCGTGAGGCATGAAAATCCCGCGACTTCCAGCCCGAGCGCGCGGGCCTGAATCGCCTCAAGCACCGTGCTCATCCCGACGGCATCCGCGCCGAGTCGCTGCAGCATCCGCACCTCGGCAGGCGTCTCATATTGCGGGCCGAGCAGGCCGGCGTAGACGCCCTCATGCAGCGTGATGCCTTGCGATTTTGCTGCGCTGGAAAAGTGCGCGCGGAGGTGCTTCGAATACGCCTCGCTCATGTCGAAAAAATTCGCGCCGCCGAGCAGTGGCGAGGTCCCTGTGAGATTCAGGTGATCGCCGAGCATCATCCACGAGCCGGGCGCAAATTGCGCATTGCACGTCCCCGCCGCATTCGTGAGCACGAGCCTTCGGATGCCCCGGTCGGCCATCCACCGGATATTTGCAGTCACCTCCGCCGCGCTGCGTCCCTCATAGAGATGCACGCGGCCTCGCGCAGCGACGACTGGCACGCCCCCGAGTTTTCCGAAGACAAATTCACCCGCATGCCCCGCGACGCTCGATTGGGGCAGTCCCTCAATTTCAGAGTAGGGCACCACCGCCTCCACATTCATCCGTTCAGAAAATCCGCCCAAGCCCGAGCCAAGCACGAGACCCCACTGTGGACGAAATTGTTTCCAAGGCATCCGCGAAGCCTGTGCGGGCGACCGTGGTTGCGCAAGATGCCGTTGGGCTTCAGCGCGGCTATTTCGCCGCTGCCGGTTCCGCGGGTTCCTGCTTTACCGTCGGGCGCGGTGCGGATGTCGCGGGCTCCGGCTTCGGTGCCTGCACCTGTGGCGGCACGGTCTGGCCTTCCTTTGAAAAGTCCACGCTGCCGAGCAATTGTCGGATCGTCTCGCTCGGGAGCACCATCGTCTCCACGCGCCCGGAGCGTGCGATCACGATACCGACCACATTCCCGTCGAGGTCCGTCACCGGGCCGCCGCACTGCGTGGAATTCAGCGGCAGGTCCGTCTGTATCACTGAAAGAAAGTCCGTCCTTCGTTTGCTGATCGTGCTGCCCATGCTGTTCATCTTGTCGTTTCCGCTGCGCGCGCTGCCGACCATCACGCCGCGATCTGCGAGGGCTATTTCCTTTTCCACGATTGCCTCGCCGCGCTGGAGCTTGATGCGCACTTTGTCGCCCGCCTTCCGATCCGAGACCATCTTCGTGAACATGAACACGGAGTCGGGCTTCTTCCCATCCAGCTCCAGAATGCGATCGGCCTCCTGAAGTCCCGATGCCTTCGCCGGCCCGCCGGGCACGATCTTGTCAATCTTCAGCCCGCGATCATCGCTCACCAGCGAGATGCCCAGAAAGCCCCGTCCTTTCGTCATCTCATTGCGCGCGGACACGCTCACGACGCCGATGGCCACCGGGTCGCGTCCTGCCGGTGCCACGGCGGTGATGAATGTGCCGACCTGCAGCGCGCCGCGCTCGGACCATTTCACTGCGGGCAGATCGTTCGCTGTTGCCTTCACGAGCGCGAGATCGTGATCCGGCCAGGTGCGGACGACTTTCGCCGCGATCCACGCTCCCTTGATCTGGCACTGGAGATCTACCGCGCCACCGACTTCGCTTCCCTTTGTCAGCAGCCATCCATCGCCGCGCACGCACGTCGCAAACGCGAGGGGATCCGCCGGTTTTTTCGCGTCACGCAAGGCGATCGTCGAGGGAGCCGCCGCGACCGTGCCGGGCCTGTGGCCTTCTAGGAGATGCTCGAAATGGTCCGCGAGTTTTTTCTCCGTGGCCTTGTCAAATCCCGGCATTCCGCCGAACCCGAATCCCTTGAAGAGATCGGGATTTTTTTCCTTCATCAGACGCAGAAGCTCGGGCAGCGCGGCCTTCTTCAGCTCGTCCTCCGGCACACCTTCATTCTCCAGCGCTTCGCGCAAAAGTTCCATCAGCTCCTCGGCTTCGGGCTTCTTCCTGCCGCCGTCGCGCTGCGAACGCTTGAGCAAATCTTCCGTCAGATCCGCACCGCCTTTTTCGGGCTGCTTCGTCCCCGGTTTTGAATCCGGAGCCTTCTTGATTGCCCCATTGAGCGTGCCTGCGGCGAGCAGTGCGGCGATGATGAAAGTGCGGATCATGGTGTCTGGGGTTTTCAGGGTTTGCGCGGCGGGATCGGCTCCAGTCGTTTGAGCATCTCTGCTTCCGAAGTGAGGATCACCTCCGTCGTCTGCTCCTTTGTGCCGCGACGGTAGTTCAGCGCGAGTTTCTCGCCGGGCTTGGATTTTTTCATCTTCGCAGCGACCGCCTGGCCTGATGCCATTTCCTGGCCGCCAAGCTTCAGGATCACGTCGCCCGCCTTCAAGCCTGCGGCGGCGAGCGGGGACTTCGGCAGCACTTCCTTCAGCACAGCGCCGGGGCCGGTCGTCTCAAAGACACCGCCGAGCGCCGCGGAGCCCGCGACACGCTGGTTGCGTCCTCCCGGCGGTCTGCCCCACGATTTTCCGTCCAGCATTTTCTCCCACGAGACTTTCGCCGCGTTCACCGGCGCATCGCGGTTGAAGCTCAGGCTTTCCGAGATGGACGAATGGATGCCGACGACCTTGCCATCGAGATCGAAGAGCGGTCCCCCGGAGTCGCCGCCGATCAGCGTGCAGTCGCTCACCAGGAAGCCGCCGAGGCTTTTCTGGCTGATGCGTCCGATGCGCACCGGCGGTGGTCTCCGTATATCATAGCCGCCGGGATGCCCGAGCGCGATCACGATGGTCGTCACTTCGAGTTTGTCCGAGTCGCCCATCTCCGCGACGGGATATTTCCCCGGCTCGATGATTTTCGCGAGGCCCACGTCGCGCGTGTAGTCCGCGCCCAGCACTTTGCACTTCGCCTGTTTCCCGTCGGGGAAAACGACCGTCATGATTTCATTGCCATGCGTCACGTGCCCTGCAGTGAGGATCAGCCCGTCATCCTTCACGATCACGCCGGAGCCAGTGCCCGGCACCTTGTCGCCGATGAGTGCGACGACCGACGCCATGTTCTTCGCCACGAGCGCCTTCACTTTCGTCTCCATCTCCTTCATCTCGCTCACGGTGAAAGCGAATGCCTCCCGCGATGAGCAGGCCACGAACGTGAGGAACGCAAACAGGATGCGGAAAAATGCAGTCATGCGATGGGACACTGTGGACGGAATGCGGAGCCGCACCACGGATTTGTCTAAACAATCTCCATGCGCCCCGAAAACAAGGCGGCGTGATCGACTATCGCAGCGCGAGGCACATCCGGAAATGCGGTCCTACGGTCGGAATGTCAAATTCGTCGCCGACGATCCGCCAGCCGTTCTTCGCGTAAAAATCCGAAGCGCCGGTCCGTGCATTGCACCAGATGATTGTCGCGCCATTTCCCCGCGCCGCAGCCACGCATGTTTCGAGCAAAGCCTTGCCAAATCCCGCGCCGCGCACCTCCGGCAGCGTGGCCATTCCGCGGAGCTGGAATGTCGGCGACACATCAGGCTGCACGGGAAATGGCGCGACATAGATCGATGCGACCCCCGCGAGATGGCCGTCATCGAATGCACCGAAGTGCAGCGTGCCCGGAGCCTCATCGCCATCAAAAATCGCCGTTTCGCGCGGAAAGCCCGGCCGCAGCACCGGCCAGCGCACGGGGATCGTCTCAGCGGCGGAAATCACGCGGATCATTCCCTTTTCCGCGCCACGATGCGCTCGACGTATTTCGCGAGCAGGTCGAATTCAAGATTCACCCGGTCGCCCTTCTTCCGCGCGGCGAGATTCGTGACTTCACGCGTGTGCGGGATGATCCAGCAGACAAAACTCGCCTCACGCACCTCCGCGACCGTGAGGCTGATGCCGTCCACTGCGATGCTGCCCTTAAAAGCGACGTATTGCGCGAAGTCCGGCGGCAGCGCGATCTCCAGCCTGAAGTCAGAGCCGTGCGGCGAAAAATCGAGCACCTCCGCCGCCGTATCCACGTGGCCCTGCACGAAATGCCCGCCGAGCTTCGCGCCCGCGCCGAGTGCCGGCTCCAGGTTCACCTTCGTGCCTTCCAAAAGCGCACCGAGATTTGTGAGCCGCAGCGTTTCCGCGAGCAGATCAAAGGATAAGCGCTCGCCTTCGCGCACGGTGACGGTGAGGCAGCAGCCATTCACCGCGATGCTGTCGCCGATCTGCGCGGACGGTCCTGTCGCAGGCGCGCGCAGCGTGAGGCTCGCGCTTTCGCCTGCGCGTTCGAGCGAGATCAGCTCGCCTGTTTCAACAACCAGTCCAGTGAACATGGCATGACGCTAGCGGCGATGGGCTCCCTTTCGCAAGTTTCGCGACGGGGATCTGCAGGTGGTGGAAAAGCGCCGACCCTGGTGCTGTCGCTCAATGCACCGCAGGCGCGGTCTGCGCGACTTTCTGCGGTGGAGTGAGTGCGTGCATGGCGGCGACCGTGGCGATGTCTCCGAGCAGCTTCTGGATGTTGAAGCCGCCCTTTTCAAACTGCTCGCGCAGCTCGTCGAGCGTGTGCTCGCCGAATGCGAGCGGGTTCTGCTTCACGATATGGAAGAAGAGCTGGCGCACAAATGCGCGGTGCGCGATCGGGCTGCCCACGGTGTAGTCGGCGATGTCCTTCGGCCCGGTGAGCTTCACCGTGCGGCCGTCGTCAGTGTCGAACTCCGCGACGGTGTTCACCGGCTTGTTGTTGTCCTGCGTGCGCCAGCGGCCGACGGCGTCGTAGTGTTCGAGGCTGAAGCCGAACGGATTGATCACCGTGTGGCAGCTCGCGCATGCGCCGGTCCTCGTGAGCTGCTCGACCTTTTCCCGCATCGTGAGTGACGGGTCGAATTTCTGATTGTCGAACGACGCGGCGACCGACGGGTTTTTCAGCGAAAGGCCGACGACATTGCGGCTCAGGAAGACGCCGCGGTGAATCGGCGACGACGCGCGGCTGTAGCTGTGCAGCGCGAGCAGATACGGATGCGTGATGATTCCCGTGCGCTGCTTCGCATCGAAACTCACGCGCTGGAATTCCCCGCCCTTCACGTCCTTGCCGTAATATTTTCCGAGCCGCTCATTAAGCCACAGGTAATCGGCGGTGATGAGCTGCCGGTAGTCCGATGCGTCGCTCCACACGGTCTCCTCGATGAAGCGCCACAGCGATTCGCGCAGGTCCGCGAACATCGTCCCGTCGAAGCCGGGGAACGCCTTCGGGTCCTTCAGTGAACTGTCCGCGCGCTCCAGCTCCAGCCAGTGCTGGAAAAATCCGCGCAGCTTGGCCTTCGCCCGCGGGTCGGCGACCATGCGGCGCGACGCGGCGGCGATCTGATCCTTCGTCTTCAGTTTTCCCTCAGCGGCGGAGCGCGCGAGCTGCTGGTCCGGGAGCGAATCCCACAGCGCGAGCGCGAGCTGCGACGCAGCGGCGAAGTCGTCCGTCTTCTCGCCGTTCGCCAACTCCGGATACAGGAAGCGTGGCGACTTCAGCGCGAGGAGCACGACGCGCTTCATTCCGCTCTCGGGCGAAGGCGCGGTGTCGAAAAGGTGATCCACGAAAGCCTTCCGCTGCTCATCATCGAGCGGACGACGGAATGCCGCTTCGACAAAGCGCTTCGCAAAATCCCGCAGCTTCACCGCATGATCCGGCTTGCCGGATTTTGTGCCGGCGAGGCTGTCCAGATTGTCCACCACGTACGACATCACCTCTACCGCCGCGCGCGTCGTCGCCTGATCCCATTCCTTTGAAATCGTCGTCCCCCGCTCGTAGCCGTCGCTGCGATCATCCGCGGGAAACTGCGTCTTCACGACCATCGTCGTCTGTCGTCCCTGCGGCTCCAGCATGGCTTCCGGAATGAGTTCCTGACGCCCGTGCGGCGGCTTCCAGTGCAGTTCCACGGATGCGCTCTTTTCCTGGAACTTGAGATGCTCGAGCGAGATCGGATAAGCGCGTCCGCCGAGCAGGAAAATGCTCTTCTTTTCCTCACGCACATCCGGCCCCGGCGTGACCCACGCATCGATCAGCGGCTCGCGCGAATTGTTCACGAAGAGCCGCACGCCGTTCTCCGTCTTCACGATGAACTCATACATGCCCGTCTCCGGCGCGAAAATGGAGCCGTCCCAGCGCGAGTTGAAATCATCCGGTCGCAGCCGGTTCACATCCGGGCTCTCCGCGCCGAAGTGAAACGAGACCACCTTGTCCGTCTGCTCGTAGCTCGTGCGCTCCTTGCGATTCCGCTCCGCGCGCTCGGCATCGCCGCGCGGCTTCAGGATCGGCCCGATGATCACCGGGAATCGTCCGCTGTATCGTCCCTTCAGCCCGTGCGTTTTTCCAACCGGCCGATCGAACCCGCCCTGAAATCGCCCAATGAGATCCGCGACCGAATTCTGGTACTGCTCGACCGTGAGCCGAGACAAATCCTCGTGCACGGGGCTGTTCCGCAGTTGGGCTGTCGGCGAGTAGAACGAGTCGAAAATGTAAGTCGCCACGTCATCCGCATCCTTGCCGATGATCGTGCCCTCCTTGTCCTCCGGCATGGACTTCGCGATGTATTTGGAAAGCGCGGGGACATTGCGCCGCCCGATGAGCGGCTCGTCATGCTTGCCCGCCACACCCTCGCCATTCTTGCCATGGCAGCTCGCACACTCCTTGCGGTAAATCGCCGCGCCGGGAAGCTCCGCGACCGCATTCTCCGCCGCGCAGGCAATGCCTGAAAAAAACTGCATTCCCGCCATCAGCGTCAGCAGCCGTCGGGATATTTCGAAATTCGCTCTCATATTTTTCGCAAACACGCCGGGGCAACCGTGCGCTCAGCCCTGTTCTTAGATGAATACACGGTTGAATTCCACCGGTTCCCAAATGCAGAAGCCGATCGGGCAAAACAGGTCCGGTCCAAACGCGCTTTCAGGCACGCTCCCATTCGCATCCGTGTCGGCGAAAATCTACCCGGTGATCTTCGTGTACGCGTGGCCTTCGTTTTGATCGATCCGCTCAGGGCGGCCTTTGTGCGGGTAGATGAGCTTAGTGTGATCGACTCCGAGCAAATGCAGGATCGTCGAGTGGATGTCGTGGACGTGCATCCGGTCCTGCACGGCGTAGAGGCCGAGGTCGTCGGTCGCACCGATGGTCTGGCCGCCGCGTACGCCGCCGCCGGCCATCCACATCGTGAAGCCGGTCGGGTTATGATCGCGTCCGTCGCCCTGCTCGCTCATCGGCGTGCGGCCGAATTCGCCGCCCCAAATGACGAGCGTGTCCTCGAGCAGGCCGCGGGCTTTCAGATCGCTGAGCAGTCCGGCGATGGGTTTGTCCACCGCGCGGCACAGTTTGCCGTGGTTCGCCTCGATGCCCTTGTGCGCATCCCACTTGCTGCCCGCGCCACTGTAGAGCTGCACGAAGCGCACGCCATTTTCCACGAGCCGGCGGGCGAGCAGGCAGTTGCGGCCATAGACGGCGGTCTCCGGCTTATCCATGCCGTAGAGCGCTTTCGTCGCCTCGCTTTCCTGGCGGAGATCCACGGCCTGCGGCGCCTCGGATTGCATCTTGTAGGCGAGTTCGTACGCGCGGATGCGGGCGTCGAGTTCGGTGTTGTCGGTGCGGGTCGCGCCGTAGTTACGGTTGAGCCCGCCGAGGAGATCCAGCTTGTCGCGCTGCCGCTCGGGCGTGGTGCCCTTCGGGTTTTCGAGGTACTTGATCGGCGGACCGTCGGGCGCGAATTCGACGCCCTGATACACCGCGGGCATGAAGCCGTTGCCCCAGTTGCGCACGCCGTTCACCACGGTGCCCTCGCTGTCCTTGATGACGACGAAGCCGGGCAGATTTCGGTTCTCCGTGCCGAGCCCGTAGCTCACCCACGCGCCGAGCGAGGGGCGTCCGCCGAAAATCGAGCCGGTGTTCATCGAGCAGACGCCGCCGGCGTGGTTGATACCATCGGAGACGCACGAATGGATCACCGCGAGATCGTCCGCGTGCTGCGCGACATTTTCGAACCAGTCGGAAATCACGAGCCCGCTCTGGCCATATTGCTTCCACGTCCGTTTGCATTCGAGCAGCGGCGCATTGCTCTCGCCCATCGCGAGGATCGGCGGCTTGAAGCTCTTCGGCAATTTCTGGCCCGCGAGTTCGTTGAGCAGCGGCTTGCGATCGAAGGTGTCGAGGTGGCTCGGCCCGCCTTCCATGAAGCAGAAAATCACATTCTTCGCGCGACCGGCGCGCTGGGCGATTTTCCATGGCGCGACGCCGGGCTGCGCGGCCGCACCGAGCACGCGTTCGCCCATCAGTGCGGAGAGCGCGACGGCACCGAAACCGCAGCCGGTGCGGCGCAGGAATTCGCGACGGGAAGAGGGGAGGTCGTAGTGGTGGCAGGGCATGGCTTAGTGGAGGTAGAAGAATTCGTTGGCGTTGAGCAGGACGTGGCAGAGATCGGCGAGCGCTTCCTTCCGCGGATCGATCGCGGTGGCCGGGCCGTCGGGACTGGCCCAGGTGAGCCGGTCGTTTGCGCCGACTTTGGCGTTCCAAGTGACGAGCGAGGGCGCGGCCCATTTTGCAGGATCGGGTGAAAGCAATTCATCCGGCAGCACACCGCGGACGACGCGCGCAGCCTCGATTCGACCGTCCCATTGATGCGTCGCAGCACGCTTGTTCACTCCTCCGATGACGAGTGCCGAGGCACCTTTGCTCAACCCCGTCCGCACCCGATGCGGCACCACGGAAGTGAGCACTGGCGCGTCGGGCAGGCCGAGCTGCTGCATCTGGAAAGTGACCGTATGTTCGCTGCACGAGACCTTCGTGACGACGTGATATTCCACGCCGAGTTCAGGCCGCAGATTCGAAGCGATCGGCTCGTAGGCGATGTTGCGGTTCTCGTCCTCGCCGACGAGCTGGATGATGAGATTGCGCGGCTTGAAGCGCGACTTCTCGCCAGTGACACCGAGGCTCCAGCCGAATGCCTCGACGCTGTCCTTCCCGTTGTTCCAGCGCGACGCGATCGTGCGCACCGACGCATTCGCATCAATGCTGTCGAGCTTCACCACGGCCTCGACGGTGAACTCATCGCCCTCCTCCTCCGCAGTGCGCGCGACGAGCCGTTCCTGCGCCGTGTTTTCCCGAAACTCGGCCGCGTTCTCCGATGCCGCAGCGGCCGGGCCCGCCTGCAGTTCGCCGGTCGCAGATCGCTTCTCGATGAACTTCGCCGCCATCTCGATTTCCTGCGCAGTCGGCGGTCGGCCGAGCGCAAACTGCCACGCCTCCTCCACAGTCTTCACGCGCGTGGCGAGCTTCTGTGCGCGGGCCAGCGGCCAGTCGCCATTCACGAGCAGCAGCGCCTGCGTCGGCGTCGTGGTGCTCTGCCGCTCCGACGTGCTCGCAAAACCTGCCGGCGCATCGAGGCTGCGCAAAAGCTCGTTCTGGCTGTTGCGCTTCTTCGTCGTGTAAATCGAGCGGCGCGTTCCATTGCCATCGGCGGACGGGCCGCCTTCTTTCAAATCAAGTTCGCCGCTCGCCGCGAGCATCGCATCGCGAACTTGCTCAGCTTCGAGCCGTCGCGGATTGAAGCGCCACAGGTATTTGTTCGTCGGATCAATTTTCGCCGCAAGTTCCGGCACGGCGCGATGCGCAGTCTGCCGATACGTCGCCGAGAGCAGGATCTCGCGGTGCAGTTTTTTCAGGCTCCATCCGCCGGCGAGGAAACGCTGTGTGAGATAGTCGAGCAGTTCCGGATGCGTCGGCGCTTCGCCGAGGTGGCCAAGGTCATTCGGCGTCGCCACGAGCCCGCGTCCGAAAAGATAGTGCCAGACGCGATTCGTAATCACGCGCGTCGCAAGCTGGTTGTCGGGCCGCGTGATCCATCTCGCGAGCGCGCTGCGGCGTCCGGTTGAGTTCGGCAGCGGCTCGATCTTCGGCTCCTTCGGCTCTAGCAGCGTCAGAAATCCCGGCGCGACGTCGCTCTCGCCCTTGCGCGTCTTTAGGGGGTTTTTCGGCCCCTTGTTCGTCGCGTCGGTCGCGATGAAAGCCGCGGGCAGCGGCTTCGGCTTGATGTCCTCGAACTTCTTCAGCTCCTCGGTGAGCGCCTGATACTTCGCCTTGTCCTCGGGCTTTTTTATGGATTTCGCCGTGTCGAAGCGCTCGCGCTCATACGCCATCTGGCGCTCGCAGAAATAGGAGAACTGCCAGTCTTCCGGCGTCCGCTCCTCGGGCTTCTTGTCCACCATCGCGCGGATGTCGTCGGTGAATTTTGTGTACGCGCTTTGGATGCTTTTTTGGATCATCGGCTCCACGATCGCGTCGATCTGCGTGCGGATGTCCTTCGTCGCCTCCTCCCACTTTCCCTGCTGCTCGGCGAAGCGCGCCTTTTCGTCATCGGTTGCGAGCTTCATGTCATCGCGCCAGCGCACCGGCGTGAAGAACGCGCGCAGCCGGTAGTAGTCCTTCTGCAAAATCGGATCGAACTTGTGATCGTGGCAGTGTGCGCAGCCGAAGCTCAGGCCGAGGAAAAGCTCGCCCGCGTTGTCCGTCATGTCGGTGAGAATCACGTCATGCTGCCCGCGCGCGTCGCGCTGGTTGTATTCGTAGATCGGGTTGCGCAGATACGAGACGCCCACGAGCACGTCGGGATTCTTCGGATCGATCTCATCGCCCGCGAGCTGCTCGCGCACGAACTGATCGTACGGCTTGTCCGTGTTCAGACTCTTGATCACGTAGTCGCGATACGCGAACGCCGCTGGCCGGAGCGCATCCTGGTTGTAGCCGTCGCTTTCCGCGAAACGCGTGAGGTCGAGCCAGTGCTGCGCCCAGCGCTCGCCGTAGCGCGGGCTGGCGAGCAGATCATCAATCAGCTTTTCGTAGGCCTGCGGATCGGTGCTGTTCGCAAATGCTTCCGACTGCGCCATCGTCGGCGGCAGCCCGTGCAGATCAAAATAGAGCCGGCGCACCAACTCGCGGCGATCCGCCTCCGGCGCGGGCGTGAGTCCGAGTTCCGCGTGCTTCTTCGCGACAAATTGGTCAATCGGCGTGCGCGCCCAGTCGCCCTTCACCTCCGGCGGCACCGGCTTCGTGAGCGGCTGGAACGACCAGAACGCGCGATCCTTTTCCGTGAATCCAAACTCGTCCACCGCAAGGCGTGTCGCCTCGGCCTTCGGCCACGGCGCGCCGAGCTTCACCCACTTTTCGAGAATCGCGATTTCCTTGTCCGCCAGCTTCTTTTTCGGCGGCATCTCAAAGTCCGGATCCGCATAGCGGATCGCCTTGATGATCAGCGATTCGTCGGGCTTGCCGCTCACGAACGCCGGCCCCGAGTCGCCGCCCTTCGTGATGAAGCTGATGTGATCGAGCCGCAGGCTGCCCTTCTTTTTCTTCTCACCGTGGCACTCGTAGCACCGGTTCGCGAGCAGCGGCCGCACGTCGTTCTCGAAGAACTTCATCGCCTCGCGTTCGGCGTCGTCTTCCGCGAAAGTGGCCGATCCTCCGAGCAGCAAGGCGCAAAGGCTGATGAAGCAGGAAGCCATGAAACCAGGAAAGGTCTTCATGGCTTCATGGCTTCCTGCTTCAAAAATCTGATTCGGGAGCTTTTTCATGATTCGGAAAAGTCATTTCAGCCGCAGTGTCGGAGGACGCGCGGTGGGGTGTTCCTTCGACGCAAAACCATGCGCGAGCCCGCTCGGATCGGTCTCACCGGTTTCACGGACAACCAGAAACGTGACGAGACCATTGGTATCCGAGTGCAGAAAATCCGCGATCGCATCGCCCCGCACCGTGATTGGCCCGCCAGAGCCGCCACGCGGAATCCAGAATTCCGCGAGCTTCCGCACCTGATTCGGATTCGGCCCGTCATCGTTGCAGCCCGGCAGAGACGCCCAGCTCATTTCCCTCTCATCCCACGCATCGAGCGCCTCATCAGTCACGCCATAGACCGCGAAGCGCGAATCCGGCACGAGCGTCGAAAAGCCAAAACCGCTCGGCGCCGGATCGAGCACGATCTGCGCTTCCGCGACCGTCGCAGTCGCGACCTGCGACACGTCGAACGTCACGATCGCCCGGCGCTCATTCTTGCGACCTGCCGCGATGTCCGTGTGCTTCACGATGAGCAGCGGCTGCGTGCCGAAATGCGAGCCATCATCACCGCGCCGCGCATAGCCATCCTTGCCGTGTCCAAACGACGTCGGAATCGCCGTCCAGCCGCCCGATTCCTGCACGAGCTGCCCGTGCGTCGGCTCCTGCCCGAGCGTCGTATTTCCCGAGCCGACATGCAGGCCCTTGCCCTCCGTGATGCGCTTCGTTTTGCCGTCCTTCATCCCGCCGATTTCCACCTCACCCTGAAACACGCGCACCTGCGAGTTGCCCGTCGCCGCAGCCGTCACGCCGAACTTTGTCCCGAGATCGACCACCTTGATGTCCGGCGTATCCACCGTGAACCCATGCGCCGGCTCCGGCACTTCCGCGGTGAGCGTGCCCTCGATCAGCCGGCAATGCATCGCCGTGAGAATCTCCAGCGTCGTCGGTGCCTCCATCGTCACCGTCGCGCCGTTTGTAAATTTCAGCGTCGCGATCCCCTCCACGAGCACGAGCCTGCCCGCGCCGAGCTTCGAGTTCACCGCCGTGGGCAGATCCGAGCCCGCCCATTTGCAATTCTCCGCCTGCACGAGCGTCGCCACCGGACGGTGAAAAAGCGTGCCTTTCCCGCTCAGAAAAATCGTCGCGAGCAAAGTCACACCCGCCGCGATCGCCGCGGCCCAGGCCGCGACCGGCCAGCGACGCACGATCTTTTCCTCCGCAGCCGGAGCGTCCTCGAAAAGCCCTGGCAGCGTCTCCCGCTCCGCACGCAGCGACGAGTGCAGCCACATCTGCTCCGCATACGCCGCCCGCAGATCCGCATCCGCGATCACGTCACGTTTGAAGGCATCCATCTCCTCCTCGGAGAGCAGGCCTTCGATCGCGCGCTGGATGCGATCCTCATTGGCAGCGGAGTTCTTCATGTCGTGTGCGGATGCGCGAGTTGACGGCTCACACAGTCATTCAGCACGCCGCGGATGCGGCTGAGCAGGCGATACACAGCCTCGACCGTGCGCTCACTTTTCGCCGCGATCTCCTCCACACCGCAGTCCTCGTAATAGCGCCACACGACGATCTTCCGATGCGCCTCTGGCAGCTTGCGCAGGCAAATTTTCAGCGCGTCCGCCTTGTGATCCAGCGTGTCCGCCCGCCGATCTATCTCCGCAGCCACCGCCTCGATGAACTCGACATCGAGCGCCGAACTCGGCCGCCTTTTCTCCGAACGCCGGTAATTCAAAATCTGATTCGTCGCAATCCTCCGCGCCCAAGCTCGGAAATTCGTTCCCTGTTCAAATTTTGCAAACTGCTTCCACATCGTCACCTTCACCTCCTGCAGGATGTCCTGCGCATCCGCCGCGCTCGCCACGAGACTGAAAGCATACGCCGCCAGCCAGCGGTCATGCTGCGTGAGCAGCCGCAGGTAGGTCTCGGTGTTCTCAGTCGAATCGGGAGGATCTTGATCCATGTTTCAGAGCTACAAGGTTCGTCATCGGGATTTTCGGACAAACTTTTTTTGAAGTTAATCCAGCGATGGAAATTTCCACCCGCGAATGGTGGAGAAATCTATCAGGACGGCTGCCGCATCCGCTGGTGCATGGAGTGTCATTTGCGAACTTCAATCCCGGGGGTTTCTGGGAACTCCGCGACTAGATCCTTCCTGAGCCGCCCGACGAACTTCGCGCCGCAGCGCTCCGCCACCGCCGCCTTCGCCTGCGCCGCCCGCACGCGGGCCTTCAAGTCGGCGAGCAGCGGCGCGTAGGTGGAAGGCATGATTTTCACGGTGCGTTTCACTTTGATTTCCTCGCCCTTTCCTCCAGCGCCTGCTGCTCCCAGATCAGCTCCCGGCGCAACTCCTCCTCCGTCGGCAGCACCAGCCTGTAGCGCGTTGCAAAAAGCTGCTCGCTCCCGTGCAGCACCGAGTAGCGCGCGACCGATGCGTCCTTCGCAGCGCAGAGGATGATGCCCACGGTGGGATTGTCGCCCGCGCCGCGCTGCTGCTCGTCGAACATCCGCACATACATGTCCATCTGCCCGATGTCGCCGTGCGTGAGTTCGCCCGGCTTCAGGTCGAAGATGACGAAGCACTTCACACGTAATCGTAAAAGACGATGTCAATGTAGAGCCGAGGCTTTGCGAGACAGGCGAAGCCAAATCCTTCGTCTCCGTGCTCACGCGCATCTGCCGCGCGACGAACGCGAAGCCCCTGCCCAGCTCCAGCAGGAACGACTGCAAATGGTCAATCAACCCCTGCTCCAAGTCCGACTCCAGCAGCCGCCCCGTCTCCGGCAGGCCGAGAAATTCCAGCAACACCGGGTCGCGCACAAACTCGCGCGGCGACGGCGGCAGCTCCGCGATTTTCTCCTCCGCCTCCGCCTTTACCGCCTTGCGGTCCTTGCTGGAAAGCAACCGCTCATAATAGAGCCGCCCGACCTGCCTTTCGAGCGCGCGCGAACTCCAGTTCTGCGCCACCGCCTCGTTGATATACCACTCGCGTGCCTGCTCATCTTCAAGGCGCAGCAGCGTGCGGTAATGCGTCCAGCTCAATTCGGAACGCAGTGCGTCCCAAATTGGGAACGCGAGGAAAAAGGCACGCATGTGCCGCAGATTCCGCTCATCGAAACCCTTCCCAAAATCCTTGGTCAAAGCCGCCGCCAGCCGCGGCAATAGCCTCGCCCCATACTCCGCTCGTGCCGCGCCGCCCTGCTCAAACTCCACGATGTGCCGCCCCACGCCCCAGCAAGTCCGCACCTGCACCACATCCACCGCCCGCAACACCGAATTGCGGCTCTCCGCGATGAACTCACGCAAGCCGCGCAGCAACCCATCGAAGCCCGGCGCGGCGGACTGGACGGCTTTGGATTTGGGTGTGCGTTTGGGTTTCATTTCTTCGATTTCTTCGCCTTCTCCCCAATGCGGCCCGGCCTGTTCAGCTCGCGCTCGATGTCCGCGATGGTCGGCAGCGAGCCGCGCAGATTCTTCGGCAGTGACTCCACGAGCCGCGTCTGCCATTCCGCCACGCCGATGGGCTTCTTCACATCGCGCAGCGCATACTCCACCTTCAGCTTGTTCTTCGCGTCCTTGCACAACAGCAGCCCGATGGACGGAGCGTCGTCCTTGTGCCGCATCTGATCGTCCACCGCCGAGAGATAGAAATTCATCTTCCCCGCAAATTGATGAGCGCCCCCGCGCTCACCCTTCGGGCTGCCTGCGGCAGTCTGTCTCGCTCCGCTCGGCTCCGGCTCGAACGGCTTCATCTTCAAATCCACCACCACGAAGCAGCGCAGCCGCAGATGATAGAACAGCAGATCGAGGTAAAAATCCTCACCGCCCACCTCCACATGCACCTGCCGCCCCACGAACGCGAACCCCGCGCCCATTTCCAGCAAGAGCGCCTGCACATGCACCACCAATCCGCGTTCCAAGTCGCGCTCATGCGCCGCCTCGCCGAGCGTGAGAAAGTCGAACGTGTAGGGATCCTTCAAAACCTCGCGCGCCATGTCCGACTGCGCCGGCGGCAGCGTGCGGTCGAAATTCGTGATGGCCTTCCCGCTCCGCTCATGCAGCCGCGACTCGATCTGCACCGTGAGCACCGCCCGGCTCCAGCCGTGCTCCAGCGCCTTGCGTGCATACCACAGGCGCGTGGCGGGATCTTTGAGGCGTTCCAAAAGGATGATGTTTGCACTCCATGAAAGTCCGGCCAGCGGTTCGGGCAACTCATCCAATTGTCGCACAGCCTGTGCGACAATTGGCGCGACCACTTGTGCAACGGGCTGTTGCACTTTTCCTCTCCGCAATTGTCGCACGGGCTGTGCGACAATTGCTTCAGTCATTTGTGCCACAGGCTGTGGCATCATTTCGACAGGCTTCCATGTGTCGTAGAAATTGCGCATTCGCAGCAAATTCGCCCGCGAAAACCCGCCCATCTCCGGGAACTCCGCCGCCAAGTCCTTCGCCAGCCGCTCGACGACCTTCGCGCCCCAGCCCTCCGCCTTCTGCGCCCGCAAAATCTCCCGCCCGATGTGCCAGTAGAGCAGGATCAACTCCCGGTTCACCGCCACCGCCGCCTTCACCTGCGCCGCCCGCACGCGGGCCTTCAAGTCGGCGAGCAGCGGGGCGTAGGTGGGTGGGAGAAGCGCTTTGCTCATGGAGTGCTGTGCGT
This sequence comes from Chthoniobacterales bacterium, assembly GCA_038227825.1. Taxonomy (GTDB): domain Bacteria; phylum Verrucomicrobiota; class Verrucomicrobiia; order Chthoniobacterales; family Chthoniobacteraceae; genus SXWH01. The sequence goes on from JBBRPQ010000021.1 coordinate 20,694, forward strand.
TGCTCAATCAATTAGGCGCTTCTTGGAACCGCGAAGAAGGATTTGAGGGAGTTCCTTGTGCGGAATCCGCAAGTCGAACCTCCCCCAATGATCCCGATAAACTGAACCGAGCCACTTTCCACATTCCACCATCCATGACTTCCAAAGTTCGATTAGATCAGCATCCGTAATCCCGTTTTCCGCCAGCATATTTGCTACGAAACTCGCAGAGTCAAAAAAGATGCTCTGGGAGCGCGAGACAATGTCTGCGTCTGAATGAACGAAAAACAAAGGAGGGTGAAGGCTTCGGAGTTCCGCTTGGTGTTGAGTCCTCGCTTTCGCAGCAGATACAAAGTCAACAGTGTTCAAGAAGAGGTAATAAGCGGCGATAGAAGCGATCGTATCCTCTTCACTGCCGAATACTTTCCAAAGCCACTCCCATTCCTTCGCAATTTTTTGGAGGAAGACCCATGCGAAAGTGCAAGTGTGCGCGAGGGAATCTGGCCAGCCGATGAACGCCGAGTTTTTGAAAAGAGGATGCGTGTCCCTGCCTGAATAATTTTCGGAGATTGGTGTTGTCGCGAGGTTGTAAGCCGCGTCCGGCCGATGGCGGCTCATCGCCAAACCTCCGAGCAACGCTTGGTAAGTGAATAGCGCCAAATCGGGAAGATTCGTCCATACAGTTAGACCACTCCTTTCCCAACCCTTCGGCTTGCGAATCCAATCCAGCAAGCTGAGCTGGTTGTGAAAGTGTTCGTCCGTCGAATCGAAGGCTCCAAACGCTGCCGCAAAAAGCCCGCCGTGCGTTGCGATGGCTGGCAAAAAATATGAGGACAGATGTTTTTCTTCCCCCGGAAAGTTCTCCTGATTTTCGGTCTTCCAGCGGAGCAGTGCCCCGCCTGCATTCGTCTTTTCATGATGAATCAGTTCCCGCCATTTTGCGAAATTGCCGGCGTTCGCGTAGGCAAGTGACAGTTCGTAGATTTCCGGTGGGCCGAGGTTCGAGTTTGCAGCGGCTTCAGGCACGATGTCCGCCTTTGAAACTTGTGCTGTGGCAGCGAAAGGATTGCTTCCAAGCGGCGGCTTCTCAAAGCGTGGAGCTTCCTGGATATTACGCGCCAACTCCTCCAACTTTTCTGTGAATCTCCCGTCGCAACCGAAATCCACAAAGTAGCGCGTTGAGACACAGGCAGGGAGAACTGGTTTCTCACTGGTCTGGCGGACAATCGGAATGAATTTACGAGTGCCTAAATCCTGAACCAGTTCGCCAGTTACAATCATTGCCTCGTAACCTGCACCACCCTTCCCATCATCAGCCTTTCGCACGTATTGCTCTGTGCAGACCATTATCACGCGAAGGGCTTTTCGGACGGACTGCTCCATGAATTTCGGCACGTCGTCGCCGGGTCCGATTTCCCATTGGTCGAGAATCACATCAATTCCGACATTGCGAAGCGCAGTTGCAAAGTCGCGGACCCATTTCTTGTGCTCGTCGGAGTCGTGCGAATACGAGATGAACACGATTGGCGGTGTCTTTGATTTTTCGCTCATGCGCCGGGTGCCGCTATATCCACGGTTGTCTTTATCGAGTTCGCGATGAAACACTCCTCGTGTGCGCGGTGGTGCAGGTGGTCGAGGTCGGCGGCGGTCGGGATTTTTTCCCCGCTCCACGCGATGCGCGGGCGCAGCTTGACGGCGCTCACCCACATCGCGCCGCGCTCGTTCTTGGCCATCGCGCCCACGGCTTCGTCCTCGTAGCGGTCGGCGGTGAAGCCCGCCTTCGCCGCGAACCACAGGAACGTGAGCATGTGGCAGCTCGAAATCGAGGCGACGAACGCCTCCTCCGGGTCCACGTTCGCCGCGTTCGACCACGGCGCGGGCACGACGGATGGTGCGGGTGAGGCGGGCACGGTCAGGCCGCCGTCGAATGTCCACGTGTGCTCGCGCGAGTATCTGCCCTTGAGAAAATCAGGGCTGGTGCATTTCCAGCGGATGGTGGCTTTGTGTTCGGACATGTCGGTCAGGATGAAGTCAGGATGAATGTATGGCGCTGATGAACCATTCCACCGTAGCGGTCAATGCGTGCGGCGGGGTTGTCGCTGCGGATGCGCGCGTCTAGTATGGGCGGCATGTCTCCACCGCCAACCATCCCAAAGCGCCGTCGCTGGGTGAGGTGGCTGTTGCGAAACTTTCTCTGGTTCTCGTTCATCCTGGTAGTTCTCGCGTGCGTCGTCGTGATGAATGTCACGCCGCTGAGTCTCTGGGCGGTGAATCATTTTCTGCCCGAGTGGCGTTTCCGTGCGGAGAATGTGCATATCGATCGACACGGCGCTGTGACTGCGAAGGGCCTGAAGGTGAGGCTCCGGCGTGATGGCAGCGAAGTCCTGTCGGCTCAGAATACGCGCGTCACATTTTCCTGGGGCGAACTCCGCAAGCATCACGTGAACGCTGTCGAATGGGACGGGTTGCGCGTGAGTGGGAGTGACGCCTCGCTCGCCGAGGTGCTGAGACTTCTGCCTCAGGATCGCACTGCGGAGGGGGGATGGAAAATCGATCGCGTCTCGGTGCGAGGTGGATTTGTGAAGGCGGCTTTTGCGGCGCAACCGCAGGTCAGCATGCGGGTGGACGCGGAGATTTTCAGCCTCGGCGATGGGAAAGCGGATGGGAAACCGGATACGCTTCGGCTGCGGGAGGTCGCGCTGCATTTGGACAAAGGACGCGGCATCGTCGCGATTCCGGAAGTGAACCTGGCATTCACTGCGGCAGAGCTGAGCACGGGACATTTGCGGAAGCTCGCGATCGAAAGTCCGCAGGTCACGCTCACGGGCGAGGAGCTTCCGTCGTTCGCCGACTCCTCCGCATCGCGTCGTCCATCGATGGCGTGGAAAATCGACGAGCTTGCGATTACGGGCGGGAACGTGCGTGTCGATGTTCCGTCGTTGCCGCTCATCGAGGGAAGCGTGGATCTGCGCGCTGAGGGTCTCGGCTCGGATCCGTCTGGTGGGCCGCTGCCGGGAGAATTGCGCCTCGGAAAGCTGGCGGTGACTCCGCGCGAAAGTCGAGCCGCGCCGGCTACGCTGGCGAGTGCGACGATTCAGTTCACAAATGCTGGCCTGCTCAGCGGGCACCTCAGCGAAGTGCGGCTGGACAGTCCTTCGGTGGCATTCAATGACGCGTGGAGCACGGTCCTTTCCGGCCTCAGCAAAGGTGGCGGCACCACGCCTTCGGAGCTGCCTTTGAAGATCGATCGCCTGATTCTCGATGGCGGCAAGGCAGACGTCGCGCTGCCGGGACTTCCGGCGATCCTCGGCACGCTCACTGCGGATTTTCGGAATCTCGGCAAACCCGACTCGGCCATTCAGCGCATGGAATTTCACGACCTGCACATCGGTCTGCCGGATCAGCCTGCGGGTTCTTTTCACGAATGGCTCACGCTTCCGAAGGTCACCGTTTCCTTCAGCGTCGAGGACCTGCTCCGGCATCGTCGCCTGAAAAGCATCGAGATCGAAGGAGCGACGCTGCGCATGGATCGCGAGACGCGCACGATGTTTGCAAAGTCGGCAGATGCGAGTCCTTCGCCTGCGCAGGCTTTCGTCGCCGACGAGGTGCATCTCCGCCAGACGCGTGTCGCGCTCGATGACCTCGGGCTCGGAATGCCGCCGCTGGATTTTTCGCTGAATCTCGATCTTGCGAACGTGCCGCTGAACGATCCGCTGAGCGGCGGAACGCAGGAGGTGCAGACGCTGGAACTCTCGAACATCAACTTCGTCTCGCCGCTCGATCCGTTCGTCCCGGTGCTGAGTCTGCACAGCGTCTTCATCCGATGGACGCCGCTCGGGCTGCGCGAACGGCAGATCGAGGAGGTCGTGATCGTGAGTCCCGAGCTGAATGTCGGCCCCGACCTTTTTTGGTACATGGATCTCGTGGACAAGAAGCGCGCAGCGATGGATGTCGCCACAGCGGGGCTGCCGGCCCCGAGGCCGTGGAGGGTGAAGCGATTCGAGGCGAATTCGGGGAAACTGATCCTCGCACTTTCCGGGCAGGCGCGGCTCACGCTTCCGATGCCGTTCGAGTCGCACGCCGAGAATCTCGACTTCCAAAGACTCAGCGACGCCAAGCTGCGGCTCGTGCTCGAAGTGCCGCCGCAGGATTATGAAAATGCCGAACTCGATCTCCACCTGAACGGCATTTCGGGGAAGATTGATTTCCAGCTCCCGGCCGGTGGCAAAGCCGAAAATCTCGTGCAGACGCTGAAGGTCCGCGACGTGCGCTGGAAGCAATTCCGCGGGCGCGACTGGTGGCTCGGGCTCACCTTCGATCAGTTCGGAATGCACGGCGATGGCGGCGGCAGAATCTGCTCGGGCGACATCCGCGCGGGCTTCACGTATTTCCTCGAACCGCGCGCACCGTGGACGGGCTGGGTCTCCGGCTCGCGCATCGATCTGAAGGAACTCACCGACAAGCTCGCGCCGGCCAAGGCATCCATGACTGGACGCGCGAATGTAAGCCTCGCCGTGAATGGAACCGGTGGCGACGTCACGCGCCTCGTCGGCAATTTCCGCGCGTCGAGCGGCGGCACGCTGCGCATCACGAAGCTCGACGAACTCATCGCGGCGATCCCCGCCGACTGGCAGAATGCGAAGCGCGATCTCATGCGTATCGGACTCGAGACCATGCGCGATTTTCCATATGAGAAGGGCGACGCCACATTCTGGCTCACCGAGCCCGTGGGGCAGTTAAACGTCCGCCTTGACGGAAGCTTGGGCAAACGCGAACTGGAGGTGAACTTCAACCCGCCGGGAAACCTGAACCGTCTCTTCCTGTTCAGTCCATTCAAACCATGACCATCCGCCTCGTTTTGCTCCTGCCCTTCGCGGCGCTGGGAGCCTGCTCACCCCTCTCGGTCCGCCTCGGCACCGAGAAGCCGCTGAAGGTGGACATCAAAATGAAGATGGATGTGTACCAGCACGAAGCGAAGGAAGGCATGCGCAAAACCGAGGTGCGGGTCTCCGAGGATCCCGAGGTCACGCGTCGCTCGCGCATGGGCGAGATCCAGTCGCTGAAGAATTCACGTCTCGTCGGCGAGAGCCGCCGCGGATTGCTGGAGGTCCGCAACCAGCCCACGGGCGAATACGGCGACTACGTGCGCAAGACTGCCGATGCGGAAAATGCCGATCGCAAAAAGCTCATGGAAAAACTCGCGAAGGAAAGGGGACAGCCGGTCTCCGAAGTCGAGCGCAGTCAGGCAGAGCTATTCCGCCAGTCCGCATTTCCCGGCGAATGGTACGAGCAGACGGAGGCTGGCGGCGGATTTGTGTGGAAGCAGAAGCCCTGAACGAGGGCCCTGCAAAATCACGCGAAGCCGCTGATGTCGATCGCGTGAGCCTGGCGCCCCTCAAAACTCCGGCGGCCCGTTCAGGTGTTCGCACTTCTCGGGTTGGCCGGGAGAAAAATTGACGACCTGATTTTGCGCACGAAGTTTTTCCTGCAATGCAGGGACATCCACCTTCTGGACCTCGCCTCCGCCTTTCGCAGCCATCACCGCGGCGATGCCAGCGGCGTGACCGGTGATCATCCAGACGCTTTCCAGTCGCAGCGTGCAGAAGGCTACATGCGTGTAGCTGGCGGCACCGGGGACGAGGAGGTTGGAGCATTCGGAGGGCTTCGGCGTGAGGGCGCGATACGGGATTTGATTCGCGTAGCCCATGCGCCAGATGCGGCCTTCGTTGACGAATTCGTTTTCGTTTAATGCGACGCGCTGCACGTGATGGCAGTCGATGAAATGGCTGCTCATGCCGATGCTGTCGGGCTTGCGGCGTTCCTCCTGCACGTCCTTCTGCGTCATCACATACTCGCCTCTCATGCGGCGCGCCTCGCGGACGTAGAGCTGGTAAGGCAGGTGGCCGTTGTCGGTGAACTCGTCCTTGTGGAGGCCGATCCTCCCCATTTCCGCCCTCACGTTCGCTGGCACCGAGTCGTCGTTCGCGAGGAAGCGCAGAAGCCCGAGCGTGTAGTCCAGGTGATCCTCGTAAATGCGGGCGCGCTGCTGGTAGCCGGCGTCCGGCCAGTCAAACTGCCCGCCGAAATGCCCGAGTGAGTAGATCGCAGACTGCTTGTTGTTCAGCTCATGTTTGCCGTTCCTCCGGGCGTAGAGATCGAGCACGTCGTCGAGCTTCGTCGGTGTGTTCTTCGCCGCCTGATCACGAAACCAATCACCGAGCAGCGAGTAGCGCGTGGCGTCGTAGTGCTTCGGCATGGGGATGGGCACTTGCAGCTTCGGATCTTTCGCGACGGTGAGTCGGAAGTTGTAATTCATCGGCGCCCTGTGCGCGTCGCCTTCCTTCAGATCCTTCGCCCACGCGCTAATGCCGGGAAGGAGCTTGCCCTGCGCATCCACCGTGCGGGCTTTGCGTGGCGTTTTGTCAAAACGAATGCCCGCCGCGTCCTCGCCAAATTCCGACTTCGATTCACGACCCACCGCATACTTCACACCCGCGCGCGCCATGAGGTCGCCCTCGTAGCTGGCATCCACGAAGACCTTCGCCGAGAGCGTCGTGCCGTCGGTCAAAGTGATGCCTGTGATCTTTGCGCCATCCTTCGTCACCGCATCCACACTCGCGCCATAGCGCACCTCCACGCCCGCTTCGGTGAGCATGGCGAGATACACCTTTTCCGCGATGCTCGACTCGAAGAAATACTCCGCCTGCCCCGTGCCGTATTGCTTCCCGAGCCGCCGATAAAATTCATCCGCAAATCCGCCGATGGTCCACTTCAGCATGTGCTCGCTCTCCGCAGTGTTGATGCCGCTCGTGCTGAGCCCGCCGACATGCTTCGTCGGCTCGATGAGCACCACCTTCGTGCCTTCACGCGCCGCGGTGATGGAAGCTGCAATGCCACACGGCACGCCGGAATAGACGACGATGTCGGGCGGGGCGGCAAGTGCTGGGCAGGGCGCGAGGAGCATCAGCCAAATCATGCGTTTCATAAGTCGCGCAGATTTTGCCAAACGCCGGGTGCTGCGCGAGCAATTGCTGATGCCGCCGGAGATCCGCAGAGTCGCTGGATGAAGGGATCGAAACCTCAGTGAGTCCGCGCCTTCACGGTTCATTCATTTCCAGCACCACGCGGAAGCCGGCGTGCGGCATGCGCAGGCCACGATATGGCGCGCGCAGGAAGCTGAAACGAATGCGGGCTTCGAGCCCGTCCACCCAGCTCGGGCCGCGGAGTTTGCCTTGCGAATCAATGTCGCGCGAGGCTGTGGATTCGTCCTCGTCGAGCACCCATTCGGTGACGTTGCCAGAGATGTCGCAGAGGCCATGGAGTTCCGGCGGAAACGAGCCGACTGGGGCGCTGCGCGGGAAAGAATCGCTGCGCGTGAGCGTCGGGAATTTGTCGGGCCAGTTGCTGATCCGCGCCTCGGGACCGGCGAAATTTCCGACACGCACCGCGGCATTCTCACCACCGCATGCGGCGAGCCACTCTGCATTCGTCGGCAGGCGATAGCGCTGCCCGGGCTGGATGCGGCCTTCGCCGATTTCCTTCCATGTGAGCCAAAGGCAATAGCGTTGCGCATCGCGAATGCCGATGCCGCCAGCGGGGTGATCGGGCGTGACGGGAAAGCCGGGTTCCGCCCATGTGCCCTCGGGCACGACGTTGCCATCCTCATCGGGTTTCAGGACACTGCCTCCTGCGCGTTTTCGCATGCGGGCGATCTCGTCGGCCCGCCAGCTCTTGGGGTTGGAGAGATCGGCCTGGATGTAGAGTTCGCAGTCGCGTCGTCGCGTTTCCCAGACGGAAAAAAGGACGCGCGTGCCGGGCACGGGGACGAACTTCATGCCGAGGCTGTTTTCCCACGGCTTCTCCGTCGTCGCGGATGAAGGCGGCGCAAGGACGGCCGGCGGCGCGGGCTTCGTGCGCCGCCACTGCCACCATGCGCCCGCCGCAGCGGTCGCGACGGCGAAAATGGCGATGGCTGCGATCGCGGAGATGCGTTTCCATCTCCTCACACGTCCGACTCCGGCGAGGTGATCGTGCCATGCGCCTTCGACTGCGCGATCGAGGTCCGCGACGCTCGCTGTGCGCTGCGCGGGATCGGCCTCGAGAGCGTGCGCGACGATGGGATCGATCGTCGCGGGCAGGCCGGTGAGTTCCGAGAGCGGCGTGAAATTTCCAAGCGGCATGCGCCCCGCGAGCAAGTGATAGAGCAGCACACCGAGCGCGAAGACATCCGCCGGTTTTCCTGCTGCGGCACCGCGCTGAAAGCGCTCGGGCGCGATATAGTACGCGGTGCCGAATTGATCCGTCGTCCCTGTGAGTCCGCTGGCGAGTGATGCGTCGCCCGCGTCTGCGGCCACTTCTTTTGCGAGTCCGAAATCCGCGAGCTTCACCGTGCCGTCGCTGGCGACGAGGACGTTCGACGGCTTGATGTCGCGGTGCAGGAAGCCGCGTTCGTGCGCATGCGCGACTGCGGCGCAGACCTTGCGGAAAATTTCCATCGCGCGTGCGTGCGGGAGTTTTTCCGCGCGCAGCAGGCGGCCGAGATCGCAGCCGTCCACGAATTCCATCACCAGACACAGCCGCCCGTCGTCGGTCTCCGCGATCTCGATCACGCGGACGATGTTCGGATGATCCAGCCGCGACAGCGCCTCGATCTCGGACTCGAAGCGCGCCGCGGCCTGCGGATTTTGCGACCATCGCACGTCGAGCACCTTCAGCGCACCGGGCGATCCGTCTTTCACGGATTCGCCGCGAAACACGCGGCCCATGCCGCCCGCGCCGAGCACGCCGGTGATGCGCCAGCCGTCCACCGTCGGCCATTCCTCCGCGGTGCCCGGCTTCATCGCGACGACACTGGTGAGCCACCCCGTCGTCGGATCGAGCCCGCCGCGCGCGAGGCATCGCGAGCACAGTCCGCCGACCGTTGCTTCCGCGTTCGCGAGTCCGCAGCGCGGGCAGCATGCTGTGAGTGGCTGGGTCTCAGACATCGGGTTCATATGCGAGAGTTTGCACGAGATAGCGCGCCTCCTCCTCAATCTCCGCGTCCGCGGCGTCCGGCGAAAGCGTGGCAGCGACCTCCGCGCGCAGCCGTTCGGCGAAACGGCGGCGCAGGCGGTGGACTTCTAGTTTGATCTGGGATTCTCCCACACCGAGCGAAGAACCGATCGCGCCGTAAGGTTGCAGCCCGTCCGCGGAAATCAGCGCGGGCTTCAGTACCGCGAGCAGCGCGCCTTTCCCGCGCAGCGCGTAGCTTTCCTCCAGCGAGGACATCGCGCGCGCGAAAATGGCGCACGCCCACTCGTGGTCGAACACCGCATCCGTCGGCGCATCGCCGCCCGGAATCGCGCTGTCGGGCAGTTCATCGAGGGACAGCGCGGCGACTCCGGCCCCGCGCTTCTGCGCGGATTCGGCGCGGCGAAAGTTGAGCGCGAGATGGCGCGCGGCGGCCTTGAGGAAATGGCGCAGCCGTCCCTTCGCCGGATCGATCTCGGCGAGTGTGCCGTCGCTGCACAGCGCGGCCATCGTCTCCTGCGCGCCATCCTCGGCCTGCTCGTGCGTGAGCCCGAGCGCCTGCAAATAACTCGCCACGGGACGCCAATACACGCGGCACAAAATCTCCCGCGCCGCGCGCGTCGCGGGGGCGTCCTCCTTGCGCGCCGTGAGCAGGACGGTCCACGCGGTCGGCGGGAAAGTGCGGTCGGTGATTGGGACGTTGCTCATGCGTTCGCCGCGGAGGCTCGCACGATTCACAACATTTTTCCGCGACTGCTGCAACCTTCGCACCGGGTTCGTTATCCGGCTTTTACAGGGCCGCATTTTTGGCTCCGAAAAATCCACGACCATGCACTCCAGCATCCTGCCACTCCTTGCCCTGCTTTTCGCTCTCACCGCCGCGGTGCCGGCTGCAACTTACACCGTTACGAATGCCAATAACTCCGGCGCGGGTTCGCTGCGCGATGCGATCAATCAGGCGAATGCGAATCCCGGCGCGGACACGATTGATTTCGACACGGCGGGCGTCTTCAGCACCACGCAGACGATCACGCTCGGCGGAACACAGCTCGTGATCACCGGAGCGCTGACCATCGACGCGCCGAGCGCAGCAGGGCGGCGGGTGACCATTGACGCCAACGACGGGAGCCGCGTGATGCGGGTGGAACTGACGGGATCTGGGACCGTGACTCTCCGGCACCTGACTCTGCAGCGTGGCAACACCACGGACGATGGCGGGGGAATCCAGATGGCATCCGCGGCGGGGAGCACGCTGGAACTGGTGGATTGCGTCTTGAACTCCTGCATCGCACGCGACGGCGCGGGGATTGATGCGCAGGATTCCAGTCTGATCCTGACGAACACGACCATCTCCAGCAATGAGGCGACGCGAGACGGCGGCGGGGTTTTCACGCGCGGCACGGTCACGCTCGCAGGCAGCAGTCTCAACTATAACTATGCCGCATCCGATGGCGGCGGGCTGCATTCGGATGGTGCGACGGGGACGATCACGGACACGACGTTCTCAGGCAACCATGCAGCCCGCGGCGCAGGCATTTTCACGGTCGGCAGCTCGGCGATCACGATGAAGCGCGGTTTACTCTACAACAACACGGCCACGGGCGACGGCGGCGCGCTGCGTGCAGGCGGCTCATCCGCAGTGACGCTGCTCGCCGTGGAGGTGGACAGGAATACCGCGGCAAATGGCGCGGGCATCTCGGTTCGCTCCGCCACTCTGGAGGCGACGAACTGCCTTATCACATCCAACGTATGCACCGGCTCCGGTGGCGGCATTCATTTCCGATCCGGCACGGCGGTGTTGAAAAACTGCACTGTCGCGGACAACGACTCGCCGAACGACGGCCAGGGCATTCGGACCGAGAGGAACGGGATGAGCGTCGGCAACACCGTGATTACCGGCGGGATTACCACGCCGGACCTTGCTGGAAGCTTCCTGTCGCTCGGACACAATCTCATCAGCCTCCCAGGCACGGCGACCGGGTTTACCAATGGCGTGGATGGCGACATCGTGGGCAACGGATTTATTGCCCTGGACGCCGGTCTCGTATCCGGCACGTATGCTCCGCAGCCTAGGAGCCGCTGTGTGGAAGCCGGTGACTCGGCGCTCGTGACGAATCCGCCGTATGGCGCGCTGCCCTTCGTGGATTTCAGGGGCAATCCGCGCATCCGCAGCGTGGTGGACATCGGCGCGATCGAGGCTCCGTTCGTCGCGGTCGTGACGAATGCGGCGGACTCCGGCCCCGGCTCGCTGCGAGATGCGCTAACGAGTGCGCCGACGGACATCAGTTTCGATCCCGCGTTTTTCGGAACGACGCTGCGGACGATCACGCTCACGAGCGGCCAGATCGCGCTCAATACTGACATCACGCTCACCGCCCCGGACATCGGGGTGATCGTCTCGGGCACGAACAGCTCGCGCGTTTTTAACGTCACCGGAGGTGCGGTGACGCTGCGGCGCGTGCGCGTGATTGACGGCAATTCGACAGGCGACGGCGGCGGCATCCGTGTGGTGAACAATGGCACGACGCTTACGCTCGATGAATCCGGCGTCTCGAACTGCACCGCCACCGGACGCGGCGGGGGCGTCTTCGCGGAAAATACGGTGACGCTCTCGATCACGAATTCCACCTTCTCGGGCAATGTCGCATTCGACAATGGCGGCGGGATCAATCTGAACACGGGCGCGACGATGAACCTCACGAACTCGACCGTCTCTACGAACACTACGCGGGTGAATGGCGGCGGCATCTTCGTGCTTGGGAGCACGGCCACGCTCATCAATTGCACCGTCGCCGACAACACCGCCGACTCCGACAACGCCGCGCCGCTCGGCGACGGCGGCGGCATCCGGCGCGCGAGCGGCACGGTGAATGTGGGCAACACCATCGTCGGGCGGAACACCGACAGCTCGACGACAACCGTGCATCCCGATGTCTCCGGCGTCTTCACGAGCCTGGGGAACAATCTCATCGGCAAAACGAACGGCCTTGATACGGGCAGTGGCACCCCTTTTCAAAATGGCGTGAACGGCGACCTCGCGGGAACCATCGCCAGCCCGCTCGCGGCGGGCCTCAACGCTCTCCAGCAAAACCCCGCGAACAGCCCCACGCGTGTGCATCCATTGCAAGCAGGCAGCCCGGCACGCAATGCCGGCAGCGCGGCGCTGATGACCCACGCCGCGTGGCCTTCCACGCCCGTCGCACAGGATCAGCGCGGGCAATTCCGCACCGTCGGCACGGCGGTGGACATCGGCGCAGTCGAGTATCCGGACGGGAATCTCGTGAAGCTCACCGTGGATGCGACGGGCACTTCCGAGCAGACGCTGCAGCCCGTCACGTTCCGCATCCGCCGCAGCTACGACGACGGTGCGGCGCTCGTCGTGAACCTCAGTATCGGTGCGGGCAGCACTGCTTCCGCGACCGACTACACGCTGTCCGGCGCGGCTTACGCGGTCACGAGTCCGACGACTTTCACCGTCACGATCCCTGCGGGAAAAACCTCGGCTTTGCTGGCACTGACGCCGGTTCAGGACAGCACTGAGGAAGGCACTGAACTCGCCACATTCACGCTGGCCGCGGGCGCGGCCTACGCGCTCGACGCCTCGGAGGTGAACACGCTCACCGTCACGATCTACGACAACGAATTCACCGTCACGAGCGCCGCGAATTCCGGTGCGGGAACGCTGCGCGAGGCGATCAACAATGCGAACGCGGGCGGCGGCGGCGTCATCACCATGCCGGCAAATGCGAACGTCACGCTGAACGGTTCGCAGCTTTCCATCGCGAGCGAGATCGAGATCGTCGGCAACAATTCTACCGTGAATGCGGGCGGGCTTTCGCGCGTGCTTTCCGTGGACAACGGTGGCGGCACCGCGGTCATCCTGCGCAATCTCGTCATCACCGGCGGTAGCGCCGCGGACTTCGGCGGCGGAATTTTCCTCACCGCATATTCCGATTTGGAAATGCGCGGCTGCACCGTGAAGGGAAACTTCGCGCCGACTCAGGGCGGCGGAATTTTTGCGGACTTCTACGCGGGTCTCACACTCACGAACACCTCGGTCATGGACAACCTCTGCAACGGAAGCGGAGGAGGGCTGAGGGCAAACAACGCCACGCTCACCATGATGAATGCCACCGTCGGCGCGAACCAGGCAAGCGGTGGCGGCGGCGGGCTCTACATTTCCGGCGGAAGCGGCACGCTCACGAATTGCACCATCACGGAAAACCTCGCCGACAGCGACGGCTCCTTTGGTTCCTTCGACGACGGCGGCGGCATCCGCGCGGACAACGGTGCCGTCGTCGCGCTGTCCAACACGGTCGTCGCCGGGAATTGGGACACACCGTACTACAATGCCGGTTTCGCCTCGCGGTTTCCCGACATTAGCAACGGGGCTTCATTCCCGTTTCCCACGCACAATTTCATCGGCATCAACACTGGATCCCTCATCCCCGCCGGGAGCCCCGGCGCGAACGGGAACTACGTGGGCACCACCGCCAGCCCGTTCGACGCGGGACTGGTCCGCATCAACGGGCCGACAGACACCTACTACGAGTTCGTCGCAGGCAGTGTTCTTTTCGGTCATGGGACGAATGCTGTCGTGACCGCAGTCACGGACGCGCGCGGGCTCGCGCGAATCTACAGTGGCACCGTGGACATCGGCGCGGTCGAGATGGATTTCCTGTTCGTGACAAATGCAAATGCGCAGAATGCGGGCTCGCTCCGCACCGCGCTCGCAAATGCCGCCGCACTGGGGCACGGAACGATTGTTTTCGATCCTGCGTTCTTCAATGTGGCGCGCACCATCGCGCTCGGCGCGACTGGCGAACTGGCGATCACCTCGTCGTGCATCATCTCCGCGCCGTCCGATCCCGCCGCGCAGCTCACCGTCTCCGGCAGCAATAGCTCGCGCGTTTTCAACATCTCGCCCGCCGTGAATTCCACGGTGGAATTCAGGAATCTCGACATCACCGACGGCGGCACCGCTGGCAACGCCGTGGGCAACCGCTCCGGCGCGGGTGTGCTCATCGGCAACGCGACCGTGACGATGGCAGGCTGCGAGATTCGGAATTGCGACGCGCTCACCGACGGCGGCGGCGTGCGGATCAACGCCAACGGCTCGCTCACCGCGAGCGACTGCACCTTTTCCAGCAACCACGCGACGACGCAGGGCGGCGCGATCCTGAACCTCGGCACGCTCCGCCTCGATCGCGTGCTCCTGCGCGACAACAACTCCAACGCCGAGGGCGCGGGCCTCGGCAACGCGCGCAACGGCACACTCACGAACTGCACATTTTCCAACAACCGCGCGAACAGCCACGGCGGCGCGATCTACCAACTCGCCGGCGCGGGCGATGTGCTCTCGCTCGTCCACTGCACGCTCACCGCGAATCACTCGAACCAGGACAACGCCGGCGGCGGCGACGGCGGCGGCATCCGACGCGTCTCGGGCAACGTCGCGCTCATCAATACGATCATCTCCGGCAACGACGCGCTCGCCGGAAATGAGGACGACATCTCCGGCGCGTTCACCTCGTTCGGCAACAATCTCATCGGCATCGCGACCGGCGGCACCGGCTTCACGAACGGCGTGAACGGCGATCTCATCAGCGCGAACGCCTACCTCGGCCCGCTGCAAAACAACGGCGGCCCGACTTTCACGCACGCACTGCTCGCCGGCAGCGCGGCGATTGATGCCGCCTCGACGATCGCCAACAGCACCGACCAGCGCGGACTCCCGCGCAACGGCGCGCTCAACGACATCGGCGCATACGAACTCCTCACCGAGAGCTACGCATACTGGGCCGCGCACATATTCCCCAGCGCGACGAATGCCGGCATCAATCAGGACTACGACGGCGACGGAAAAACGAACGGATTTGAATTCGGCGCAGGCAGCGATCCGACGGATGCGACATCGGTGCCCGGGGTCATCACTTCGGTGACGGGCAACAACGCGACCACGAACTTCATCACCATTTTCGGACTCTCACCCCTCGCCCCCGCTGGCACCACCGTGCTGCGCTACTCGACGGATCTCGTGATGTGGCAAAATGTGCCGGGAAATTTGTATCAGATCGTCGGTGCCGACCCGGTGCGAAACATCGTGCTCCTTCGCGTCACGGTGCCTGCGAGCTTCGCGCCGAATCTCTTCCTGCGGCTGGAGCGCCTGCCTTAAAAAAGATGCCACGACCGCAATCGCTCCGCATGCCTGCAAATCTCGATCCATCTTCGCACCGCACCGGTTCCGGGTGTGGTGGACCCAACTCACGCAGGGCTGTGAGCCCTTGCTATTTTTCACCATCCTCCGCGCCGTGCCCATGAAAGCCATTCCATCCGCCCTTATCCAAGTCTGCCTCTTCGCCGCGTGTGGCAACATCAGTCACGCCGCGCTGATTACGTTCGAGCCTGCCGCGGTTCCGGGCACGCAAGCCAGCATCGTCGAATGGACCGAGCAAAACATGCGCTTCATCACACCGCAGGGGGTCACCAGCAACGGTTCCAGCGCCGCGCTCTATCCGTCGAATGGCACCGCTTATCTCCAACTCCTTTCGACGCAGACGCCTCTCACCATTTCCACGCTGGACGCTTCGCCTTTTAGTCTCCAGTCCATCGATCTCGCGGAATACAGCACGGGGCTCCCCTTCGCGGTCTCCGTCACTTTCATCGGCAATCTCGTCGGTGGAGGCACGGTGAGCACCACGTTTGTCACGGACGGCATCATCGATGGGAACGGACCGCTGGCAGACTTCCAGACGTTTTCCTTTCCCTCATCTTTCCTGAATCTCACGAGCGTCACCACCACTTCGAACACGTTCTCTTTCGACAATCTCCAATCGGTGAACGTGCCCGAACCGGGAAGTGCGGTGCTGATCGCCGCGGGCTCATTCCTTTGCTGCGCGCGCAGGCGCGGAGGAGGCAGCCGCCGATTCCAGCAGGGAAAGTGAGCGCACTGGGGAGAAGGAAAAATCTTCCGCGGTCCGCTGCAACATCCCGTCGCGAAACGTTCTTGGGAAGGTGAACCAAACTCACGCCGCCATGAAAACCCGCCATATTTTCCAACGCTGCGGCATCGTCATCGCCGCGCTCGCACTTTCATCATCGGCTCCCGCGGGGCCGGGGGATTTTTGGCTGAAGAGCTGGGGCTTCACCGCGCAGGAGTGGGATCTGGATCACGATGGCGACGGCTTCACGGCGCGCGAGGAATACTTCTTCGGCACGAATCCGCTCTCTGCCGCGTCGAAGCCGCCCGTCCTGCTATCGTCGCGCTCGGGGAATCTTTTCACGCTCTCGTGGCCTTCGGTGCTCGGGGTAAATTACCGGATCGAACACTCCGAGACGTTGCAATTGTGGGAGCCCCAGATCCCATCGCTGCCGGGAACGGGATTGCAGATGCAGGTCGGAGGAAACGTGGGTGCCGGAAATGATTTTTTCCGCCTCGGGGCAAATCTGCCCGGCGACTTCGACGGCGACGGACTCTCCGATGTCGAGGAGGCGATGCTCGGGACCAATCCAAGGCTCGTGGACACCGATGGCGACGGGCTCTCCGATGGTGCGGAAGTCTTTCTGTCGTTCACGAATCCGCTCGTCGCAGATCCTTTCGGCGCGACGATCCGCGGGCAGGTGATGACGGACCCGAACGGCGACGGGAATACGGCGGACGGTACGCCGGTGCAGGGCGCGGAGGTGTATCTCGATTCCAACTATAACGGCGTCCACGACACGGGCGAGCCGCTGCTCATCACGGGTGCGGATGGGCGTTACGAATTCATGCGCGTGCGGCCCGGCGTTTATCACGTGCGGCAGCAGCTGGCCGCGGGGCAATTCCAGACAAAGCCGGTGCCCGCCGCGTCGCCGGTGCTGAACGGGCTGCCGGATGAGGTGGTGAACTACACACACACGCCCGGCGGAAATCTGCCGGTGGCGTACGGGGCAAAGGCGGTGCCGGGAGTGGTTGTTCCATACATTATTTTCCCGCCGGTGGCGCAGGCGGTTTCGCCGAATGTGGTGCTGCAGCCCATCGGCCGGCGCGATGAGATTCCTGCGTTGGGCATCTGGTCGTTCAATGACCACCTCACGATCCCGCAGGGCGCGAGCATCCTGCTGCGTTTCGACGAGACGATCATCAATGGGCCGGGCGCGGACTTTGTGATCTACAAGCTCACGCAGGGCGATGGCGAAGAGGCGACGCTGGAAGTGGGCTACACGCCGGCGACAATGGTGCCCGTGACGACGATCACGGATACGGGCTTCGGCGGATCATCGGCGCGTCCCGTGGATCTCGGCGCACTCGGAGTGACGGGGCCGATCCGCTACATCCGGCTCACTTCGCTGAACAACCTCGGCATCTTTGCGGGATTTGAATTCGTCGGCGTCGAGGCGGTCCACTTTGCCCAGCCGGATGCGAATGCGCAGGAGGTGATCGTCCTCGGCACGGAGACGCATGACAATGTGGATTTCGCGCGCCATTTCCGCGACGATCCGCCGACGGTGTTCCTGTTTGTGAATGGGAATGATTTTCGCGCGGGAGGAAGCGCCTCGGTGACAGTGCAGGCGGATGACGACATCACACTCACCTCGCGCACGCTCACGGCAAATGGCGTCACGATCCCGCTGAACGCGCAGGGCACTGCCACGGTGCCTTTGACCGCCGCGGGCACGATGACGCTCGTGGCGACGGCGACGGACAGCGGCGGACACACTTCCACGAAGGAGGCCACGGTGTATGTGAACAACGCGGACGGCAGCTCGCCATTCAGCCCGAACCTCTCGGGCGCGAGCACGGGCAGCGCATTTTCGATGCGCTTTGTCACGCCCGCGGCGGGTGCGATTGTCGCGGCAAACACGCCGGTGGTGGCCAGCATCGGCGGCGTGCTTACGCCGAATTGGGCGCTCGATTACGCGCCGGTGGGTCTCATCAATCCGTACGACATGGCCGCGCCGGATCCGGATTGGGTGCCGCTCGCGAGCGGCTCGGGTTTTCTCACGAACCAGACCGCGGGCACGTTCCCGGCGGGCACTTTGCCGAACGGGATTTATTTTCTGCGCCTCAGTGCGACACCGACTGGCGGCGGCCCCACGAGCTATCACGGACAGGTCGTGGCGAAGGGCGTGAACGCGGCGGACATCCAGCCGCACGTCACGATCACTTCGCCCGTGGCGGGCAGCCCGGTGCCGCTCACGGTGCCGATCACTGGCAGCATCACCTCCACGCGGCCGCTCGTGGAATGGTTCGCCGAGTATGCCCTGGCTTCGACGGTGGACTTGAACAACCTCGGCTCGGATGCGCCGCCGTGGAAACGCTTCGCGCAGGGCACGACGACGATCGCGAACAGCGTGATCGCGAAATTCGACACGTCGCTCGTGCCGGACGGCTCATACATCATCCGCATCGTCGCGTGGAATGACATCCGGCTCGGCTGGGTGGAACCGCTGGCAGTCGAGGTCGCGGGCACGGTGAAGCTCGGCCGGCTGCGGCGCGAGTTCATCGATCTGAAGCTGCCCCTCGCCGGCATCCCGATCGAGATCCGCCGCGTTTACGACTCGTTCGCGGCAGGAAAGGACAGGGGCCTCGGGTTCGGCTGGAGCCTCGGATTTCTGGACCCCGGCATCGGTGAGACGGTGGCGGGGACCGGCACGGGGATCTTCGGCGCGACTCCGTTCCGCGATGGCACGCGCGTATACATCAATACGCCGGAGGGAAAACGCGTCGGCTTCACTTTCCACGCGGAGTACGCCGTGAGCGGATTCCTGGGGAACGTGTACCGGGCGAAATTCAGCCCCGACCCCGGCGTGTATGAAAAGCTGGAGGTGCCCGAGGGCAACAGCCCATTCCTCACGATCGACAGCAGTGGAAACACGTTCATCTTTTTCCTCGGCTTCGCGTGGAATCCCTCGACGTACATCCTCACCACCGAGGACGGCATCCGCTACACGTACGATGAGTCCGGGGGCTTCATCCAGGCGCTCGATCTGAACGGCAACACCCTCACCGCCACCGCCAACGGGCTGCGCCACAGCACGGGCCTGGCGGTGGATTTCATCCGCGATGGAGCTGGGCGAATCGCGCAAATCAACGCGCCGGGCGGGATCACGATCCACTATGCGTACAATGCTGCGGGCGATCTGGTTTCGGTCACCGACAACGATGGCCGGGTCACGCAATTCAGCTACCACGCGACGCCCGCGCACTTTCTCAAGGATGTGACTGACCCGCTGGGCCGCGTCGGCATCATCTATGAATACGATGCAAGCGGGCGGCTCGCGGCGATCATCGATGCGAATGGCCAGCGCCGCGAGCAGACGTGGAACCCCGGTGCATTCAGCGGCACGCTCAGCGATCGCAACGGCAATGTGCAGACGCTCGTGTACGACTCACGCGGCAACATTCTCACCGAGTCGAACGCGCTCGGCCAGGTCACGACCTACCAGTACAACGACGCGGCGAATCCCGACAAGCAGACCTCGCGCACCGATGCCCTCGGGCGCACGATCGCGTGGCAATACAACGCGAAGGGCAAGATCACGTTCGTGGCCAGCCCGCAACTTTTCTATGATTCCAGCGCGACCTACGACACCGCCGGCAGGATCCTCACCGCCCGTGACTTTGACGGGCAGATCTCCACCTACACCTACGACGCGCTCGGCAACCTCGCCACGCGCAACGAAGCAGGGAAGGTCCCGGAATCCTACACTTACACTCCCGAGGGTCTGCTCTCGACCACGGTGACGACCGAGACGGACGGACCGCAGCGCACCTTCACCACGCGGCAGGAATACAACGCGCAGGGGAAACCCGTGAGTATCCGCGACGATCACGGCTTTTCCGCGACGACGAATATCACGCCCGATGGCAAGCTCACCGGCGTCACGCTCGCCGGCGGGCGCAGCTATGGATTCACCTACGATGCCGCCGGCACGCTCAGCAGTGAGACCGATCCGTTCGGTCGTTCCACCAGCATCGTCCTCCAGCCGGATGGCACGCGCAGGGCGACGGATCGCCTTGGACGCTTCACCAATTACCTCACCGCCGCGGATGAAAAAGTGGACCTCGTCACGCTGCCCAATGGCTCCACTATCACCCCCACGCGTGACGCCGAGCGCAACCTCACGGGCCTCACGGATGGAGTCGGCAACTCGACTCACTGGCAGTACGATGCGCTGAACCGAGTGGTGCGCCAGACCGATCCGACCGGCGCATTCTCCACCCGCGCGTATGACGCCGTCGGCAATGTCAGCGAAATCATCAACCGCAACGGCAGGCGCCGCACGTTCGCCTATGACATGAACAACCACCTCACGCACGAACGCTGGCACGATGCGGGGGGCGCGATTATCCGCGACTTCACGTATAATTATTTTTACGGCACGCTCGCGAATGTCACTGAAGGCGCCACTTCGTGGGACTTCCTCGGCCCCGCTGCGCGTCTCTCGCAGGCCAGCGTCGCCTATCCGGGGCAGTCGCGGCGGAATGTGAACTACGTCTGGGATCAAAATGGCATCGCCGGGTCCGGCACGGGCAGCGGCGGGTGCTGCGGAGGCGCTGAAGGCAGCGGCGCGATGTCTTCGCCAACGAAGATCACGGTCAACGGAGGCGCGGACTTTTTCATCATCGGTGCCGCCTACGACGGCCCGAATCTGCAGCGCCTCACGTGGTCGCCGCCGAATGATTTCTTTGGCGGGCCGGACATCCATTTCATCCGCGGGACCGATGGCACGCTCTCGGAAATCCGCCGCCTGCGCGGCCCCGATGTGGCCGCGCCTCCGAAATCGCGCACGACATTCACATGGGATCTGCTCGGGCGCATGGTGAACTACAGCCACCTCGACATCGCCGGTGCGCCACTCCACGCGGACGCACCCGCCACCTTCACCCGCGACGCCGAGAGCCGCATCACCGCCATCGCCCGCGCCAGCGACACCACGGGCTACACGCACGACGTGATGGATCAGCTCACCGCCGTGACCCACACCGCCGGTGCGGCGGAAAGCTACACCTATAACATCATGGGCGTCCGCACCGCCTCGCACCTGAATGCCGGCCCCTCGACCGTCGGCCCCGCGAACCGCCTCCTCACAGCGGGCACTCTCACATTCACCTACGACGCCGAGGGCAACGTCTCCGAGAAAACCAACACCGCCACCGCACAGGTCACGCGCTACGGCTACGATCATCGCAACCAGCTCGTGCTCGCCACCATTCACCCCGATGCCGTCTCGCCCGCGACGACGACGGTTGCATTTGAATACGACTACCTCGGCCGCATGATGAGCCGCACGTTCAACGGCGCAAAAACCTGGATCGTCCATGACCGCCAGATGCCGATCTGCGAATTCGCCGACGGCGCGAATTCCTGCAACGCCGCGTTCCTCTACTCACCCGATCGGCTCGACGATTTCCACGGCGTCTGGCGTGCGAGCACCGGTCAGCGGCTGTTTTTGAAAGATCAGCTCGGCACCATCCAGGGCGCCACCGACGCCGACGGCGCGCTCGTGTATTGGTCCGGCTACGACGCCTTCGGCAATCCCATCGGCGCACCACCCGCCACCGCCGACGCGATCCGCTTCACCGGGCGATTCTACCATGAAGCCCTCGGCCTTTACGAAATGCGCGACCGTTTCTACGACCCGCAACTCGGGCGATTCACGCAGGAAGACCCCGTCCGTTTCCACGGCGGCGACATGAACCTCTATCGCTACGTCGGCAACAACCCGCTCAACTTCCGCGACCCCACCGGGCGAACTGCCGCGATTGAATATCTGGAACTCCACGTGTCGATCATTCGCCCCGGCGCCCTCTGCTCCTTCGCGAGCTGTGTCTCCCATCTGTGGTCCAGCGTGGCGACCGCAGTCATCAACCGCACTGGCACCAACCAGCCACCCCGCAACTGCGGGCTGGATCTGATCGGCAACCCAACGACCCCTTCATCGAATCCCTCAACTCCATCCGTCCTCCTGACTGCGGTCGGCATTCAGGTTCAATTCGATCGCTACGCCCCGCCGCCCGGCAACGGCAACGGCCTGATCCTCGACTTCCTCTCCGTGGCCGAGTGTCTCCGCACCTTCGGTCAGTGATTTTTGAAAGCATGTTCCCCTACTTCGCAACCGCCAGCGTGGCGACCATCGCGCGCTGGCGTTGCTCGACAAACTCGCGGCCCTTCGCCGCCTTCGCCTTCGCCGCGGCGGGATCCTTCGCCATCGCGAGCACGGCGTCGGCGACACGAGCCAGTTCATTTTCCTGATCGAGATCGAAGAGCCATTCGCCGAGCCCGATGTCGCGCCACATGATGCCCTTGCTCGTCTGCTCCGCCCAGCGGCAGACGATGGCCGGGATGCCGTTGCCGATGCACATGATGGGCGAGTGCATCTCGTGGCCGAAGAGCCCTGCGCTACGGCGATACGTGCTGAGCGCCTCGCCGGTGAGCCAGTAATTTTCACGCCACACGCAGCGCGCGCGGATGTCTGCGGGCAGCTTGTCGAAGAGCATCTCCTTGTTCACCGCCATCTGCGTCTCGTCCTCGGGGCAGAGCAAAATTTTGAGGTTGGTGTTTTTCACGACGGCGGTGATCGCGTCGCGCAGCGGCTTGCAGTCGTGCTCCTTCATCGCCTCGTTGCGCGCGTGCTTCACCGGATCGAGTGCGGCGTGCTTGCGCGGGATCGTCCAGTACGGCGTGTAGCGCAGGCGCGGGATGCAGCAGAGGAACTTTCCTTCCTCAAGCCCGTTCGCCTTCAGGAAAACCTCGGCCTTCGCGTCGTCGCGCAGGTCCGTCGCGAACGCGCCATCGGGGCCAAACTCCATCACCGGCGAGGTGCAGCCTTTTTTCTTCGCGAGTTCCAGCGAAACGGAATCGCGGAAATAGACGAACTTCGCGCCACTGAGCAGTTGGACAGTCTCGGAGATTGCGCCATCGGGAGTCGCTTTCGTGGAGGCGGAGCCGGTCGCCGAGAAAGTGATGCCGAAGACACCATACGGCTTGCCGGTCTCCTTCGCCCAGCGCGCGAGTTCCTTCTCGCCGACGAGCGACGGCCCCGAGCCGTGCAGCATGAAGTCACACTCCGCAAACGCAGCCTGCTTCGCCTCAGCGTCCTTGAGGATGATCAGTTTTGGAAAACGCGCACGCAGGATTTCCTCCACGCCATTGTCCACGCTGCTTGGCCACAGGCGCACCTCGGCTTCGGGCAGATGCTTTTCCAAAATCGCAAGCACGCCCGGCGTGTGCGCGATGTCGCCGATGTTCACTGTCTGCCAGGACGAACGGAGCAGGATGCGCTTCGGCTTTTCAGCGGCGAAAAGTGACGGAAGCAAAGCTGCGCCCGTGAGTGCGACTGTGGAGTGCGTGAGGAAAGTGCGGCGGTTCATTTGGTGGGGTTCGGGAGTTTGTCGCTGAGCGGGACTTCGCCGCGAAGCATTTTCGCGCCTGCGCCTGTCAGCTGGAGGTAGAAGTCCGACGGCAGCCCTTCGTAAGTGACAAATTTCGCGTCACCGCCGACGGGCACGTCATTCGTGCATTTGAAAATCGCCGTGGCCTCGTCCACTTCGTCAAACATCGCGACGTAGATCATCTCCGCGCCTGCGCGTTTCGCGGCGGTGAATTGCGACCACAGGAACTCACCCTTTCGCCGCGGAATCGCATCGAGCGGGCCGCCGTGCATGTTGCGCCAACTGAAGCCGGGGAAGACGACCGGCAGATAGTCGAGCTTCGCCTGCGCGCACCACGCGAGATCGGGCTTCAGGAATTTCTCCTCGTGCCGCGCGACGCCCTTCGCATCGCCGTAGCGACCGACCGTCCACGGGCTGATGACATCCGCGAGCTTCAGCACCTCGTGCAGCGCGGGATCGTTCACGGCGTCGTTCTTGAGTTCGCGCCAGTGCGTCGGCACGCCGAGCATCACGCTGCAGCCGTCCTTTTTCAAAAACTCCACCAGCTCGCGGCATTCGCCGAGCGTGTATTTCCGATCATCGCTGAAGCCGATGCCCCACACCGCCACGAGTGGTTTCCCGCGATGGCGGAGATATGACGCGCTCTCGGTCACGCGCAGTTCGGTGCGCAGCTTGCGCCAGTCGTCCATCACTTCCTTGACGCGATTCGCACCGAGCCCGCTGAGGTCATACATGACTACGAATGCGCGCCCATTTTTCTCCGCGCCCTCGCGGCAGTTTGCGAGCACGGTGTTGTTTTGCCGGAGCACTTTCGGATCGCGCAGGCCGGTCGCGAAGCGCTGCACGAATGCGCCATCAATGCCGTATTCGCGCATCCATCCGAAGTGCCGGAGCACGGTTGGTTTTTTGAATGAACTGAACACCTCAGCAGTGCGTCCGTCCGCATGCTTGAAGCCGGTGGCGAACCGCTCATCCGCGCCAAGCTCGGAGACATCCGGCCACAGATCGATCTTCGCATTCGCGGGCGAGAGCGGGCCGCGGCCTTTCGTCCAGTGACTCCAGCCGCGCTCCGCGCCGTCGCCCTCGCAGGCGAACCACCCCTGATAGCCGCACATCACTTTCCCCGTGAGCGAGCCCGTATCCACGCGCGGCCCGGCGGCGGACGTGAAACGACATGTGATAAGAAGCACTGCCAAAAGTCGCAGAAACGATGTGCGAAAAAAGTGTGAGGCGGTGGCTGGAAGTTTCATGCGGTCTATTTCTTCTTCTGTTTTCCGAGCACGCTGCCGCCGAAGTACGGATACGTGTCCCAGACGTCGCAATTCGGATCCACGCGGGGGTCAGCGGTGTCGCGCATCCATTGTGCTACCCGCGCACGGAGATCTTTCCGTGTGCGTTCGTATTCGGGCTGTGTGGCGACATTCGCGAGCTGCGCGGGGTCTTTGCGAAGGTCGTAGAGTTCCTCCTCCGGACGCTTGCCAAAGTGCAGGCCGAAGAATTTTTGAAACTCCGGCTTCTGTTGATTTTCGAGGAGGAAATCCTTGATGCGCGAGCGATCCACGTCGCCGTATTCGCCGACGGCAAAATGAACCTGCGGATCGCCTGCAGGCCAGCGATCGGGGCGCATGTTCCAGAGGTAGAGAAAGTCCTTCGTGCGAATGCCGCGGATCGGATAGCTCATGTCGCCGTGGCGGACATTCGCATGGCGTTCACGTTCGAGGAAAACGGCATCGCGCGGTATCGCGCCATCCTTTCCAAGGAGCAGATCGGCGAAGCTGCGCCCGGTCATTTCAGTGGGAGGTTTGAGCCCGGCGAGTTCGAGGAGGGTGGGGGCGAAATCTGTGAGGCTGATGAACTCATCCAACTTCCGCCCTGCGGTGAGATTTTTCCCCCATCGGATCGCGAGCGGCACGCGGCAGCCGGTGTCGTAGCAGTTCGCGAGGCCGCGCGGCATCTGCCAGCCGTTGTCGCTCGTGTATACCACGATCGTGTTGTCGAGCAGGCCCTGTTTTTCCAGCAGGGCGATGGCGCCGCCCATGTCCGAATCCATCCGCGCGACCGCGCCGTAGTAGGCGAGGAGGTTCTGCCGCACGACGGGTGCGTCGGGAAATTCCGGCGGCACTTTTACACTGCCCTCATCGAGGCCGGCCCATGATTCCGGCTCGTGGCGCCAGCGGTGCAGAGCGGTATCCACATTGCCGAGCCAGAAAAAGAACGGCTTGTCCGCAGGACGCGCATCGAGGAAGGCCGCGAAGCTTTTGAACTCCGCGCCTGCGGGATTCTGCGTCCATCCGAAGTCCTTGAAATTCCCCGGCGACCACCCCTTGCCCATGTAGCCGACCTCGTAGCCCGACTCGCGCAGCGCGGTGGTGAAGACGCGATGCGTGCCCGGGAATTTGCTCCACAGGCTCGCCGCATCCTCGAGCTGATGCGCCGCGCGTCCGGTGAGAATGCACGAGCGCGTCGGCGAGCACGACGGCACGGGGCAAAAGGCGTGAGTGAAGAGCACGCCCTCGCGTGCGATGCGATCGAAGGCGGGAGTCTTCGCCGTGGGATCGCCGAGGATGCCCGCGTGCGGCCACGCCCAGTTGTCACCGATGGCGAAGAGGATATGGGGACGCCGCTCCGCACCATGGACTGATGGGATGAGGCCCGGCAGCAGGACGAGGATCAGGCATCCGAGAATGCCGCGAGCCGCAAGATGGGATCGGGGAGTGCGCACGGGATGAACGAAAACACGCCGCTGCGCCGGGCTCAAGCCGCGCCGCTTCCGTGATCGGCGAATGTGCCTGCCTCGCACCACGCGCGCCAGACGCGCCGGTAGCCAGCCTCGACGTTCTGTGCGAAGGCCGCTGCGTCCATAAGTGGCGAGGCTTTCATCCTTTCGCGGAGCGAAGCGCGCAGGGCGGAAAGGCGCGGTGCGTCCGCTGCAAGAGCCGTGGCGATGCGCAGGCAGTCGTCGTCATCGCGCGCGACGAGATCGGAAAGTCCGGCCGCATTCAGCAGGCTCACACCGACGCGCGATGCGTGCGTTTTTCCGGCGAGCGTGACTACGGGCACTCCCATCCAGAGTGCCTCGCAGGTGGTCGTCGTCCCGTGGTAGGGATAGCTGTCGAGCGCGATGTCGAGCCTGTTGTAGAATTCGAGGTGTTTCGCGTGATCCGGTTCGAGCGCGCACAATTCGATGCGTGTGGTCGCGATGCCGCACTCCTCGAAACTGCGCAGCACACGCGCGCGGGTTTCCGTGCTGCCGAGGGCGCGCGCTTTGAGCAGCAGTCGCGATCCGGGCACGGCGTGAAGAATCCTGCCCCACAGCGCGAGCGTCGGCCCGGTGACTTTGGCGAAGTTATTGAAGCAGCCGAATGTGATCGGGCCTTCCGGACGTGCGCCGATCAGGGGGCTTTGCGGGGATTGAAAGCACCATGCGCATGGATCGAGCCGGAGGAGCTTTTCGGAATGGTGCCGCTCGGTGAGCCCCGGCGGGTCTGCGTGCGCGTCAGTCATGCGATAGTCCATCGTCTCGAGGCCGGTGGTGTTGGGGTAGCCTAGCCAAGTGATTTGAACGGGCGCGGGCTTGCAGGCAAAGAGGAGCAGGCGGCTGTGCGAGGTGTGGCCGGAGAGATCGACGAGGATGTCGATCTGCTGGCTGCGGATCGCTTCTGCGGCTTGCGGATCGGCGAGTCCCGTGAGGCTTTGCCAGTGGTCGGCATGGGCGCGCAGTTTTCCGGTCACGCCGTCGGGAGCGGGCACCTGCGCGTAGCAGAATATCTCGAAATTCGCATGATCGTGCTGTGCGAGCAGCGGCAGCAGGAAGCGGCCGACGGGGTGGTCCCGAAAATCGGGCGACACGTAGCCGATGCGCAGCCGTCGTTCCGGCGAACGATCATGGACGTGCGGGCGGATGAATTGCCGCATCGGTGCGGCGTGCTGCCGGTCCCAGCGCCGATGTTCCTCCGCGACTTCCGCGGCATCGAGCCCGGATTGGTAGTTCAGCGTGAGGAGCAGATTGCTGTGGGCGTCGGGAAAATTCGGCCTTAGCGCGATGGCTTCATGGTAGGTGGCGATGACCTCGTCGAGTTGCCCATTCTCGCCCAGGGCCGCGCCGAGATTGCTGAGGGCTTCGGCGTATTTCGGTCGGAAAGTGAGTGCCTTGCGGTAGGCGGCGATGGCGGCGTCTAGCTGCCCGTTCGCCTGCAGTGCGATGCCGAGATTGTTGTGGCCCTCGGGATAGTTGGGCCGCCTTGCCACGGCCTCCCGCGAAGCCGCGATCGCCTCCCGGATCTCGCCCTTTTCCCGCAGCGCGACGCCGAGATTGCTGTGGGCTTCCGGAAAATCCGGCTTTTGTGCCACGGCCTGACGGTAGGCGGCGATGGCCTCGTCCAGCCGCCCGCCCGCGCGCAGCGCGGTGCCGAGATTGCAGTAGGCCTCGGGAAAAATGGGCTTCAGCGCTATGCCTTGCAGGCACCTTGCGATGGCCTCGTCCAGTTCCCCTTTCTCATGCAGCGCCATGCCGAGATTATTGTAAGGTGCGGGAAAGTCCGGCGCGATCGCGATCGCTCGGCGAAATGCGGCGATTGCTCCTTCCGTATCCCCTTTGTCGTACAGCGCTACACCGAGGCTGCTTTCGCCCTGGGGATCGTCCGGTCTCTCTGCGATGGCCTGGCGACACGCGGCGATGGCTTCGTCGATCTGTCCGTTTTCAGTGAGGGCGGCGCACAGGTTGCCGCTCGCCCCTGAGAAATCCGGCTTGAGCGCGAGGGCGTCTCGGTAGGAGGCAATGGCTTCGTCCAGCCGTCCGGAGTCCTTCAGGGCATTGGCGAGATTGGCGCAGGCTTCGGGAAAGTCGGGCCTCAGCGTGATCGCCTGACGACACGCAGCGATAGCGTCATCGAGATTCCCCTTGTTCCGCAGGGCGGCACCGAGATGGCACCAAGCCTCGGGATAGTTTGGCTTTAGGGCGATGGCTCGCTGGCATGCGGTGATGGAATCCTCGAGCTGTCCCTTGTCCCTCAGTGCGACGCTGAGGTTATAGTGTGCTTCCGGGTAGTCGGGCCTGATGGCGATGGCCCGCTGGCATTCGGAAATGGCCTCTTCGAGCTGCCCCTTCCGGCCGAGTGCGGCGCCGAGATTGCTGCGGGCCTCGGGATAGTCGGGCTTTAGCGCAATGGCTCGGCGATTGGCGGCGATGGATTCATCCGCCCGCCCGATTCCAAACAGGGCGTTGGCAAGGTTGCTGTGGGCTTCGGCATAGTCGGGCTTCAGCGCGATGGCCTGACGGCACGCGGTGACAGCCTCGTCGAAGCGCCCCATTTCCCGCAGCGCGTTTCCGAGGTTGCTGTGCGCATCGGCATAGCCGGGCCGCAGCGCGATGGCTTGTTGATAGGTGGCGATGGCGTCCTCCGTCTCTCCCTTCTCGTGGAGCGCGTTTGCCAGATTGTAGTGCGTGTCCGCATCTCCGGGAGAGAGGCTGATCGCCTGACGGTGGGCGGCGATGGCCTCATCGAGCCGGCCCAGGCCCCGCAGCGCCGTGCCGAGATTGTTGCAGGCTGCCGGGAAATGGGGCTGCAGCACGATGGCCTTGCGGATCCATTCCGCGGCGACGTCATTGCGTCCCACTTGAAGCGCGATGACACCGATCAAGTGCACCGCCTCCGCGTGGCGCGGATCGGCTGCGAGGATCTGCCGGTAAAGCCCCTCGGCCTCCGCCAGCCGACCGGACTGGTGATGCTGCAGCGCAAGGGTGAAGGCTTGGGGAATGGTCACGGCTGCGGATTGGAAGGCTGAGTCGCACACCATGCACGCCACATTTCGCGGAATGCTTCCTCGATTTTCAGTGCAAAGTGCGGCGCGTCCATGAGCGGAGAGGCTTTCATTTTTCCACGGAGTGTCGCGCGCAGTTCGGAAAGGCGGGCGGCGTCGTTTGCGAGACTGGTGGCGATGCGCACGTAGTCACTTTCGGTGTGCGCGATTAGTTCCGGGAGGCCCGAGTTCGTGAGCAGGCTTACTCCCACGCGTGAGGCGTGAGTTTTCCCCGCGAGGGTGATCACTGGCACGCCCATCCAGAGCGCCTCGCAGGTGGTCGTGGTGCCGTGGTAAGGATAGGTATCCAGCGCGATGTCCACGCAGCCGTATAGCGCGAGGTGGGTCTGGTGTTGGGCATCGTGTCCGCGCAACTCGAGTCGTTCCGCCGCGATGCCGCTCTCCCCAAATATCCGGAGCACCCGCATGCGCGTTTCACCACTGGTGAGGCTGCGCGCCTTTAGCAGCAGCCGAGAGCCGGGCACGGCGTGGAGAATTTGCGCCCAGACTGACAGCATGGGCCCGGTGATTTTCGCGAAGTTATTGAAGCAGCCGAACGTGACTGCGCCTGGCTTGCGTTCATTCAGCGGCGGGCTTTGTGGTGGCAGAAAGCACCACGCGCACGGGTCGAGCCGGATGAGCCGTTCGGAATGGAGATGCTCGGTCTGGCCAGCAGGATCCGCGTGCGAATCCGTGAGCCGGAAGTCCATCGCGTCGAGGCCGGTCGTATTCGGGTAGCCGAGCCATGTGACTTGGATGGGCGCGGGTTTGCACGCGAAGACGTCCAAACGGTGGTGCGCGGTGTGGCCGGACAGATCAACTAGGATATCGATACGATCTTCGCGGATGCATTCGGCCGCCCGGGCGGCGGAGAGCCCGGTGAGATTGCGCCAGTGCGCCGCATGCGCGCGGAGCTTTTCGGTGATTGCGTCAGGGACGGGGACTTGCGCGTAGCAGAAGATCTCGAAGGCGCTTCGGTCGTGCGCTGCCAGCAGTGGGAGCAGAAAGTGCCCGACGGGATGTCTGCGAAAGTCCGGCGAGACGTAGCCGATCCGCAGTCGGCGTTCCGGGGCGCGGTGATTGGCATGAGTGGTGATGAGGCTGCGAAACGGCGCGACATGTTCGCGGTCCCAGCGGCGGTGTTCCTCAGCGACGGTCTCGGTACTGAGTCCGGGATGGTAATTCATCGCGAAGAGCAGATTGCTGTGAGCCGCGGAGAACGCGGGGTTCGCCGCGAGCGCCTGCCGATAAGCGTCGAGGGCTTCGTCCAGCCTGCCGGCGTCCTTCAGTGCATTGCCGAGATTGTTGAGTGCATCGGGATAGTCCGGACGGATCGCGAGGGCTTGTCGGAATGCGGCGATGGCTTCGGCCAGATGCCCGCTGCTCCGCAGAGGGACGCCGAGATTGCAGATCGCCACCGGGTCGTCCGGCCTGAATGCGAGCGCCTGACGGAATGCCGCGATGGCCGCTTCGAGGTCGCCCTTTTCATGGAGTGCGGCGCCGAGATTTCCCCACGCCTGGGCGTAGTCCGCCCGGAGCGCGATGGCCCGCCTTGCGGCTGCGATCGCTTCGTCGAGGTGTCCCATTTCGTGCAGGACCACGCCGAGATTGTGATGGGCTTCGGGATAGTCGGGCTTCAGCGCGATGGCCTGTCTGGACGCGGCGATGGCTTCCTCGAATTGGCGGTCGTCGCCCAGCGTCGCGCCGAGATTTCCGTGCGCTTCGGCAAAGTCCGGCCGGATTGTGATGGCGCGGCGGTATTCGAGGATCGCGTCGGCGAGCAGTCCCCGGTCGCGCAGTGCGTTGCCGAGGTTGCTGTGTGCCTCCGGGATGTCGGGTTTGATTTGCAGGGCGAGGCGGTATGCGGCGATGGCTTCGACGGTGCGGCCCTGCTTTGCCAATGTCCTGCCGAGGTTGGCGTGTGCTTCGGCAAAGTCCGGCTTGAGCTGCAGTGCGCGGCGGCAGGCAGCCAGCGAGTCTTCAAGCCTGCCCATTTCGCTGAGCGCGGCCCCGAGGTTGCTGTGTGCCTCCGCATAGTTCGGCCGGAGTTCGATGGCACGCCGACACGCCAGGATGGCTTCGTCGAACCGTCCCTTGCCCGTGAGGACGATCGCGAGATTGCAGTATGCATCGGGGAATGCCGGCTGGAGTTCAATCGCCCGGCGGTAAGCAGCCTCGGCTTCGTCCAGCCGTCCCAGCATCCGGTACACCTCCCCGAGATTGGAATGGCAGGCCGGAGAATCCGGTGCCACGGCGATGGCCTGGCGGAGCAATTCCACGGCGGCATCATTCCTTCCTGCCTGATGCGCGATTACCCCGAGGCAATGCAGTGCATCTGCATGGCGCGGCTCGGCGGCGAGGATTTGCCAGTAGAGCGCTTCAGCCTCCGCGAGCCGTCCGCTTTGGTGGAGGTGCAAACCGTTTTGAAATGCCTGCGGAATCGTCATGATGCGGCCGGGCGGTTTTGCTTCGCGCACCACGTGCCCCACATTTCGCGATACGCCTGCTCGATGTTGCGGGCAAATCGCGGCGCATCCATGAGCGGAGAGGCTTTCATTTTTCCACGGAGTGTCGCGCGCAGTTCGGAAAGGCAAGCGTCGTCGTTCGCGAGACTGGTGGCGAGGCGGGCGTAGTCGGTTGCGGTGTGTGCGATCAGTTCCGGGAGGCCTGCATTTGTGAGCAGGCTCACGCCGACGCGTGAGACGTGGGTTTTCCCAGCGAGGGTGATCACCGGCACGCCCATCCAGAGCGCCTCACAGGTGGTCGTGGTGCCGTGGTATGGGAAGGTGTCCAGCGCGATGTCCACGCTGCCGTAGAGCGCGAGGTGTGCGGCGCGGGTCGGGGCGTACGGTGCGAGCGTCACGCGTTCGGCTGGCACTCCGGAAGATGCGAGGATGCCGAGGATGCGTGCGCACGCCGGTCCATCCCGGAGCCCGGAGGCTTTCAGCAGGAGGCGCGAGGCAGGTACCGCATTCAGAATCCGGGCCCAGATGCCGAGAATTTCGGCGGTGATTTTCGGCACTGCATTAAAACAGCCAAACGTGATCGTGCCTGATGTCGCAGCCGGTGGTGCGGGGACCTCCGGCGCGGCCTCGGGTGGGCGGAAACACCACGCGCAATCGGGCAGCCGGATCAGTTTTTCGGAATGCAGATGGTCGTGATTTTCCTGTGGATCGGCGTGCGCGTCGGTGAGGCGATAGTCCATCGCGTCCAGGCCGGTCGTGTCACAATATCCGAGATAGGTGACCTGCACGGGCGCGGGCCTGCGTGCAAAGGCAAGGAGGCGATGGAAGCCCGTGTGCCCGGCGAGATCCACGAGGATGTCTATCTCATCCCGCCGGACCTGCGCGGCGACTTCGGCATCTGTCAGGCCGGTCGTCTCCCGCCACATGGTTGGGCCGATTCGTGCACGAAACCCAGATGGATCCGGCCGGCGCAATTCGGCGTAGCAATACACGGCGACTTTCTCCCGATCGTGGCAGGCCAGCAGGTTTTCACTGAAGAGTGCCACGGAGTGCTCGCGGAAATCCGGCGAAACATAGCCGATGCGAAGGCGGCGGTTCGGATCGGCTGTGTTCGGGAAAGGAGCGCACTCCGTGGCATGAGGCTTTGCGTGAAGGTCGTTCCAGCGGAGGTGTTCGCGAAAGATCACCTGCGCCTCCACCCCATTGGAAAAGTGGAGAGCAAGCAGCAGATCGCTGTGCGTGTATGCGCGGCCGGGCTGCAGGTGGAGCGTCTCGCGGTAGATGCGAATCGCCTCATCCACGTGGCCCTCGTCCTTCAGCGCGCTGCCCAGATTGCCGAGTGCCTCGACGTATCCGGGCCTGAGCCGGAGCGCATCATGAAAGCGCGCGATTGCCTCCTCAAGGCATCCAAGCTCGGCAAGGGCTGCGCCGAGATTGTTGTGCATCTCGGGATCTTTGGGTGCGAGCGCGAGCGCACTGCGATACTTGGCGACAGCCTCCTCGACGCGCCCGCCTGCGCAGAGCGCATTGCCCAGATTGTAAAGCGCCTCGGCGTAGCCGGCTCTCAGTTCGTTCGCGTGGCGGAGCGCAGTGATGGCATCGTCAAAGCGCCGCAGTTCGATCAGCGCTGCGCCGAGATTCGAGTGAAACGCCGCGTCGTGCGGCGAAGACGCAATCGCCCGGTGAATCAAATCCACGGCGAGAGCGTTGCGCCCGGTCTGGTGTGCAATCACGCCCATGAGGTGCAATGCCTGCGCGTGCGTTGGATCGGCTGCGACGATCTTCGCGTAGATGGCTTGGGCTTCCGTGAGCCGTCCGCCCTGATGGTGACGCAGGGCAAGCGTGAGCGCTTCGGGGATGGTCACGGCGAAGGAGGCGGAATCTGCGTTGCACACCACGCACGCCATGCATTGCGGCAGTGTGCCTCAAAAGCCCGGGCGAACCCTCCGTAGTCGAGCAGCGGCGAGCCTTTCATCCGATCTCGGAGCGATGCGCGGATTGCGGCGAGACGCGGAAGGTCGCGCGCAAGACCGACGGCGGTTCCGATGTACCCGTATTCGGATTTTGCGGCGAGTTCGGGCAGCCCGACATTCGAGAGCAGGCTGAGGGACGCGCGTGAAACCGGAGACTCGCCGACGAGGGCGACGACGGGCACACCCATCCACAGCGCATCGCACGTGGTCGTCATTCCGTTGTAAGGGAACGGATCCAGTGCGATGTCGATCTCGTGATAGCGGTGCAGGTGGCTGTCTGCCGCATGCGTTCCCTTTGTGCCGGAAGACGCGGGGTAGTAGCGGAGGAACTCGATCCGCTCCGGGGCAATTCCGAGTTGCCGGAATCCGTCGAGCGCTGCCGCCGAGGGGCCGGATCGCGACAGGAGGAGCAGGCGGGAATCCGCGGTGTCCCGAAGGATCTGCGCCCAGACTGCGATGACGCGCGGATTGAGTTTTGCCGCATTGTTGAACGAGCCGAATGTCACTCCGCGTCCCCGTTCCGCGGGCAACTCACCGGGAGCGGGAAAGTCGGACGATGCCCCGTAGCAGCACCAGCAGTCGGGCATTCGCAGCGGTTTGCATGCGGAACCATTCGGCGCGTGGTGTGCGGGATCGAGGAAAGGATCCGTGATGTGAAAATCAATCGCGTCGAGGTCTGCGGCTCCCGGATAGCCGAGCCACGAGATTTGCACCGGAGCTGGTTTGCGTGCGAAAACCTGCAGCCGGTTGTGGCCGGTGTGGAGGGAGAGATCTACGAGGATGTCGATCCTGTCCGTGTGGATTTGGTCCGCGAGCTGATCATCGGAAAACAGTGCGGTGTCGCGCCACAGTGCCGATCCGCGGCGGAAGCGTTCCGTGATCGAATCCGCGAGTGTGGTGCCGGAATAGCAGACAATCTCAAACTGATTCCGGTCGTGGGCCTCGAAAACGGGCAGCAGCGTGCGTCCGACGACGTGTTCGCGGAGGTCGGGCGACACGTATCCGATGCGCAGCTTTCGTTCGGGCGAAGGCTCGTTCCCTTGGCAGAGACGCGCTGGCGTGAACGGCACGGCGTGGAGTTGGTTCCAGAGCCGCAACTCGCGCTGCAACTCGCCGGCTTGCAGATCCGGCAAGTAGTGCATCGTGAAAATCAAGGCGCTGTGGATCGCAGCGGAATCAGGCCTGAGAAGGAGCCCCTTTTTGTAACATGCGATGGCATCGTGCGGACGACCCTGGAACGTGAGTGCGCCGCCGAGATTCACCATGGGCTCGCAGAAATCCGGCCGGAGTCGGATGGCATGCTCGAAGGCCGCGCTCGCCTCGTTCAGCCGGCAGAGTCCGCTGAGCACGTTGCCCATGTTGTTGTAGGGCTCCGCACGATCCGGCGCGATGCGGATGGCATTTTGGAAAGCGGCAATCGCCTCCTCAGGCCGGTCTTCGCGCGCGAGGGCGAGGCCCAGGTTGTTGAAGGCGGCGAAGTAGGACGGGTTCAGCTGAATCGCTGCGCACAAGGACGCGATCGCCTCGGCGGTATTGCCGCGACGGCTCAGCGCCGAGCCGAGATTGCAGCGGGCCTCGGCATTCGCCGGCGCGCACGCGATTGCCTGGCGGTATTCGGCAATGGCTTCGTCCATTCTCTCCAGGCTGCTCAAGGCGTTGGCCAGATTGTTGTGCGCGGCCGCGAAGCCCGGCTGAAGCGCGATGGCACGGCGAAACGATGCGACGGCCTCATCGAGGTGCCCGAGATCCCTGAGGATGTTGCCAAGGTTGCTGTGCGCGGCCGCGTTTTGGGGATCCATGGCGATGGATTGCCCGATCAGTCCGATGCCGATTTCACTCTGCCCGCGCTGACACTCGAGAAGGCCGAGATAGTGCAGCGCCTCCGCGTGCTGCGGAGCGACTGCGAGGATCTGCCTGTAGATGCCCTCCGCCTCTGCGACGCGACCTGCCTGATGATGGGCGGTCGCGATTCCGATGGCTTCCTGGATCGTCATGCGGGGGATGGCATGCGTTCACGTAGAGCATCTGTCGTCACGGGATGCCACTCCAACGGAGTGCCCTCCGCACCATTCGCGCCACATGGTGCGGAAAGCGCGCTCGATGCTGCGCGCGAAACGCGGGCCATCCATGAGCACCGATCGCTGCAGCCGGTCGCGCAGGGTCGCGCGCATTTCAGCAAGCCGCGGAATATCAGACGCAAGTGCAGCCGCTGTCCGGACGTATCCCTCGTCCGAATCCGAGACGAGATCAGGCAGGCTGGCATTCGAGAGGATGCTCAGGCCGCCGCGCGAGACGGGCAGATCGCCCGCCTTGCTGATGACCGGCACGCCCATGCAGAGCGCATCGAGGGTCGTCGTATGGCCGCGATACGGGAATGTATCCAAGGCAAAGGTCGTCTCGACGGCAGAATGGTCGCGGTTTGCAAAAAGCGGGAGCAGGTTCCTGCCGATCACGTGCTCGCGAAAGTCCGGCGACACATAACCGATGCGAAGCCGCCGCTCCGGTTTTTGATCTTTCCCATGCAGACGGGCGCAATGCTCCGGCGACCGTTCCTGCCGCTGCGACCAGCGCACCCGCTCCTCGTGCAGGGCTCGGGCATCCGCCCCAGGGGCGAAGAGGGATGAATAGACGAGATTGCTGTGAATCGAGGGAACGTCGGGCTTGAGTTCCACTGCGCGGCGGTGGCACGCGATCGACTCATCGTGCCTGGCCTGCTCCTTGAGCGCATTGCCCAGATTGCCGTGAGCCTCGGCGTAGTCCGGGATGAGTGCGAGCGCACTGCGCAGCGCAGAGACGGCGTCATCAAGGCGGCCTTGTTCGCACAGCGCCGCTCCGAGGTTGTTGTGTGCCTGTGCAAAATCCGGTGCCAGCCGGATCGCCTCCCGGTACGCCGGGACGGCATCCTCGGTGAAGCCGAGGTCGCCGAGCGCGTCGGCGAGATTGTCGTGCGCCTGCGCAAGATCGGGCTCGAGCCGAAGTGCCTCGCGACATGCGGCCACCGCTTCACCATGTCGGCCTGCATCCCGCAATGCGCCGCCCAGATGGCTGTGAACTTGCGCTGAGTACGGCGCGAGTCCGCGCGCCTTTTGAAATGCTGCAATGGCTTCGCTCAGTCGGCCTTGGTCCCGCAGGGCGTTGCCGATATTGTTGTGGGGATCCGTCCAGTGCCGACGCACCCGGGCCGTCTCTGCAAATGCCGCGATGGCCTGATCCGGAAGGCCCTGGCCGCGCAGCGTGATTCCCAGGTTGTTGTGTGCCTCACCGCACTGCGGATCGATCTCGATGGCTCGGCGGTAGGAGGCAATCGCATCGTCCGAGCGTCCGAGCGTCCGATATGCCTCGCCGAGGTTGGAGTGGAAGAGTGGATTGGCAGGGGACAGCGCGATGGCCCTTGAGATCGGCTCTGCGGCGAGGTCGCTCCGCCCGGCCTGGTGTGCGATGACACCCAGCAAGTGCAGCGCATCGGCATGGCGGGGCTCGGTCGCCACGATTTGCCGGCAGAGGGATCCAGCTTCTGCCAGCCGCCCGGACTGCTGGTGTGCGAGCCCGAGATCAAATGCCTGCCGGATGGTCACGACGCGGGATTGGAGTGCTGCTTGGCGCACCACTTTGCCCACGCATCGCGGTAGGCCGCCTCAAGATTCCGCGCAAAGCGCGGTGCGTCGAGCAGGCGTGAATTTCTCACGCGATCCCGCAGAGTCGCGCGCAATTCCGCCAGTCGAGGAATGTCGTGCGCGAGTTCGGTTGCAATCCGGACATACTCGGTTTCGGAAGGCGCCGAGAGCTCGGCCAGGCCGATGTTCGACAGAAGACTGAAGGAAGCGCGCCCGAGTGTCATCGCTCCGGTGAGGGTGACGACCGGCGCGCCCATCCACAGTGCGTCGCAAGTGGTCGTCATGCCATTGTAGGGAAAAGGATCGAGCGCGATGTCGATGCGCCCATAGCGCAGCATGTATGGAGGCGGCTGGGGCGTGCCATCGGATGGTGGCGGGCTTGCGTAGTAGGGCAGAAATTCCACGCGGTCTGCACTGATCCCGCGCGACTCGAAGAAACGTCGCGTTCCATCCTGATGCCGTCCCTTCACGACGAGAAGCAGGCGCGAGTCTTTCACCTCCGCCATGATCTGCGCCCAGAGGCCGAACACCCGTTCGTTGAATTTCGAGAAGTTGTTGAACGACCCGAAAGTGATGAAGCCCCGCGAGGTGGCCGGCAGTGAGGAGACATCGGGTGAATGCTCGGGAGGGTGGAAGCAGCACCACGCATCCGGGAGGCGGAGCGGTTCCTCGAATGAGCCCGCATTGTCCTGCCCGGCGGGGTCGAGAAACGAATCGGTGATGCGATAATCCATCGCAACGAGTCCCGTGGAGCCCGGATAGCCGAGCCACGCGATCTGCACTGGCGCGGGCTTCCGGGCGAAAGTGAGGAGCCGGTTGAATGCAGTGTGGAGCGCGAGGTCCACAAGGATGTCGATCCGGTCGCGGCGGATTTGTTCCGCGAGCTGTGCCTCGGAGAGGTGGGTCGTCTCGCACCACCCTGCGGAAAGAGCGCGGTAGCGTTCCGTGACAGCATCCGGGACGGAGGCGCCGGAATAGCAGAAGAGATCGAACCTCTCCCGATCGTGTGCCTCGAAGCACGGAAGCATCGTGCGCCCCACGACGTGATCGCGGAAATCCGGCGACACGTAGCCAATGCGCAGCCGTCGCTGAGGCATCGGATCGTTCGGATGCGGCTGCCACTCGGCGCGAAGCGGCAACTCGTGTGCCGCACTCCACCTGCGCATCTCCTCCGCGATATCCGCCTGCGAAGTGGCGGGGCGGAAGAAGCCGGTGAAAATGAGATTGCTGCGTACCTCAGCCCGCCCCGGATTCAGCTCCAGGCTGCGCCGGAGGGAGGCCATCGCAGCTTCGATGTCGCCATTGTCCTTCAGTGCGACGCCGAGGTTGTTGTGCGCGTTGAAGTCGTTCGGATCCTGTTTGAGTGCGATGCGGTAGATGTCGATGGCCTCGTCGAGCCGGGCGAGATCCTTCAGGAGATTCCCGAGATTCACCGCCACGGAGACATTGCCGGGATCCTGTCGCAGCACTTCACGATAGTGCGCGAGCGCATCATCCAGCCGGCCCGACATCGTGAGCGCGAGGCCGAGATTCAGCTTCGCCGAGGAATGGTTGGGCAGGATGCTCAGGGCCTTCCGGTACGCTGTGATGGCATCTTCCGGGCGTCCCAACTCGGATAACGTGATGCCCATGTTGTAGTAAGGCTCCGCCCCTTCGGGGTGCAGGCGGATGGCGCTCTGAAAGGCGGAGATTGCCTCCTCCCGCCGCCCGATCTTCGTGAGGAGCAGGCCGAGGTTGTTGTGATAGGCGAATGAGCCGGGATTGGCTGCAATCGCCTTTTGGATCAGACTCAGAGCCTCATCCAGATTTCCGTTTTGCTGTGCGAGGACACCGAGCAGATGCCAGATGTCGGGGTTGTTCGGGTAGATGGCCAGGAGCTGCCGGTAGATTGCATCCGCCTCCGCGAGTCGTCCCGCGGCATGGTGTTCCATCGCGATGTTGAAAGCCTGCTCGTGGGTGACTGTGGGCATGGGGAGATTTATCAGGGCCTTTGGTGGCGCGCTTTGCAACTTTTTCAGTCGCGGACATCCCGTCTGCCGCGCGGCCCCCTTGCCGGTGCCCGGCTTGCATCGTGGTGGGGAAACTGTTTCATCGCCCGCTCACCGGAGCCAAAATGATCAACATTTTCGACATTATTCCCACGCCATCCCCGATCCGAATCATCGATGTGGGAGCGATGGATATCGGGGACGACGTGTATGCGCCGCTCGTAAAAGGGGGCATCGCGCATGTGCTGGGCTTCGAGTGTGTGCAGGCGGAATGCGACCGGCTGAATGCGATGAAGCGCAGCACGCACACCTGTCTGCCGCATGCAATCGGCGATGGCCGCGAGAGAACGTTTCACGAGTGCAATTATCCGATGACCTCGTCGCTCTACGAACCCGACTCCGCACTGCTGGCAAAGTTCCAGAATCTGGAAAACCTGACCCAGGTGGTGAAGAAGGGAAGCATCCAGACCCATCGGCTCGATGACCTGCCGGAGGCGGCGGGCGCCGATTTTCTAAAGCTGGACGTGCAGGGCGCGGAGGTGGACGTGATGAATGGCGCCGACAATGTCCTCGCCGATGCGGTGGTGATCCACACGGAGGTGGAGTTTGTGCCGATGTACAAAGGTCAGCCCCTGTTTGCCGAGGTGGATCAGCGGCTCAGAAAAAGCGGTTACATCTTCCACAAATTCACGGGTATTTCGGGCCGGACTTTCCAGCCCCTCGTCGTGAACAACGATGTGAACCAGGCGCTCAGCCAGATGCTCTGGGCCGACGCCGTGTATGTGAAGGACTTCATGGCGCTCGAAAGACTGTCCGCTGAAAAGCTGCTCAAGATGGCCGTGATCCTGCACATGATCTATGGGTCATTCGACCTCGTGCTCCAGGTGCTCCAAGCGTACGATGCAAAGACGCAGACGCGATTTGCCGAGGCGTATTTTCAAAAACTGACGACCCGTGCCTAGCAGGTGGCGCGAATGCGCGCTCACCGATCTGCGCCGCACCAGAAGCCGGGATTGAGATTCTCCGGACTTTTTGTGCGGAGCAGCGGATGAGGCTGCTGCGTGGCTTGCAGCCCGGTGAGGATCCGGCGCAACTGCCTGCGGCGTTCAAGGAGCGGAGTCTGCCGCCCGAATCGGAGCAGAAATTCCGACGTGGGAGTCGAGGTCGGCTCGCCCCAAAAACTGGAAAACCATGGCCACAATGCGGCCGCTTCAACCACACTGGCGGTAACCCATCCACCGAGGTCTGCGGTGCCGCACCATGTATCGTAGGAAGGAAGCGGGGGTAGAAATGGCATTTCAATCTCGCACGTGGTCCCCGAGAGAATCAGGGGCAGCAGGCGCATGATTTCATCGGCCGCCGCACCGCGTTCGCCCCATCCGCGGAGAACGCGTGTCGCAGTGAGCGAACGCAGCAGACTCGGTTGGCCTGCAATCAGGCTCCGCGCGATCGTGGCAGCCTGCGCGAGAGCGGCGCAGCGCTCCGGCAGCGGCAGTGCGGTGTTCCGCGATGCGAGTTCGAAACGCAGCAGCCGGAGCGAGGGATCGTCGGCCTTCATGCCGGCGAAAAGTGTGTCGAGGTGCGTGCCGATTCCCCGGAATGCCGGGATGGCTGCAAGTGCGGCGCGGACTTCCTGTAAGCTGGCAATCGGGGCGGACGCCGGGATCGCCATGCACAGCAGTCCCCGTTCGGCGAGACGGGCGGCGCGATCGGGCTTGCACGCGAATACATTCAGAAGCCGGGAGTCCAAAACGGTTCTGTCGAAGGGCACCAGCGCGCCGAGCTGCGGAGCGATCCTGTAAAGGCCGTAGCCAAGTGCCTCGAATCTCGTCGCTACGGAAAAATCCAGATCGTCGCCGGCCCGCACCTCCAGCAATACCAGTGGCGATTCGCGGGTGAAAAAAGCGGTGCCGCCCTCAAGGACGGCCGCCTCGTGCCCCTCGACGTCAATCTTCACGAAGTCCACCTTTCCAAAGCCGTGCTCCGCATCGAGTGCATCCAGCGGCGCCACCCGCACCTCTATGCCGCCACCCTCGGCATCCACGCGATTGAGTTCACTGGAGCCAGCGATTTTGAACTTGCTCCGCCCTTCCGTCGCGCCGACGGCGGTCTCTGTGAGGGTGAAGTTTGCAAAATTGTTCATCCGGATGCTTTCGCGGAGGCACGAGCACACCATCGGCGTCGGCTCGAATGCCCAGATACGCGCGGCCGGCCCGGCTGCGCGTGCGTAAGTCAGCGAATAGAAGCCGAAGCTCGAACCGATATCGAGCATGCGCCCGCCGGGCTCCGCTGCGCGGCTGACAAATTGCGCCTCGTCCTCAAACCAGTCCTCCTGCTCGACGAAAACATAAGTCGAAATATGGCGCGGATTCGGCGGCAGTGCGATGCGAACCCCGCGTGCGATTTCGATGCGGAGCATGTTGTCATTCATGCTGGCAGGCTCTTGGGGGTGGGAATCCATGGATGCCGGAGCGCACAACAAGGGCGGCTGCGAAGCAAGGCGAAGTCGTTTCGAGCGAAACAAACTTTGCGAAGCCGCGGGCTGAGCGCTTGCATCAGCGGTGCTAAGAAACCCCGCGCGTCCCGCTTTGCAAAACCACCTCTCCACATGAGCAAGACCACACCCACGCAATATCGTTTTTCATTCGGCCCCTGGAACATTAGCGAAGGTGCGGATCCTTTTGGCGGCGAGACGCGCAAGGCGTTTCCGCACGAGGAGAAATATGCGCTTTACCGTCCGCTCGGATTCGAGGGCGTGCAGTTTCACGATGACGATGTGGTGCCGGGGATGGACTCACTTTCCCCGGCGCAGATCGCGAAGAAGGCCGGGGAAGTGAAGGCGATGCTGGCGAATCAGGGACTCACGCCGGAGTTCGTTGCGCCGCGGCTGTGGTTTGCGGAGCAGACGACCGACGGCGCGTACACCTCGAACAGCGCGAGCGACCGCGCCTACGCGTGGGAGCGGACGAAGAAGTGCGTGGACATCGCGAAGGCGATCGACTGCAAGGCCATCGTGCTCTGGCTCGCGCGCGAGGGCAGCTACATCCGTGAGGCGAAGGACGCGCGGCTCGCGTATCAGCGGATTTTGGAAACGGTGAATGCGATCCTCGACTACGACTCGGGCGTCGAAATCTGGATCGAGCCGAAGCCGAATGAGCCGACGGACCAAGCCTACGTGCCCACCATCGGGCACGCGATTGCGCTGTCGTTTGCATCGAAGG
Organism: Chthoniobacterales bacterium; assembly: GCA_038227825.1. Taxonomy (GTDB): domain Bacteria; phylum Verrucomicrobiota; class Verrucomicrobiia; order Chthoniobacterales; family Chthoniobacteraceae; genus SXWH01. The sequence continues at coordinate 63,119 of JBBRPQ010000021.1, forward strand.
ATCACAAGCGCGTGAAGGGTCTCATCGAGAGCGCACACGCGCTGCTTGCGGGGTTGGACCCGAGCGACGAGATGGCATTCGCGCTCGCGCACGACAAGCTCGGCAGCGTCCACCTCAACGACCAGAACGGGCTGAAATACGATCAGGACAAAAACTTCGGCGGGGCAAATCTGCGCGTGGGGTTCAACCAGGTCCGCGTGTTGGAGGAAGCGGGCTATGGATCGCGTGGCGAGTTCATCGGGCTCGACGTGAAAGCCATCCGCACGCAGCGCGGGTGCCCCGTGACGGATCACCTGAAAAATAGCCGCGAGATTTTCCTGCACCTCGTGGAAAAGGTGCGTGCGCTCGATGCCAAGCTCGTGCAGCAGTTCCGCGACGCCCGCGACTACGAGGCGCTCGAACTTTACATCCTGAAGCACTTGATGGGTGTGAGGGGCTGAAGTGACCTCTGCCAAACCAACCATCCAATTCACATGAGTACACCAAAACCCAAAGTCCTGATCGTCATTGGCGACGCCACTGAAACCGTGGACACGCTGTATCCGTATTATCGCCTCATCGAGGGCGGCTATCAGCCCGTCGTCGCGGCGCCGGAGAAGCGCAAATACCAGATGGTGATGCACGAGGTGAAACCCGGCTGGACGATCACGAAGGAGTGGGAGGGCTACACGATTGATGCGGATATCGCGTTCAAGGACATCAAGGCTGAGGAGTATGCGGGCATCCTTTTCAGCGGCGGACGCGCGCCGGAATACATTCGCGAGGACGAGGCGCTGCTGGATGTCACGCGCTGGATGTGGGAGAACAAAAAGCCGATGGCGAGCGTTTGTCACGGCGTGGAGATCCCGGCGCGCGCGGGGATCGTGAAGGGGCTGCGGATGGCGACGGTGGCGAAGTGCAAATTCGATCTCGAAGTGTGCGGCGGCATCTACGTGAACGAGCCGTGCGTGATTGATCGTCATATGGTGAGCGGACGCACTTTTCACGACAACGGCCATTACGTCGGCCCGTGGATTAAGATGCTGGACGCCACCTGCGGGAAGTAGCCCGTCACTTTCAACTCCACGACCACTTCCATGATTCCCCGCCGACAATTTCTCCAAACCCTCGCTCTTGCCGCCGCTGCTCCCGTGCTCGCGGCCGCCGAGCCATTCAAGCTGCGGTACATCCTTTCCTCCGCGATGTATGGCGAGATGCCGCTCGATGTGATTCTGCCCGAAGCCGCGAAGGCGGGCTGCGAAGCGATCGACATCTGGTGCAAGGCCCACGGCAACCAGCGCGAGCAGATCACGGAAATGGGCGACGAGGCCTTTGCGGTGCTTTTGAAAAAGCACGGCACGAAGCTCGGCGTGAGCACGCGGTATCCACTCGGGCCATTCGGCTTGCAGGATGAAATGGCGTGGGTGAAAAAGCTCGGTGGCAAAGTGATCGTCACCGGCAGCAAGGGGCCGAAGGATCCCGAGGGCGACGCGGCGAAGGACGCGGTGAAGAAATTCCTCGAAGAGATGAAGCCACACGTCGCGAAGGCGGAGGAACTCGGCGTCACCATCGCCGTCGAGAACCATATCGGGCAGGCCGTGTATCACCCGGATTCGCTGCGCTACTTCGCGGAGTTCAACCGCTCGGCGAATCTCGGCATCGCCTTCGCGCCGCATCATCTGCATCGCTGGGCGGATCAGATTCCGAAGCTGCTCCGCGACCTCGGCGCGAAGAATCTTCCGTTCGTCTATTTCCAGGAGCACTCCGAGGGCATGATGAAGAAGACGAGCAAGGAGATCGAAATGCAGCAACTCCCCGGACTCGGCGCGCTCGACTACCGACCGATCGTGAAGGCGCTGCGCGACATCGGCCACACGGGCTACGTGGAGATCTTCATGCACCCGACGCCGCGCGGCATTCCGATCCTGCCGACAGCCCCGGAGATCACCGCGGCGATCAACAAGTCGCGCGAATACGTGGAGAAATGCCTCGCGGAGACGGCGTAATTTGACGTGCGTGGCGCTGACACGATCCGTTCGATGCGACGCGAATGAAATTCATCATCCCATTCCTCACGGCACTCCTGCTGGTGCCGATGTTCTCTTCATGCGCGGAGGCTGAGTCGGAAAACATCCGCTGCGAACTCGCTGTGATCGGCGGTGGCAGCGGCGGCTTCGGCGCGGCGCTGGCGGCTGCGCGACTCGGCGTGGATGTGGTGCTTGTGGAGCGCTCCGATCGGCTCGGCGGCAATTCCGTACGCGGTGGCGTGAACATCTGGGAGCCGGGGCTCGGCGGGACGGGCTTTCCATTCGAGATTTACCGTCGGCTCCGCCGCGAGCCGAATGTCACGGGAATCTATTCGATGGGCCGGCACATGGGCACCTTCGACGCGAAGCGCGAGGCCTATCCCTTTCCCGGTGGCGAGACGGTGATCGATCCGGCGCGCACGTATCTCGACTCGCTGCAGCGGCATGGCCTCGCGAACGCGAAGTTGCACGGCGTGGTATTCGAGCCGGAGGCGATGGCGAAGACGATGCTCGCGATGCTGGAGGAGACCGGACATTGCCGCGTGCTGTTCCGGACGGAGTTCAAGCGCGTCACGATGAATCCGGCGCGTGAAGGCCGCATTCAAAATGTCACGGTGCAGAAAGTCCGTTTCGCCGACGGCAAATCGCTCGTGGAAAGCCGCACGCTGGTCGCCGATTTTTTCGTGGATGCGACCGGCGACGGGCTCGTGTGCGAGGACGCGTGCTGCACGATGATGACCGGGCAGGAGTCGCGCGCGCAATTTGACGAGCCCGGCGCGCCCGACGCCCCGACGCCGCGCGTGAACGGCGTGAGCCTGCTCTATCGTGTCTCTCCCGTGGCGACTCCTGCCGTCGAGCCGCTGCCCGAAGGCATCGCGGCGGAATGCTGGTGGGGGAAGAGATTCCCCGTCGCGCAGATCAACCATTACCCGAACGGCGACCTGAATGTGAACATGCTGCCGACGATGGAGGGTGAGGAGTTCATGAAGCTCGGCTGGGTGGATGCGCGCACCGAATGCGAGCGCCGCGTGCATGCGCACTGGCACGACATCCAGACACGTTGCGCCGAGTTCCGCGGCTTCCGGCTCGACTCGATCGCGCCCGTGCTCGGGGTGCGCGAGACGAAGCGCGTCGTCGGCGACTACGTGCTCACGCAAAACGATCTCGATGCGGGCATCAGCGGCCAGAAGCACGCGGACATCATCTGCCTCGCCGACCATCCGTGCGACACGCATGGCGGGCACAACAAGGGCATCAAGCCGCTGCGCGAGCCGTACGGCGTGCCGTTCCGCTGCCTCATTCCGCACGGGACGCGCAACCTGCTCATCACCTGCCGCGCGGCGAGCTTCAGCTCCATCGCCGCATCGAGCTGCCGCCTCTCGCGCACGATGATGCAGCTCGGCCAGGCCGCGGGCACGGCCGTCGCACTCGCGAGGGAATTGAAAGTGGAAGTGCCCGATGTTCCATCTGAGCGTCTGCGCGCTTCGTTGCGCGAGCAGCACGTGCAGCTTGATCATCCGATGCCCGCAGAGTTGCGGTCGTATTTGGAAAAGGAGCGGCTATGAGACACCCGCGCAAAAGGCAGCGCCGCGTGCTCGACGTGCATTGGCCGACCGGTGACGATTCCGTCGCTCCCGGCCGGCAGGAATGTGATCGGCCGGGCGAGCGCATCATTTTTCCATCATCCCCTGCAACGTCATGAAACCAACGAGTTCCCTTTCCCGTCTGACCCGGCGCGATTTTCTGCGCGTCGGGATTTCCGGCGTGGCTGCCAGTGCGTTCGCCGCACGCGGGCAGGATGCGGTGAAGCAGCTTGCACCCATCCGCCAGATCACGCACGGGCCGGGGTTCCATTGGTTCGGCTACTACGACAAGCTGCAGTTCTCGCCGGACAACCGTTTTGTGCTGAGCAACAAGGTCGGCTTCGAGCACCGTTCGCCGGTGGCGGATGACGTGATCGAGGTGGGCATGGTAGACTTGCACGAGAAGGACAAATGGATCCCGCTCGGGACGACGCGCGCGTGGTGCTGGCAGCAGGGCTGCATGTTGCAATGGATCCCCGGCACCGAATCGAAGATCATCTGGAACGACCGCGAGAAGGATCGTTTCGTGAGCCACATCCTCGATGTGAAGACGGGCGACAAGCACACTCTGCCCGTGCCGATTTATGCGCTGGCGCCGAGTGGAAAGGAGGCCGTGTCGTGTGATTTTTCCCGCGTGGCAGACTGCCGGCCCGGCTATGGCTACGCGGGGATCCGCGATCGTTTCTTCGACGAGATGGCGCCTGCGGGCAGCGGCGTGACGCAGGTGAATCTGGAGACCGGCGCGGAGAAGCTCATCGTCTCGCACGAGCGACTCGCGAAGACCGGCACGGTGATGGAAAATCGTCCTGAGTCGAAGCACCACGCCTACCATCTGCTGTGCAGCCCGGATGGAAAACGGCTCATCCTTTTGCACCGCTGGACGCAGCCGAAAGGCGGACACCTCACACGCCTCATCACGGTCGCGATGGACGGCAGCGACCTGCGCATCGTCATCCCGAACGGCTACGCGTCGCACTTCATCTGGCGCGATGCGACACACATCCTCGCGCAGTCGAAAGGCTGGCTGGGCAACGAGCAGGCGGGCGATTTCCTCTTCGAGGATCGCGACTCCGGCGTCATCGAGGAAATCGGCCACGACGTGCTCGATAACGGCGGGCACCTCACCTACCTGCGCAACAACGAGTGGATCCTGAACGACACGTATCCGAAGGGTGACCGGCGGCTGCAGACGCCGCATCTCTATCACATCAAATCGGGCCGCCGCATTGACCTCGGCGAATTCCCGCTGCACCCGGCCTACAAGGGCGAGTGGCGAGTGGACAATCACCCGCGCACGAGCCGCGACGAGCGGCTGGTCTGCATTGATTCGCCGCACACGAATGAGGGCCGGCAGCTCCACGTGATCGATATCAGCAGCGTGGCGTGAGCGTTTGAAAAGCACTCCTCCGACATGATGAAAACTTTTCGAAACCTCGCCGCTGCCGTTTTCGGGCTGACCGTGCTTTCCACAGCGACACGCGCGGAGCCGCTCGTGGTCGCCTTTGATCGTTTCCATGCGGCGAAGCCTTCGGCGGAAGGCGGGCGCCTGCTCTTCAATGAACTCGGCTGCGCGAATTGCCACGGCGGCGAGACGGCGCTGCCTGCGCGCCGCGGGCCGGAACTTACGAACGTGACGCAACGCGTGAACGCCGACTGGCTGCGGAAATTTCTCGCGAGCCCGGCGGCTGCTCACGAGGGCACGGCGATGCCGGAGCTTTTGCAAAAGGAGGATGTGGAGCCGGTGCTAAACTATCTCGCGACGCTCAAGCCGAAGACGGCTTCGAAGCCAAAGGCGCTGCGCCATGTGAACACTGCGCTGGGCAAGGAGCTCTTTCACAAATTCGGCTGCGTCGCGTGCCATGCGCCGGGGAAGGATTTCACGCCTCCGGATGGGACGCCGAAGGCCGAGGAGTTCACGCATCGCTCCGTGGCATTTCCGAATCTCGCGGAGAAGCATGTGCTTTCGTCGCTCTCGGAGTTCATCCGCGACCCGCTGACAGTGCGCGCCGATGGCCGCATGCCGCACACGGCGATGGACGAGCAGGATGCCACGGACATCGCCGGCTACCTGCTGAATTACGAGGGCAGCGACGGCCAAATCGCGCCGAAGATCCCGACGCTCGTCGCGGACAAGGCGCTCGCAGATCGCGGGCGCGGCATCGTCGCGGCGCAGCGATGCGCGGCGTGCCATGACTTGCCGAAGGATGTGGCTGCGAAGCCGGTGCCGCTGATGAAGCCGGACGGTGGCTGTCTCGCCGAGGCCGCTGCGCAAGGAGTGCCGCGCTATGCGCTGTCCGTTCCGCAGCGCGATTCGCTCGCCCTTTTCCTCACGCAACGCAATGAGCCGGCGACGCCGCAGCAGATCGCGATGCTCACGCTCGAATCGCTGAACTGTCTCGCGTGCCACGACCGTGACGGGCGCGGTGGGCCGGATGCGGCACGCAAGGCGTACTTTCTGGGCGATCACAATCTCGGCGACACGGGAAAATATCCGCCGCCGCTCACTGGCGCGGGGCGCAAACTGCAGCCCGAATGGCTCGCAAAAGTGCTCACGGGCGAGGTCCGCGTGCGTCCGTATTTGCAGACGAAGATGCCGATCTACGGTGCGGCGACCGCGACGCTTGGCGCGCTGCTCGCAAAGGCGGATACGAAGAAAGAATCGCCGCTGCCCGGCGGCGATGACACGGCGGGGCGCAAGCTCATGGGCACGCTCGGCGGGCTCGGTTGCATCACGTGTCATCGCTGGGGCGACAAGCCTTCGCTCGGCATCCAGGGGCTCGACCTCAGCAATCTCGGCCAGCGCCTCCAGCCCGGCTGGCTCGCGGAATATCTCGTGAACCCGGCGGCGTATCGGGCGGGCACGCTCATGCCGTCGTTCTGGCCCGGCGGGACTGCGGCGAACCGCGACATCCTCGGCGGCGACACGGACAAACAGATCGCGTCCATCTACTCGTTTGCGAAGAGCGCGAATGGCGAGCCGGAGGGATTCCCGGTCACGGCGAATGGCGCGTTTGAACTCATCCCAAAGGAGCGCCCGATCGTGCAGCGGACTTTCATGGAAGGCGTCGGCACGCACGCGATTCTCGTCGGTTTTCCGAGCGGCGTGCATGTGGCCTACGACGGGAAAAATGCGCGGCCTGTGGTGGCTTGGAAGGGAAAATTCTTCGACGCCTACAACACATGGTTCTCGCGGTTCGCGCCGTTTGAGAAGCCGCTCGGTGAGTCGGTGGTGAAGTGGCCCGCGGCGTCCACGAGCAGCGCGGAGGTTCGCTTTGATGGCTATCGTCTCGACGCGCAGGGGGTGCCGACTTTTCTGCTCAGTGTCGGTGGCGTGCGCGTGGAGGAGCGATTCGACGCAATTGAAAACGGGCTGCACCGAACCATCTCGGCGGATGCCTCAGTGCTGAAACATTTCCCCGTCGCGCATCCCGAAGGCGTGACCGTCACGGAAGAACCCGCCGTGGCGGGCAAGCGCAGTTTTACCTACTCGTGGAAATGAAACGATTGATTATCTTGGATTCAGAAATGCCTTCTGGCCGGGAGGGCCAACGGAAATTAGCCGGTGGCGCAAGCCACCGGATCACCGCGGAAACGGAATCCGCCCCGGCAGGGGCGGCGGAAGATTCCGGCACCCCATCCGGGGTGCGTTCGATTGATGTATTGTTCCGGTGGTTTCGCTCGTTCCTCGCTTCACCACCGGCTAATTTCCGTTCGCCCTCCGGGCGAAAGAGCGGCTGCGAGCCACGGTGGTTCCGCTGCATTTCGGATTCGCGTTCGTTCGCGCCCATTCGCGATTTGAGAATCGCGGTCCGCGCCATTTTTCTTTTCACCTTCTGCACGCTGCACGCTGCGGATTCGCCTTACGAAATCACCGACATTCTCACGGCGAATTCGCTGTCGGCCTCGCGCAGCACGGATTGGAAGCCGAGCCAGGGAATCGCGCTCGAAGTGAGCGGCATGGACTTCACCACCGATGGCAAACTCGCCGTGGCGATCCGCAAGGGTGAGGTGTGGATGCTCGATGGCGTGCTCGGCCCTGCGGACAAGGTGGACTACAAACTGTTCGCATCCGGGCTGCACGAGCCGCTCGGGCTCTTGCGCGATGGCGACAGCCTGCTCGTCACGCAGCGCACGGAGATGACGCGACTGCGCGACACGAACGGTGACGGCATTGCCGACGAGTATCTCACCGCCGGGCGCGGGTGGAATGTCTCCGGCTCGTATCACGGTTACGCCTACGGGCCGAAGCGCGACGGCAGCGGCAACCTGTGGGTCTCGCTGAACGTGGACATGGGCGACCACTCGAACAACAAGACCGGCTGGCGCGGCTGGGCGGGCATCATCGGCACCGACGGAAATTTTCAGCCGATGTGCGCCGGCATGCGCTCGCCGTGCGGGCTCGGCGCGAATGCCGCGGGCGACATGTTCTGCGTGGATCAGCAGGGCACATGGGTGCCGAGCACGCCGATCTATCATTTGAAAAAAGGCGCGTTCTTTTTGAACCCCGAGGGCATCGCGTCGCAGGATCTCCCCGGCTCGCCGCTGAAGCTCTCCGCGAAGGTGCCGGAAAAAATCCCGTATCCCGACGCCGTGCGCGCGCTGCCCGAGATGCGCCCGCCCGCGGTGTGGCTGCCTTACAACAAAATGGGCCGCAGCGGCACCGACCTCGCCGTCGTCCCGGCGGGCGGAAAGTTTGGGCCGTTCGACGGGCAGTTCATGGTCGCGGAGTTCACCGACGCGAAGGTGAGTCGCGTCTTCCTCGAAAAAGTGGACGGCGAATACCAGGGCGCGACGTTTCCGTTCCTCGCGGGCTTCGCGTCGGGCATCGTGCGGCTGCAATTCGCACCCGACAGCAGCCTCATGGTCGGCATGACGTCGCGCGGCTGGTCCTCGCTCGGCACGAAATCCTACGGCCTCCAGCGCGTGCGCTGGAAAGGCGTGACGCCCTTCGCCATCCGTGAAATGCGCGCAAAGCCGGACGGCTTCGAGCTGGTCTTCACCACGCCGGTGGACGCCGCGACCGCCGGCAACCCCGCGTCCTACTCGTTGAAGAGCTTCACGTATTTCTACTCCGGCGCCTACGGCAGCGATGAGATTGATGTGAAGCCCGCGCTGATCACCGCCGCGACCGTCAGCGCCGATGGTCTGAGTGTGCGTCTGAAAGTGGAAGCCCGCCGCGAACTCTACGTTCACGAACTCCACGCCGACGGCCTCCGCTCCAAGGCCGGCGCGAAGCTCGACCACGCCGACGCCTACTACACGCTGAACAAGATTCCCAAGGACTGAGACGCGCCGAAAGACGGGATATAAACGCGGAGTCGCAGAGACGCGGAGAACTGAGCAAGCAATCGGTGGCCTCAGCGGAGCCGTCCTGCCGCGCGTTCGCTCCGGAGGAAAACGCCCGGTGTGAGGACAGCGAGCCCGTAGAAACCGGAGGGCATCAACGGGCCGAAATCGGCCACATCCAGCGTCAGCAACACCTCGGCAAATGCCGCCGCCGTGAACAAAACCGGGCGATCCTTCCCGACACCGAAAACCACAGGCCACTCGAATGTCGTCACATCCCGCATTCGCTCCAGCGATGGGGCAAGCCGTTGCCATTCCGTCGATGCCGCGGGCGGAAACCGCCCGGCCAGATTTCGCTCCACCTCGCGCACCACATAATCGCTCGTCAGCAGTCGCCAGCCTTGATGCGCAGCGAGGTCGCACACCCGCCGCGAACCGCCCGTGATCCGTCCGCACGCCGCCAGCACCACACTGCTGTCGAGGAAAACCCTCACTGCCCCGCGTCGAAGCGCCGCAGGTCCGCCTCATCCTCATCCATCCACGTCTGCAATTGCTCCGGGGTGAAGAGCAGTGGCTCCGGCAGCGCCGCGCCGCGCGCCCGGAGTTTCGACGCGAGAAAAAGCAGCAATTCCTGCTGCTCGGTTGCAGGCAGTGTTTCTGCGGCTTCTTCGATTTCAGCAAGCGTGCTCATGGTGGTGACGATAGCACGCAGCGGGCGCGGGCGGCAAGGCTCTCTCTGACGCTATGGCGGCATCCATTCTGCGACCGGCGCGAAGCTCGGCCCCGCCGACCCCTACTGTACGCTGAACCGGATTCCGAAGAATTGAGCCAGAATTGAAAAGGTATTCTGGCTCGCCAGCCAATTGCCCAACCTGTACCCGTTTCTCTCCCGGCAATGGCTTTTCCAAAACAGCATGAGATAGAGATTCCGCTGCTCGCCGCCTTGAATGCTCTCGGTGGCGAGAGCGAAGCCCAAAAACATCTACCCGCGAGTAGCCGAAGCTTTTCCTGATTTAACGGAGGAGGATCGCAACGCGCGATTGCCGAGTAGCCCGTCAACTTTCAAGTGGCACAATCTTGTTCAGTGGGTTCGGCAGGGATTGGTCGAATCCGGGCATCTCGACGGCTCCACTCGCGGTGTTTGGCGACTGACGCCCAAAGGAAAAGCGCGTCTGAGCGGAGGGCAACTGGCGGCAGAAAAGCAGCAAAGCTTTGCTTCCCTCGGTGGACCGGTGAACTTGCGAGACTTGGTGAACGAAAACGAGGCCGACGTGAAGCGACGGATCCTGGCCGAACTGAGGAGACTTTCGGGAAAGCAGTTTGAGGTGTTCTGCATCAATTTTCTCCAATTGATGGGCTTCCAGAACTTGCGACTCGGGAAGCGAGGGCCTGATGGAGGAATCGATGGCGACGGTGATTTTCGCCAAGGGATCGTGACGATCCGGTCGGCGGTGCAAGCCAAGCAATGGAAAGCGAACTCGGTGTCCCGGCCAGAGATCGATAAATTCCGCGGCGCAATTCAGGGTGATTATGATCACGGCGTCTTTCTCACGACAGGCCGATTCACGTCAGACGCGGAAGCCGCGTCGATCAAGAAAGGCGCCATTACGATCCTCCTCCTCGATGGCGATGCGATCGTGGAGAATATGATCCGGAATGGCATAGGGATTCGACGGCAGCCTGTCCATTTGATCGATATCGACCTCGAATTCTTCAAATTCGACAACCCCGAGGATCTTTTTTAACACTGCGCTCACCCGATTTTCTCCGCGCCGAAGTACGGGCGCAGGGGGGCGGGGATGGCGATGGTGCCGTCGGGTTGCTGGTGGTTTTCGAGGAGGGCGACGTAGAGGCGGGCGAGGGCGGTGCCGGAGCCGTTGAGGGTGTGGCAGAATTGGTTTTTGCCGTTCTCGTCCTTGAAGCGCAGGGCCATGCGGCGGGCCTGATAGTCGCCGAAATTTGAGCAGCTCGACACTTCGAGATACGCGCCCTGGCCGGGGGCCCAGACTTCGATGTCGTAGGTCTTCGTGCTGCCGAAGCCGATGTCGCCAGTGCAGAGCTCGATGACGCGGTAGTGCAGGCCGAGGGCTTGCAGGATTTTTTCGGCGTCGGCGGTGAGGGACTCGAGCTCGGCCATGCTCTGCGAGGGATGGCAGATTTTCACGAGCTCGACTTTGTCGAACTGGTGCATGCGGATGAGCCCGCGCGTGCCGAGGCCCGCGGCGCCGGCTTCGCGGCGGAAGCACGGGGTGTAGGCGGTGTAGCGGAGCGGGAGTTGCTCGATTTTCAAAATCTCCTCGCGGTGGAGATTCGTGACGGGGACCTCGGCGGTGGGGACGAGGTAGAGGCCGTCCTCGGGGCAGTGGTAGAGCTGGTCGGCGAATTTCGGGAGCTGCGTGGTGCCGATGAGGGCGTCGGCGTTC
>JBBRPQ010000022.1:0-73388 GCA_038227825.1 Chthoniobacterales bacterium
CGCCGTTCTTCTCGAACTACCGCCCGCAATTCTATTTCCGCACCACGGACGTGACCGGCTCGGTCACGCTGCCCGCCGGTGTCGAAATGGTCATGCCCGGCGACAACGTGAGCATCGAAGTCGAACTCAGTTGCCCCGTGGCAATGGAGAAGACGATGCGCTTCGCCATCCGCGAGGGCGGCAAGACGGTCGGCGCAGGCCGCGTCACCGACATCGTCGCCTAAAGAAACCATTTGCCGATTCATGCGCGGGGTGGAGAATCCCTCCACCTCGCGCTTTCGGCTAGAGATACGGGAGTAACTCAATTGGTAGAGTAGCGGTCTCCAAAACCGCCTGTTGGGGGTTCGAGTCCCTCCTCCCGTGCCACTCCCCTCTGCACAGCCAAAGCCCATGTTCGCAAAAACCACCAATTTCATCCGAGAGGTAAAGACCGAGCTCCAAAAAGCGACGTGGCCTTGGGATCCGAAGGAAAAAGCCTTCGGTGCCAAGTACAAGGAACTCATTGATTCGACCATCGTGGTCATCATCGCAATGCTGCTCCTCGCAGCGTTCGTCACGATTTTCGATTTTGCGCTGATGTGGATCAGCCGCCTCCTATTTTAATTTCATCTCCATGACCGAAGAGCAAAAACGAAAGCAATGGTACGTGGTGCATGTTCTTTCCGGACAGGAAAAGAAAGTGCACGACAACCTCGTGAAGCGGGCGAAGACCGAGGAGATGTCCGACTTCGTCTATGAAGTCCTGCTACCCACGGAGCGCGTCTCCGAGGTGAGGCGCGGCAAGAAGACCGAGACCACCCGCAAATTTTTCCCCGGCTACATCCTCATCAACATGTGGTTGATTGATGAAAACAAGCAGCTCGTGGACAAGTCCTGGTACTTCATCAAGGACACCGCCGGCGTGCTCGGCTTTGCCGGCACTAAGGATCGCCCGACCCCCATGCTGCAAAAGGAAGTGGACGCGATGCTCGCGCAGGTCCGCGCCAGCGAGGAAAAGGCTCGCCCGAAGGTCGAGTTCACGGTCGGCGAGATCGTGAAGGTTGCGGATGGGCCGTTCCAAAACCAGACCGGCGTCGTCGAGGAAATCGACCCCGAACGCGGCAAGCTGCGCGTGAGCGTCAGCATCTTCGGACGCGAGACCCCCGTGGACCTCGAATACTGGCAGGTCGAACGCAACGCATAATTTTCTCTTACGCACTGAACAAACCATCCGGGCGCTGAAGCCTCCTCTCACCGCCCACAAAACACACACTCACCATGGCAAAAGAAATCGTCGGTTCCATTAAACTTCAAATCCCCGCGGGGGCAGCGAATCCTGCACCGCCGGTCGGTCCTGCGCTCGGTCAGCAGGGCGTGAACATCATGGCCTTCTGCAAGGAGTTCAACGCCCGCACGGCCAAGCAATCGGGGGACATCCTCCCGGTCGTCATCACCGTTTACAAGGACAAGAGCTTCACCTTCATCACCAAGCAGCCCCCGGCGAGCTCGATGATCAAGAAGGCGCTGAACATCGCCAGCGGCTCGAAGGAGCCGAACAAGGTGAAAGTCGGCAAGCTCACCAAGAAGCAGGTCGAGGAAATCGCCAAGCGCAAGATGCCCGATCTCAACGCCCGCAGCATGCCAGCCGCGATGAAAATCATCGCCGGCACCGCGCGCCAGATGGGCGTGGACGTCGAGGCATAACCTCCGCGGACAACATTTGAAAAGGGGCGGGCGAAAGCCCGCCCCTTTTTCGTGCGCAAAGGCTGCGCGGAAATCTTAGCTTGCCAAATGCCTGCGGTTTCATTTTCCTGCGCGCCGATGACGGTGGTCCCTCCAGTTTGGTTGCTCATTGCGCACCGTGCGCCGGGTGCGCTTCCGCGTCCCGCGTCCCGCGTCCCGCGTCCCGCGTCCCGCGTCCCGCGTCCCGCGTCCCGCGTCCCGCGTCCCGGTCAGGCGACGCTAGATTTTTCGGAAAAAGGCAAGGCAGTTTTTGGGGTGGCATGGGCGCGGTCTCAGTGGGCCCGCGCGGATCTCATCGCGGCATGCATCCCAGGCCTTGGGCGATGCCGACCGAAGGTCGGGCGATGCCGGATCAACATTGGGCGATACGCCCCGGCGATCGGGCGGTGCCGACGAGTCATCGGGGGATATCCCCCGGCCTTCGGGCGGTGCATCCCGACGGTGGAGCAGTAGGGCAGCACACTTTCCCCTCTCGCTGCGGCGATGGCAGCGCGAGACCTCAGCAGGCCATCGCAAAGGCAAAAACAACGACCAAACCAACCAAACCAAATGAAACCATGCAACAACACCTATTCCACGCTTCCAGCGCCTGTCGCTGAAGCTTCTGATGCTCAGCATGACCACGCGTCCTCGGACGCGCGGCGAAACCGAAGTCTGAGACACGCCAGCGATGTCGATAAGTCGATCAACGGCTGTTGGAGGTTCAAACTTTCTCCTGCACTTTTTGCCATCGTATTCGGCATCCTGTCCGCGCTGCTCCTTCCGTCCACAGCCCGATCACAAACCGTTCAGGAACTTGAGCAGCAAATAGTGCAGCTTCAGTCACAGATTACGGACCTTCAGTCACAGGTTTCGGCTCTTCAGTCACAGACTGCGGATCCTCAGTCGCAGATTTCTCAGCTTCAGTCGCAAATTGCCGGGCTGCAGTCACAGATTTCGGATCTGCAGACACAGAAGGGTGCTCTCCAAGCAGAGAATGAAGCGTATGAGCAACAAAAAGTCGAATTGGAGAATCAGATGGGAGTACTTGCCGGGAACATCGGGCAATTGCAGTCCCAACTGTCGGGAGCCGTGCTTGTTGCTCAGAGCGCCGAACGGGCGCAACTTGCGACAGACTTGGCATACTATGCGTCAGTTCAAGCTACCCTTGAAACACAATTACAAAATTTGGATCCTGAATCTGAGACATTCGGATCGGATTATGAGGCCATCACAGGTGCTCTGCAGAGCAACAACAACGATATTGCGGCTGCTGAAGCGAGGTTGGGCCAGCTGGATCTGGAATATCAATTGGCTCAACTAACGGATGAATTGGTGGGGGCAGAGATCGAGATCGCCGGCGGCAACGTGGCGGATCTTCAACAACAGATTGGTGTGATTCAGTCCAAAATCGACTCCAACAATTCAAGCATCCAAGAAATCGATGCCCAGATCGATTCCTTGCAAAGTCAAATCAATGACTTGCAAGGCCAAATCGATGCCTTGCAAGGTCAAATCGATGCCTTGCAAAACCAAATCAACGGCTTGCAAAACCAAATCAACGGCTTGCAAAACCAAATCAATGACTTGCAAAGCCAAATCGATGCACTGAACAATATGTAGCCAATGGCGGGACCCCGTCGCGCTGCCTCACGGCAGCGCGACGAAGGCCGCGCATGGATGCACCTAATCCGATCCTCTCAACCTGCGAAGACTATGAAAAAAAAGGAAATTTACCTTGTTATGGCGGCCTCGGTGCTGGTGGTCGCCGGGTGGGCGGCCTGGCGCTTTACTGCCATCAATAAGGTCGCCGAACCTCCGACCAACGCCACCCTGCCCGCTCAACAGAGCACGCCGGTGACGAAAGAAGCAACGCCAGCCACATCTCATCGGACGACGGGCAGGCCCATCGTTTCTGCAGTCATCGAGACGCCAGAGATGAAAAAAGCCCGTGTCAGCGCGGAAATCACGCACCTTTTGGCCAAAAGCAAGCCGCTGACAGAAGCCTATCAGGCAGGCGGCATCACAGGAATGCGCAACGCACACAAGGACCTCAGCAAGCCCGAGGACATGGCGTTCCTGAAGTCGCTGGGCTTATCGGGTGAACTCCGTGACAAGGTCTATCAAATGCTCAGGGCAAAGGGAGACCTCTCTTCGGATCAACAGGAGAAGATGATGGAGACGCTCCGAAGGGGAGAAGTCTACACAGCCGATGCCCGCGAGCTTCGTCAAATGCACGCGGACTTGGAAGCGGCTGTGGGCACGGAAAACTATGGCAAGATCAAATACTACGAGAGCACCCCGGTGGAACGCCTCCAGACGGCGCAATTCAAGGACTATCTCCAAAGCCGGAGCCTGCCCCTCACCGAGCAGCAGGAAGCGGCCGTCGTCGAAGCCATGCGTCAGGCGCGTGCGGGTAGTGGGAAAGCCACCTTCTCTCTCAGAGCGCGTGAAATTTCCATGGAGGACAAGCTGGCCTACATTGACACAGTGAAGCAAAGCCTCGCCCCCGTATTGAACGCCAACGACATGGCGCACCTGGAGCAACACCTCAAAGAAGTGGCAGAATCACCGTTGAAAACGCAGGCCCGCATTGAATCAATTCAGAAAAGGGCCGAGGAGAGGAAAAGCAATGCGTCAAATCTGCCAGCGGCACCGCGATAGCATCACCTCTCTACCTGCGAAGACTATGAAAACAAAGGAAATCTATCTTCTTGCGGCAGCTTCAATGCTGGTGGTCGCCGGGTTGGCGGCATGGCGCTTTACCGCCATCGATAAGGTCGCCAAGCCTCCAACCAACGCCTCCCTGCCCGCTCCACAGGCCACGTCGCCCAGTCCAAAGACGACGTCAGTCACTCCTAAGACCACGTCGTCGACTCCAATGGCCACACCGGCCACGTCTGCTCTGACGACTGGCAGACCCACTGTTTCGGACACCACTGAAAAGGTGGAAATCCTAAAGAAACGTATTAGCGAGGAAAAAAACCAAATGCAGGCCACGCTCGCCGTGTTGAACGCCGGCCCAAGAGCAAGTATCAACGCAAGCAGGGCTCGCAACAAGCCGGAGGACATGGCATTCCTGAAGTTGCTGGGCCTGTCGGATGAACTTCGTGACAAGGTCTATGAAATGCTCACAGCTAGATTAGACCTCTATTGGATTCATGAGGAGAAGATAAGGGAGGCGGCCCAAAAGCAGGAAAGCTACGCACTATATCTTAGTGAGATTCGTCAAAAGGAGGCGGACATCAAAGCGGCTGTGGGCGCGGATAACTATGACAAGCTCAAATACTACGAGGCCACCGGGTTGGAACGCCTCGAGACGGGGCGATTCAAAGACTATCTCCAAAGCCGAAGCCTGCCTCTCACCGAACAGCAGGAAGCGGCTGTTGTGGATGCGATGTATCAGTTGCGCAAGGGGAAAGTCGGCTTCTCTCTCAACTCGCGTAGTATTTCCATGGAGCACAAGCTGACCTACATTGACAAACTGAAGCAAAGCCTCGCCCCCGTATTGAACGCCAACGACTTGGCCCTCCTAGAGCAACACCTCAAGGAAGTTGCAGGGAAAACGATGAAAATGCTGCCCCTTTTCTGAATCAATTCAGAAAAAGGCCGATGAGATGAAAAGGAAGGCGTCGGATCCGCCCGCACCGCCGCGATAGCATCACTGCCAGCGAATTCCAAGGCGCGACGGCCGGCGGATCGCCAGACGTAAAACATTCCCCAAACGCCATGCCCTTCGACCCCACCAAGCCCGCCTCCGGTTCACCGGTTTCCTCGGCGGAGATGCGTACGCAGCTCACCGCGCTCCGTGACGACATCCAGCAGCGCGCCACGCAGGGCGACGTCGCCAATTCTGTGGCGAACGCCATCGCTGGCACGAGCAACAATACCAATGCCGTGGGCACGCTCGGCCAAGGCGCCGACGGCAGCTATAACCAGAGCCAGATGCAGGCGGTGCTCGACAAGCTGGACGAACTCATCAACGCGCTGCGGCGATAAGGCCCCGCACGCTCCGGCGTGTCGTAGGCGGCTGGCAGCCTTTGCCCGCTGAAGCGTGGGACTGCTTTCTCACCCCGCGGCGAACGCCGCTTGTCTGCGGGCGCGGCGCGATCCTAGATTGAGCCCATGCGCGCCGCATTCCTCCTCCCGCTGCTGGTCCTGATGGCAGGAGAGGGGATGTCCGCGGAGGACGCGAGGCCGCGCCCGCTGATGAAGGATTTCATCGGGCTGAATGTCCACACCGTGCAGTTCAAGCCGGAGCTGTACGCGCCGGTCGCGCGGGTGCTGCGGAATTATCATCCGATGAAGTGGGACTTCGGGGACGACACGTCGAAGGCGACCACCTTTCCCTTCGCCGCGAACCGGGTGAACTGGGCGCAGCTCTACGGGAGCTGGAGGAAGGCGGGATACCGCACGCATGCGTCGCTGCTGTTTGACGATATCGCGCCAGGATCGTGGAAGGACATCGGTCACGACGCGAATGCGTATGGAGTCGCATTTGCAAAGGCATTTGGCCCATCGGCCACGGAGCCGGTGATCGAGGCTGTGGAAATCGGAAATGAGCCGGGGAAATACGACGACGCCACCTATCGCACGCTCTTTGAGGCGATGGCGCGCGGCATCCGCACAGGCGATCCAAAGCTGCGCATCGCGACGTGTGCGGCGAATCTCGGGCCGAGCGGGCGCTACTCGAAGAGTGTGGACTGCCTTGCGGGACTTGATGCGCTTTGGGACATCCTGAACATCCACTGTTACGCCGAAGTCGAGCCGTGGCCCACGTGGCGGCGGAGCTTTCCGGAGGACCCGGCGACGAAATTCGTGGAGAATATCGGACATGTCCTGAAATGGCGTGACGGCCATGCGCCGACGAAGGAGGTCTGGGTGACGGAATTCGGCTATGATGCCTCGACGAAGCCGCCGCCTGCGACGGGCGATTTTGCAAAGTGGCAAGGCGGCACTGAGGAACAGCAGGCGATGTGGTCGGTGCGATCCTTCCTGCTGCTCGCACGACTCGGAGTGGACCGCGCGCATCTCTATTTTTTCAACGACACGGATGAGCCGCACGTTCACGGCAGCAGCGGCATCACGCGGAATTTCGAGCCGAAGCCCGCATTCCACGCCCTCGCATGGCTCCAGCGTTCAATCGGTGAATACCGCTTTGCGCGCGTTGAGCGGGAGGATTCCGACGAGTGCTACGCCTATGAATTCACGCACGGCACTCAGGCTGCGAAGCGTGCATGGGTCGTGTGGTGCTCGAAGGGCGCAGCGCGAGCGGTGCGTCTTTTCAATGACCCTTTGCGGGTGTTGCGCGCGGAGCGGATGCCGCTCGTCGCGGGCGATGCGGAGAAGGTGGAAGTGCGGCAGGAGATCGAGGGCTACATGGCCGTCGAGGTCTCGGAGCGCCCCGTGATCATCTGGCTGGAAAAGCCGTGAGCCGCGTTTTACGGGGAGTCTGCTTCAGCCGGTGCGGCTGCTGCGCTCGCGACCTTTGCGACCTTTGCGACATAGCGGAGCGCGAGGACCGCGGCGAGGATGCCGACGCCCAGGAAGACATATTCGAGAGGATGATGCGGACGCCCCTTTCCCACAAGGGAAGACAGGCTGCCGTGAAACGTGGAGCCCATCCAGACGAAGAGGCTGTTCGGCGGAATGATCGCTGCGCACGTGGCTGCGAGATAGGGCCAGAACCGCACGGGCGTCAGACCGTAGCAGTAGTTTGCGAGGCCGAATGGCACGGGCACGAAGCGCAGTAGCAGGACGATTTTCCAGCCCTTGCGTGCGACCGCGCTGTCGATCATGCGGAACTTCTCATTCGATCCCAGCCAGCGCATCACCGCATTGCGGGCGAGATGGCGTGAGATGAGAAAATTGATGCTCGCACCGATGGCGCACCCGAGCATGAGGCCGAGCCATCCCTGCGTGAATCCGAAGAAAAGTCCGAACGCCATCCCGAGCGGCGCGACGGGCACCATGAACATCTGCGCCATGACGAAGATGCCCACGAATGCGAAGATGCCAAAGGCGCCCATGCCCTGGATGCTGTGCTGCAGGCTTTCGAGAAATTGGACAAGTTGTTCGAGCATGTGCGTTCGGTCTTAAAGCGGGCGGCGTGCCTCG
The DNA here is from genome assembly GCA_038227825.1 of Chthoniobacterales bacterium. GTDB lineage: Bacteria > Verrucomicrobiota > Verrucomicrobiia > Chthoniobacterales > Chthoniobacteraceae > SXWH01. The sequence continues at coordinate 7,819 of JBBRPQ010000022.1, forward strand.
CGGCCAGAGGGAGGATTCCGTCGTCGGCTACGTCCCTGGCAGCGCGATTCCTTTCACCCGTCGGTAAAGCGCGACGGCGTAGCTGTCCGTCATGCCGCTGACGAAATCGAGCATTCGCATGAGCCGCTGATAAGGCCCGGTTTCTCGCGCGGCGTGCACGCACTCGGCGGGGAGTTGGCTCGCGAGCTTTTTACTGCGGTTGCAGATCCTGTCGCCGTGCGCAGCGATGTCGTTCATGGCGCTCATGAAGACGTCGAGCAATCCGCCCAGCACCTCGTAGCCGGCGATCTCGATCTCCACGCCGCGCTTGGTCGAGTAGATCGTCTCGCGGCTCATTTTCTGAATCGCACTGAGCGCGGGTGCCGCGGTGATGGCATCGGTGAGCGGAGTGTCGAATTTTCCGGATAGCAGATCGGCCTCATGATCGAGGAACGCGCTGGTGCATTGCGAAAGGCATTCGCCGATGGCCATCGCACGCAGCATTTCGAGTGCGGCCTTCCGCGACGTCATGCCATCGAGATCGCGCGGGTGTTTCCGAATGATGGAGAGGAATGCATCGCGCACGGTCTCGTAGCTCAGGTGACCGAGCCGTGCGCCGTCCTCGAAATCTACGAGGCGGTAGCAAATGTCATCCGCGGCCTCGACGAGGAATGCAAGCGGGTGGCGCGCCCAGCAATCCGGTGCGCGCTGGATGAGTCCGCAGTGCTGAGCGATTTCCGCGAAATGCTCGCGCTCGCTCTGAAAGTAGCCGAATTTTTTCAAGCTTGTGCCTGTGTGTGGCACCGCGCCGATGAGCGAGGCGTGCGGATATTTTGTGAACGCGCCGAGCGTCGCACTCGTGAGCTGAAGGCCGCCGGGATTGTCCGGCATCTGCAGGCGCGTGAGAATTCGGAAGCCCTGTGCATTGCCTTCGTAGCGTTCGATGTCCGCGACTTCCGTTTCGCTGAGTCCGGCCTGCGCTGCGCGTGCGTGAGGACTGTCGCTCGTGAACCAGTGCTGGATCGCGTCCTCACCGCTGTGTCCAAAGGGCGGATTCCCAAGGTCGTGCCCCAGCGCCGCAGCATGGACAATCGCCCCGAAGTCCGACGGATGCAGCCCTTCCTTGCCGAGTCCGTGCCGTGCGCAAATCTCCGCGCCCACCCGAGTGCCAAGTGAGCGGCCCACGCTGGCGACTTCGAGCGAATGCGTAAGCCGCGTGCGGGCGAAATCATTTTCCGCGAGAGGAAAGACCTGCGTCTTGTCCTGCATCCGGCGAAACGCCGAGGAGAAGATAATGCGGTCGCTATCGCGTTGAAAGTCGGACCGCGCGGGTTCGCGGTAGCCGGGCTTCGTGCGGCCGAGGCGGTCTGCGGAGAGGAGTTGCTGCCAGTTCACGGAGGAAAAGCGGCGTGCGTGCTATTTCGCCGCAGGCTGCTGCGGCGGATCATACGGCAGCACGACTGCTGGAGGCGGCGGAGCTGCGCTGCGCCTTTCCACAAACCAGCAGATGGCAACGGCGAACACGATGACGGTCACCGCACTGGCCGATTTCCAAGTGCTGCCCGGCTCCGGGCTAGGCATCCACGAGATTGCCGATGCGTTCGGCGAGTTCAAAGTCGAGATCCGTGAGGCCACCCTTGCTGTGGGTCGAGAGGATGATGCGGACCTTCGCGTAGCGGATGTCGATGTCCGGATGATGGTCGTTTTCCTCCGCGAGTTCCGCGACGCCATTCACGAAGTCGATCGACGCCGCGAAGTCATCGAATTCGAACGTGCGCTCTATCGCGTTTTTTTCGAGCTCCCATTCGGGGAGATCCTTGAGTGCGGCCTTGATTTGCTTGGAGTCGAGAAGATTTGCCATGATGGGTGAGATGTCGTGCGGGGAATAGCACGGCTCACCGGCTTGGCAACGGGATTCTAAACGGTCTTCCACTTTGGCTCCCTCAATCCATGAGGGCAAACGGTGCATGACCGAAGAAAGGATTCGAATTTTGCGAGAAAAAAAAGGCACCGGTCACTCACGATTTGACAAATTTCGGATTTCGGTTAGAAGTGGATTTATAAGTGCTGGCTTGCACGGTTCGAAATTTCGGATGGTTCAGGCTCACCGTGACCATCGAAGTCCGATGGCTGATTTGGTCCAAATCCATATCGTTAGTGAGCACTAGGGAAAATTCAGGGCATTATGAATCGCAGATTCGAAATATTTTTTATTGCAATGGTGCTGGCCGTTTTCATGGACCGGTCACTTGCGGCAGATTCGCTTGTTTTGAGCCAGGCCAAGCTCGGGAATGTATTCCTCATTTCGGAAATCGTTCAGATCCCGCTGCAAACGACTGGGACTTCAGTGACATGGACGGTGAAGGATTTTTTTGGGACAGAGGTGGCTGGCGCGACGATTTCGGTCCCGGGGAACGGTCAGGCAGTCATCGCTCCAGGGCTTGGACGGCTTGGTTTTTTTGAAGTCCATGCCACAGCATTTCGTGCCGGAAATCAGGTGGCTGTGGCAGATACTACTTTCGCTGTGGTGGCCCCGAGCAATGTTGGTGCGATGAGGGACTCGCCATTTGGTGTGATGACCCATTTTGCCCAAGGATGGACCATGGACATCATGCAGATTCTCGCCCGCGGTGGTATTGTGCAGTTTCGTGACGAACAGTATTGGCAAAACGTCGAGCCAACCCGGACTGTTCCGGCTGCTACCTATACGTTTGCGAACTATCAGGGTTACATGGCGACGGCATCGGGCCTCGGGCTGAACCCGCTGATGGTGCTCGATTTCGAGAATACGAACTACGACGGCGGCGACAGTCCATACACTGAAGATGGGAGGACGGGATACGCGAACTACTGCACAGCGCTGCTGCAGCGTTACGGTGCGCAGATCGATACCGTGGCGATCTGGAACGAATACAACGGCAGTTTTTCCAAGGGTCAGGCGATTACCAATCGCGCTTTTTACTACACGGAGATGCTGAAAAAGGCTTACTCAGCGATCAAGTTGGTCCGTCCCGATGTCCGGGTGATAGGAGGCGCTTGCGTGCCGGTGCCATTGCCTTGGTATCAGGATTTGTTCGCGTTAGGGGCGCATGACTACCTCGATATTATCGATGCGCATCCATATCGCGCCATTCCCGAGGGGGTGGAGCTGGACATCGCTGCGCTACGCTCGCTGTCGGCATCTTATAACAATGGCAACGGGCCAAAACCAATCTGGGCCACCGAGTGTGGCGCGCCCGATACAGTCAATCCCGGTCGTCAGGAAATGGCGCGTTACTTGGTCAAGCTGATGACGCTGATGCGGAGCGCAGGCGTAGAACGGGCATATTGGTATCTCGCCTATGACTACGACGGCTACAAAACCGGTCTGGTGCGTTCGCCTTCCGATCCTTTGGGACCGTACGTTCCATCTGCTGGTTTTTCGGCATATTCCAATCTGATCCAGCAGCTCTATGGAGCTAACTATGTCGCCCGGGACAATACGGATGCGCGCACCCGCATGTATCTCTTTCGTCGTGGCACCAGCGATGTGCGAGTCGTCTGGTCATCTGCGGGGACTGCACAGCTCGTGCTTTCCACGAATACGCCACTCACCCGCATTGACATCATGGGCACGAGCACGGTGCTTCAGCCCACCAATGGCTTGATAGCCCTGACGGCAGATGCCACGCCGTTTTATCTGGTAGGTGCGATCACCTCGGTCCGGGAATTCGGTCGTGATATCATTGTCGCGGATTCCGTCCGCGATTTTTCCGGCGTCCAAGGCGCGACCAATGGCTCATGGGCTTACGGCAATGGTTTTGTCGTTCCTGGGAGCGCGTATGATCTCGGCGCGGTCACCGGGATGACTTATATTTCCACACCGTACGGTTACGCCTACGGCAACGCGCTTCCCTTCACGAAAATCGATGCCAACGGGGGACATCCCGGAGTTAGGACTGGCTATGCTATCGTTTACCCAGTGTGGACGGTTCGGCGATGGCAGAGCAATGTGACGGCGACCGCACGCATCACGGGCACGATCGTCCGCGCTGCACCGTATGGCGACGGCACTGGCGCGCAAATCTATGTGGACGGTACGCTCGTCTATTCCACGCTCATTGGCGGTGCAGGTGCAGGAGCGACCACAAACTTCAGCTTTGTGACGCCGCTCCAGACGGGGGCGAAAGTGGACTTCATTCTTACTCCTGGACCAGGGATCGACGTGGATTTCGATTACGTGGACTTTCGCGCTCAGGTATCCGTGCCTGCACCAAATCCGACGACCTTTCCCATGTGGCAGGAGCAAAATTTCACTGCTGCACAATTTATTGACCCGAGCTTCAGTGACGGCAATGCCATGCCGGCACGGGACGGAGTGCCGAATCTCTTCAAGTATTCCGCGAATCTCGGTGCAACTGCATCCGGGCTGAATGCGGTGCCGACCTTCGGATTGAGGGCTGTCGGCAGCGATAGTTATCTTAGCCTTAGCTATCGCAAATCGACCGCCGCTACCGATCTGACGTTCGCCACGGAGCTAAACGGTGGCAATCTCGCAACGGGAGCCTGGATACCCGGTGGAGTGCCTCTCGGTCAGCCGATTCTCAATGCCGACGGAACTCAGACCATCACCATTCGCGATGTCGTGCCGATCAGCCCGTCCGCGATGATGCGCTTTATGCGTCTGCGCGTCACGCGGCCTTGAGTGCGTCGAAGACGATTTGCAGTTTCTCGGAACTGCTCCCTTCGAGAGGCTTCACCTGCGTCTGCAGTCGCGGGTCGTGAATTCATTTTGTGATCACGGGGATTCCCAAACCCGTGGACAGGGGCTATCATCACGTCTGCCAAATTCCGTGAAATGATTTCCTGCCAATACCCAGACCTGCGCGATGAGCCCACGTGGGGCGGTCCCTTCCGCCTGAGTGCGGATTCCGACAAGTGATGACTCTTCAGGATCTTGGTTGGAACGCGGAGTTTGAGAGGGAGTTTGAGCCATACCATCGGGAGGGTTGGAAACCTGCGCGGCTGATCCGAGACAACAAGATCACTTACGGTGCGCTCCTTGAAGATGGTGAGGAGCTGGAAGTGACGATGAGCGGCAAAGTCTATCACGACGCGGAGACGGATGCGGAATTGCCCGCGGTAGGCGACTGGGTCGCGCTCGATCTCGGTGGCGAGGACGGCGAGACGATGATCCGCGCGCGGCTGAAACGGCAGACGTGTCTTTCGCGCAAGATGTCCGGGCGCAGCACGGAGGAGCAGGTCATCGCCGCGAATGTGGACGTGGTCGTGGTGGTCACGGATGCCGGATCAGACTTCAGCCTCCGGCGGCTGGAGCGCTACTTTGCAATTATCGGAAAGAGCCGTGCGAAGGCGGTGGTGCTCGTGAACAAGTCCGACCTTTTCCCCGACGCAAAAAACCGCGAGGCGGCGGAAGCGATCCGATCGCTGAATCCGGAGGCTGACGTTCACATCACGAGCGCGGAGAAGGGAACGAGCCTCAAGGTGCTGAAGCAGTATTTCCGCCGCGGCGTCTCGATGACGCTCGTGGGATCGAGCGGCGTGGGAAAATCCTCCATCGTGAACCACATCCTCGGCGACGAGTACCAGTGGACCGACGAGGTGAATGAAACCACCGGCAAAGGCCGCCACAGCACGACAGCGCGCGAACTTTTCGTGCTGCGCGGCGGAGGCATCCTCATGGACAATCCGGGCATCCGCGAAGTTCACATGTGGACCGATGAGACGACGCTGCGCGAGCGCTTTGCCGAAATCTCGGAGCTCGCCACGCAGTGCAAATTTCACGACTGCAAGCACGGCACCGATGCCGGTTGTGCGGTTCGCGCGGCGATGGCGGAGGGAAGGTTGAGCAAGGAACGTTTCGACGGATTTCAGAAGCTGGAGGAGGAGATCGAGAAACTTCGGCTCAGCCGCAAGAAAAGGCAGTTGACCGGCGACCGTGTCATCCGCCGCCAGCAGCAGCACAAGGCGCGGAAATATGCCGAGCGCAGCGAGCGCGAGCATGAGCACGAGCCGCGGCTGCGGCGTGGCCACTGACATTCGTTACCGCCGCTGCGTGCCCGGTGCCGTGCGCTCCGGGCCGAAGTATTTCTCGCTGCGGTAGCGCAGCCATACGCGGAGCACCTGTGGGATTTTCTCGCGCCCGGCTTTGCTCAGTGTCTCATAAAGTGCGAGTGCCTTCTCGCGTTCACCGCGGCATGCGCGGTTGTTGTGCGCGTCCCATGCGCTGCGCGCTGCACGGATGCGGCGGCATGTTTCCTTGATCAACGCGTCGCCCGTGAGCGGCTTTTCGTCGTTCGGATTCGCGGCCATCGGCAGCTAGCGCGCAGCCTTGCGATACAGTTCCAGCCGGCACTCGAAGCCGCCGAGATCCACCGTTTGCCGCGACTGCAGCTTTAGCGAAGGCTCGGGGCTTTCCATGTTGAACGGGTTCGTGAAGACGAGACGCCCGCCCGGCGCGAGCATGTCCGCCGCAACCGCGAAGATGTCCTCGAAAAGCCCGCGTAAATTTTTGATGGGGACGCGCCGGCCGAGCGGGGGATTGCTGATGATGAGCGTGAGGCTGCGCGCCGGCAGTTCCTGCAGATCGGGAAATTCACGGAAGTCGCAGCGGGCAAAGCGCGTCACCACGTTGCCAAGCTTGGCCGCGCCAGCTTCCTGCGCCGACGCCGCAAAATTCCTCGTCGCAATCGCCACCGCCTCCTCGCTCAGGTCGCTGCCAAAGACCCGCTTCACCCCACCGAGTCTCGCGCGCTCGATCAGTTCGAGACCCGAGCCGCAGAACGGATCCCACACGCTCTCATTTTCCTGCATCCCCGCGAGTCGCGCCATGCACGCGGCGAGCGGCGGGTGCGAGGCTGCCGGCACATCATCGAGGCGATACGCGTGCCGAGGATCGGGGGAAAGGCGCGGGCGCAGCTCTATGGTCTCGCCGTCCGTCGCAGGATGAATATCGATCGCCCACGGCGCTTCACGCGCATCGTTCAGTATCTGCGGGCAGAGCGCGTAGGCGCGGTTCGCAATCTCCCGAACCGCCGCGCGCTGGTGGCCCTTGGCCACAAAGTCGAGCCGGTATCGGACCGCGCCATGCGTCAGCGCGGTAAAGAGACCCTGTGACCGCGGTGACGCGATGATCGAGGCGAGCGCTTCGGTGGTCTCAGGCTCCTCCGATTTCACGTGGCCGAGCACGAGGCCCACGGTGCCGAAACAGCGCAGCGCAAAAATATCCGCGAGTGTGAATGCTGCCTTGGCCGTCATCGCCACGAGGCCCGGCTGCACATCGAGCACGTTGAACTTTCCCTGCGCCTCCACCTCCTCGCGCACGATCTTCTCGAGTCCCGCACGTCCCCGCAGATGGATGCGCAGCCCGTGAAAATCCGTCACTGCGCGAGTCATCACCACCGAGCTCGGGCTCTGGCTGCGTGCCATGCTGGCCTTCACCTTCTGCTCCGTCTGCATGCCCAATCCACCGGTCGCACCCAGCGCTTTCAGTGTCGCCTCCCCGCCGATCTTATCGAGCGTCTGGCCTAGAAACTTCTTCTCCCGTTCTCCGGTGTCGCTGCCCAGCAATGCAAGCAGCTCCGCCTCCTCGTCCGCCCCCGCGCCGATCTTCGGCAGAGCAGCAATCGCATAGCGGCGGATTTTTTCCTCCGGATCCTGCAGCAGCTTGCGCAGCCATTGCCGCACCTCGTCCTTTTGGTCAGCGGGACCCGATTCCAAATAAACCACGCCCACCGCGCGCACCACGGACACCCTCTCGAAACGCTCCCTCGGCGCGGCGCGATCAAAGCGCGGCACCTCCTCCTGCCAGAGCTGCTCCCACGGCAGTGCGCGCAACTCCCTGTAAAGTTCCTTGGTCGTATTTGCGCTTTTCATTCCCCACTAGGGACAGGAGTTTGCCTTTGCGCAATTCGGGAAAATCAAAGCGCTGCCGGCCATGCGAAAAATTCGAGACGTCCATGGGAAGCGTTCGACGGGGTTCTCCGTGCATAAGAAAGCCGCCGCCAGGGGTTTTTCTTGTTCAGCAGCCGCACCTCCACAATGAACCGCCCCCGTTCGTCACCTCCGCTTTGCTCCGGTCCGCTTTCAAGGCGCGGGTTTCTGGAGGTCGGTGGGACGAGCCTGCTCGGGCTCGGGCTGGGCGGGCTGATGGAGGCGCGGGCCGCAGGCCGCGGGGTCACGGAGATGAAGGCGGGCGGCACTTTCGGCCGGGCAAAATCCTGCGTGATCATTTTTCTGAGCGGCGGGCCGCCGCAGCACGAGACATTCGATCCGAAGCCGGATGCACCGCTGGAGATTCGCGGTAATTTCCAATCCATCGCGACGAAGGTGCCGGGCATCCGCCTTTGCGAGACGCTGCCGCACACAGCGCGCATCACGGACCGGCTGGCGATCATCCGCTCGATGACGACGGACATCAGCGCGCATTCGACGAGCGGGGCATTCATGCTCACGGGCTACGAGCCGGCGACGAAGGCGGAGAATGTGCCCGCGGGATCGCAGGACTGGCCGAGCATCGCAGCGGTCGTCGGCGCGCTGAAGCCGAGCGGGCGTTCGCCGCTGTCGTCGGTCGTGCTGCCGGAATATGTCCACAACAACGGGAACATCACGTGGCCGGGGCAGAATGGCGGCTTCATGGGCGCGCCGTGGCATCCGATGCTCATGCAGTGCGACCCGAGCCAGCAGCCGATGCACATCGAGGGAATGAGCCTGGCCGATGGCGTGACTAGTGCGCGGCTCTCGGAGCGCTTCGATCTGACCTCGCAGATGGACGCGCATTTCCGCGCGGGAGCGCAAAGCGGAGCGGTCGCGGAGATGGTGCACATGCACCAGAAGGCGTTCGACGTGCTGCACTCGGAGGCGAGCCGGCGGGCCTTCGAGATCGAGCTCGAATCGGCGTCGCTGCGCGACCACTACGGGCGGCACAAATTCGGCCAGAGCGTGCTGCTCGCGCGCCGGCTCGTGGAGGCGGGCGTCCGGCTCGTGCAGGTGAACTGGCCGCGCGATCCCGACGACGAGAACCGGAGCAACCCGATGTGGGATACGCATCAGAAAAATGCGGAACGAGTGCGCGATGAGCTGTGCCCGAAATTCGACCGGACGTTCGCTACGTTCATCGCCGACATGCAGTCGCGCGGCCTGCTCGATGAGACGCTCGTGGTCGTGATGAGCGAATTCGGACGCACGCCGAAAATCAACGGCGCGGGCGGGCGCGATCACTGGGGCTCGTGCTTCTCCACCGTGCTCGCGGGAGCGGGCATCGGCGGACAAATCATCGGCGCAAGCGATCGCATCGGAGCATTCCCGCAGTCGCGCCCGGTGCGTCCGCCGGATCTCGCGGCGACGATTTTTCACCTGCTTGGGCTGGATCCGGCGGCGGAGTTTGTGGACCCCATCGGCCGCCCGCGCAGGCTTACGGACAATGGGACTCCGCTGCGCGAACTGATCGGCACCTGAGCTGTGCTAAGAATTTCCGCATCCTCGGCTTTTCCAATCGTCCATGTCTGAGACTGCCAATTTTCTTCCCGCCCACGCGCGCCGCTGCTGCGGGCCGATCTCGCGCCGCAGCTTCCTCGAAGCCGGTGCGCTGAGTCTGCTCGGTCTCGGGATGAGTGATGTGCTCCGCGCGGAGACGATCGCGAAGGCCGCTGGACGCAAGGTGCGCGAGAAGAGCGTGATTTTCATCTGGCTCCCCGGCGGAATGTCGCACCTCGAAAGCTACGACATGAAGCCTGATGCGCCGTCGGAATATCGTGGCACGCTGAGCCCGATCAAAACGAACGTGCCCGGCATGGACGTGTGCGAGCTTTTCCCGCGGCACGCGAAGATTGCGGACAAGTTCAACCTCATCCGCTCGGTTTGCCACGAGTTTGCGGACCACGGCGGCGGGCACAAGCGCTTCCTCACGGGCCGCATGCCGGCGTCGCCCGTCGGCTTTGTGAATGATGCGCCGGCGGTGACTTCGATCATCGGCAAGAAACTCACGCGCCGCGATCAGCCGATGCCCGCGACGGTGCTCGGCGTCGATGCGAGCCGCAGCGGCATTGATGTGTTCTCGTTTGGCGCAGCCTACATGGGGCCGAGCACGACGCCGTTTGTCATAGCGGGCGATCCGAGCGCTCCGGATTTCAAGGTGCAGAACATCGGGCTCACGCCGGACATGCAGACGCGGCTCGACGATCGCGCGCATTTGCTCGACGGCATGGACCGGCTGCGGCGTGACGCGGATTCCAGCGGGCTGATGGGTGCGATGGATGAGTTCAGCCAGCGTGCCTTTCACATGCTCACTTCGCCGAAGGTTCAGAACGCATTTGATCTCAGCCGCGAGCCGGAAACCGTCCGCGAACGCTACGGGCGCAGCGCGTACGGCCAGCGGGGGCTGATGGCGCGACGGCTGGTGGAGGCCGGGAGCCGGTTCGTCACGATGGTTTGGGAGAATCCATTTCCGAGTGGAAAGATCCCGCAAAACTGCTCCTACAACTGGGATTCTCACGCGGTGAACTGCCATATGTTTGACGACTGCCGCTGGCGCATGCCTGTGTATGATCAGGCGCTCAGCGCACTGATCGAGGATATTTACGCGCGCGGTCTGGACAAGGACGTGATGGTGATCGCGACCGGGGAGTTTGGACGCACGCCGAAGATCAATGCGCAGGTCGGCACGCAGACGAAAGTCGTGCAGCCCGGCCGAGACCACTGGCCGAATGCCATGTCCATGCTCGTGAGCGGTGGCGGCATGCGCACCGGCCAGATCATCGGCGCTACGAATGCGCGCGGGGAGCACCCTGTGGAGCGCCAGCTTTCGCCCAATAATCTATGGGCCACGGTGTATCGGCATCTCGGGATTGATTACGACGACAGCTATCCCGATCTTCAGGGTCGCCCGATGCCGATCCTACCCTTCGGCGCGCCGATCGAGGAATTGGTGCCGGTGAGCTGAGCGCGTCGGCGTCACACGTCTGTTGCAAATTTGTGCGGGCATCGCGGGGATGCGCTGGTAGTGCTTTGTGCAATGTCTTGGTTTTTCGGATTCCTCCTGTTCGTCACACTGATCCTGTGGTCGCGTCGTGAATCGAAACGCCGACGGAACGACGCCGCGCACGCCAGGCGCGTCCAGGAACTGCTCCGCGAACACGAATCGCTCCGAAATCAGCGCACCCTCGCGGAGGCAAATCTCGAGATCATTCTATCCTCGATGCAAGAGGGCGTGCTTGTTCTCGACAAGCGGCGCAACGTGCGGCTCGCGAATCCGGCGGCAAAAAAGCTTTTCAACCTGTCTGCGGAATATGCGGGCCGGCCGGTGATCGAGCTGCTTCGCGAGCCTGCAGTGGATGAGATGGTGGTCTTTGCAGTCGAGAAGTCCGAGCCCCGCGAGGCGGAACTGAATCTCACTGGACGCAAGCTGCCGCTCATCCTGGCTGCACGCGTGGCGCCGATGCGCGATGCCTCGGGCGAGCCGGCTGCGCTGGCGATGTTCCGCGACATCGGGCACACGAAGCGGCTGGAGGAGGTTCGCCGGGAATTTGTCTCCAACGTCTCGCACGAACTGCGCACGCCGCTCGCGATTTTCCAAGGCTACCTCGAACAGCTCATGGATATTCCCGACATGCCGCGCAAGGAGCAGGCGGAGACATTTGAAGTGCTGAGCCGCAACTCGAAAAGGCTGACGGCGCTCGTTGAGGATTTGCTCGTTCTCGCGCGGATGGAATCAAATGCGGACGACCTTTCGCCAGAGGAGATTCACCTGCCGGATCTGTTGCGCGACATTGCGCGAGACTTTGCACTGCGTGCAAAAAGGAAGGGCGTGACGCTGCGTATCGACGTGCGCGACGATATCGCGCCGCTCTACGCGGATCCGCTGCGCATGGAGCAGGTGCTGACAAATCTCACCGATAACGCGCTGAAATTCACGCCCGACGGCGGGACTGTAACTCTCGGTGCTGCCCCTGCGAATGATGGGACCCAACTGTGGGTGAGCGACACGGGGCAGGGGATTCTGTCGAGTCACTTGCCGCATATTTTCGAGCGCTTCTACCGAGTGGACAAAGGCCGCAGCCGCGATGTCGGCGGGACCGGGCTGGGGCTCAGCATCGTGAAGCACATTGCGCGTGCGCATGGCGGTGATGTCCAGGCGGAGAGCGCCTTTGGCAAAGGGACAACGATCCGAATCCGGCTGCCGAATAAATAGGTCCCACAGACGGCCGCGACTGCCGTCGTGACTAGAGAAGACGGAAATTGCGTCTGCCCGCTTAGCCTGGAATCTCGCGGAGGAGCTGCGCGTTCGTCGGGAATTTCTTCACGAAGGTCAGCAGTCGCTCGATGGCCTCATACGGCTTGTGCCCCGAGAGACCACGGCGGATGACGCTGATTTTGTGCAGATCATCAGTGGGTATGAGCAGTTCGTCGCGGCGCGTTCCGCTTTGGAAGATGTCGATCGCGGGATACACGCGCTGGTCGCTGATTTTGCGATCCAGAACGATCTCCATGTTTCCGGTGCCCTTGAATTCCTGGAAGATCAACTCGTCCATGCGGCTGCCGGTATCAATCAATGCGGTGGCGACGATGGTCAGCGAGCCAGCTTCCTCGGTATTGCGCGCGGCGGCGAAAATCTTGCGAGGGATTTCCAGTGCACGGCTGTCCACGCCGCCAGACATGGTCCGTCCACCGCCGGCCATCGCGTTATTGAACGCACGGCCGAGTCGCGTGATCGAGTCGAGCAGGATGAACACGTCGCGCCCGCTCTCCACGAGTCGTTTTGCGCGCTCGATGCAGAGCTGCGCGATGCGCGTGTGGGACTTCACGTCCATGTCGTTCGAGCTGGCCCAGAGTTCGGCGTCGGAGATGTTGCGCTTGAAGTCAGTCACCTCTTCGGGGCGTTCGTCCACGAGCAGGATCATCAGCTTCACGTCGGGATGATTTTTCACCACGGCCTGCGCGATGTGATGGAGCAGCGTGGTCTTGCCGGTGCGCGGTGGCGCGACGATCAGGCCGCGCTGGCCTTTGCCGACGGGCGTGACGAGGTCAATGATGCGCGTGGTGAAACGGTCGGGCACCGTCTCCAGCTTCATGCGCTCGAGAGGGCTGATGGTGGTGAGGTCATCGAATGCCGGCCACGTCTTCGCCGTCTCCGGGTCCGCGTCATTGATGGTGAGGATGCGATGAATTTGCAGTCCGCGGTGGCTCTTGCGTGCTTCAGCTTTCAGCCACTGTCCGTCGCGCAGGCCGTATTTTTTTACCGCCTCGGGCGTGACAAAAACATCGTTCGGGTGCGGCTGGAAAAACCGTGATGGGTCGCGGAGAAAGCCGAAGCCTTTGCCTGAGATTTCGCAGTAGCCTTCCGTGGTGACGAGTTCCTCGGGTTCGGGTTCGCGCTGCAACTGAGGAGCAGGCTCCTGTTGCTCGCGATTTTGATCCCTGTTCTGCTCGCGATTTTGATCCCGATTTTGATCCCTGTTTTGCTGATGTTGATCGCGGCGGTTCTGGCGGTGATCCGGGCGATCTTGGCGGTGATCCGGCCGATCCTGGCGTTCGCGTCCGCGCTGCTGTTGCTGCTGCGGTGCTTGCGGGGCCTGTGCGATGGGAGCGCTGCCTTCCGCCTGCGGTGCCTGCGGTGCAGCAGGAGCGATCAATGTGGCAGTGGCCTGCTGAGCCGCCATTTTCGCACCGAGCATCGCCGACATGATCACGTCGAGCTGTGCCTTTTCAGTGGGACTCGGAATATTTGCGGCACGAAGAAAGGCCTCGACTTCGCGGGGGATGTAGAGCGGACGCGGCCTCGGCGCATCGCCCGAAGGTGAGGCTGGCATTGCAGGGGTAATCGGAGCCACGGGGGCGGGGGCGGGAGCGGAAATGGCCTTTGCAACCGGTTCCGGCGCAGGCTCTGCCTTTGCGATCGCAGCGGGTTCGTTCACCGGTGCAGCATCTACGGCAATTGCCGCAGGCTTCTTCTTTGTCGCACGTTTGGCAGCCGGCTCCTTTGGCTCCTTTACCGTCTTTGCGGAAGTCTTCTTTGCAATCGTGGTGGTGCTCGCGGCCTTCTTGCGGGGCGCTTTCTTTTTCGGCTCCTGCTCGTCGAGAAGGTCCGGGTCGTTTTTTTTGCTCATGGAAATTGATAGTCTTTCGCGCTCAGGCCGGTTGGCCGGATGCGGTTGTGAAACGTTCGTCCGAAATACCGCCGCCTTTCGGCAAGGATGAGGCTAGGGATTTCCCCTGCCGTTCATCGCCGCATGACTGTCCGTGCTTGCGTGTGTCCCGGAGATTTGCCCGCTCAATGCTTTGGGGGCGCACTCCGGGCGCTGCACTTTGGAACACTGGTGGTGTCCAGACATGTGGTGTCGAAAGGAAGGATTGCGCGGCGGCCGTGAGGGTTTGCTAACGTCGCTGAAGACTGGCCCGTTCAGTCGGGGAGACCGAAACCGCTGACGCGAATCGAACGCAGACAACTTGCAGGGCCTGCGCCGCACGTCAACGGGAATCTTTCGCCAAATGCGTGTTTCTTCCTATGGGCCGAGGAGGAGCTGGCGGATTTGCGCCAGCGAAGCGGTGCCTGTCGTCCCGAGTTGATGGATGACGGTGTTCGCTGCGGCCATAGCCATTTCCATTGCCTCGGAAATCGTCGCGCCGGCCGCGAGCGCCATGGTCAGATTTGCTGAGACGGAATCGCCTGCTCCGACGATGTCGATCGGTCCGCGGACCGGAAAGGCTGCGACATGTTGCGTCACACCGTTTGCGGCGGCACCGAGGATTCCGTCGCCTGCCTGACTCACAAACACCGCACAGCCATTGCTCCGTGCACGCCGCGCAATGGCGTCACGCATCGCAGCGGGATCATTTTCGGAAGCCCCTTCGAGCAGTGAAAGCTCGCGCGCGTTCATCTTCCAAATGCACTGCGGCCACCCGTGAAGACCGCGACGGCAATCCGCCAGCACAGGTAGCGACGGATGCGACTGCGAAATCTCGCCGATGGCTTTGCGGATGCATGTGGTGACGACGCCAGTCTCCGCGACGTCCACCTGATCCATCACAATTACCGCATCGGCATTCGCCACCAGTTCGCGCAGCGCGCCGAGGAGTTTTTCATCCACGGCCGGCGGAGTCGCTGTCCAGTTTTTCAGGTCCAGCCGGTTGAACTCCTCAGGCACTTGTCCCGCGCGATGCAGCATCGGCTTCGTGTACGTGAAAGTGCGTCGCTCGGGCGTCTGCAAAAATCCCCTGCAGTCCACGCGTGGGATTTTTTGAAGCGCACGCTGCAACTCATAACCTTCTCCGTCCTCGCCGCAGAAGCCGACTGGAAATACCGCACCCGCACCGAGTGCGGTGAGATTTGCGAGGATCGTCCCCGCTGCGCCGGGCTGCGAGCGGACGTTGGTGACATTGTGAACGGTGAGGCCGGTCTCGATGGACGTCTCACTTTTTGCAGGATCAATATCGAGGTAGCGGTCGAGGCAGAAGTCGCCGAGCAGCACGATGCGCAGCTTTGCGTAGCGTTCGGAAAGTTCGGCGAATCGTTCCGGTGTCATGACTCAGCCGCGCAGCGCGTGCAGGAGATTGTGGACGAATGCGACATTGTCGCACTGCGCGTATTGCATCGCTCCGCCCATGCGCGAAAAACTTTTGCAAAACCGCAGGTAATACGCGGCGGAGGTCTTCGGCGGCTCGCCCTGCGTCCAGTCCCAGTTCCCACCGTCCTGCAAATCCACGACGTAGATGCTGTGCCCGCTCACAGCGGGCCGATTGTTTTGAAACCGCATGTTGTGCACGCAGCTCAGGCTCTTTTCAAAAACCTGTGGTGCCATGATCGCCGAGCCGACGGCTAGCAGTACGCCGCCATCGAGTTGATCCACGCTTGCGCAGATCGAATGGAAATCCGTTGCAGCCGCGCGGCCGATCGCAGCGCCGTTGAAAAGCGGATGGCACGACACGATGTCGTAGCCGATGCCCGGATGAACCGTCGCCGGGACGCCGAGCCGGAACGCCTGGGCCAGGATGGACGCATGTTTCCGAGCATGGATCACTTCGTGTCGTCCCGCAGCGATGGCGTGACGCTGCATCACTGTCAGCAATTCTGCCTGCGCGGGCGCGCTCCCATCGGGATGCGTGAGCGCATCGCGGAGTTCATCCGACGCGGGAAAAGTGCATCCGTCCTCGTGGATGAAACGCCCGAGCGCAGCGCCGTAGCCTTCGCCGCGCAGCCCGCCTGCGAGCAGTGCGAGGTGAATATTGCGCCCGGTCTCCTCCCACGCGCCGAACGTGCCGGTCGCGACATTCTCCTCGACGCTCTCGCACGACCGCCCAAGCCATGCGAACTCCCAATCGTGGATAGTGCCCGCGCCATTCGTGGCGATGTGCGTGATCCATCCGCGCTCCATCAGCTCCGTCACGATGCTTGCCCCGCCGTTGCGCAGCAGGTGCGCGCCATACATCAGAATCACTGAGGCACCGCGTTCGCGAGCCGCGCGGATATTTTTTGCAGCCTCCGCGATCGTCGCGGCCGCCTCGGTTGCTGCGGGCTTCGAGTCGGGGTCCACGATGATTTCATCCGCGGACAAAAGGCTTCGCCGTTCGGCCAGCGGAAAAGCGCGGAGTTCGGAAGGGTCGTATCGGTTCATGGAACGATGAGTGCCTCGACGATTTGCCGTGCGCGATGAAAGTCCGCAACCACACCATCCGCGCCCGCAGCGAGCAGCGTCCCGCGCTTTGCCTCATCCATGCGGCCCGAGCCGTGATTTTCCTCATCGCTCGCCACCGCGATGGCGACTCCGCCGACCGCCTTCGTCTCGCGCATCTCCACTTGGCCGTCGCCAAAAGCCAGCAGCGTCGCGCCGTCCACACCTCCCTCATTCAGCAGACTTGCGATGATCGCACGTTTTGAAAAAGCCCGGTCATCGAGACTCTCCGGCCCGTGCATCGCCTCAAAATAGCGCGCCACATCGAGCAGTCCCGTCTCGCGTCGCACCTCATGCAGCACCGAGCCTGTCGCAAGCGTGAGCGCGATGCCCCTCTCTTGAAGCGTCTCGAAAAGCTCGCGCACCCCGCGCACCAGCAGCGAATCCGTGCCTGGAGGCTCTCTGCGCACACGCTCCAGCCGCCCGCGCACTTCGGTGCCAAGTCGGTGCTGGAATTCATTGTGATATTCCTCCGCCGTCGCTGCCGTGCCGCCGCGCCGCGCCACGAGGTCCGCGAGATGTCCCATCTGGTGAATGCTCGGCTTGCCGTTCAGTGACATCAGCTCCGCCATCCCAAATTTCCGCCGCGCCGCATCGTCCTCGCCGTCGAGCAGCGGCAGATGCTCCGCATAAAGCGTGGCCATGATGTCCGCCCATCCGCCCCGCGTGAGCGAAGTGGTGCCATCCCAATCCATCAGCACATGACGGATGACGCGGGGCTCGTAGCTGCGGGCAAATTCGATCGGTGAATCATACACCCGCCCACATACTCATTTCGCGCGGAGCCACGCAATCACATCGGCCACATCCTGCGGCTTCAGCACCGTCTCAAGTCCCTCCGGCATCAGCGAGCGCCCAGTGGGCTTCTCATCCGTGATGTCTGCGCGCAGCACGGGAAATTCGGCCCCGCCGGGCAGCCGCAGAGTGAGATTGTTCGCCGTTTCCCCGGTTACGATGCCGTTCAGTTCTGTCCCGTTTTTCAATTTCACGAGCAGTGTTTGGAAGCGCGGCTCGACGGCGGCGTTCGGATCGAAAATCGCAGTCAGCAGCCAGTCGTCCGGCTTGTCGGTGACCATCCCGAGATCCGGGCCGACTTCCTTGCCCTCGTTTTTCAGCCGGTGGCAGATCGCGCACTGTTGGGTGAAAAATGCGTGCCCGCGCTGCGCGTCGCCCGTCAATGTGGAGGCAGATGCGTAGCTCGCCACGACCTTCGCGCGGTCGGCATTGCTCGGTTTCGGCAGTGTCGGCACGGGTCCGGGCGATGCCGCGGTTGCGTTCAGTTTTTTGAAATGCAGGCTCTCCGGACTAAGCGAAGACAGAATCGCGAGGCGCATCTGAGCGACTTCGCCTTCGTGGTCTGCGAGTTTTTGCAAAGCGGCCTGTGCACGCTCGTCGTGCCATTCACCGAGCGTGAGAGCGAGTTGGCGGCGGACCACAAATTCCGGATCATCCGCGCACGTGAGCAGGCCCGGCAGAAGCGAACTGTCACTCCCCGCAAGCGCTTCACTCGCACGCAGCGCATGCACGCGCACTTGCGGATGCTTGTCGCGCAGCGCGGCGCGGATCGTCGCCGCGTCCGTGATCTTCAAGGTGCCGAGTGTGGCGAGCGCCTGCACGCGGACCTTCGGATTTGCCGCAGTGAGCGCGAGTTTGCGCACAAGCGGCGCGGTGTCCTTCGCGTCGCGCTCCATGAGCACGCGCTGCGCGGTGTCGCGCTGCCAGCCGTTTGGCGAATCGAGCGCGGCGGCGAGTGCGGCATTGTCGAGCGCGGCGAGATTTGGAGTGGCGCGCAGCTTTGCGCCAGTCGGCAGCACGCGCCAGATGCGGCCCGTGTCCGCACCCGCGCGCAGGTCGAGTCGGCTCTGCGTCTCGGGCGCGATCCACTCGGGGTGTTCGAGCACGAAGCGATGCACGTCCGCAATGTAGAGCGCGCCGTCGGGGCCGGTTTTCATCATCACAGGGCGAAACCACGCATCGAGACTCGCGAGAAATTCGCTCTCCTTTTCGTCCTCCCCACGGCGGCTTGTGAAGCTCGCGCCATCGGCGCTCAGCACTTCGCGATGCACGACATTGTGGACCGGCTCGCTGGCAAAAACGCTGCTCGCAAACGCGGGACCGAACAGCTCGTCGCGATACGGCGTCGCGCTGTTGCCGCTCGTCACGTAGCCGAGCGACTGCGGTTGGTTGAAACGGATCGGCGCCGATTCCTTCGGATACGCGGTGAAGACGCGCGTGTTATCGGGATAGTTCGCGAGCATCTGCTTCGTCGTCTTCACGGCGAGGCGCGGGTTCCGGCGGATGTAGCGATCCTCCAGAGTGTAGTGCCAGAGCCATGTCGGGTTGTTATTGCCGAACCAATTTCCCCAGTCGTCGCGATGCCGCCCGAACTGCGTCTGCCCGCTCTCGGCCTCAAACTCGCCCGTGTCCGGGCGGAAGCGGATGTCGCGGCCGGATATGCTCACGGGTATTCGATCACCCCGCCGATTCACATCGGCGGCTACGATGTTTCCTCCGCTGTCGCCGTTCGCGCCGTAGAGCCAGCCGTCGAGTCCCCAGTCAAATCCATTGATGCGATGCTGCTGATTGCCCTCGGCAAATCCGGTGAAAAGCACCGTGCGCGTGTCGGCCTTTCCGCTGCCGTTCTTGTCTTCAAGGAAAAGAATGTCCGGCGCTGATGCGACGATCACACCGTCACGCCACGGGAAAATTCCGGTTGGGTAGGGGATGTCTTCCGCGAAGATGGTCGCCGTGTCGTAGTGCCCGTCGCCATGCGAATCGGTGAGCACTTTGATCCTGCCGCCGGGCTTGCCCTTGCCATCCATGCCGAGCGGATAGTCGCGCATCTCCACGACCCACAGCCGCCCGCGCGCGTCCCACTCGAATGCGACGGGCGATGAAAGCAGCGGCTCCGCGGCCACGAGTTCGACGCTGAAGCCGGGGCGCGGCCGCATCGCCGCGAGCGAATCCTCCGGCGACAACGGCGGCGGAATATCGAAGGCGATGATATCCTGGAACGAGCGCCTCCGCGTGTGCGCGTCGAGCTTGAAAGTGTCCTCGTTCTGCCAGACCACATGCCTGTCTTGGAACCACGCGCCGTTGTCCTGACCATTGTGGACGAAAGGCGGAATCCGCAGCGTGTCCGCGCCCTCGCGATCCAGTGCGCGGACGACGTGCGGCCAGC
The DNA here is from genome assembly GCA_038227825.1 of Chthoniobacterales bacterium. Taxonomy (GTDB): domain Bacteria; phylum Verrucomicrobiota; class Verrucomicrobiia; order Chthoniobacterales; family Chthoniobacteraceae; genus SXWH01. The sequence continues at coordinate 27,643 of JBBRPQ010000022.1, forward strand.
CTGCCTTCCAGCCGAGGTTCGCCTTTACCTTGCCGGCCCAGAGGTGAATCGAGCAGCCCGCGTCGTTCGACTGGAAGACATCGTCGTAGCCGTCGCCATTCAGATCCACGAATCGGAGGCCATTATCGTGTCCCTTGTCATCCACGACCGCGCAGCCTTCGGGCAGCGAGTAGCCCGCGAGCTTCCACTGCTCCTCCTTTTCACTCCATGAGAAAATGTCGTGGTTCACGAGTAACTCGCACACGCCGTCGTTGTCGAAGTCTCGGAAGCGGACGCCGACATCCACGTTGCTCCACAGAGCCATTTTGATGTCGCCAAGTCCGGCCGTGAGCATGGGGTCAGACTCCCATCTATCACCCTGCCACGTGAGAAAAGTGGGCGAATCAATCGGAGGGAGCGGAAGAACTGATGCTGCACCAGATGGGCGCACGACACCGAAACAAACGCCGAAAACGAACCGAAATTTGGAATCAAAACCGGTTGCGTATTCTATGGCGAAGGGAGTCGGCGCTTCATGCCATCGGTTTTCTTTCGGTCGCCAGACTCTGGTGAAATCCTTGCCGTCATACCGATTCCGCTGAGTAACAACATCCATGAAACCATCGCCGTCGATGTCGAGCACTCGCACCCCATTGTCTCCGCTACCCAATGGCTGGCGAAGCGAAGCGCCGCGCAGCGCATTTTTTTCTATCCTCTCCAGTGCCTCGCGGAAGGTGAGGAACTTCACGCGCTTGCCGTATTTTTCCTGCGCGTAATCAATGAACTCGACCCACTGCTCGGGCGAACTCCAGCCGTGCGGGTGGAAGACGGTCGTCATCACGCCCTGCTTCGTGACGACCCAGTCGAGCGCGGCTTTCCAGTCGGCGAGCGTCTCGGGATTTTTCGCGCCCTGCGCGTTGAATGCCTGCCAGTCGCTCGGCGTGATGCACGGGAATTCCCAGCACGTCTTCCCGACGACATACGGATACGGGTAGTCCTCGATGAAGCCCGCGTAGTCGCCGAGCGAGATTTTCACCGGCGGCTTCAGTTCGTTCGGGAAATATTTTGCAAAGCGCTCGCCGTCCTTCGCGCTGGGACGGACGAAGACGGACGAATCTATGGACAGCGAGTGGCCCTTTTCACTCGTGCGGTTGAAAATCTCCGAGAAGAAGCGAGGGCTCGCGGAATTCATCGAGTCGCAGCACGGCATGCGGAATGCGACGGGCTTATTGTTCGGAATGTTCGCGAGAAGGTCGAGTCCGCCGAGCACAGTCTGGCGCGCTTCTTCGAGCGTCGCCTTGCCGAGTAGCGGGCAAGGGTGCGTGAGCGTGTGGACTTCGAGCGAGACGCCTTCCTCCAGCCACGACTGCAACTGCGGGTCACCGGGCGGCACAGTGTTCGTCATGATGCTTACCGGAGCGCGGCCATCGATCTTTTTGAGCCGATCCAAAATGGGCCGCAGAAATGTTTCGTATTTTGCCGTGTCGCGCATGTCGTCGATCGCGAGGATCACGACCGCATCCACGCCCGGCTCGCCGATCCACTGCGGCGTGATGAATTTCGCCGACTTTGCCGAAGGCCAGAAGGGCGACGTGTCGTCGAGATGTGTGAGCCGGTTGCCGTCTCCGGCGAGGGCCGTGAACGCCGTGGCGAGCAGGAGGGTGAGGGCGCGCATATTCCGGGACTGAAGCCCAAGACCCGCCGACGGTCACTCCCCGAGATATTTTCTCAGCTTCTCTCGGAGGTCGGTGCGCGCGCGGAAAAGGAGGCTCTTCACGGCGGGCACGGTGAGGTCGAGCACTTCACCGATCTCCTCGTAGCTCACATCCTGATAGCGCCGCATGACTACCGCCATGCGTTGCGCTTCAGGAAGTTCCTGGATGGCGCTCTCGATGGCGTCCTGCATTTCCTCGTCGAGCATTGCCGTGTCCGGCGGCTTCACATTTCCGTCGGCGAATTGCTGCGGGCGATCCTGGTCATCCATCGCGGCATCAAGCGAGGTCGCCTTGTGTCGCGCTCGGCGACGGCACTCGTTGAACACAAGGTTGCGCAGGATCGTGTAGAGCCACGTCGTGAACTTCGCCGTCGGCTCCCATCGAGGCGCACTTTTCCACACGCGGACGAATATCTGCTGGGCGAGATCTTCGGCGTCATTCGCATCGCCGATCATCCGTGTGACAGTGCCGATGACGCGATGCTGGTGTGCCTCGACCAATTCGCGGAATGCCTCCGCATCACCCGAGCGCACCTTTTCCATGAGCCGTATGTCGCGTTCCGGATCATCACCGGAGGCGTCGGCCTGGATACTGGGGTCGTCGTTCATCGTGGCTCGTTCGCTGGTGCGGCGGGGTGGAGACGCAGGACGATGGGCAAACGTTACGCGGGACGCAATTTGTTTCCCGGCTGCGCACCACTCATCTCACGGAGCAAATCAGACGGCTTGCGGCCTTGGGCGCGCAGTGTGCGCAGGCTCAGTGCGTCATTGCGTTTCGCGAGGCGTGTGCCGTTCTCGTCGGTCATCAGTTCGCAGTGGAAAAATGCAGGTGGCGTCCAGCCGAGTGCGCGGAAAATGAGGAGCTGGCGGAACGTGCTCGTGATCAAATCCGCGCCGCGCACGACTTCGGTGATGCGCATGAGCGCGTCGTCCACCGCACAGGCGAGTTGGTAGCTCGGGAAATCGTCCTTTCGCCAGATGAGGAAGTCGCCGAAGTCGCGTCCTGCGATCGCATTTTGTGCGCCGAAGTTTTCGTCGTGAAATGAAACCGATTCGCCTTCGGGAACGCGGAGGCGCCAGTTGAAGCCCTCGCGCTTTTCCATGGAGACGAGCGGCGATGCCGGTCTGCATGTGCCGGGATAGATCGGCTCCTCCTCGCCTTCGTGTGGCGCGGAAAGCGCGCGAAGCACGTCCTGCCTTGAGCATTTGCAAGGGTAGATCAGGCCGCTTGCGCGCAGCTCCTCAAATGCCCCGATGTAGAGCGGCATCCGTTCGCTCTGCGTGTAGGGCCCGTGCGGGCCGCCGACATTCGGGCCCTCTTGCCAGTGCAGGCCGAGCCACTGCAAATCCTCCTGCGCCGCGGTGGAAAATTCTGCCGAGCAGCGCGGTCCGTCGAGATCGTCCATGCGGAAGACGAGTGTGCCTTTCGCATCGAGCGCACGCTGCTGCGCGATCTCGAATGTCCGCGCGTGGCCGAGGTGCAGGTAGCCGGTGGGCGAAGGAGCGATGCGCCCGCGGTAGGTGCTCATGCGGCGGGGACTCCTGCATTCCGGCCGCTGCGGACAAATGGGGCGCAAATCTTAATCATAATCCGTTTCCTCCGTTCACCGGGCAGCGTGCGCGGGATTAAGATTAAGATTAGGAGTAGGATTAAGAGGGAGGCGCAAAAAGGGAGCCGCAACCTTCCGGTTGCGGCTACGGCGTTCACTTCACAACCTTCAAGTCCGTGTCGTAGAGCACGACCTTGCCGATTTTTTCCAGGCTCTCTCGCACCTGCTTCGCATCGCCGACCACGACGATGGCCGTGTCCTTTGTGCTCAGATACTTTTTCGCGAGCTCCTGCACCTTCGCCGGCGTCACGGCAGCCATGCGTTTGGCGTAAGTTTTGTAGAAATCCGGCGCGAGTCCGTAGAGCCAGATGTCCTGCACGCGCGATGCGACGCGGCCTGCGCTTTCGAGCGAGAGGAGGTAGTTGCCGATGTTGTATTGCCGCTGCAGTTCGAGTTCCGGGTCTGCGACGGGTTCGGTCATGATGCGGTTCAGTTCGCCGAGGATTTCGTTGATGGCGGGCGCGGTCACGTCGTTGCGCGTCTCGGCAGTCGCCTGGAAATAGCCGGCCTCCTTGTTGTATCCGAATGCGCTGCTGCTGCCGTAGGTGTAGCCGTGCTTTTCGCGGAGATTCTGGAAAAGGCGTCCGCTGAATCCGCCGCCGAGGATCGAGTTCATCACGTTCACTTCGGGCAGGTCGGTGGCCTCCGCGCGCGATGGACCATTGCGGCAGACGATGACGTTGCTCTGCACGCTGCCGGGCAGATCGAGCAGGTGGATGGTGAGTCCAGTGGCCGGCGTGACGGCCGCCTTCTTGATCATCGGCACGTCCTTCTTTTCCCAGCCGCCGAGCGCTTTTTCGATCTTCGGCAGGATGTCCGCCGCCTTCACGTCACCGACGATGGCGAGCGACGCGTTGTTCGGCGCGAACCACGTCGTGTGATACTTCACTAGGTCATCGCGGGTGATGGCCTTCACGCTCTCGGGCGTTGTGAACTTCCCATAGGGATGTTCGCCAAAGAGCGTCGAGCTCATGAGTTTTCCGACGAGCGCGTGCGGCTCCTTCTTCTGCGCGGTGAGCGATGAAAAGGTGCGCTTCTGTGCTTTCGCAAATTCCTCCTGCGCGAAAACCGGATGCATCACGGCGTCGGCAAACAGGTCGAGCAGCGGGTCGGTGATTTTTGTCAGCCCGCTTGTGCTCACGCTGATCGAGTCTGCGCCTGATGCCGCTTCCAGCGTCGCGCCGAGCGAGTCCACGATTTTCGCAAAGCTCAGCGCATCGTGGGTGGTCGTGCCACGGTTCAGCAGGCTGGCCACAAATCCCGCGATGCCCGACTTGTCACCGTCGAGGACATCGCCAGCCTTGATGACGAGCCTCATCGTCACCGTCGGTTTGCGGTCGTCCTCGATGACGAAAACCTTGAGCCCATTGGGCAGCTCTTTGGTCACGTAATCGGGAAATGCCGCCTCGGGTGCGGGGCCGGGTTCGGGTTTTTTCGTCCGGTCCACTTCGGCGTGGGCGGTGACGATGAATGTGCTGAGCAGGATTGGGAGAAAGCGTCGCATGGTGGTGAAATGGTTTTGGATTACTTCGCCTCGCCGCCTTTTGGTTCTGCGGCGGGGTAGTGGAGGACATACACTTTCTCGGCGGAGAAGTATTTCTTCGCCACGTGCTGCAGGTCCTCGCGCTTTACCTTGAGATAGTGGTCGAGCTGTTTGTTCACCTCGTCCGTGCCGCCTTCAAAGACGTGCGCATTCGCGAGATTCTTCGCACGGGAAAGCATGGAGCCGTTGCTGTTTGCGATCTCGGATTCCTTTTGGTTCATCGCCTTTGCAAATTCGTCTTCGGTCACGCCTTCGGCTTTCACCTTTTCGACCTCTTCGGTCATCAGTGCGTCGAGTTTCTCCAACGGCACTCCGGCGATGCCGGTCGCGAAGACTCCGACCACGCCGGTGAGTTCAAACAGCTCAGGAAATGCCTCCGCATTCAGCGCGACCTGTTCCTTGTCCACAAGGCGGCGGTAAAGGCGCGAACTGCGTCCGCTCGCGAGGATGTTTGCGAGCATGTCCAGCGCATACGCATCCGGGTCGCGCTCCGAGCACGCATGCCACACGTGCAGCGAGGCATTCAGCGGCGTCTTGTCCTCCTTCACCACGAGCTTTTGCGGGCCGCTGGGTGCGATTTTATCCAGAGCAATCGTCGGTCGTGGCGGCTCCGCGCCTTTCGGAATCGCGCTGAAGTAGTCGGCCACCAGTTTCTTCGTCTCCTCGATATTAATATCGCCCGCGATCGCGAGGGTGGCGTTGTTCGGCACGTAGTAAGTTTTCCAGAAATCGCGGAACTCCTCGATCTTGGCCTGGTCGATGTATTGGACGGAGCCGATGGGCGTCCATGCGTACGGCGTGTCCTTCAGCGCAAAGCCGACGAGCTTTTCAAACAGCGAGCCGTACGGCTGGTTGTCGTAGCGCATCGAGCGCTCTTCCTTCACCACCTTGCGCTGCGTCTCCACGCCGGTCTCGTCGATGCGATTGTGCATCATCCGCTCGCTTTCGATCCAAAGCGCGAGCTTCAGTTGGTTGCTCGGCAGATTCAGAAAGTAGTCCGTTTTGTCGAAGCCCGTGCTCGCGTTGAGATTTCCGCCTGCTCCGGAGACGAGTTTGTCGATGGTGCCGCGCTTGATGTTATCGCTGCCTTCAAACATCAGGTGTTCGAAAAAATGAGCGAAGCCAGTGCGATCCGGGCGCTCATTTTTCGAGCCGACGTGATAGAGCACGTAACTGGAAACGACAGGCGCGGCGTGATTTTCATGCAGGATCACGTGCAGGCCATTCGGCAGATCGTATTCGGTGAAACTGATCGGTTTCAGCGCAGTGCGCGGTGCATCGGCGAATGCGAGCGACGTAAATGCGATCGCGCACGAGAGGAACGGAGGTTTGAGCATGGCGGCGGATGAGACACAGCACGGGCCGAATTGTTCAAGCACCGATGCGCGTGTGCGGCTCGATGTTGCCGCGCTTGCGTCACGGTGTGGGTCTGCTTTGCTCCGCGCCCGATGTCAAAAAAGCCTGTTGTTCTCATTATTCGTGATGGTTGGGGCGTGAATCCCGGAGGCCGCGCGAAGGCGTTTGAAAATGGTGATGCCACGCTGCTCGCCCGCACTCCGTTTCACGATCAGCTCTACGCAAAATTTCCGCAGTCGCGTCTCTCGGCGAGCGGCATGGATGTAGGCCTGCCGGACGGGCAGATGGGCAACAGCGAGGTCGGCCACCTCAATCTCGGCGCGGGCCGGATCGTCTATCAGGATCTCACGCGCATCAATAAGGCCATCGCGGACGGCGAGCTCGTGAAGAACCCGGTGCTCGTCGAAGCCTTTGCAAAGGCTACAGGATCGCGGCTGCACTTGCTCGGACTGGTGAGTAATGGCGGCGTGCATTCGCATCAGGACCATCTCATCGCGCTGTGCAAGGCGGCGACGGCGGCGGGCGTAAAGGAGATCCTCATTCACGCCATCACCGACGGGCGCGACACTTCGCCGACGAGCGGGGCGGATTTCCTGGCGACGGTGGAGCAGGGGATTGCGGGGACTGCGGCGAAGGTGGCGACGGTCATCGGGCGCTACTTCGCGATGGACCGCGACAAGCGATGGGAGCGCAACAAGCTGGCATGGGACGCCATCGTGCTCGGGCGCGGGCCGGTGAGCACGTTGACGCCGAGCGAGGCGATCCGCGCCGCGTATCCGGCGGACCCGCGTGGGGATGAGTTTTTGCAGCCGATGATTTTTGAAACACGTGCCGGGGGCGTCGCCGCGACTGAGCAGCGCATGCGCGACGGCGATGTCGTGCTGTGGTTCAACTTCCGCGCCGACCGCGCGCGGCAACTCACCGAGGCGTTCATGGATCCGGCGTTCGCGAATTTCGACACCGAGGGCAAGCCGAAGCTCGCGGGCTACTACACGCTGACCGAATACAAGGAGAGCTACGCCGCGCTCGGCGTGAAGGCGGTCCTCGCGCCGATGAGCATGAGCAACCTGCTCGGCGAAACCGTCGCGAACGCGGGGCTGAAGCAGCTTCGCGCGGCGGAGACGGAGAAATTTCCGCACGTCACGTTTTTTTTCAATGGCGGCAGCGACACGCCGAATCCCGGTGAGGACCGCTACCTCATTCTGAGCCCGAAGGAATTCACCAAGGACGGCAAGGCGACGCCGCTGCCGACGTATGATTTCATGCCGCAGATGAGCGCGCCGGATCTCGCCTTTGAGGTCACGCGCCGCTTGGAAAATTACGATCTGGTGATCGTGAATTTTGCGAATCCCGACATGGTCGGCCATACCGGCGTCGTCGAGGCGGGTGTCCGAGCGGTCGAGACGATTGACCTCGCGTGCAAGCTCCTCGTCGAGCGCACGCTCGAACTCGGCGGCAAGCTCCTGCTCACCGCCGACCACGGAAATTGCGAACTGATGCGCAACCCCGATGGATCGCCGAACACCGCGCACACGACGAACCTCGTGCAATTCATCTACGTCGCCGCCGATGCCGCGGGCGCGAAGCTCGACAGCGGTATCCTCGCCGATGTCGCGCCCACGCTGCTCGACATGCTCGGTGTCGCGCAGCCGAAGGAAATGACCGGACGGTCGCTCATCCGCAAGGAGTAGGGGCGCCCTCGCCCCGAGCGCGGACACACGGGGCGGGGGAGCCCCGGCTCCTTGCATCATCACGCTTGCCGGGTGCGGGACGATTCCGCATAAGCGGCGCTCCTTTCCGCAAAACAAATGATGAGTTCCAATCAATGCACGCTTGGCAAAAGCGTCTCCGTGTCAGGCGCCTCACTCCACACCGGAGGCAGCGTCGTCCTCACGCTTCACCCTGCGGCACCTGGGCATGGGCGAAAATTCAAGCGCGCCGATTTGCCGGAGGGGCCGGTGATTGATGCGAGCATTGACCATGTAAAGACCGTCGAGCGCTCGACGACGATCGCGGAGGGCAATGCGAAGGTCCACACCGTCGAGCACATCCTCAGCGCGCTCACGGGCCTCGGAGTGGATAACTGCCTCATCGAGATGGACGCGAGCGAGCCGCCGATCGGCGACGGCTCTGCGAAGCAATACGTCGAGCTGATCCAGCAGGCCGGCATCGTCGAGCAGCAGGTGCCGCGCGCGTATTTTGAAATCACCGAGCCGATCCACATCGAGACGAAGGGTGGCTCGCTGATGACCATCGTGCCTGACTCGAAGTTCCGCGTGTCCTGCACGAATGTCGGCCCCGACGGTCGCTTCACGCAATTTTACTCCACCGAGATCACGCCCGCGATTTACGAAAAGGAAATCGCACCCGCGCGCACGTTCGTCTTTTACGAAGACGTGAAGCCGCTCATGGACAAGGGGCTGATCAAAGGTGGCTCGCTCGAAAATGCCGTCGTCATCCGTGGCGAGCAGGTGCTCGGCAAGGAGCCGCTGCGCTTCAAGGACGAGTTCGTGCGGCACAAGATCCTCGATATCATCGGCGACCTCGCGCTCTTCGGTCGCGCGATCAAAGGCCACGTGATCGCCGTCAAACCCGGCCACGGGCCGAACGCCGATCTGTGCCGCGCGATCGCGAAGCAGCAGGCTCGGGCGAACGCGCTTATCCCGCCGGCCATGACGCCGAAGGGCGGCGACATCCTCGACGTGAACGACGTGATGAAGCTCCTTCCGCACCGCTTCCCATTCCTCATGGTGGATCGAATCGTCTCACTTGAGGGCGAAAACAAATGCACCGGCGTGAAAAACATCACGATTAACGAGTACTACTTCCAAGGACACTTCCCCGGCCACCCCGTAATGCCCGGCGTGCTGCAACTCGAGGCGATGGCGCAGGTCGGCAGCATCCTGCTGCTGCGCACGCCTGGGAATGCCGGCAAGATCGGCTACTTCATGAGCGCGGACGAGGTGAAATTCCGCAAGCCCGTCGTGCCCGGCGACACGTTGTTCATCGAAGTGGAACTCACCTCGAAAAAGGGTCGCGGCATCGCGAAGGCCAAAGGCCGGTGCATCGTGAACGGCGAAGTCGTCAGCGAGGCCCAGATGCTTTTCGGCATCGTGGACGCATGAGCATGGCGGTGAAAATTTTGAGTTTTGAATTTGAATCACGGGATCAACGGCCAGTGTCCGGACTCGATTTGCCGCGTGCGTGAGTCGCAATCCGCCATGTCTGGAACTCAAAATCCAAAATTCAGCATTCAAAATTGACATGACCAAGATCCACCCCACCTCCGTCATTGATCCCTCCGCGGAGATCGGGGCGGACTGCGAGATCGGGCCGTATTGCGTGATCGGGGCGGGTGTCGTTTTGGGTGAAGGCTGCTGGCTCCAACATCATGTGAGTCTCACGGGTCCGTCGCGATTCGGAAAAGGGAACCGCTTCTATTCCTTCTGCGCGATCGGCCAGCGCACGCAGGATCTGAAATACGCGGGCGAGCCGACGCATCTCGAAGTCGGCGACGAAAACACCTTCCGCGAATTCGTCACCGTGAATCGCGGCACTGCGCCCGGTGAATCCACCCGCATCGGCAGCCGCGGAAATTTCCTCGCTTACTGCCATGTCGCGCACGATTGCACCGTCGGGAATGACGTCATCTTTTCCAACAACGGCACACTCGCCGGACACGTGACCGTCGAGGACAATGTGGTGCTCGGAGGCCTAACCGCCGTGCATCAGTTCTGCCGTCTCGGACAGCACGCGATGACCGGCGGCTGCTCGAAGATCGTTCAGGACGTGCCCTCCTTCATGATTGCCGACGGCAATCCCGCCCGCGTCCGCGGAATCAACAAGGTCGGCCTCGACCGCCACGGCTTCAGCGCCGAGGCAGCGCGTGCGCTGAAGGATGCCTACCGTCTCCTTTACCGCTCAAATCTGAACGTCGGCCAGGCCGTTGATGAGATGCGTTCGCAGCTTCCCGACATTCCTGAAATCGAGCACCTCATCGCCTTCGTGTTGAAAAGCGAGCGCGGGATCATCAAGTAGCACACGCAGCGGCACGCGGTCAGTTTTCATCAATCGTCTCGCGCACTTTCCGCACGAGCACACCCGAGGTGAACGGCTTTTGCAGGAACGCGATCTCCGCGCCGGAGATCCCTTCGCGGATCACGTCGTCATCCGTGTAGCCGGACATGTAGAGCACCTTGGGCGAGCTGCCCGTGGTGCGGACGTGCTCGATGAGTTCGCGCCCGCTCATCTCCGGCATGACGAGATCGGTGAGGATGAGATCCACCGGTGTCGTGCACTCACTGAGCACTCTGAGTGCATCAAATCCATTCGCAGCCTCGAGCACCGTGTAGCCGAGTTCGCCGAGCATCCGTGCGGCGAGCAAGCGAAGCACGTCCTCGTCTTCCACGATCAGGATCGTCTCGCGTCCGGCGCAGTTGATCTGGTTTTCCGAGCCGTCGGCCGCGTCTGCGGGTGAGGTCTCGGTGGTTCGTGGGAAAAATATCGAGAACGTTGTTCCCTGGCCGGGCGTGCTGGCGACGTGAATGAAGCCACCGCTCTGTCGCACAATGCCTTCGCAGGTGGAGAGGCCAAGGCCGGTGCCCTTGTCCGGCCCCTTCGTCGTGAAGAACGGCTCGAAAATGCGCTCGATCAATTCGGGAGTCATGCCGGTGCCGGTGTCGGTGATTTTCAGGCAGACGAATTCACCTTCTCGCGCGCCGCGCATCCGGGCAGGAGCATCAATTCCCAGCGTGACATTTGCAGTCTCGATCAAAAGGCGTCCGCCCTGCGGCATCGCGTCGCGCGCGTTCACCGCCATGTTCAGCACGAGCTGCTCCATGTGTCCGGGGTCCGCCTTCACGCCCCAGAGTTGCACCGCGGGCGAAATGGTGAGCGTGACATTTTCGCGGATCAGTCGTCGCAGCAGACCGTGCATGTCCTTCACCGCGGCACCGAGATCGAGGCAGGTCGGATGCAGCACCTGCTTGCGGCTGAAGAGGAGGAGCTGCTTCGTGAGCCGCGCGGAATGCTCCGCGGCCTTCAGGATCTGCCCGGCATCCGCATGGAGCTGGCTCGTCGGATCGAGCTTCGACATGAGGAACGACGAATAGCCCATCACGGTCGTGATCGCGTTGTTAAAATCGTGCGCGATGCTCCCAGCGAGCTTGCCGATGGCTTCCATCTTTTGCGAATGCCGCAGCTCGGACTCCAGTCGCAGGTGTTCGGAGACGTCGCTGAACACGATCACGCAGCCGGTCACTTTTCCGTTGTTCTCCCGGATCGGTGCCACGCTGTGCTCGATGTGCCGCTCCGAGCCATCGCGAGCGATGAGGATGATGTCGCCGATGCCCGTCCTGCTGCTGCCGTTTGTGAGCGCTGTGGCGATGGCATCCGGTGGCGCGAGGCGCGTTTCGACGTCCAGGATTTTAAAAATCTCGCCGTAATGTTTGCCGAGCGATTCCCGGTGGGTCCAGCCGGTCAGCGCTTCCGCGACGGCATTCATGAAGGTCACTTTGCCATCGGCATCGGTCGTCACCACCGCGTCGGCGATGCTTCTGAGCGTTGTCGAAAGCCACTGTTCGCGTTCGCGATTTTGTTTTTCGTTCTTGTACTTGTAGAGCGCGACCTCGATGCCGGCCTGGATCGAGCGCTCCTCAAAGGGCTTGATCAGGAATCCAAACGGATCGGTCACCTTCGCCCGCTGGAGCGTGGCCTCATCGGAGTTTGCCGTGAGGTAAACGATCGGCACGTCCTGCTGGGCATTGATGACCTTTGCAGCCATCACCCCGTCCATGTTTCCGCGGAGCTGGATGTCCATCAGGATCAGATCGGGCTGGTTTGCCATCGCGGTCTGGATGGCGAGGTCTCCGGTGCCGACCGTGATCGGGACGTCATATCCGAGTCTGCGGAGCATGGACTGGAGATCCTTGGCGATCAGCCCTTCATCCTCGACTATTAGTATTTGTATTTTGCTCATGGGGTCCGCCTATGCTTTTTCCGGGAAACAAATCTCAAACTTGGTTCCTGTGCCGTTGGTCATATGAATGGTGCCGTCGAGTTGCTCGGCCAGTGTGTTGATAATTTGCATTCCTAGTGAGTCTGTATTTTTGAAATCCACGTGCTTCGGGAAGCCGACGCCATTGTCCGCCACGCTGAGCTTCAGTCCTTCGGTCGCGGTGCGGGTCATCGAGATCTGAATCTCTCCGGCACGATCCGCCGGGAACGCATACTTGAAGCAGTTCGTCACCAGCTCGTTGACGATCAGTCCGCATGGCACCGCGGCATCCACTCCTAGCATCAAGTCATCCACTTCGACGCCGATGTGTACGGCCGCAGACTTCTTCGAGAAGCTCGACTGGAGGTTGCGCGTGAGCGAGCGCAGATAGTCTGCGAAATCAATGCGTGCGAGGTCGTGGGATTGGTAAAGCTTTTCGTGGATGAGCGCCATTGAGCGCACGCGGTTGCGACTCTCGGCGAAGATCTGCAGCGCCTCGGGATCCTTGATGTATTCGGACTGCAGATTGAGAAGACTCGAGATGACCTGAAGGTTGTTCTTCACCCGGTGGTGGACTTCCTTGAGGAGCAGCTCCTTTTCATTCAGCAGGCCCGCGAGCTTGCCGTTGGTCTGCGTGAGTTCCGCGGTGCGTTCCTGCACGCGCTTTTCGAGTTCTTCCTTTGCCGCCTCCAGCGTCTCCTGGATGCGCTTGCGCTCGGAGATGTTCCGGTACAGCCGCATTTGCTCCGCGCCGGCGATGACGAGATCGGAGACGAGCGTGAACAGCCACGTGAGCACCACCACTGCGGCGGGGCCGACGAAGGGGATGAAGACGCGAAGCCAGTTGAAGCAGAGCAACTGCACGCCCACCCACGCGAGCAGCAGCGTGAAAATGAGAGCGAGCTTGAGGAGCGGGGGAATGCGCGGCGTGCAGGCGGCAAAGGCGAGCGCACCGGCAGCGAGCCAGGTCAGCCACCAGAACGGCCTGGCCGTCTCGCGCAGGAATTCCCCGTGCAGCAGCGCGTTCACCACATTGAGCTGCAGCTCCGGGCCGGACATGAGGCCGAATGGAGTCTGGTGCTCGTCGTGCTGCCAGTTGCCCGCCGCGCCCACCACCACGATCGCGTCGCGGAAGACTTCGCCCGATTTGTAGTTCCGCGTCCAGTATTCGGGGACGAAAATTTCAAAAATGGATCGCGGCGGAAACCCCCGGCCCGGCTGGGCGGAGTAGCGGAAGGTGCGGTTCCCGAGCGCGGATGGAACCGCTTCGGGTTTTCCGAAATTTTCCACGGCGCGGGCTGCGAGGGAAGTGTGGGTGGCTTCGCCGGTGTAGGGCGTGACGCCGAGGATTTCGGAATGAGTCGTGCGGAACTGCGCACTGCGCACGACTTCGTCCGAGTCCGGCCAGAAATTGACGAAGCCCACGCGCTGGTCCGGTTTGTCTGTCTGTGGAATCAGGCCCGGCGTCGGGGGCGTGAGGCTCACGTCGAAGCCGGATTTCCCCGCGCTCACGGAATCAATGAAATTGCTGCCGATGACGACGTGGCCCGCGTGCCGCTCGAGCGCCTTGCGAAAATCCAAGTCCTCAGCCGGATCGCTCGGTGTCGGAAAAGTAAGATCGAACGCCACGACCTTTGCCCCCGCGCCGACGAGCCGGTCGAGGATCAGCCCGTGGATCCCGCGTTTCCACGGCCAGCCTCCGCTCATCATTTTCAAGGCGCGGCCCTCGGGCGACGTTTCGTTCCTGATTCCGAAGAGCGACTTCAGATCGCTCTGCGCCTCGATGCCGATGGAGGCGTTGTCGATCGCGAGAAAGATCAGCTTTGGATTCGCGCCGATGAGGCGGCCATTGCGGACGAGGAAATCGCGCGCCCGGAGTTCCGCGTCCACGAGCGGCGAAAATGCACACAGCGAAAGCGCGACACCGATGACGGTGATCGCACTCGCGAGCATGAGAATGGCGGTTCGCCGGCTGAGCATTTTCATCCGGCGGAATAGCGGGAAGCGTGCCGTTGCAGGTCGGCATCATTCGTGGTCCGCGATGGCACCGGCTTTGCTTTCAGAAGCAGGCCCAATGTTCACACGTTCCTCTCACTTCAAATGCTTCTGCGTCTACGTCGCACTCGGCGCGAGGGCATTTGCCCAGCAGAGTCAGATCGAATCGGCGCGTCAGTTCGACCTTTCAGGAAAGATGCGTGAGATGCCGAGTGCGCCGCTGGAAATGGCGCTGCCGCAGTCGGAGGGGGGTAATGATTTCGACAGCTTCGGCGTGCAGCAGATGCTGGTCTGCGGTCCGGAGCGGCAGCGGTATTTCCGCGTGTTCGGCGATGTCTCCGGGTTCGTCACGGACAATGTCGGGCTCAGTCGCCGTGATGCGCGGGCGGACTCCTTCCTCGTGGGCAGCATCGGCATCGGATATCAGCGCCCGCTGAAGCGCGGCTTCCAGGTGGATGCCGCATTCCAAGCCGCGATGTTCCGCTACAACGAATTCGGGCAGCTCGATTTCAACAGCTTCGATGTGGGCGCGGGGCTTTCGTATCAGGCGAAAAAACTCGGCGGCGTGACCTTCGCGGCGCGCTATAATTTCAACGCCCTGCTCGGCGCATCCAGTGGAGAGACGTTTTTCCAAAATCACACGGTGACGGTCGGCGCGGAAAAAGTGTTCCAGTTCAGCAAGGCACACTACGCGGTGGCCGGAGTCTCCGGCCGGATCGGGTCTGCCGATCCGAGGCCGAATGAGCGCCACGAAATCGCTGCGTATGCGGGCTACCACATCGAGTTGGCTCCCCGGCTGGATGTGGATCTGGGCTACCGCTACGGCTACTATCTTTACACGGCCGGTGATCGCCGGGATCACAATCAAACGGCCTCGATCGGCGTGCGCTACGGCATCACGGATTGGTTCAGCGCTTCGGCGAGTTCATTCTACGTCTGGAATCGGTCGAATGAAGACGTCTTCAGCTATCGTGCCGGGACGCTCGGCGGAGGGCTGCAGTTCCTGCTGCGCTTCTGAGCGAGCGGCTCGCGGCACTGCGGGCGAATGAGCACGGATGATCGTACTGGCAGCGTGTGCGTTTTTCGCGCCGTGTGATGACGAAGCTGCGATTTTGGTATCGAAATTGCTTTTATGGAAATTATGACACCAACCTCATTCAGGCTTCCCCTCCTCGCCACCATCCCCGTCGCACTTCTCCTCGTCTCGTCGGCATTCGCCGGGCCGTTGCAGCAGGCGGAGATTCACAAAATCGTCAACTACGTGCGCGTGATTGATTCGCAGCACGGCAGTGTGCGGCCTGCGGCAGTCAAGGATGTGATCGCCAAGGATACCGCCGTCCGCACCGGCGTGCAGTCGCGCGCAGAGCTTCTTTTTCAGGATGACACGCTCACGCGACTCGGCGCCGAGACGTATTTTTCCTTCAAGCCTGGCACGCGCGACATGAACCTCGAAAGCGGCACGATGCTCCTCCAGGTGCCGAAGAATCTCGGCGGTGCGCGGATCAAGGCGGCGGCGGTGACCGCGGCGATCACCGGCACGACGATCATGATCGAGAATCTGCCTCACAAAAATGTGAAGGTGCTCGTGCTCGAGGGCAGCCTGCGTCTTTCGATGAACGGGAGATTCGGCGAATCCGTCGTGCTGAAGCCGGGCAAGATGGTGATCGTCGGTGCGAATGATCGCAGGATGCCGCAGCCGGTGACCGTGGACATTGCAAAAGTGGTGCGGACTTCGGCGCTGATCGATCCGGACAAATTTAGCGCAGGAACCAAGACGAAGGTGGACGCGCTGCCGAGCCTCGGTTTGATCCAAAAGGAAATCAGCATCCAGAGTGTCGCGAAGGGGAAGGGGCAGATGGCCGAGACGAATCTGCTGATCCAGGGCAACGGCTCCAAAGTCGTGATGGCGACCAAAGAAACCATCGCGGCACTCAACGACCCGACGGGCGGTTCCGGCAGCAAGGCGGCTTCCGCATCGGATATGTTCGCCAGCGCGCAAACCGATTCCCAGTCTGGCAATGGGTCAACCGCTGCTACCGGCACCGGCACCGCTGCTGCCAGCACGACGACAAGCGTGGCGAGCGCCACCGACACCACCGCCAGTGGAAGCAGCGGCACCAGCGGATCAGCTGGTGGCAGCAGCGGATCGTCCGGCGGCAGCAGCGGATCGTCCGGCGGCAGCAGCGGATCGTCCGGTGGCACCAGCGGATTGTCCGGTGGCACCAGCGGAGGCAGCGGCCTGAGCAACATCATCAGCGCGCTCACGAATGCCGCGAATAATTCCGGCACAGGCAACACCAAAAGTTCTGCCACAACGACTCCAAACAAGACCAGTGGTACGAACGGCAACAACAACGGTAACAACAACAATGTGAATAGCGGCAACGGCAACAACACGACGGCGACCACGCCGCCGCCTTCCAACTCCGTCACCGCAGTTTCATTTTCCGCGACCCAATCCATCACCGTGACCTCCGGATTCCTGGACATCGGGCTGGGCGGCTTGACCACTGGGGGATATGCGCTGTCCGGCTACGACTACATCACCGTCCTCGGGAATGCGGATGTCGCCACGATTTCGGTGAACGGTGCGTTCACGGTTGGCGGCTTGCTGACCGGGGCGGCTGCCAACGGACAGGTATCACTTTCCGCGAACAGCATTGCCATCGGCGGTGGGATCAATCTCGACGGTATGAACGGCGGTGGAAGCCTCTCGATCACCGCGTCCGACGTGCTCGTGGACCCCGCGGGCATCAACGGCATCAGCGTGAACGGTGCGGATGCGACCGCCGCCAACCAACCCGGCTCCAAAGGTGGCACCGTCACCATTGACACGACGACCTCCACGGGCACCGGAGCGGTGACGGTGAACGCGCCCATTTCCGCGACGACCGGGCTGAACGGTTCCGCCCGCACGCAGGGCGGCGGCAATGGCGGCACGGTGAGCATCTCGGCGAAGGACACCATCACTGTGAATTCCATCGTGAAGGTCTCCGACAACGCCGGCGCGCGAGTGAGCAAGAAGGGCGGCAACATCTCGCTCACGAGCCAAAAGACCACCGGCACGGCGATCGAAGTCACGAATAGCGGCCAGCTTCTTTCCCTGCTGAATACCGCGCTGCCCGGTCAATCCGGCGGCACGATCACATTTTCCTCCGCCGGCGGCGACATCCGCGTGACCGGTGGCACCATCGCTGCCGACGGCGGCACGGTGGACATCCGCAACAACGGTGCGAACGGATACGTCCACGTGAACAACGCAAGCATCCGCGGTGACACCGTGAAAATCGGCGCTCTCGGTGCGGGCGGCCAGTTGCTCATCGGCGGTGGCAGCATCAGCGCCGACACCTCGCTGAAACTCTACGCGGGATCGAGCACCGGTCAGGTGCGCTTCACCGACAATGTGACGCTCGGCGGCAACGGCGCAAAAATCATCGCCGGCCTGGCGGTGACGATCGATCCGAGCAAGGTGGTCACCATCGGCGGAACGGCACCGGCGACGGTGTACACGACCATTCCGAACTATTCCGGCTCCGGCGGCATCAACCCGTTCAACGGTACCTTCGGCGGCCAGGGCGCGACGACGAAGCCCTTCATTCAAAAGCCAGCCTTCTAAACCTCCAGTCGGAACGCTGTGAAAGTCCTGAAGTTCATCCCGTGCCGGAGGTGCGCGCATCACTTTCTGGAAACCTTCGAGCATTGCCCGCAGTGCAAGTGCCGGGGGCCGCGGGGGAGCGTCCTGGTCCGGTTGAAAGTGGTGAGTTTGCTTCTCAGCATCGCCACGCTGGCGCTCACGGTCGCTGTGCTCAGCCACGGCAAGTAACCCGCCTGCCGCCAGCCGGCTGCCTCCTCAGCCGAGTCGCGGTCTTTCTGCTTCCATGCCTCTGCCAGCGCGTGAAACATGGGCGGCACAAAGATGGAATCCATATCCGCCGCGAAGAAGAAGATCGTCGAACTGCGCAGGGAAATCGCGACGCACGACCGGCGCTATTACGTCGAGGCAAAGCCGACAATCAGCGACGCCGGCTACGACGAGCTTTATCGCGAACTGCGCGAACTCGAGACCGCGCACCCGGAACTCATCACGCGTGATTCGCCGACGCAGCGCGTGGGTGGCGCTCCATCGAAAGGCTTCCAGCAATTCCGCCACATCGCGCCGATGCTCTCGCTGGAAAAAATCGAGCCGCCGACTCTCACGGGTGCGGATGCGGCGCTGGAGTTTTCCAAACGCGTGCGCCTGCAGGACGAGCGCACTGTCGAGGAACTGCGCTGGTTTGATCAGACGATCCGCAAGCAGCTCGCCGTGGAGAAAGTCGGCTACGTGATGGAGCCGAAAGTGGACGGCGTCTCGATCTCCGTCCACTACCGCGACGGCCTGCTCGCGCTCGGCGTCACGCGCGGCGACGGCACCACCGGCGACGACATCACGGCAAATCTCCGCGCCGTGAAAGCGATCCCGCTGCGCCTAGAAATGGAGAATCCGCCCGCGCTGCTCGAAGTCCGCGGCGAGGCGTACATGCCCGTGAAGGAATTCGAGGCGATGAACGCCGCGCTCGAAGCCGCCGGTGAGAAGACGCTCCCAAACGCGCGCAACGCCACAGCGGGCACGCTGAAGCAGCTCGATTCCAGCGCCGTGTCGAAGCGCCCCGTGCGCGCCGTTTTCTACGCCGTCGGCGCGCTCGACGGCATCGAATTTGCCACGCATGGCGACACGCTTCGTGCGCTGAAAAAGTTCGGACTGCCGACGCAGGAAGTCTGGTGGGAATGCGCGGACATGGAGGACATCATCGCGAAATATCAGCGGGAAGTCGTGAGCGACTACGACGAGAGCCGCGACCTGCGCACGAAGCTGCACTACGAGATTGATGGCATCGTGATCAAAGTGAACGACCGCGCCGCATGGGAGCGCATCCCCGCCAAGGCGAAGGCACCGGGTTACGCTATCGTCCACAAGCCCGTGCCGTGGATTTCCGGCGCGATCACAGAACTGCTCGGCATCACGATCCAAGTCGGCCGCACCGGCGTGCTCACGCCCGTCGCGGAACTGAAGCCCGTCTTCGTGCAAGGCTCGACCGTCTCGCGTGCGACGCTGCACAACGACGAGGAGATCAAGCGCAAGGACATCCGCATCGGCGACACCGTGATCGTGCGCAAGGCCGGCATGGTCATCCCCGAGATTATCGAAGTGCTCGTCGCAAAATCGAACCGCCCCGCAAATTCGGAGCCATTCGATCTTTTCGCCTTCGTCCACGGAAAGTGCCCCGCGTGCGGGGGAGCAATCTCGCGCTCGCAAGTCTCGACGGGGAAGAAGGCTGAGGTCGCGTGGCGCTGCGACAACATCTCCGGCTGTCCCGCGCAGCTCGTGCGGCGCGTGGATTTTTTCGGCCAGCGCAGCGCGCTCGATATCGAGGGCGTCGGCGGAGTCGTCGCGGAAAAGCTCGTCGAGCGTGGCCTCGTGAAATCGCCGCTCGATCTTTTCGATCTCCGCCTCGACCAGCTCGCGACGCTGAATCTCGGCACCGACGACGAGCCGCGCATCTTCGGCGAAAAGAACGCGACGAAAGTCATCGAGGGAATCGCCCGCGCCAAGTCGCAGCCGCTCGCGCGCTGGCTGCACGCACTCGCCATTCCCGAAATCGGCGAGGAGACCGCGCACGATCTCGCAACGCATCACGCGACGATCGAAGCCGTGGCGGATTCCCCGCTGCTCCGCGGCGTGCTCGCGCTCGCGGAACTGCGCGAGCGCGTCGAGACCAGCAGCCCGCGCGCGCGGATCAACAAAGACAAAACCGAACTCGAAAAACAGCAGCTCGCCACGCTGCAGGCGGTGCTAATCGAGGAAGCAAAGGCCACCGCCCAGCAACTCATCGCCTCCGGTTTTGCCGCCCCGGCGAAAAAGAAAGGCGCAACGGAAGTGGACGCCATCGTGGTCGTCGGCCCAGTCGCCGCGCGCACCGCGCTCGACTGGTTCGCAAGTGAGGTCGGTCGCACGACGGTCGCGCGTCTGAACTCCCTCGGCATCCATCCGCAAGGAGGTGCCGCAACCGCAGCCGAGTCGCCTTTCACCGGCAAGACATGCGTGCTCACCGGCACTCTGGAGAAGATGTCCCGCGGCGAGGCGCAGGAAAAAATCCGCGCGCTCGGCGGCAATGTGGGCAGCAGCGTGAGCAAGAAGACCGACTTCGTGATCGCCGGCCCCGGCGCGGGATCGAAGCTGGAGGAAGCACAGGCGCTCGGCGTCACGGTCATTTCCGAGGAGCAGTTTCTCACAATGCTCGGCGGGAATTCTCCGGGGAAATTGGACTCGCAAGGCAGCCTGCTTTAGAGTCGCTCAACAAATGTCGCAGTCGGTGCGAGTCGAGAGGTCCCTTGGAGTGCGGCGGGAAGCGATAGCGCCACGCCGCCTTCGGAATCCCGCAGCACGGGCAGTGTGAATCTCGGCTTCGACGGCGGAGCCCTCCGAAAATCCCATCCAAAAGCGGTGTCGCGCTATCGCTTGCCGCCGCACTCCAAGGGCAAGCGGCGGCTTCAGGATAGTCCAGAGCGAAGAAGAGGAGTTCCCTTTGCGCGCCAGCGGTGAGCGTGTAGAGCGCAGCGGTGTCGAAAGCTGATCTGCCCATTTACGAACTCGAAAACGCCGTCGTCGAAGCGCTGAGCGCGGACAGGCGGCTCATCTTGCAGGCTCCGACCGGCTCGGGGAAATCCACGCAGATTCCGCAGATTCTCCTCGATCGTGATCTCGTAGGGAAAGGCCAGATCATCGTGCTCCAGCCGCGCCGTCTCGCGACACGCATGCTCGCGGCGCGCGTGGCAAGCGAGCGCGGCCAGCGGCTCGGCGACGAAGTGGGCTATCAGATTCGCCTCGACCGCGTGGCCTCGGATCGCACGCGGATTCTCTTCGTCACCGAGGGCGTGCTGCTGCGGCGCATGCTCGGCGATCCATCGCTGCGCGGCGTGTCTGCTATCCTTTTTGATGAATTCCACGAGCGGCACCTTTACGGCGACATCACGCTCGCTCGCGCACTCGACTTGCAGGAAAAGCAGCGGCCCGATCTGAAACTCATCGTGATGTCGGCGACGCTGGAGACCGGCGTGCTGGAGAAATATCTCGCGCCATGCCGCACGCTCACCAGCGCGGGGCGGACGTTTCCGGTGGAGATGGAATATCTCGGGCGTTCCATCCGCGCGGACGAGTTTCCCGTCTGGGATGCCGCCGCGAACGCACTCGACGAACTCGCGCCGCGCACGAGTGGCGACGTGCTCATCTTCATGCCCGGCGCATATGAAATCTCGCGCACCATCGCCGCCGTTCGCGCATCGGCTGTTGGCCGGGATTTCATCGTGCTGCCGCTGCACGGCGAACTCCCGGCGAACGAGCAGGATGCCGCCGTGGCGCGTTACGATCAGCGGAAGGTGATCGTGAGCACGAATGTCGCGGAGACTTCGCTGACGATTGATGGCGTGCGCGTAGTGATTGATGCGGGTCTTGCACGCATCGCGCGCTTTGATCCGCATCGCGGCATCAACACGCTGCTCGTCGAGCGCATCAGCCGCGCGAGCGCCGAGCAGCGCGCGGGCCGCGCGGGCCGCACGGCACCGGGTGTGTGTCTGCGGCTGTGGACGGAATACGAGCACGCGGATCGGCCGGCGCAGGAATTGCCCGAGGTGAAGCGTCTCGATCTTGCCGAGGTCGTGCTCACGCTGAAGGCGGGCGGATTCACCGACATCGTGAATTTCCGCTGGCTCGAAGCGCCCGAGACAAAATCACTCGAACGCGCGGAGATGCTGCTGCTCGATCTCGGTGCGACGGACGCCGCAGGCGTGATCACCGAACTGGGCCGGCGCATGCTCGCGTTTCCCGCGCACCCGCGCTACGCGCGGATGCTGCTCGCGGCGCACGAGCGCGGCTGCGTGCCGACGATCTGCCAGGTCGCGGCGATCACGCAGGGAAAGCCGATTCTCCATCGCGCGCAGGGAAAGCAGCAGCAGAATGACCGCGAGGATTTGCTCGGCGGCGACGGGAGTAGCGACTTCTTCGTGCTGCTGCGCGCGCTGCGGCTCGCGGAGACTTCCAATTTCAATCCGCAGCGGCTGCGACCGCTCGGCGTGAATGGAATCGCGGCGCGCGAGGCGCTCGCGCTGTCGAAGCAATTTCTCCAGATCGCGCGCGACGAGAAGCTCGACACTGAGCCGCGCGATCCGAGCCCGGAAAACACGGCGCGCTGCATCCTCGCGGGATTTCCCGATCTTGTCGGCGTGCGGCTCGATCGCGGGACGCTGCGCGTGCAACTGGTGCATGGCCGGCGCGGTGTGCTCGCGCGCGAGAGTGTCGTGCAGGATTCACCGCTGCTCGTGGTGAGCGAGGTGCGCGAGGTGGACAGCCGCGACGATGTGCAGACGCTGCTCACGCTGGCGACGGCGGTGAAGGAGGAATGGCTGAAGGAGATTTTCCCCGAGGCGTTCAGCCAGCAGACCGAGTGCTTTTACGACACCACGCAGCGGCGTGTGATGTCGCGCAAGGTCACACGTTTCCGCGATCTCGAAATCCGCGCAGAGCGCAGCGACGATGTGCCGAAGGAGCAGGCCGCCGCGCTGCTTGCCGCCGAAGTGCTGGCCGGGCGCTGCCCGCTCGATAATTGGAATTTTGACGTCGAGCAGTGGATCGTCCGGCTGAACCGGCTCGCCGAGTGGTGCCCGGAATATGAACTGCCGCCGCTCACGCAGGCCGACCGCGGCACGCTCATCGAGCAGCTTTGCCTCGGCGCAGCGAGCTATCGCGAGATCAAGGATCGCGCCGTGTGGCCCGTGGTGAAGTCGTGGCTCTCGGCCATGCAGCTCGATCTGCTCGACCGCATGGCACCCGAGCGCTTCGAGCTGCCCGGCGGACGCCGCGCGAAAATCACCTACGCGGAAAATGCGCCGCCGACGCTCGCGGCGCGCATCCAGGATCTCTACGGCGTGGAGGGCGACCTCCGCATCGCGGGCGGGAAAGTATCGCTGGTGATCCAGGTGCTCGCGCCGAACCAGCGCCCCGTGCAGGTGACCACGAGCCTCTCGAATTTCTGGAAGGAGAGCTACCCGAAGCTGAAGCTGGAACTCGCGCGAAAATATCCGAAGCACGAGTGGCGGTAGGGTGTTTCAAATAGTCCCGTAGTCGCCGCTTGCCCTTGGAGTGCGGTGGCAAGCGACAGCGCGACACCGCCTTCGGATTGGATTTTCAGCGGGTCTTTTTGTCGCATGAAAAATTCCGCCCGGCGCGTTGGGTGTCCGCCGAAGGCGGCGTGGCGCTTTCGCTTCCCGCCGCACTCCAAGGGCCGTCCCCCTCCACCGCGGGATTGCTTCCGTCCTGTGCCGGCGTTCATTCTCAGCGCATGAACGCTCCCCATTCCTCCACTCTTCACGATTTCAATATCAGCCGCCGCCGCTTCCTGCAAACGAGCGCGGCATCACTCGCACTTTCCGCGCTCGGGGCGGATGCGCTCGACATCACAATGAAGCCGCGTCGCGTCGCGCTCATCGGCGCGGGGTGGTATGGCAAGAGCGACCTGTGGCGGCTCGTGCAGGTGGCGAATGTGGACATCGTCGGCATCTGCGATCCGGACAGGAACATGCTCGCGGGCGCGGTGGAGATCGCGCAGCAGCGGCAGAAGTCGAAGAAGGCCCCGCCGACTTTCGCGGACTACCGCGAGCTGCTGAAGGAGAAGCCGGAGATCGTGCTCATCGGTTCGCCGGATCACTGGCATGCGCTGCACTGCATTGCGGCGCTGGAGGCAGGCGCGGATGTGTATTGCCAGAAGCCGATCAGCCGCGACGTGCGCGAGGGGGAGGCGATGCTCGATGCCGCGCGTAGGCTCGGGCGCGTGGTGCAGATCGGCACGCAGCGGAAGAGCACGCCGCATCTCATCGAGGCGAAGAAGCAGGTCATTGATGCTGGCCTGCTCGGAAAAATCGGCGCGGTGGACATGTGCTGCTATTTCCACATGCGCGCGAATGGCAACCCGCCCGTCGAGCCCGTGCCCGATTTTCTCGACTACGAAATGTGGACCGGCCCCGCGCCGCTGCGGCCTTACGACGGCATCCCGCACAAGCGCTGGTGGCGCACTTTTACGGAATACGGCAACGGCATCGTCGGCGACATGTGCGTCCACATGTTCGACACCGCGCGCTGGATGCTCGGGCTCGGCTGGCCGAAGCGTGTCACGTCCGAGGGCGGCATCTTCGTGCAGAAGGACGGCAAGTCGAACATCAGCGACACGCAGAGCGCAGTGTTTGAATACGAGGGGTTCAACTGCAACTGGCAGCACCGCACCTGGGGCACGCCGACCGACCCGGACTATCCGTGGGCGCTCTTCATCCACGGGGAAAAAGGCACGCTCAAGGCGAGCACGATGCGCGCGGATTTCATCCCGGACGACAAGAACGCGAAGCCGCTGCACTTCGAGTGCGTCTTTGAAAAGGAGAAGTTCCCCGAGGACGTGACCGAGAAGGACAACGAGCTGAACGCCGCGCCCGCCACGCGCCGCCATATGCTCGACTTCCTCGCCGCGATCGAGAAACGCAGCAAGCCCATCGCCGACATCGAGCAGGGGCACATCTCCACCGCGAGCTGCATCCTTGCGAATCTCTCGATGAAGCTCGGTGGCCGTCCGCTCGCCTACGATCCGGTGAAGCGTCTCGTGTCGGGCGATGACGCCGCGAACAAACTCCTCCGCCGCGAATACCGCGCGCCGTGGAAGCATCCGGCGTAGTTCCGCGCTTTAGCGCGCACATGCGTCCGGGATGAAGACCGACGAGTGTTCTGCAATGGCACGGGGTTACGCGCTGAAGCACATGACTACTTTCATTGCCCGCACTCGCGCGGCCTGTCATTTTTGAAGGTCATGCTGCGCTGCCTTGCCTTCGTCTTGTTCACCTTCGCTGCTATCGCTGACGACTGGCCGCATTTTCGCGGGCCTTCGCGGAATGGCGTGTCTTCGGAAAAAGGATGGAGCGCGGAGGCACTGGCTGCGGGACCGAAGATTGCGTGGAAGGCGCAGGTGGGGCTCGGCTTTTCCTCCGTCGTCGTGGCGAATGGCCGGGCGGCGACGGCGGGACATGCGGCTGGGAAGGACTCGGTGTTCTGCTTCGACGCGGCGACGGGCAAGGAGCTGTGGAAGCACAGCTATCCGGCGGAACTCGGCGACAAGTTTTTTGAAGGCGGCACGACGGGGACGCCGACTTTCGATGGTGACCGGGTGTTTTGGCTGAGTCGCTGGGGTGACCTAATGTGTCTGGATGCGTCGAGCGGGAAGGTGGTTTGGGAAAAGAACATCGTGAAGGAAACGGAGGCGCCGCTGCCGATGTGGGGCTTCACGGGTGCGCCGCTGGTCGTCGGGAACCTGCTCGTGCTGAATGTCGGCGAGGCGGGCATGGGTGTGGATAAAGCGAGCGGCAAGGTCGTGTGGAAATCCGCGCCGAAGGACGCGGGTTACTCGACACCGCTGCCGTTTGAATTCGGCGGCGCGAAGCTCGCGATTTTCGGCAACGGCACGAACTATCTCGCGGTGGATCCGCTGAGCGGCAAGGAAGTGTGGCGCTTTCGCTGGGTGACGCAGTACGGGGTGAACGCGGCGGACCCGATCATTAGCGGTGATCGTGTGCTCATTTCTACCGGCTACGGCAAAGGCAGCACGCTGCTCCAACTCGGCGCGGATGAGCCGAAGCAGGTCTGGAAGTCGAAAGTTTTGCGGACGCAGCTCAACGCGGCGGTGCTGCACGAAGGTCACCTTTACGGCGTGGATGGCGACACGACGGAGAAGGGCGCGCTGAAGTGCATCGAGTTTGCGACCGGCGCGGAGAAATGGAGTCAGCCGGGCTTTGGCAATGGCGGCGTGATCGTTGCCGATGGAAAGCTGATCGTGCTGAGTGGCGATGGTGAACTGAGCATCGCGCCGTCGTCGCCGGAAGGTTTCAAGCCCACAGCGAACGCAAAAGTTCTCGCTCCGAAATGCTGGACTGCACCCGTGCTCGCGAATGGGCTCGTGTATTGCCGCAACTCGCGCGGGGAGATCGTCGTGATCGATCTCCGCGCAAAATGAAACGGATTCGGCTCGCGCAAAGGCGCAGAGACGCAAAGGGATTGTAGAAGGACACCATTTCCGCTCTTTGCGCCTCCGCGTCTTTGCGCGACACAGTCTTCATCATTCCCCAGCCATGAAACGCCGCACCTTCCTTCAACGCGCCACGCTCGCCGCACTCGCGAGCGGCCCCTTCCTCCGCGCCGCACAGCCTGCGAAGCTCCGCACCGCGCTTATCGGCTCCGGCTGGTGGGGGAAGAATATCTTGAAAGAGGCGATGGCATCGGGCCGCTGCAAGGTCGTCGCGCTTGCGGATGTGGATGCAAACGTCCTCGAAGTCGCAGGCGACCAAGTGGAGGATCTCAGCGGCGACAAGCCGAAGCTCTACCGCGACTACCGCGAGCTGTTCGCGAAGGAAAAGCCAGACATCGCCATCATCGCCACGCCTGATCACTGGCATGCGCTGAATACGATCGAGGCCCTGAAAGCGGGCGCGCATGTCTTCGTGGAAAAGCCGACGGGACACACGGTGAACGAAAGCCGTGCGATGCTGCGCGCTGCGAGGGAAAGTGGCCGCGTGGTGCAGGTCGGGCTGCATCGGCGCATCGGGCCGCACCATGTGAGCGGGATGAAATTTCTCAAGTCCGGCGCGGTCGGCGATGTCGGGATGGTGCGACTTTTTGCACACAGCGCAGGCGCCGGCCCGGAGAAGCCGACGCCGAATGAAGCTGTGCCCGATGGCATGGACTGGGACATGTGGTGCGGGCCCGCGCCGCTGCGGCCATTCAGCAAAAAGCTGCACCCCGGCGGCTGGCGCAACACGCTCGATTTTGCGAATGGCACTCTCGGCGACTGGGGCGTTCACTGGCTGGATCAGGTGCTGTGGTGGAGCGGCGAGAAATATCCGAAGCGCATCTTCTGCACCGGCGGTCGGCCCGTGCTCGGTGCGCCGGTGCTGAACGACAAGGAGCAGACGAGCGATGCGCCGGATCATCAGGTCGCGACGTATGAGTTTGAGAAATTCACCTGCGTCTGGGAGCATCGGAAGTTCGGGGGCAACGACACGGAGAAGCACAAAATCGGCTCCTACTACTACGGCACGAAGGGCGTGCTGCACATCGGCTGGCGTGATGGCTGGACTTTTTACCCGACGGCAAAAGGCGGGAAAATCGAGCACGAGGATTCGCAGCTCCAGGAGCCGGATGGGCACAACATCAAGCTGCTGTGGGCGGACTTTCTGAACGCGATTGACGCGCGCCGCCCGACGGATGCCAACATGGCGAAAGACCAGATGCACATTCCTGTTGCGAGCATCGAGCTGGCGCACCGTTCGTCGGTGCTCCCGCTGCTCGGCATGATCTCGTGGCGCACCGGCCGCAGCATCCAGTGGGATGCGGCAAAAGAACAAATCGTCGGCGACGCCAATGCAAATGCGCTGCTCGCCCGCCCGTATCGCGGGCCGTGGCAGTACCCGGCGGTGTGAGGGGCGCAATGTGGAGCCGACGACCCGTCGGCCCAGGCGGCGAACTGCGTGGAGCGCTGCTGATGGATTTCCATCCTCCCGCTCATCTGGCGCTCATCTGGCGCTCATCTGGCGCTCATTTTTGTGCGTCCATGATGCCGACGAGTCGTCGGCGCCCCATTGTCAGCGCGTGATCTTCCTCAGGAATGTTTCCGAGCGGAGATAGATTGTTCCGTCGGCCACGGCGATGGATGCGAGCGTGGGTTCGCTGATGTCGTTCTTCGCGAGCTGCTCAAATTTTTTTCCCGCCTTCAGCACAAAGGTGGAGCCGGTTTCGTTTTGAAAATAGATGCGACCCTCCGCTGTGAAGGGCGATGCGGAAAAGCCGCCGCCGAGTCGCTCGCTCCAGTGAACTTCGCCGCTCTTTGCATCGGCACAGCTCGCGATGCCTGCATCAGAGACATAGTAAAGCTCATCGCCGAGCACAAGCATCGAGGCGCTGTGGGGCACGGCCTTGTTGATGGTCCATGCCACGTTGGTCTCTGTGGCGTCACCTTTCGCGCCTTCGGGGCGCACGGCGAGCATCACGGGTTTGTCGAAGCTCGAGCTGATGAAAAGCAGCCCGTGCGCGAAGACAGGGCGGGGGATGACGGAGTAGCCTTCGCCGTAGTTCACGCGCCAATTCTCATGTCCGTCGCGTGGGTCGTAGCTGCCGACAAATCCGCTGCCGGGCAGAATGACCTGCGTCGCGCCGCCAATGGTCACCGGCTGCGGCGTGCAGAAAGAGAACGGCTTTTTCGCCGTCGTGTTGCGCGGGGTTTTCCATCGCACCTTCCCCGTCACGGCATCGAGTCCTGCGACGAGCGGCTCCTTCCCGCCGTCGCAACCGAACACAAGGGTGTCGCCGACGAGCGCGGGCGAGCCGCCATTGCCGTGCGTTGGCGGGTAGGCGAGCTCAGTCTGTTTCCAGACGACCTTGCCGTTCAAGTCGAGCGCCGCGGTGCCCATGTGGCCAAAGTGAACGTAGAGCCGGTCGGCTGTGACGATGGGCGTGGGGCTCGCGAGCGAATTCTTGCGGTGCATCGCGGCTGCGGCCGTTGGTTCGGGTTGGAAAATCTCGGTGTCCCACAGCACGTGTCCGTCCTTCGCATCGAGGCACAGCGCGCGGAGTGACACGCCGCTGGCGGTGTCACCGACTGCGGTGGTGAGGTAAAGTTTCCCGTGCGAAAGCACCGGCGAGGACCAGCCTTTGCCCGGCACTTCCACTTTCCACGCGACGTGCTGCGTGTCGCTCCATTCGGTCGGCACGCCCGTCGCATCCGAGAGACCCTGGCCGCCGGGGCCGCGGAATTGAGGCCACTCGTCAGCGGCATGTGCGGCGGCGAAAGCGAGGGTGGCGAGGACGATGAGCGGGGCGGGATGTTTCACGGGTTGGCAGAGGTAGGCGGTTGGGTGCGGATTGCCAAGCCGCCGACTGCGGAATGCTTTGCGCGAAAATTTTAACATCACAAACCCGCTCGCCATCTGCGGGTGCATCGCTACAACGCCGCGCGATGCTTTCCCTGATCATTCCGCTCTACAACGAGGAGGACAATGTCGCCCCGTTGCAGGACGAACTTGCCGTGGCGCTGCGCGGACACGAATACGAACTCATCCTCGTGGACGATTGTTCGACGGACAAAACGCTGGAGCGCATCCGGCGCGGGCCGGGCGTCCGTGTGATCGAGTTCGGCAAAAACACCGGCCAGAGCGCGGCAATGCACACAGGCATCATGGCGGCGAAGGGCGACATCCTCGTGACGATGGATGGCGACATGCAGAACGATCCCGCGGACATTCTGCGCATGATGCAAAAGCTGACGGAGGGATACGATTTTGTCGTCGGCTGGCGGAAGCAGCGGCAGGACAATCTTTCCAAAAAGATCAGCAGCCGCATCGCCAATTTCGTGCGCAGCCGATTCACGCGCGATGGCGTGCATGACACGGGCTGCTCGCTGAAAGTGATGCGTCGCGAGTGCCGCGACGCGCTGTTCCTGTTCCGCGGGATGCACCGTTTCATCCCGGCGCTCGTGAAGGGGCTTGGATTCAAAATCACCGAGCTTCCCGTGAACCACCGTCCTCGCACAGCGGGCGTGAGCAAATATGGATTCGGCAGCCGGGCGTGGAAGGCGACGTGCGACATGCTCGCGGTGCGGTGGTTTCTCTCGCGGCAGATCAAGCTGAGCATCCGGCGTGAGTCGTGATTTCGGAGCGTTCAGAAATCGTGTTTTGTTAGAAGGATTAGTAAAAATTTATCTTGGCATTTTCGGAGGTGTTGTTACTCATTCAATACATCCAATTTCCCCCTAGTAAATAAACGCGGCCCGAAGCTCGCCCAGTGCTACGGGCCGCGTTTCCTTTTCAGGGAAAAGCTCTCGGAATTGGTGGCGGATACGGTTAGCAATCGGAACCATGCTGAACGACATCGAACGAACTCTTTATCATGAGCAGACGATCCTCAGCCGGCTCGATGAACTCGGCGCGCAGATTAGCGCCGATTACGACGGGAGGGAACTGACCGTCATCGCAGTGCTGAATGGCAGCATTCTTTTCGTGGCCGACCTCATGCGACGCATCCAGTTGCCTCTGCGGCTGGATTGCATCAGCGTGTCCAGCTACCACGGAGGCACGGAAAGCAGCGGCACGGTGACTTTCGATCAGACATCGCTGCCCGATGTGGCCGGGCGGCACGTGCTCATTTTGGATGACGTCCTCGATACCGGTCGCACGCTTCATGCGATTCGGCGGCGACTGCAGAACGAGGCCTCTGCGGAGAGCGTCCGCATTTGCGTTTTGCTGCGAAAGAAGAAGGTGCGCGCGGAGGAACTCGACGCGGACTATGTTGGGTTCGACATCGGCGATGAATTTGTCGTCGGCTACGGGCTCGACTACCGCGAACAGTATCGCAACCTCCCGTTCATCGGAGTGCTGAAACCGAGCACGCTTGCGTCCGATTCAGCCTGCGCTTGAATCCCGGCATGTTTGTTTTTCGCAATCCAGAAGGCGGTGACGTTCCACCGCTGCATCATCAGAAGGCGGAGCCTTCGGCAGAAATGTCGGAGATGAAGGCCGACATTGAGCGGCTGTATTTCATCACGGAGGCGCTCTGGCGGATTCTTCGAGAAAAGCACGGCTTCGATGACTTGGAGATCGTGCGCCAAATTACGACAATCGACATGGAGGATGGCAAACTCGACGGGCGCAAAGCCAAGACCCCGCCGCAGCCATGTCCAAAATGCGGACGCCCGCGCGGCAAGCAGCGCACCAAGTGCATGTATTGCGGCGAACTGATCGCCGTGAATCCGTTCGAGAGGTGAGAGAGCGGGCAATGCGGAGTGGCGACTTGGAGCGCCGCCCGGTTGCGCTTGCATTGCATCGTCGCCAGCGATGACCCTGCGCGGCCGTTGGAAGCCCGTCAGACGAATATCCATGCAACAGCCAGCCGAAGCCAAAGCCGAACCGCG
Source organism: Chthoniobacterales bacterium (assembly GCA_038227825.1). GTDB lineage: Bacteria > Verrucomicrobiota > Verrucomicrobiia > Chthoniobacterales > Chthoniobacteraceae > SXWH01. The sequence continues at coordinate 58,856 of JBBRPQ010000022.1, forward strand.
CGCGGATTTTCGCGAGATGCTTTCGTGGGGGCATGAGTGGCGCGGGAGGTTTCGTCTCGCGGTTTTTGCGCAGACGATCTCGATGGTCTTTGGGCTGCTCTTTCCGCTGCTCATGGGGAAGCTCATCGACGCGTCCGTGCCGAGCGTGAAGGTGCTCCCGGATGGCTCGTGGCAGCCGGATATCAATACCGTCGCTCTCGTGCTGCTCGGCACCCTCATGGCGCAGGCGGTGCTCACATTTTTCTACTCGCTCTCGTTTCAGACGGCCGGGCAGCGCACCGTCGTCGCGCTGCGCAAGCGCCTTTATGCGCGGCTCATTTCGCTGCCGATGAAATTCTTCGGCGAGCACCGCGTGGGCGAACTCGCGAGCCGGCTCGGCAGTGACATGACGCTGCTCGAGGATTTCTTCTGCGGCGCAATCCCTCAGTCGATCCGCCAGGGGATGCTGCTCGTGGGTGGAATCATCGCCATCTTTCTCACGTCGCCGCGTCTTGCCGGGCTCATGCTGCTTTCCTTTCCGGTGTTCATCGTGCTCGCGGTCATCTTCGGCCGGAGCGTGCGGAAAATCTCGCGCGCGGCACAGGATCGCCTCGCTGAGGCCGCGACCGTCGTCGAGGAGACACTGCAGGGCATCGCGAGCGTGAAGGCATTTGGCAATGAACCCTTCGAGCGCGCACGCCACGCCTCGGCGATGGATGGCTTCCTCGCCACGATCCTGCGCGGCGCACGGAATCGCGCGGCACTCATCGCATTCATCATCCTCGGCATCTTCGGCGCCATCGTCCTCGTGATGTGGTACGGCGCGCACCTGATGCAGGCGGGGGAGCTCACGCATGGTGAGCTGACAAAGTTCACGCTCTACACGCTATTCATCGGCGGTGGTGTGTCGTCGATCGCGGAGGTCATCGGCACTGTGCAAAAAAGCATCGGCGCAAGCCAGCGCGTGCGTGAGCTTTTGGCTGAACCGATCGAGAGCGCTTCCCGATTGCCGTGCGGAGAGTCGTCCGCGGAAAGTGCTTTGACCCGGACGAAAGATTCCCCGTCGTCAGTCGTCATCGAGGACGTCCATTTTCACTATCCCTCACGACCGGACCTGCCAGTGCTTCGTGGTGTCACGTTGGAAGCAAAACCCGGCGAGCGCATCGCCCTCGTCGGCCCGAGCGGCGCGGGAAAAAGTACCATCATCTCGCTGCTGCTCCGCTTTTACGAACCCAGTACCGGCCGCATCCTCATCGGCGGGGCGGACCTTCGCACTCTCGATACCGCCGCACTCCGCGCGCGCATGGCCATCGTGCCGCAGGAGGTGCTGCTCTTCGGCGGCACCATCCGCGAGAACATCGCCTATGGACGCCCCGGCGCGACCGATGCCGAAATCCGTGACGCCGCAGCGCGTGCGAACTGCGCGGAATTCATCGAGAGTTTTCCCGAAGGCTACGAGACGCTCGTCGGCGACCGCGGGGTGAAGCTCTCCGGTGGCCAGCGCCAGCGCGTCGCCATCGCACGCGCCTTCATCCGGAATCCCGATATCCTTCTCCTCGACGAGGCCACCAGCTCCCTCGACAGCGGCAGCGAAAAATTGATTCAGGACGCGCTTGAGACCCTGCTCGCAGGCCGCACCGCATTCATCATCGCGCACCGTCTCGCCACCGTGCGCCAGTGCGACCGCATCTGCGTCCTCGAAGCCGGCCGCGTCACCGAATCCGGCACGCACGACGAACTCATCGCTCGCGAAGGCGGCACGTATCGCCGCCTGGCGGAGATGCAGTTCGCGAGCTAGATCGACACAAGAAATGAGGTGGCCGTTTCTTCAAGGAGAAGGGGCGCCCTCGCCCCGTTTTTAACCGCGGGGCGAGGGCACCCCTGGTCCTCGCGCTACTCCGCGAAGCTCGCGAGCAGCTCTTCGCGCGAAGTGACGGCGGTGCCCGTCTTCGCGACGACGATGCCGCTGGCGTGGTTTGCAATCTCTGCGGCTTCGCGCGGGGTCGCGCCACCCGCGAGCGAGGCGGTGAAGACCGCGATGGCGGTGTCACCCGCGCCGCTCACATCAATGACCTCCTGCGCGCGTGTGGGGATATGGTGCGGCGGCTGGCCGGACTCGAAGAGGATCATGCCGTGCTCGCTGAGCGTGATGAGCAGGTGGTCGCAGCGCCATTTTTCCAAAAGGATCGCGCCGACTTCGAGCAGCGCGGTGTCTTCCCGGACGTTGTCGGCGGGGTCGCTTTCCTTGCGCCCAGCGCAGCGGAATGCCTCGCCGCGATTCGGCGTCACGCACGTCACGTCGTGCCAGCGGATGGGGTTCGACGGCTTCGGGTCCACGTTGACGATCTTGCCCGCGGCGCGCGCGGCTTTTACGAGCGCGTCCACGAGCGACTGGTCGAGCAGGCCCTTGTCGTAGTCTTCCAAAATGATCGCATCGAGCGAAGGCAGCAGCTTCTCGAAATTTGCGAGTACCTGTGTGCGCTGGGCATCGGTGAAGCCGCGCCGCCGCTCACGGTCCACGCGGACGACCTGCTGGTTGCGCGCGACGATGCGTGTCTTGCGGATGGTCGTGTAGGCGGCGTCGAATATCACGCCATCGAGTGCCACGCCGCGTGTCTCGAGTATTTCGCGGAGCACGGTGGCATCGTGTCCGGTGCCTGCGAGGCTGATGAGATGCACATGGTCGGCAAACTCGCGGAGGTTGCGTGCGACATTCGCAGCACCGCCGGCGTTGAAAGTTTCCCGCACGACATCCACGACGGGCACCGGAGCCTCGGGCGAGATCCGGCTCACTTTTCCCCAGATGAATTCATCGAGCATCATTTCCCCGACGACGAGGATGCGCTTGGATGGATCGAGGACGGAGGCGACGCGTGGGCGGTTCATTTGGAGAGGGCTTCGCCGACTGCGGCGAAGAGCAGCGGCAGGTTGATCTCATGATGGCCGACGATGTACACGCCGCGGCCACCGAGTGCGGTGGGGCGGCGCTGGACGTTTTCGGACGGTCGGTAGTGGCGCGTCATGTCGAGGGTCGCGGTGGTGAATTTCTCGACTTTGTTGCCGAGATTTCGCGCGACGGTGAGCGCCTTCAGGAAAACTTCCGGCATGATCACGGCGCTGCCGACATTCAGCACCACGCCGCCTTCGAGCTGCGCGCATACGGCGGCGAAGGTCTTGAAGTCGCGATAGCTTGCCTCGCCGAGCACGGCACCGCTCGTCGTCGGGTGCTGATGGATGATGTCCGTGCCGATGCCGATGTGTGCAGTCACGGGCGTGCCGAGCTCCGCGCCGGTGGCCATGATGGAGAGGTGCCTGTTTGGAAAGGTGAGCGCCTTTTCTCCGAGCGCGCGACCTGCACCGAGTCCTCGCGCGACGCCGTCAGCGAGCGCGGCATTCATCATGCGGCCGGTCTCGTCCACCATGCCGAAGCTGCCGTCGTTCAATCCGCGCTGCACGTCCTCGCTCGTCTCGCCCTGATAGCACAGCTCGAAGTCGTGGATCGCACCCGCGCCATTGAACGCGACAGCGTTCACAAAGCCGCGCCGCATCGCGTCCACGATGATCGGATTCAGCCCGACTTTGATCGAGTGTGCGCCCATCATGAGCAGCACCGGGCGCTTGTTTTTCACCGCCGCAGCAATGGCGCTGACCACGAGCCGCAGATCCTGCACGGCGAGAAAATCCGGCAGCGAATCGAGGAACGACGTGAAGCTGCCACCTGCGGTGTGCGGCTTCGCAAACGCCTCTACGGCGACCTTGTTCGCACGGTCGGCGACCGGGTAGGTGCGGATTTTGGAAAAATCGAGCGGCGGGAACTCCATGAGTCAGTTTCCTGCCGAACCCGTCGGCGGTTCCTGCTTCCACTTGTCGCTGCGGAATGGACTCGCAGGCAGGCCTGCACCGTTGACGAGATTGAGGTCGGGGTTGTCCGCCCAGCCGTAACGAATGGCTACGGGCTCGGGCACCTCGGCGCAGGAGACGACGATGTGGTCGTGATCGATCTCCGCCTTCGCCCAGTGGAATTTCTTGTCCGCGCCCGCGAGTGCAAAGCCCTTGATCGGCCCGCCATCCGTCGTCTTCAGATCCTGCGCGTTGCTCATATTGAGGCGCACCTTGCCGTCCTCGATCTGCATGCCGCCGTACATCGGGCCGCTGTATTCCATCTCCTGAAAATACACCTGCGCGAGTGCGCTGAGCGCGAGGCGGCGGCCGACCTCCTGCTTGTTCTTCGGGTGAATGTCGGCGGCCTCGCCGACATCAATGGCGAGCGCCATCCCCGTGCGCGGGATTTCGAGTGTGCCCGTCTGTGCCTCGCGGATTTGCGCCCAGTTGCTGTCGGCGGGTTGCTCGCGGCGGGGGAAATAATTGGCGAGCTGCACAAAGAGGAACGGGAACTCCGCGTCATCGCGCGGCACGTTCTGCGCCTTGGAGAATTCGTAGCGCCACGAGAGGATCATCGTCGGGAAAAGCTGGCCGTAGAGATCCATGTTGCCGCGGTTGTTCGGCCCGGCATTGCTCTCGCCCTGATACCAGAGCGCGCCACGGATCGTGTACGGCGCGACCGGCGCGATCATGCCGTTGAAAAGTCCGCTCGGTGCAGCGTTGAGCGCCTCGGGGCCGTCCGGCGCACGCGGCGGGCGCGGTGCGGGCTTGCCGTCTGCCTTTGCTTTTTCAGCAGCCTCCTTGAATGCAGTCATCTGCTTGTCGAAGACCTCTTTCGCGGCGGGATACGCGGCGAGCTTCTTCTTCCAGTGCTCGCCAAATTTCGCGTTCGACTTCACCCCGCTCTCGGGAATCCAAGTCTCCACCGGCGTGCCGCCCCACGAGGTGTGGATGAGGCCGACGGGCAGCTTGAGTTTCTGATGCAGCGCGCGGCAGAAAAAATATCCGACCGCGCTGAAGTGCCCCGCGGTCTCCGGCGTTGCGACTTCCCACTTGCCCGTGCAGTCGTCGAGCGGCAACTCGCTGCCTTTCTTTGCCACAGTGAAGACGCGGATGTCCGGGAATTTCGCGTCCGCGATTTCCCGCTCGGAGTTGTTCGCGCCCTTCAGTCCGAATTCCATGTTCGACTGACCGCTCGCGACCCATACCTCGCCGACGGCGATGTTCTCGACTGTGATCGTGTTCTTGCCCGCGATGGTCATCTCCTTGCCGGAGCCCGGCTTGAGGCCTTCGAGCTTCACACTCCATTTGCCATCCTGATTCGCGGCGGTGCTCACGGATTTTCCATCGAGCGTCACGGTCACTTTCTCACCCGCGTCCGCCGTGCCCCAGACGTTCGCCTTTGCGTCTTGAAGCAGCACCATGTTGTCGCTGATGAGCGCGGGAAGTTTGACGTCGGCGAATGCCGTGAGGGAGAGACCGAGGAATGCTGCGAGAGCAGGGGTGATTCGTGTTTTCATGGGAAAGGGCGGGAAGACTGGCGGAGACGCGCGTGCGCGGCAAGTCCGCTACGGTGACGGTTTCGCGAGCGGCAGGCGGATGCAGGCAGCCTCGCGGTCGTTGCGCACAAGTAGGAGGTCGCCGCTGAGTGCGATCGGGTTCCAAGTCTTGTCCTCGAAGATGCGGATGCGTCCGAGTTCGTTCGCGCCCTCGGGCGTGGGGCGGAGAAGCACGATCTCGCCGGGGCGCTCGGTCATTTGCAGATAGTGTTCGCCGACGAGCAAGCTTTGGCCGTGGCCGTAGCGACCGTCCTTCCAACGCACTTTGCCGTCCGCGAGATCGAGGCACGCGAAGATGCCGTCGCTCACGCCATACACGAAGCCACCGCGCTCGATGGGGTTCGAGAATTTCGCCTGGAACTTGATTGCCTTCCAGATCTCGATCGCGGCGAGTTTGCCATCCGCGCCCGGTGCGATCTCGATCAGCGCGCCGCCGACGCCGTAGCCGCTGGATAGAAAGAGGCGGTTCGCGCCAACAGGAATCGGGCGCGCGACGTGCGGCATCCCTTTTCCCCACGGATGTTCCCACAGTACTTCGCCTGTCGCCGGATCGTGCGCGGTGAGAGCGCCGGTGTTGAACATCACAATCTGCGGCCTGCCGGCGAGCGTGCAGAAAAATGGCGAGCTGTAGTTGATCGGGCGTATGCCGCCATGCCACGCGGGAGCGCCGGTCGCAGCGTCGTAGGCGAGCAGCGATTTGCCGTCCTTTCCGCCCGCGCTGACGATCACTTTTCCATCGTGCAAAAGAGGGGACGAGGCGTAGCCCCAAGTCGGAAGTTTGCCGATGCCTTCTGCAAACCCCGAGTCCTCGCCGCTCTTGTGCTCCGGAGGCTTTTCTCCGGCAGCAGGCGTGGTTTGAATGTCGGCATCCTTTGTCAGTTCGCGAGTCCAGACGGGCTTGCCAGTTTCGAGTTCGAGGCAGCGCAGCGTGCCTGTCGCGCCGAGAGTGAATACGCGATTGCCTTGCACAGTCGGCGTGGTGCGCGGGCCTTCGCCGGCGATGCTGGTGACGTAGTGCCCGGCGTTGCTCGCGCTCCAGATCAGCTTGCCGGTGGAAATGTCACGACATGTCACGAGTTCCTCCTCGCCCTGCTGCTCCATCGTGAGCGCGCGCTCGCCCACGATCGCAAAGCCCGACCATGCCGCGCCCACGGGCACGCGCCAGAGCACTTGTGGCGGATGATTTTGCCAATCCGGATCGAGCGCCGGCCCGGCGAGTCGCCCGTCGCGATTTGGCCCGAAGAGCTGCGGGAAATCCGCGCGCTGCGCCACCGTGGATTTGCCACCGACGACGGCGGCTACCCCGTTTTTTGCAAAGCGAAACTCGAAGAGCGGCACGAAGTCCCCCGTCATCCCACGATGCCGGAAAAACACGGGAACCAGCGCGCATAGTACAAGCGGCGCGAGTCGCAGCCTCCATGGTGCACTGGAGAAAAACAGCCACCACACGAGCAGCAGTAGCACAGTGGCGAGGAGCGTCGCGAGTTTCGCGAGCGTGCGTGCCTGCTCGTACGGCCACACGTCGAGGACGCTCACGGCTAAAAATACGGAAGCACCGAGGATCGCAATCGCGATGCCCGGCCTCCAGCGAATGCTCGGTTTACTATCCATCATCGTGCGCGCGGTGTAGGGAGCGCGCAATGCGGCGTCAACCGCGCATCAGTTTCCCGCCTTGCGTTCCGCGAGAATGAGCAGTGATTTCTCCGCCTCGTATTGATACCCGAAGCCGAACGGGATCTTCAGCCCGGGTTCCGCGGCCAGCGCATCACGCAATTCCTGCTGGCCGTATTTTGCAAAAAGTTCGATCGGCTCCGGATTGCGACCCCAGAACCTCAGCGTCCATTTGGCTGACGGAAACTGGCGGACAGGGATGCCGCTCGCGTCCTGCACGATGGCGTCGCAGTGGTTTAGCAACCACTCGTCGATGCGCGAGAATCCGCCCTCATGCGGGAGGTAGCTCGCGGCTTTCAACAGTGCACGTCCGCGTCCGAGCGACTCGCAGAAATTGAGCACGCCGCCATGCGTCTTCAGTCCTGAATTCGAGATGTCGCCGTAGAAATAGTAGAGCGTCTGTTCGGGCTGTTCGCCGCGCTTGAAGCGGATGCGCGCGCCGGGGGAGCCGCCTTTCACCTTTGGGTCGATGGAGATGGTGCCGCGCGCATCGCATCGCACTGGCAGCACTTCGATCACGCGATGTCCCTGGCGTGCGAGGATGAGTTCCAGTACGGGAAGGATTCCCGGAATCGCGCGCTGGTCTATGTCACGGCGGAGATCCGTGGTGATGAAATAGCTGAAGTCCAGCAGTGTACTGAGCGATTTGCGGAATGTTGTCAGTGCAACAGGCAGTTCGTCCGCAGCGATGCGGGTGGGATCCGGCTGGCTCCCGACGGGCTCGCGGGCGCACATCACGTACGTCTTTGCATTCGGGAAAAGCGCGTGCGGGTAGAGGAAATCCGCACCGCTGAAAAAGTAGAAGACCGGCGAGATGCCCGTGCAGGTTTCTCCGAGAGCGGCGGGTGCCCATCCACGCACTTTCACGAGGCGTTCGCGTTCGCTTTCCGCCCACGCCTTGTCGAGTTCGGCCGCGTGCTCCTTCCAGGCTGGCACAAGATTGAATGCTCTCAGTGATCCATTCTGTGGAAGGCCTGAAAGCCAGCGCGCGATGTCGTCATCAGCCGGTTGCTGTGCAGGGACGCTCGCAGATGAGGCGTCAGTGTCTGGAGAGGTGGAATTCTGAGCAGCCGCTTTCGCAGTGAGGCAAAGTGCGAAGGTGAGGGAGAGTGCGATCCGGGACATGTTCAAAAGTGGTTTCAAGTCAGTGATGCTACGCAATTCCGAGATCCTTGGCCGGGGAAAAATGACCGTATGGAGTGTTAATGCTCGGATGCGACTGCCTGGTGGCTACGAGGGAATTTTTATGCGTGAGCTTCACTCAGCCTTCTTGCGCTCAGCGAGAATCAGCAGCGAATTGGATGACTCGTGCTGATATCCGAAGCCGAACGGAATCTTCTCCGCAGGCGCTGCAGCCACTGCCTGATGCAGCGCGGCCTCGGAGTATTTTGCAAAGCTCCTGATGGGCGTCGTATTGCTGCCCCAGAAGCGGAGCGTCCACTTGTCCTTCGGAAATCCATGCACCGGAATGCCGCTTGGATCCTGCACGATGGCGCTGCTGTTCGAGAGAATCCACTCGTTGATCCGTGAAAACGCATTCTCATGCGGGAGGTAGCTTGCGGCCTTCAGCAGGCTGCGGCCCTGGCCGAGCGTCTCGCAGAATTTCAGCACGCCGCCGTGTGTCTTCAGCCCGTCGTTCGAGATGTCGCCGTAGAAATAATAGAGTGTTTGCTCCGGCTTTCCCTCGGTGCGGAACTTGATGCGCACACCGGCCGAGCCGCCCTTTTCCTTGAGCCCCGCGTTCAGCTCTCCTGCATCGTTGCAGTGCACGAGCTCCACCTCATTCACCACCGCACCTTCCCGCGCGAGCAACAGTTCGAGCACTGGCAGGATTCCGGGAATGTTGCGCTGCTCGACTTCCTTGCGGAGATCCTTGGTGATGAAAAAGCTGAAGCCCAGCAGCGCATCGATCGATTTGCGAAAGCCTGCGAGTGCCCCGGAGAGTTCGCCGGGCGCGATGTGCGTCGGGTCCGGCTGGTTGCCGACGGGCTCGCGTGCGCACAGCACGTAGGTCTTCGCATTTGGAAAAAGCGCATGCGGATACAGGAAGTCCGCACCGCTGAAAAAGTAGAACACCGGCGAGTCGGATGCGCTGATTGCGCCCAATGCATCGGGTGCCCATGCACGTACTTTTGCGACGCGACTGCGCTCGCTGCCGTCCCACGCGGAGGTGAGTTCCTTTGCGTGATGGTTCCATGCAGGGACGAGGGCGAAGCTTTGCAGCGCTCCATTTTCGGTGGGCAGCCCCGCGAGCCATCGAGCAATCTCATTTGCGTTTGCCGCACGGTGCGGTTGCGCAGGCTCGGTCTTTGCCACCGGGATCGCAGCGGGGATGGCTGCATCCCCGGCCGCTGCCTTTGCGAGGCCGGTGAGGGTGAGGCACGAGAACAATAAGGTGATGCTTCCGAGGGGACAGCGCTTGCGTGATGATGCAGGGCCCGCGTTTGTGGAGTTGCGCATACGCCGGGAACGGTTGTCTTGCGGAACCTCACTTTTCAAGCGCCAAGCGTGGCCGGCAGAGCCTCACGCCGCCGGCTTCGATCCGCGTCGCTCCGAGAAATAAAACACGATGAGGCCTGCGAGGATCGTGGCGAAGCCCGCGAGCGATTCCCGGGGTTTGTCCTGCAGGACGTTCCAGAGCATCCAGCCGTTCACCGCGAGGAAAATGCCGGAGGTGAAAGGGTGGCCCCATGCGCGGACTGGCCGTGGCAAATCGGGTTCCCGGATGCGCAGCACAAAAACGCCAATCACCACGAGTGCGGAGCAAAGTGTGATCGTGAACTGCACATAGGTGAGCACCGCGTCGAAGGTGCCATTTTTCAGCAAGTACGCAGCGATGGCAGTCTGCGCGAGCGTGGCATAGATCGGGATGCCGGCGGCATTCACCTGCGCGAATGGACGCATCACGCGGATGTCCTCGCCCATCGTGGCGGTGACGCGCGGGCCGATCCATTGCATCGCGCCGATATGAGCGAGCAGCCCGGCGGCAATGATGAGCGCCATCCATTTTCCGCCGGCTGCGCCGAAGATGTGCGTCCCAGCGATGAGACCCACCTCGACCTGGCCCTTCAGTTCGGAGGCGGGTGCGACCCGGAGGAAAATTGCATTCAGCGAGAGGTAGATGATTGCGACGACCACTGTGCCGAGCGCCATGGAGAGCGGGACATTGCGCGAGGGATCGCGCACTTCGCCGGCGACGTAGGTCGAGGCATTCCAGCCTGCGTAGGCAAACATCACATAAATGAGGCTCGTGGCAAAACCGCCGCTGAACACTTTCTGCATATCGCCAGCCTGTGGAGCGAGCGAACTCCCGCCTGCGGGAGCAAGAAATCCGACGACGAGGAACGCAAGGATCGCGAAAAAAGTGAGCGAACTCGACACATTCTGGAACCATCGCCGGAGCTTCGGGCTCACGAGCATGACTGCCGTAATCAGGAGAAGTCCCCCGAAAGCGATCCACTTTTCAGGAAGCCCGGGATCGATACTGTGGAGGTACTTCGCAAAAGCAATCGCACCTGCCGCGACCGGTGCCGCAAAACCCGCTGTGATCGACACCCAGCCGGCAAGAAATCCCACCGAAGGATGAAAAATGCGCGCGAGATAGTGGTATTCGCCACCGCTTCGCGGAAGCGCGGCCGCGAGCTCCGCATAGGCGACACCACCGCAAAATGCGCACACACCGCCGACGATCCACAGCACGATGATCGCGAATGGGGTGAGCCCCCCGGCGAGTTGAAAGCCGAGGCTCGTGAAGACGCCGGTCCCGACCATATTCGAGACGACAAGGCACGTCGCTGTGAAAAGAGACATCGTGCCAGGCTTTCTGTGAGACATGCACGCGAATGCTCCGGCGACACCGCGGGAAACGCGAGAATGAATCACATCCGCATGCCGAAAGTGGAAGATGCCCGTTCGGTTGGAATATCGGAGATGGACGCGATCATTGGGCAGCGTGCATGAGCGTGTTCACGGTCGGCGGCGGTATCCGAGGCGGCCAAGAATTCGGTGAGACCGATGCGCGCGCCGAGTATCCGAAGCACCGTCCGATCGATCCAGCGGATGTCGTGAATACTGTATGTCAGGCGATGGGGGTCACGAATCTGGAAGGCACTGACATGCTCGGGCGACCCTGCAATTTCCTCGATGAAGGGCAAGCCGCTTCTCGAATACTTTGCCTGACGCGGAGCCGTTGATGCAAAACGCCGAGTGGTGAACAAACTGTTCGTGGATTTGGGCTGGCAGTCTGGTGGGTGATTTTGAAAGTGCTTGCCATGGCGGGGGTTGGCTTCAGATTGGCGAAGAATTATGAATCGCAAACGTAAGGCTTCATCTTCAGAGTCCTGACGGAACATTTCTGCCATGCTGGTCATCCGCAAAACGCAATACGACACGCTGGAACATACGGCGGAGACTACGTTCCTCAGCGAAGCGGTGGAGCATCTGAGGCAGTATGATCCGGCGCGCGCCACCACGGCTGGTGAGACGGGCTTGCAGGAAGCGTCCGCGCTCGGTTTGAAAATTGCTCGGGAGAACGGCTACCTTGGCAGGAACTCTGTGATGCTGGTCTTGGAACTGATGGCTGCGATGGGATCCTATTTTTGGGACGATCCGCAATTTCGCTGGTTTCGTACCATATTTGCCAATGGTCAGGATATGCCTGAACTCGACCGAACAGAGCGCCTGCGGTGGCATGTCATTTCCTATCTGGATCGCGTCTATGGTGCGGATGGTGAATGGGGGAGGGAACTCTTGGTGCGGACCTCGCAATTGGACATGGCTGGTGCCCGTGCGGCGGCAGCGGAACACGCCGCCAAGCCGGAGATGTTCCTGCGCTGGTTGCACCCGCAGAAGTATGATTTTTTGGGTGAGAATGTCGTGAGGGAACTTTGGGGGCGAACCGTTCCTGAGGCAAAAAGGCTGGGGGTAAACTCGCCTGAAGGTGTGATGTTCGCGGGTGCGCTCATGTTTGCCTTCGGGCACCGGGTTTTTGAGGACCCGCTTTTTGCCCGCATGAACCAAGTGCTCAGGGAGCCTGCAGGGATGGAGTCGGGGCACGAATTGCCGACGATGCTGGGCCGATTGAACGCTTACCTGAAGCAGCAACTCGGACGCGCCGTCCCGCCACAAACCACTGCCTGAGGAAGCCATGTCCAATTGTTCTTCCAGACCACAGCCCCCGGCCCCTTACGTGCCTCATGCTCCGGCTTCGGTCACGACCACGGGTCCGGGAGGCGCGGGTCCTGCCGGCGCAGGAGGGGCGGGAGGCGCAGCCGGTGCAGGCGGAACGGGAGGTGCGTGCGGTGCTTCCACGGCTCCGTGTCCCTGCGCAACGGCGACGATCACTTCCCAGACGGTCTCCACTGCGGCTCTGCTGAGTCAGACCAGACTGCTGCTCGGCGTTGGAGAGGAAGTGGATCTGACTTATTCGCTGGGCGCCGCCACATGGAACGCCACGGATGGCCGCTTGGTTTCGATGGGGAGTTCTGCGCGCTTCACCGCGCCGCCGATTGGGGGGGGAGTGACGGTCACGGCAAGGGACTCAGCAGGATGCTCTGCCACGATCACTTTCACCATCGTCGAGCCCAATGCAGTGGTTCAGCTTCGCAAGCCCGGCGGTGGCATCAAGCATACCCAGGCAAGGCCGGATGTGGGAATCCAGACGGTTCCCTATCTTATGCCGGACACGGTCAGCTTCTATAACGTGGAATGGTTGGAAGACGAGGTTTTCTCCACAAATACGGGCGTGTATGCCCTGTATCCCAACAATCCCACCTGGCGTGGGCATCATCCGAACGCTTCGGCATTGGGTTGTTCCGACAAGGTGATCGCTGGCCAAGGCACTAAGACGAATGCCGTGGACAATCTGTATTCTGGCGACCATGGCGACCCGGCTCCTTTTGCGGCCGGCAGTGCGAGCTGGCCCATCCCGTGGAAATATCAGGTAAGCGCGGCTGCTATGGGCGGCACGGCGAGCCCGCCGAAGCAGTTTGCGATCGCCACGCAGGTGGTCACCCTTGCCGCTGCGGCGAGCGGCGATCAGGCGTTGACGATTACCAAGGCCGGCGCAGCGGGTGCCACGACAGTCAACAGCGCCACTTCCACTTATTAGCCTGGGAGCAAACTTCCGCCACCAATCCTATGTCATCCCAAGTTGAACAGGCTGGCCGCATTTTGGCGGCGTTTGAAAAGAGCAAGTCCATTGATTCCTTTTTCGGCGCCGTGGAGCAGATGGAAGGTGTCAACCTGATGGGGCTCGGCGACACGAAAGAGCGGCTTGCCGCCCGTCGTGCCGCAGCTCGGATGTGGCTGAAAATACTGGCCGCGATTGACGAGCATCTGGATCCCAAGTTCGACCCTGAGGACGTGCCTGAGACGAAGGTGGTTCCGCCTCCCAGCGGACGCATTCAGCCGCCGCCCGGCGTCAGCCCGGAAGCGATTACGGATCCTCGCGCCCGCGCCGAGTATGAGGCGGCGCTAAAAAAGAACGCCGAGAAGATCGCGAGCTACAATTTCCAAACGAAGTTGCAAAGGCTCAACAAGCGGGCAAGCACGAGCGCGAAACGATTTCTGACCACCTATTACACCCCGGTGCATGCCGACCAGCAGGAGCTGCTCTCCCTGCTTAGGGAGGAGCATCTCTCCACCGTGCGGCAAGGCCAGATCAAAGCCCTGTTCAAGGCGGAATAATAGCGAAGGTGCCGCAGGTAGTTCGGTGGTAGCCGCATTCCATCCGATTTGCGGAAAAAGCGATCCGCGGGAGACCGTCTGTGGTGATTTTCATGCACATGCACCACACGTCCGCCTTGCATGTGCGCCGCATTTCCAAAATGGTGCGCGCCTTTCGCCACATGTCTGAACCCGTCATCACCAAGGAAATCATCGCAAAGCACGGCCTCACCGACGAGGAGTATGCCCGCATCCAGGGCATCCTCGGGCGCGATCCGAACATCACGGAGCTGGGCGTCTTTTCCGTGATGTGGAGCGAGCACTGCTCTTACAAGAACACGAAGCGCGAGCTGCGGAAATTCCCGACGACGGGGCCGCTCGTGCTGGTGAAGGCGGGGGAGGAAAATGCGGGCGTGATTGACATCGGCGACGGGTGGGCGGTGGCGTTCAAGATGGAGTCGCACAATCACCCGAGCGCCATCGAGCCGTTCCAGGGCGCGGCGACGGGCGTGGGCGGGATTATCCGCGATATTTTCACGATGGGGGCGCGGCCGGTGTTCTCGCTGGACTCGCTGCGCTTCGGGCCGATTCACGGCGACACGGCGCAGCACAAGTGGAACCGCTCGCGCTTCGCGGGCGTCGTGAGCGGCATCGCGCACTACGGGAATTGCATCGGCGTGCCGACCATCGGCGGCGAGGTGTATTTCGACGACAGCTACAACGGCAACCCGCTCGTGAATGTGTTCTGCCTCGGCATCCTGCGGCACGAGCAGATC